>UQZL01000007.1 GCA_900545605.1 uncultured Collinsella sp.
CGGTCTTTCATGCAGCAGGGGCTCTCAATGTTTTTATGTCCTGCTCATATCGTCTCTGCCGGCACTTGGGGACAGTCCTAGTCGTAGGGGGTCTACCGACGCATTGGGGGTTTGCGCCTTCCATGCATGACAGCCGCCTCTTTTATGTTTCCTTTAGCCGTCGCTGTCTAGGATGGGGGTTAGTCGATAGGAAGGGAGCACCGGGATGGACGATGCGAGCGAGCGCGCAATCGAAGAGGACATGCTCGATCAGTTCAATTACTTTGATGATGAGGATGAGGAGCTAATCGATCGTCGCGAGCCGGCATCGCTTGACTCATTTGATCTGGTCGATGAAGAGCCCGACGAGGACGAGGGCGAATTAACGGAGCCCCCACAGCCTTCGCGCCTTGACTCGCTGCTTTCGAGAGCCCCCATGCACCACGGCGTTCGTGCCGGCGCGCTCCATATGAAAACTGACTGGCACCAGATCGTGACGGCAGGCGATGAGCTTGCCGTCGATGCGCCGCTCACCGATAAGTCATCCATCATCTGCCGCACCGGCATGCTTATGCTGGCAAGCGGAACAGGTGCCTGGCGCGTGCGCGATACCATGAATCGTGTTGCTGCCGTACTCGGCGTCACGATTCACGTCGACCTGAGCCTTCTGTCGTTTGAGTGTACTTGCATCGAAGATGGCCACTGCTTTAACGAGGTTGTCAGCCTGCCCACAACGGGAGTCAATACCCATCGCATTTGGATGATGGAGAGTTTCCTCAAGGAAATCGAGACCTATGGTCGTCGCTTCACGGTACACGAGTACCACGAGATGCTCAAGACCGTTGAGAGCTCAAAACCCGATTACTCTCCCTGGCAACAGGGCCTTGCGGCAGCCTGTGCTTGCGGCGCCTTCGTCTTTTTGCTCGGCGGCGGCCCTATCGAGATGGCCTGCGCATTCGTAGGCGCTGGTGTCGGTAACTTTGCTCGCTCCCATATTCTCAAGCAGGGTCTTGGCCAGTTTAGCGCGCTGACGACGGGCGTTGCGCTCGCTTGCGTTTCGTATCTGCTGGCATTGCTCGGCCTTGGCCAGGTCGTACCGGGGGCAATGTCGCACCAAGAAGGCTATATCGGCGCCATGCTCTTCGTGATTCCCGGCTTTCCCCTCATTACGGCAGGCCTCGACATCGCTAAGCTCGATATGCGAAGCGGCATTGAGCGTCTTTCGTATGCCGTGTCGATTATTGTGATGGCGACCCTTGTGGGCTGGATGGTTGCCGAGTGTGTGGGGCTGGCACCGGATGATTTTGCCCCGCTCGGCCTTTCGCCGCTTGCCCTTACGCTCCTGCGCGTGGTGATGAGCTTCGTTGGCGTATTCGGCTTCTCGGTGATGTTCAACAGCCCGGTAAAGATGGCCGCGGCAGCTGGGTTGATCGGCGCCGTTTCCAATACCCTGCGCCTTACGCTCGTCGATGCGCCGACGATGATTCCCTTCCTGGGCCTCAGCACGGGAATGCCTCCCGAGGCAGCAGCGTTTATCGGCGCGCTGGTATCGGGTCTGCTGGCAAGCTTGGCCGAAGTCAAGCTCACCTACCCGCGTATCGCTCTCACGGTGCCTTCGATTGTCATTATGGTGCCGGGTTTGTATCTGTATCGCTCGATGTATTACATGTGCACCTTCGACACAGTCAATATGCTCGGTTGGTTTGTGCGTGCAGTGCTCATCGTGGCGTTTTTGCCCGTTGGTCTGGGTGTGGCACGTACACTCACCGACCCTCGCTGGCGCCACACCAGCTAATTGGTGCAAAGGGGACAGGTTACTTTGCACCCCCAATGAGTTGCGGTGAAATAGGGACTGAATTGCTGCTTAAAGGGTCAAAACAGTCCGTATTCCACCGCAACTTATGGGGTCGGGGGGGGATTATTGGTGCCCTGCATCTCCATAAACTCAACGCTTACGAAGCGCGCGCCGTTCGTGTTAGGGTAGTTCCACCACATAAGTAGTCGCAGACGCACGTACCACGGGCGGGCGAGATGAAGTCCCAACAGCTCCATCTTGCCCGCCCGTTTTTGTTGCGTGGTGCCGCGGCGTAACACAGAAAGGACAATGCCCTTTATGCCTATCAACAAACGAGAGAGCCTGCTGTTCACCTTTATCATGTGCTTTTGCATGGTGCTCTGGATGAGCATCTACAACGTTGCCCTGCAGCATGGGGCCATCAACGGCGAGGTTGTTGCCGCCGCGTGGCTCGGCTTCCCCGTTGCCTACATTTTTGCCATGTGCTGCGACTGGTTTGTTGCCAGCCCCCTTGCCAAGGGTTTCGCCTTTAAATTCCTGGTCACGCCGGGCAAGAGTTCGCCGCTTGCCATGACGCTTGCCGTCAGCTCCTGCATGGTCGTTCCCATGGTCATCATCATGTCGCTGTACGGTGCCTGTGAGGGTCTGACGCACATGCCCGGCGGCATCCTTGCGAACCTGTATTCCGTGCCCGCGATCTGGATGATCAACATCCCGCATAATTTTGTGATGGCGCTGCCGTGGAACCTTTTGGTAGCCGGTCCGATTTCCCGCTTCGTCTTCCGTCGCGCCTTCCCTGTGGGGACGGTTTTCGAGGAGGAGCATGCCGAGCTCTTGGAGCAGGCTATGGCTCCTGAGTGCGAGTAGCTCGCTTAGGGATCTGCTGAGCGCGGGCGACTTGCTTGGTTGGAGCCCAAAGCGTGGATAGCTCTCTCGGCGACATCGCGGGCGTGAGCGGTGCGCATGACCGGAGGGCCCGTGCTGCTCCGTTGCCCGACGTGCTAGCGCGCAGAACAATCTGTTGGTGCATTCGGCGGCTGCTGAAGCGTTTCGGCAGCCGCTTTTTATACGGAGTTTAAATACAACAGTCTGTTGTATTACGTAGAGTGGTATATCTCTAGCGGGAAAAATGCGAGAGACGGAGCATTATGGCGTTGCTAGTAGGACTGGACGTAGGGTCGACGACGACCAAAGTTTACGCGATGCACGAGGATATGACCGAGGCGTGGTGGGGATATCGCCGCCACGGGGCGTGTCAGACAGCGAGCGTGCGCGCCATGCTCGGCGAGCTCGCCGAGCGCTTTCCCCATGAGTCACTGCGCGTTGCGGTGACCGGCTCGGGTGCGCGCGATATCGCGACCGCGCTGGGCGCCTCGTACGTTCAGGAGGTGGTCGCCAACGCGCTCGCGATCAGCAGGTTCTATCCGCAGACGCGCTGCGCCATCGAGCTGGGCGGCCAAGACGCCAAGATGATCTTCTTCCGCACCAACGATAAGGGAGACATCGAGGTTGCCGACATGCGCATGAACGGCTCGTGCGCAGGCGGTACCGGTGCATTTATCGACGAGATGGCAAAGCTCATGGGGGTCGGCACCGAATCGGGCGAGTTCGAGCAGCTCGCAAGCCGGGGAACGACCGTCCACGAGGTCTCGGGCCGCTGCGGCGTGTACGCAAAGACCGATATCCAGCCGCTGCTCAACGAGGGCATTCCTACCACCGACCTGGCGCTTTCGGCGCTTCACGCGGTCGCCCGCCAAACGATCGGCGGTCTGGCCCAGGGTATCGACATCGAGCCGCCGGTAATCTTCGAGGGCGGTACGCTCGCCTACAACCCCACACTGGTCCGCGTGTTCCGGGAGCAACTGAATCTATCGGACGATCAGGTTATCGTCCCGCGCGATCCGCAGATCATGGTCGCGCGCGGTGCCGCCCTGTCGCTGACCGACATGTTCGCATCGTCCCAACCGATCGACCTTCCCGACGCTTTTGTCCGGCTGGATAAGCTCGAGACGGTCGCGCCCGCAAGCGGGGAGGGACGTCTTGCCCAGCCCTTTTTTGCCACACCTGCCGAGCAGGCGGATTTTACGGCACGCCATGGCAAAGAGACGCCGGCAAAGGGTCCGGATGCGTATGCGCCCGGAGAGACGGTGCGTGTGGCGCTCGGTATCGATTCGGGGAGCACGACGACCAAGTTCGCCCTGGTCGATGAGGCGGGTGAGCTTGTCGATTCGTTCTACGCGTCTAATAACGGCAGACCGCTCGACGTCGCCCAACAGGGTCTTGTCAGCTTGAAGAACCGCTGGGAGACAGCGGGAGTCACGCTTGCGATCGATGCCGTGGGCACCACGGGATACGGCGAGGAGCTTTTCGCGCGCGCGTTCCACGCCGACTACCATACGGTCGAGACGGTCGCGCACGCCCGCGCCGCGTGCGCATGCGTTCCCGATGCGACCTTCGTGCTCGACATCGGCGGACAGGATATGAAGGCCATCTGGCTCAACCACGGCGTGCTGACCGATATCGTCGTCAACGAGGCGTGCTCTGCGGGCTGCGGCTCGTTCCTCGAGGGTTTTGCCAAAAACCTCGGAATAGCCGTTGAGGATATCGCGACCGAGGCATTTTCGTCCAAAGCCCCCGCCGTTCTCGGCAGCCGCTGCACGGTGTTCATGAACAGCAGCGTCGTTTCCGAGCAGCGGCGCGGTAAGGGTCCGGGCGACATCATGGCCGGTCTCTGCCGTTCGATTATCGAGAACGTGTTCACCAAGGTCATTCGCGTTTCAAATCTCAACCGTCTGGGCGACAAAGTCGTCGTCCAGGGCGGCACGTTCCGAAACGACGCGGTGCTGCGCGCATTCGAGCAGTATCTGGGCAAACCCGTCACGCGTGCGCCCCACCCGGGGCTGATGGGCGCTATCGGTATCGCCCTGCTCGCGCGCGAGGAATGCCGCAAGGGCGACGCCGGCACGTCGTTTATCGGGCTCGATGCCGTGGAGCGCTTCGAGCATCGCGAGTTCGGCGGCGTTACCTGCCGTCGGTGCAACAACCGCTGCCAGCGCGCGGTCGTGGCATTTGGCGACGGCTCGCTTTACGTCACGGGCAATCGCTGCCCGCGCGGCGGCGCCATCTCATGGGATGAGCTCGTGCGCGAGGTTCCCGCGGCGGAGGAGCTGCGTCCGCAGGGTGCTTGCGAGGCACAGGCACCCGGCACGGGGCGCGACCGGACCGCGGCTGCCCCCAATCTCTTTGTCGACCGCGAGAAGCTGCTGTTCGAGTCGTACCCCACGGTTCCCGTCAGCGGGGGGCGCGATGTCACGATCGGCATTCCCCGTGTGCTCGAGTTCTGGGACACCATGCCGTTCTGGTCGACGTTCTTCAGCACGCTCGGCTTTAAGGTGCGCGTCTCGGGACGCAGCACCAAGGCGATGTACGAGCGCGGTCTGGCGCACGTCACATCCGACACCGTGTGCTTCCCGGCCAAGCTCGTCCACGGGCACATCCGCAATCTCGTCGACGCCGGCGTCGACCGCATCTTCATGCCCATCATCACGACGGTGCCCACCGAAAACACCGCCTCTACCAGCGAGTGGATGTGCGCCGTCGTAAAGGGATACCCCTACGTGATGCGCAATTCCGATAACCCGGAGGAGCGTTTCGGCGTTCCGTTCGATACGCCGCTGTTCCACTGGTACGACGAGGGCGACCGAAACCGCCAGCTCAAGGCGTGGTGCAAGGAGACCTTCGATATCGATGCCGACCTGGTTGCCAAGGCGACCGAGCAGGCGGACCGCGCGCAGGAGACGTTTGAGAACCAGCTGCAGCTGCGCGGCAGGCAGGTGCTCGAGAACGTGCACGAGGACGGCGGCTACGCGGTGGTGATCGCTTCGCGCCCGTACCACAACGACCCGCTGGTCAACCACGGGCTGCCCAAGCTCTTCTCTGAGCGCGGCATCCCCGTGCTGACGCCCGATGCGGTGCCGGGGGTCTGCAACGTCGATCTTTCCAACAGCCGCATCGACATCGTGAACAACTATCATGCGCGCATGCTGTCGTGCGCGGTCATCGTCGCATCGACGCCCGAGCTCGAGCTCGTGCAGATGGGCAGCTTCGGCTGCGGCCACGATGCGTATCTCACCGACGAGATCGCGCGCATGATGGGCGAGATGGGCTCCAAGGTTCCGATGATGATCAAGCTCGATGAGAGCGACGTCGCCGGTCCCATGGGCATTCGCGTGCGTTCGTTTATCGAGTCGGTCAACCGTCGTCGCGCGGAGGAGCGTGCCGAGGGCGCCCGGGTGCACGCGGTCCATCCGCTCGACGACCCGTATAAGGTCAAGTACACCAAGCGCGACCGGCACGACAAGATCGCGCTGGTCCCCAACACCTCCCATGCGTTCTGCAGGCTCATGACCGCGGCGATGCGCAATCAGGGCGTGCGCGCCGAGGCCCTTGATATCGGGCGCGAGGATGCCATCCGCCTGGGCAAACGCTATGTGCACAACGACATCTGCTTCCCCGCGCAAATCGTGATCGGCGAGGCGCTCGCGGCACTCAAGAGCGGTAAGTACGACCCGCACGACGTCGCCGTGGTGACTGGCAAGTATATCGGCGACTGCCGCCTGACGCACTACATGCCCCTGCTGCGCCGCGCGCTCGACGACGCGGGATACGACTATGTCCCGGTGCTCACCAACGACGACGTCGATGCCCACAATGCGCATCCGGGCTTCAAGCTCGGCCTTGGCCCGAGCATCCAGATCGCCTACGGTCTTCCCATGATCGATGCCCTCGAGGCCATGCTTAGGCGCATCCGTCCCTACGAGCTCGAGAAGGGCGCGGCGGACGCTGCGTTCGACCGCGCGCTCGATGAGGTTATCGAGGGCATGGAGCGCTCCGGGCTGAGAGGCCAGGCGACGGGCTTCAAACGCGCGCTTGCGATCATGGACGCCGTTCCGTACGACCGCTCGAACCCGCATCCGACCGTTCTCATCGTGGGCGAGTACCTGCTCAATTTCCATCTCGGCGCCAACCACGAGATCGAGCGCTACCTCGAGGACAACGGGCTCGAGGTCATCGAGGCGCGCATGACCGACGTGATCCGCAAGACCTATTTCTACAAGCATGCGCAGTCGCGCGAGTTCCACGTCGACCTGTCGCTGCCCGAAAAGGCCTGGTACGCCACGGCGGACAACCTGTTCGAGCTCGCGCACGACCGTTGCGACCGCCTGGGCGCGGCGAGCCCGCTCTACGAGCCGCCGACGCGCATGCCCGAGCTCGTGCGCGCGAGCGATAAGATCCTGCACCATACGTTCGATGCGGGCGAGGGCGTGCTGATTCCGGCGGAGATCCTCGAGCACGCCAAGCGCGGCTGCCGCAACTTCGTGATCCTGCAGCCGTTCGGGTGTCTGCCCAACCATGTCGTGGGGCGCGGGCTCATCCATGCGCTCAAGGAGCAGTATCCCACGGCGCAGTTCCTGCCGCTCGACTACGATCCCGACGTGAGCTTCGCCAACGTGGAGAACCGTCTTCAGATGCTCATCATGAACGCCAAGGCGCAGGGGTGCGGTGAGGCGCATGGCGAGACCGCGTAAGGACGCCGATGCGCCCGATGCGCGCACCCGTATCATCGAGGCGTTTTGGGAGCTCATCGAGAACAACAGCATCTTCGAGCTGTCGGTTGGCGAGGTGACCCGCGCCGCCCAGTGCAATCGCGGAACGTTTTACTACTATTTTCACGATTTCGATGAACTCGTCGCCATCGCCATGACCCAGCTGCTGCAGGATAACGAGCTTATCACCGATGCCCTCTGGCATTTTTCGAGCGAGGGCGACCTTTCGGCGTTCGACCGGCGCGACGTCCGTTGCCTGCTGCGGCGCATCGTCATCACCATGAGGGCGGGTGCCGCCGAGCAGGTCGTGCAGGGCATCCATACGATCATCATCGACCGCGTGAGAGAGATCGTCCACCCCGACGGAGAAGAGCTCAAGGCGGATTCGAGCTTTGCGGTGGGCTTTCTGGTCTCGGGCATCATGGGCTTTGTGATGGCGGTCGGCTTTGCCCGGGAGGGCGGCGAGGAGATAGACCTCGAGCAGCTGGGGGACAGCGCGTGCGCGTACCTGAGGGCGGTCGCCATGCAGACGGTTGAAACGGTCGCGCAAGTCGAGGGCGTCGATACATCCGAGCTGCTCGAACGCGTCTCCAAGGAGGCCGATGCCTATCGCGCATCGCGTGCGACGAGTCCCGACGTGGTGAAAGACGTCTAGGGTTTCTCTTGCGGGGCGCCCGTCGCGCATCGCGCGGTGAGTCCCGCGATGCGGTCATAACCTGCATTCATGTGAGCCGGGTTTATAGATATTCCTCCAGCTGTTAACATATACTCCATATGGGTAAAGAGACCAAAGCGCTGCCGCGGGGCGGCGCTTTGCGTTTGAAAAAACTAGCTCGTCTAAGAGGAACTAGCATGTTAGACCGTTTTACCGATCGTGCGCGTAAGGTCATGTCCATGGCCAAGCAAGAAGCGCTCGATCTTCATTCAAATAAGGTGGGCACCGAGCACCTGCTGCTCGCGCTTGCCAAGGAGGACGAGGGCATTGCCGCCGAGGCGCTGCGTTCGCTCGACATCTCCTATGATGACATCATGGATACTCTCAAAGAGGTCCAGACCACGGTTCCCGAGCCCAGTGAGGAGACCGAGGCGGCCAAGCTCGCCTTTACGCCGCTCGTCATTAGCGTGATGGAGCGTTCATTCCGCGTGGCGCGCGAGAACAACCAGACCTACGTGTCGACCGAGCACTTGCTGATCGGTATCATCGAAGAGGGCAACGGCATGGCCATGGACATCCTCATGCGCCTGGGTGTGTCGTCCGCCTCCATCAAAAAGGCTATCGAGAAACTCACCGCCAAGGACCAGGACAAGAAGCGTCCGCTCGCCGGCGCCGGTGCTGGTCGTCCCGGTGCGGGCCTGCCGTTCTTTAGCGGCTCGGATACCTCTCAGCAAAAGGGGGGTGGCACCGATACGCTTAAGCAGTTCGCGACCAACCTCACGCAGAAGGCGCGCGACGGCGAGCTCGACCCTGTAATTGGTCGCGAAAAGGAAGTCCAGCGTATGATGGAAATTCTTTCGCGCCGCACCAAGAACAACCCGCTCATTCTGGGCGACCCCGGCGTGGGCAAGACGGCCATCGTCGAGGGCCTGGCTCAGCAGATTGCAGCCGGCAACGTGCCCGAGAACCTCATGAACCAGAATATCTGGACGCTCGACCTGCCGGGCCTCGTGGCGGGCGCCAAGTATCGCGGCGAGTTTGAGGAGCGCCTCAAGAACGTGATTCAGGAGGCCACCGAAGCCGACGACGTCATCCTGTTTATCGACGAGATGCACACCATCATCGGTGCCGGTTCTGCCGAGGGCTCCATCGACGCGAGCTCCATGCTCAAACCCGTGCTCGCGCGCGGTGCCTTTCAGATTATCGGTGCCACCACGGCCGAGGAATTCCGCAAGTACCTCACCAAGGACCCGGCCTTCGAGCGTCGCTTCCAGACCATCGATGTCGAGGAGCCGAGCGTCGAGGACACGGTCAAGATCCTGACCGCACTCAAGCCGCGCTACGAGGAGCATCACCATGTGCGCTATACGCAGGGTGCTATCGAGGCCGCCGCGAACCTTTCCAACCGCTACATCCAGGATCGCTTCCTGCCCGATAAGGCCATCGACCTCATCGACGAGGCCGGTGCCCGCGCTCGCATCGCCGCGAATCGCGCGCCCGAGCCGGTGCGCGAGGCCGAGCATCGCATAGAGGAGCTCAAGGCCGCCGCGCAGGAGGCCACCGAGGGCGACGACATGAACAAGGCCGCCGAGATTACCGAGCAGCAGAAGGCCGCCGAGATTGAGCTCGCCGAGGCCAAGGCTGCCTGGACCGCTGAGCTCGACGCCAGCCCGCTCACCATCGATGTGAGTCAGATTGCCGACATCGTGTCCGTGACCTCTGGCGTGCCGGTTTCCTCGCTCACCGAGAGCGAGAGCCGGCGCCTGCTGCAGACCGAAAGCGTGCTCAAGACGCGCATCATCGGCCAGGATGAGGCAGTCGAGGCCGTCGCCAAGGCCGTGCGCCGCAGCCGCTCGCCGCTCAAGGACCCGCGTCGTCCCGGCGGCAGCTTTATCTTCCTGGGTCCCACCGGCACAGGCAAGACCGAGCTCGCCAAGACGCTCGCCGAGTACCTCTTTGGCAGCAAGGACGCGCTCATCAGCTTCGACATGTCGGAGTTCGGCAGCGAGTTCGAGGTCTCCAAGCTCATCGGTAGCCCTCCGGGTTACGTGGGCCACGACGAGGGCGGTCAGCTCACCAAGGCCGTTCGCCGTCATCCGTACTCGGTCGTGCTGTTCGACGAGATCGAGAAGGCGCACCCCGACATCTTCAACATTTTGTTGCAGGTGCTGGAGGAGGGCCGCCTGACCGATAGCCAGGGCAAGACGGTCGACTTCCGCAATACCGTGATCATCATGACGTCCAACGTGGGCGCCCGCGAGATCGCGCAGGATGCGAGCGTCGGTTTTGGCACCACCGGTGAGCAGGGTCTCACGTCGAGCGAGATCCGCGGCCGTGCGATGGGCGAGCTCAAGCGCCTGTTCCGCCCCGAGCTGCTCAATCGTATCGACGATATTGTGGTGTTCCAGAAGCTCTCGGGCGAGAATCTCACCAAGATTGCGCACCTGCTGGTGGACGATCTGCGTCAGCGTTTGATTGCCAACGGCATGAACATCAAGCTCACCGATGCGGCCTATGACAAGATCGTGGCCGAGGGCACCGACCTCACCAACGGTGCGCGTCCGCTGCGCCGCGCCATTCAAAAGCTCATCGAGGACCCGCTGTCCGAGGAGCTCCTGGCCGGCGAGTGGGGCGAGGGCGATACCGTCCTGTGCGACGTGGCCGATGGCAAGTTTGTCTTTAGCCACGGCACGGGCGAGATCCCGGCACCGCGTCAGGCGGGCACGCTCGGTGGCGATACCGCCCCGGCGGCACCGCACACCGGCAACGCCGCGCCCGTGAGCGGCGGCGTGACCTCGGGCCCCGGCGGCATGATGCAAGCCGGTTCTGGCGCGCTGTAGGGCGTGGCGACAATTTGATACGCGCAATCGAGGCGTTCCGGAAAGGGCGCCTCGATTTGTAGAGCTGCGGTAGCTGTGACCGTTACGCTATACGGTCCACCGTTAGCCGATGATGCGAGGGCGCTCGGCGTTTTCGACTGGTTTATGCACGCAAAGTCTGGGAATATACAAGTCGCATGTCTTACTGTCTAACCAGTTGCGCCAAGGAGGCACCATGGACTACAAGATTACCGGCTACGAGCCCGTCCAGCTGTTCCATTTCTTTGAGGAGGTCAGCGCGATCCCCCGTGGGTCTGGCAACGAGAAGGGCATCAGCGATTTCCTGGTCGCGTTTGCCAAGGAGCGCGGTCTCGATGTGTATCAGGACGAGGTCTACAACGTCATCATTCGCAAGCCCGCATCTGCTGGCGCCGAGAATGCCCCGACCGTAATGCTGCAGGGCCACATCGATATGGTGTGCGACAAGTTGGGCTCCGTTGAGCACGACTTTACGACCGACGGTATCGACCTGGTCGTCAAGGACGGTGTCCTCACCGCTAACGGCACCACTCTGGGCGCCGACAATGGTATCGCCGTCGCGCTTATGCTCACTGTTCTCGATGACGATTCGATTGTTCACCCCGCCCTCGAGTGCGTGTTCACCACCGACGAGGAGACCGGCCTGGTTGGCGCCGAGACGCTCGACAAGTCCCAGATCAGCGCCCGCACCATGATCAACCTCGACTCCGAGGAGGAGGGCGTTGCCACCGTCAGCTGCGCCGGCGGCGTCGTCGTTACCTACACCTGCCCCATCGTGCGCGAGCACAAGACCGGTAGCACCCTCACGCTCGACATTTCCGGTCTGTTGGGCGGCCACTCCGGCAGTGATATCAACCTGGAGCGCGGCAACGGAAACCTCATCATGGCCCGCATCATCGACCGCCTGATGGTCGCCGGTGAGCCCGCCATCGTCAGCTTCAACGGCGGTACCAAGGACAACGCCATCAACCGTGAGTGCAAGGCCGTTCTGGTCTATGCCGATCACGCTGCCGCCGAGGCCGCGGCCCAGATCGCAAAGGGCATCATCGCCGACGTCACTGCCGAGCTCGAGGTCTTCGACCCCGGCTTTACCTGCACCGTCGAGATTGCCGACGACGCCGAGGTCGAGGCCATGGACCAGAAGTCCGCGCTTGCCCTCATCCGCGCCCTGCGTCTTGCCCCTAACGGCGTGATTCGCCGCAACGTCGCCACCGACGGCTCCGTCGAGGTTTCCTCCAACATCGGTGTGGTTGCCACTTCTGACGACGAGGTCAAGATCATGCTGTCCCCGCGCTCCTCGATCACCTCGCTGCAGAACGAGTTCAAGGACCGCCTGCAGACGCTGGCCGATGTCCTGGGCTTTGACGCCAAGTTTGAGTTTGAGTATCCCGGCTGGAGCTATGCCGAGCATTCGCCGGTTCGCGACGTCTTTGTCGAGAGCTATCGCGAGCTCTTTGGCTCCGAGCTGCGCATCGAGTCCATTCACGCCGGCCTTGAGTGCGGCCTATTTGCCGAGGCCCTGCACGGCCTGGACGCCATCGCCGTGGGCCCGACGCTCTCCGATGTCCACACCCCGGACGAGAGCATGGAGCTCGCTTCTGCCGAGCGCTTCTACGAGCTGCTCATCGACGTCCTCAAGCGCCTTGCTGCGTAAAGGTTGCGCTAGTAGCAGTCCGAGCCACGTGCTAGCGGATTGCAAATGACATTACGAGAGGGGGCATTCGAGCGTTTGCGACGGGTGCCCCCCCCTCTATTGTTTGATAATTGCGAAATTACGGCCACCTAGTCCATTTCTGCCCTGATGAGGTCGAGGGTGCGCTGGCAGTTTTCGCGGACGGGGCCGAGCATATGCTCGCGCAGGTCCGCCATGCCGGGCAGGTCGGCGTATCCGTCCATGACCTCTTCCATGCAAATGGGTACCTCGTAGGCGAGGTCCATCATGGTCGCAAAGCAAAACTTCTCGGATAGCCCGGCATCGGTGAGCGCCGCCTCCAGCGCGGGGTCGCCCATACCGTGGTATCGGCGAATTGCGTTGGGTCCGATGCGCCCCACACGGTTCTCGCCGCCAACGCTCATGGCAAGGCGCGCCCGGCGGCGCATGCGCTCGTATGCCAGCCCCGATGCGACATCGTACATTCGAGCCATCATGGCTGCGCCGTCGTTTCCAAGGAGCAGGGAATAGTTTTTCGCATGCGCATCCGGTGCGCCGATAATGGCGTTGAAGAACAGTATCTGCGTAAACAGATACAGGTTAAGTTGATGGTGGCTCGTATTTACGAGGAGCTCTTGAATGTCGCGTGTGGTCGGGCCGCCGTCTGCCGTGTACTTTTGGGCGGGCATCACCCCAAGTGCCTGACAGAGGTCTTCTTGATGTAGGCGCCTGATCGTTCCGTCTTTGACTTTCACGCGGTCATAGCGCTCAACAATGAGGGCAGGTTCGTCCTCAAACATACGATATTCGACGTTTGCCGTTGCGATGCCGGCGCGCTGGGCGCTTTTCATGCAGACAAACTCATTGAGAGCCTCGAGTTTAAAACCGATAACGCCATTTTTGAAAATATGCGTCGTGGGCGAGGACCCCATGCATTCGCACCAGCGACCGTCCATGAGTGCGAGAGCGAACTTGCCCTGATTGCCTCCAAGTGACCAACTTTCATCTAGGCCCATCCACGATGCATTGCGGTCATCTCTGATCGACTTGAGGCGGAGAGCAATTTCGTGGTCGTCTATGGGGCGGTATTCGCCGGGGCGATGCAGGACGGCGTCGATATCTTCTTCGGCACAAAATTGCACGCCGCCCGGACAGTCGAGTCCGATACGGCTGAGTAGTGCGATGGGATTGTTAGGCCTAACGTCGAATTCCGCGGCAATCGCTTTTCGTTGGTCCTCGCTGTCGGGTAGAAGGCCAAACAGGTACGGATTCATGACCTGTTGTCCGTATGCGCGATTCGATACGGGTATGTTGGTCGATAGGGCTGGCCCGTCATAGTCATGATCGTAGGTAAAGCTGATAAGACCGTTCTCATCTTGCGTGAGCGTTCCAGCAGGCACGCCGCAAATAATGGTCCGAAGTGATGTTCTGGCCATTGGCTATTTCCCTTCGGGCTTGGTTTTGCTAGATGCGTTTGCGGCAATCGAGACTCCGAGATTGGACATGGCGAAATCGGCGAAGACCTCGTCGTAGAGTGCGGATGTAAAGGGGACATCTGGAAGAGCCGGAATGGCGGTACTACGACGGTTGCGATGATGAGGACGTTGAGTGTGATGGCGCCTGGGGATGCTGTGAGGCAGCGGATTGGCATGCGGGGCGTCGACTGGTCGCTCGTTTTTCGCTTCGCCGATATCCCCTTGTGCTGCGAGTGCCAGTCCAAGAGCGTCGAAAATCGCCAGCAACTTGTCGAGTCGAATGCCGGTGGCGTCTCCTAGCTCGAGCGATGCGAGCAGGCGTTCCGAAACACCGGCTTTTTTAGCGAGGGCGGCACGGGTGATCCCCTGCGCCTCGCGCGCCTGACGCACGTAGATGCCGGCTTGGCGCGGCGTGGTGATGGGAAGGGTATCCATGGCAATCTCCTAACGTGCAGACTTTTGCATCCTAGTATGACATGCAAAAGTCTGCATGAAAAGGCTCATGCAAAACTCTGCATGAGACCTCATACGGACGTTTAGTTTTGAAGGGTGTTTTACAGCACCAAAAAACCCAAGTGTTCCAGCAGGATCTTGAGGCCGATAAGGATGAGCACGACGCCACCCACGATGGTGGCGGGTTTTTCGTAGCGCGCGCCAAAGGTGTGGCCGATCGCTACGCCGGCGACGGAGAAGATAAACGTTGTGACGCCGATAAGCGATACAGCGGGCACGATGTCAACCGAGAGCGCGGCAAACGAGATGCCCACGGCCAGGGCGTCGATTGAGGTGGCGATGGCGAGAATCAGGTACTCGCCCAGTTCAATCTTCTCGGCATCCTTGCCGTCGTCTTCATCCTCGTCTTCGGTAAAGGCTTCCCACAGCATTTTGCTGCCGATGAAGGCCAAAAGGATAAAGGCGATCCAGTGGTCGATGGGGCCGATGATGCTCATGAATTGACTGCCAAGCGCCCATCCGATCACGGGCATGCCTGCCTGGAAGCCGCCAAAGAACAGGCCGAGCACTACGGCGACCTTAAGGTTGATCTTCTTCATGCCAAGGCCCTTGCAGATGGATACGGCAAAGGCGTCCATTGAAAGGCCAACGGCGAGCAACACGAGCTCTGCGAGTCCCATAGTCTGGCTCCCTCTCTGCGGGCGGGCCCGCGTGTACCTCTTGGGGGAGTAACAAAAAAGACTCGTGGCGTACGCGTTGCGCGCACAGCCACGAGTCTCGTTCATTAAGGCAAGCCAGGCCGCATCGGCCAGTGTGTTGACTTGCCGCGCCACCGGAGGCGAACCCGATCACGCGACTACTCCCTCATTTATGCGAATCCCGATGCTACCACATAAGCAGCTCATTTGGATTGGGGCTCTCAGCTGTGTTCGCTCATTCTGTAAGCATCGGATTTTGCGGGCGTCACAGGGGCAAACCGTGAGAAACTTATTGACGTTTATGGAGCGTATACGATGGGAGCGATGCCTTGGATAAGAACGAGCTGCAAAAGCGTATGGAACAGGCCATCCGCCTGACTGCCCCCGGTCAGCCGATCCGCACCGCCCTCGACATGATCATTGCCGGTCACCTGGGCGCCCTTATCTGCGTCGGCGACACCGAAAACGTGCTCGCCGCCGGTAACGACGGCTTCCCGCTCAACATTTCGTTTACCTCGAACCGCCTATTCGAGCTCTCCAAGATGGACGGTGCCATCGTTATCGATGGCGACCTCACCCAGATCCTGCGTGCCAACTTCCACCTCAATCCCGATCCCTCGCTCGCCACGAGTGAGACGGGCATGCGTCACCGTACTGCCGCTCGCATGTCGGTGCTCACCGACGCCATCGTGATCTCGGTTTCGGCTCGTCGTGCCGTCGTCAACGTGTACGTCCACGGCAAGAGCTACGAGATCCAGCCCGTCACCACCATCATGAGCTCGGTCAACCAGCTCGTCGCCACGCTCCAGACTACCCGTCAGTCGCTCGATCGCTCCCTGCTGCGCCTGACGGCCCTTGAGCTCGACGACTACGTCACGCTCGCCGACATCACCGGCATCTTCTCGAGTTTCGAGATCATGCAACAGGCAAAGACCGAGCTTAAGGATTGCATCGTCAAGCTGGGTAACCAGGGCAAGCTCGTGCAGATGCAGCTCGAGCAGCTCGCGGGCTCCAGCATGGATACCGAATACGACTTGATGATCCGCGACTACGCAAGCGATTCCTCTGAGGCCAACGCCGAGAAGATTCGCGCTGAGCTTGCCCGTATGACGCCTAAGGACCTGTCCGACCCGCAGCACGTGGCGGCAGTTCTGGGCTATGACGACTTGGACGAGGACTCCGTCATGACGCCGCTGGGCCTGCGCACGCTTTCGCGCGTGTCCGTCGTGCGCGACGGCGTGGCCGAGAAGATTGTCGACGAGTATGGCTCGCTGCAGGAGCTCATGGACGACATCAGCGAGGATCCGGAGCGCTTGGGCGACTTTGGCGTCAACAACCCTGCCATTCTTGCGGACTCGCTGTACCGCATGAAGGGCACCAAACAGGGGAACGCATAATGGCGCCCGTATGCGCCGTGGTCGTTGCCGGCGGCAGCGGCCAGCGCTTTGGAAATCCCGGCGGCAAGCAGCTCGTTAACGTGGCGGGCCGTCCGCTTATGAGCTGGTCCATCCGCGCGTTCGATCGTAGCGACAAGGTCGGCCATATCGTCGTGGTTTGCCCTGCCGAGCGCCGTGCCGAGATGCGCCGCTTGGCTATCGACCCGTTTGACTATGACACGCCCATCAGCTTTGCCGATGCCGGCGATACTCGTCAGGATTCCACCCGCGCCGGCGTGCACGCGGTGCCGGCGGGTTTCGAATATGTCGCTATCCACGACGGCGCCCGTCCGCTCATTACGACCGAGGCCATCGACCACGCTATCGACGTGCTCGTGAGCGACCGCTCGCTCGACGGTGTCGTGTGCGGCCAGCCCGCGATCGACACGCTCAAGATCGTCGATGGCGACAATATCGTCGAGACGCCGCCGCGTGAGCTCTACTGGGCAGCGCAGACGCCGCAGATCTTTAGCGTCGATGCTATGAAGCGCGCCCATGCTGCAGCCATTGCCGAGGGCTTTATCGGCACCGATGATTCGTCGCTGGTCGAGCGCATGGGTGGGCGCGTCCGCTGCGTCCAGAGCCCGCGCGATAACCTTAAGGTGACGGTGCCCGAGGACCTGCGTCCCGTAACCGCGATTCTGCTTGGCCGCATGGCCGAGGGAGAGGACCTTCCCCATGTTCAGTAACCTGCGCATTGGCCATGGCTACGACGTTCACCGTCTGGTGGAGGGGCGTCGATGTATCATCGGCGGTGTCGACATTCCCTACGAGCGCGGCCTGCTGGGCCACTCGGATGCCGATGTGCTCGCGCACGCCTTGGCCGACGCCATTCTGGGCGCCTGCCGTGGGGGAGACATTGGCAAGCTATTCCCCGATACCGACCCCGCCTATGAGGGTGCCGATTCGATGGTGCTGCTCGCTCGCGTGATGGACTACGCGCGCGAGCTGGGCTTCGAGTTTGTCGATGCCGATTGCACCATTGCCTGCCAGCAGCCTAAGATCACCCCGCACCGCGATGCCATGCGTGCCAACCTTGCCCATGCCCTGGGCGTTGACGTCGAAAACGTGGGCGTCGCCGCCACTACGACCGAAAAGCTCGGTTGGGAAGGCCAGGGCGAGGGAATCGGCGCCTGGGCCGTCTGCCTGCTACAGAAAACCGTTAAGGAGTAACGAATGCGTATCTACAACAGCGCTACCCATAAAAAGGAAGAGTTCCAGCCCATCGAGTCCGGCAAGGTCCGCATGTACGTGTGCGGCCCCACGGTCTACGACAACATCCACATCGGCAATGCCCGCACGTTCATCAGCTTTGACGTGATTCGTCGCTGGCTCATCGCGAGCGGCTACGAGGTCACGTTCGCCCAGAACCTCACCGATGTCGATGACAAGATCATCAAGCGCGCCAACGAGCAGGGCCGCACTGCCGCCGAGGTCGCGACGGAGTTCTCGGACAAGTTCATCGGCGTCATGCGCGCCGCCAACGTGCTCGATCCCGATGTGCGCCCCCGCGCCACCAAGGAGATCGGCCCCATGATCGCCATGATCAAGACGCTTATCGAGCAGGGCCACGCTTACGCAGCCGATAACGGCGATGTGTACTTTGCCGTGCGCAGCGATCCCAACTATGGTCAGGTCTCGGGCCGCAACATCGACGACCTTATGGTTGGCGCGCGCATCGAGGAGAACGAGGACAAGAACGACCCGCTCGACTTTGCCCTGTGGAAGGCCGCCAAGCCCGGCGAGCCCAGCTGGCCGAGCCCCTGGGGCGAGGGCCGTCCCGGTTGGCACACCGAGTGCGCCGCCATGGTGCATCGCTACCTGGGTACTCCGATCGACATCCACGGCGGCGGCTCCGATCTTGCCTTCCCGCATCACGAGAACGAGTGCGCTCAGGCCACCTGCGCCTGGCACCAGGGCTTCTCCAACACCTGGATGCACACGGGCATGCTGCTGGTCGACGGCGAGAAGATGTCCAAGTCGCTTGGTAACTTCTTTACGCTGGCCGAGGTCCTCGAGCAGCACTCCGCTGCCGCCCTGCGTTTGCTGATGCTGCAGACGAGCTATCGCTCACCGCTCGACTTTTCTTGGGAGCGCCTGGAGGGTGCCGAGAACTCGCTCACGCGTATCGCCGGTACGGTCGAGAACCTGCGCTGGGCTGCGAACCACGCGACGGCCGATGCCGATGAGGCAGCATCCGAGGCGTTTGCCGCCAAGGCCGCCGAGACCCGCGCCACCTTTAAGGAGTGCATGGACGACGACTTTAACACCGCTGGTGCCATGGGTGCCGTCTTTGGCTTTGTGACCGAGTGCAACCAGTACCTGGAGCAGGCCGGTGACGCTGCCGACAAGGCCGCAGTCCTGGCTGCCGCCGATACGCTGGCCGAGCTGCTCGATACGTTTGGCGTCGAGCTTCCCGAGCCCAAGGTGGAGCTGCCGCTGGGTCTGCTGGGTGTTGCCGCCGGTTTGGTTGCCTATACGGGCGACGACGTGGACGAGGCTGCTGCCAAGATTCTCGAGGCCCGCGCCGAGGCCCGTGCCGCCAAGAACTGGGACCTGGCCGACGCCATCCGCGACCAGCTCAAGGACCTGGGCCTCACCATTGAGGATACGGCCGCGGGTACTCGTATTAAGACCCTCTAGTATTTGTCGACCGTTCGAGGTGTGGCAGATTGCCTTGAAAGAGGAAGGCATAGACCTGGTGGTCATGCCCGACGATTGAAAGGCAAGGTGCCGTGGCTCGGACGGTCGATTCTTGTTCGTTTTCTATTTAAGGAGGCCGCTTTATGGCCGACAATCGCAAGCGTGCATCGCGTGGAGGCAAGCAGACTGCTTCTGGCTCGCGTCCGATTCGCCGCAACGACCGCGCTGCCACTCCCAAGGGCCAGCGCGAGCGCTCCCAAGCCCAGGCTACACGTCCGCAGCGAGATCGCAACCGCGACAACGTTCAGGCTCCCAAGGGCGAGTTTATCGAAGGTCGCCGTGCTGCCGCCGAGGCGCTGCGCACCGGTTTTCCCATCAAGTGCGCGCTCATTGCCGAGGGCGGGGAGCGCGATGCCGCCTTGTCGCGCCTGGTCGATGACCTCAACGCCGCGGGCGTCCGCATTAAGTATGTGCCGCGCGCGCAGCTCGATGCGCTGTCGAGCCATGGCGCTCACCAGGGCATTGCGCTCGAGGTGGGCAATTTCCCCTATGCCGATGTTGCCGATATCCTCGACCGTGCGGGCGACGGTCCGGCGCTCGTCGTCGTGCTCGACCATGTGACCGACGACGGCAACTTTGGCGCCATCGTGCGCTCCGCCGAGGTCGTGGGCGCGGCGGGCGTCATCATTGCCAACAAGCGCGCCGCCGGTGTGACCGTCGGCAGCTACAAGACTTCTGCCGGCGCCGTCATGCACCTGCCCATCGCGCAGGTTCCCAATATCGCCCGTGCGCTCGATGACCTCAAGGCCGCCGGCTTTTGGGTGGGCGGCGCCTCCGAGCACGCCGAAGGCAGTTGCTGGGACGCCCCCTTCGAGGGCCGCGTTGCGCTCGTCATGGGTTCCGAGGGCGACGGCATCTCGCGTCTTGTGCTCGAGAAATGCGACTTTTTGACCAAGCTTCCCCAGCGCGGCATGACCGAGAGTCTCAACGTGGCCCAGGCGACCACCGCTCTGTGCTTTGAGTGGCTGCGCCGCAATGCCGGCGAGCTCATGGGGGAGGAGTAGCGCATGTCCAAGAAGAACCGCGCCAAGTCCAAGGCCAAGCGCTTTGGCGAGGGCTCGGCCAAGCCGATTGTTTCGGCCGCGACCTATGGCGTGGGCGGCAATGCGTTTGCGCAGGCCATCGCCGATCCGGTCTCGACGGTGCACTCCAATAAGCCCGAGCTGCTGGTGGTCGACGGTTACAACGTGATTCACTGCACGCCGCGCTACGAAAAGCTCGTCTACGACCATTCCGACGATCCGTATTCCAGCGACGTCCACGATATGGCGCGAACTGCACTCATCAACGACGTCGCCGCGTTTGCCCAGGGCCGCTACGAGGCCGTGATCGTGTTCGACGGCGCGGGCAATATCTCCAGCGAGCGCCCCAACCTGCCGGCCCGCGGCGTGCGCATCGAGTTTTCGCCGACGGGCGTCTCTGCCGATACCGTGGTGCAGAAGCTCTGCATCGAGGCACGCGAGGAAGGTCGCGCGTGCTCCGTGGTATCGAGCGACGGCACGATCCAGGCCGTCGTCATGGGCAAGGGCGTTACGCGCATCTCGAGCCGTATGCTGGTGGACGAGATCAAACAGATCGATAACGACGTTCACGAGGCCGAAGAGGCCCCGCAGATCAAGATGACTCTGGGCAGTCGCCTGAGCCCCGAGGCGCTGGCAAAGCTCAAGGCCCTCCGCGGGAGGTAGGGGAGTTGGCGGGGCGATGCTGTCTCGCTAACTCCATTCAGCGATGTCGATCATTCTTTTGAGGCGCCACGTTAGCGCCTCTTTTAGATAAGGCAGTCTCGCTGTTAGAGCATCGTTTTTAGACAGAATCTCGATTGCCTCGTCAACGAAGCCTTCGAGTTTGTCGCCGTCAAACCAGCCCATGTCCTCGACGAGCAACATCTGTTTGGCGGGGCTTGAATGAAATTGTGCGCTGGTAAAACTGTGCTCTCCTGCCCGAAGCTCCTCAAGAGAAATGTTGCACCAGAGCGATGAGCCCGAATCGAAGATGGGGGCAGGTCTGCAGGCTAGCGTGTTTACGTTTCGCACAAGGCCAAAGTTACGCCAATGACGATCGTAGTTGGCGATGATGCCGTCGCACACGATCATGCGGTCAAGGGCATCCTTGACGCCTGTCACCCCGAGCTCCTCGCAGTTTGCTACGTATCGCTCGTAGTCGGTTAGCCGTTCACCTGCGTTCGCGTACTGGTTTACATAGAACGCAGGGACATACTCTTCTTCATCAGTTAAGAAGACATCGCATATGCTCAGGGCGGAAGTGCCCGTGCCCTCGAGCGAGTAAGGCACATAATCGCAGGTGTTTAGGATGCGACGGTGGAGCGTGGTCGCCACCAGCTCGTTATAAGGTTCCTGGTTCAGGTGCGCTCCTGCCTTATGCAGAATTCGACGCCCGCCCTCGCATGTCCAGTACTTTTGAAGATTGCCGTCCGAGGTGTTGTCGGGCTTTGCGGCAGCCACTTTTCCCTCTGGGGCGAAGGGTGCAATGGTTAGCGAGACGTCATCAAAGGCATTATTGAAGAAATTGATATCTTCCCACGCGAGGCCGGAGTCTTGGGGCCTAATCCAATACTGGTCGGATAAGGAGAGGCCAAGATTTCGCTGTACGAGTTCATCGGGAACATCGACTGCGGCTTTTGCAAGCAGGGAGGCAAGCCCAATGCGTGCGAGCGGGATACCGCGGCCGCGCCACCAGATGCGGAAGGAGTCGAGCGATATGGGGCTATTAGGGCCAAATACTCCAATAGGGGCGTGGGCGTAATCGATGTCGGCACCGATGTGGGTAAAGTCTTTTCGCGATGTGCTGTAGACCAGCTGAGCGACCTCGTGCGTGCGATTCATGAGGGTGAACGCGATCTCGCTCTTACCGTGGCCGCGGCGGGGACGTCCCCCCGTTTTGGTCACGGAGCGGAGTCGCGTGTCGACGCTGTCTTTGTCGATGAGCCATACACCAGAAGCCTTGCGGGCATCAAGTGCTCCGTTTTTTATGAGCTCCTGCACCCTGCGCGGAGTGATGCCGAGCAGCTCGGCGGCTTCCTTGGTAGTAAGCATCACGAAACCCTTCGTCAAAACGAATAGTTTTATATATAGCAATTGTAATTAAAACTATTCGTTCTGACGAATAGTTTTGAGATTGAGGGCGAACCGACAGAAATGAACGGGCCTGGTACCTGTTGTTGCTGGTTTTTGCATATTTATATAACGCCGTGTGGCCTGTTGCGCCCCGTCCGTAATTCCTTTATTCTTAACAGGCTTCGCGCGAAAGCGCCAAGTGTGCCAGTGTGGCGCAACGGTAGCGCAACTGATTTGTAATCAGTGGGTTGCAGGTTCGATTCCTGTCACTGGCTCCATGAGAGTTTCGGGCTCTGTTTCCTTGTGGGACAGGGCCCGTTTCTATTTATGTCGTTAAGTCAGCGTGTTTGGCGCCAACCAAGCTTCAGGTTTGTCTCGATCCGTAACACGAGTGGGCTGAAGACCCTCCTTATAGTTACAGATCGAAACATTGCCAAGGGAAGGCCGATAACATCTCGATCCGTAACACGAAGAGGCTGAAAACCGTTCTTACTGTTACAGAATGAGACGTAAGCGGGGGTTTCTGCGAAACATCTCGATCTGTAACAGATAGGGGAGGAATAACCCTCTTACTGTTACAGGTCGAGACATAGGCCGGGGCGAGGTTGGTCATCGTCATCGAGCGTGGATTATCGGACACACGAGCGTGGAAAATCTTCCGCCTAGTGAATGAGCGTGGATAATCTGCCACTTTGGATTCGATGGCACGGCAAAGTGGGAGATTATCCACGCTCGATTTTGCCTGGGAAGAGCAATCTTCTGTCTGGGCAGCCCCGATCTCGACCTATATATAGGTGCAAATAAGCTGGTATCGAAGTTCGATACTGAAGGTGTACTCCACTACAGCAAAGTGTTACCTTGGGAAACGTCACCCCAGTATCCAAAACCACTGTCCTTCATATCCAAACTCAATAAAACCGCAGGTCACGGCTATATAGATACGCCCGGCACCGTGTATCTAGAGGTTTTCGTTGACAGCCCCCAAGGTGGCATCGTATTATCTTCTTCGTTCGCGGGGGCGGCGGTCCAAAAGACCAAAGGACCTGCGGATACTTGAACGATTGGGAGTTTGCCCGAGTGGTTAATGGGGACGGGCTGTAAACCCGTTGGCTCTGCCTACATAGGTTCGAATCCTATAGCTCCCACCCGTCAAGTGCCTGTATAGCTCAGTCGGTAGAGCACTTCGTTGGTAACGAAGAGGTCACCAGTTCAAGTCTGGTTGCAGGCTCCATCCGGCGGTGTAGCTCAGTTGGTTAGAGCACACGGTTCATACCCGTGGCGTCACTGGTTCGAATCCAGTCACCGCTACCATAGGTAACACGGTGGCTTCTCAATAGTATGTTGAGAGGCCACTATGGTATAAAGGCAAAGTCCCGTCCGGGGACGACCTGTTAAGAGGAGGGCTTTATGGCCAAAGAGAAGTTTGAGCGCACTAAGCCGCATGTTAACATCGGCACCATTGGTCACGTCGACCACGGCAAGACCACGCTGACCGCTGCCATCACCAAGGTTCTCTCCGAGACCGAGGGCTGCAAGGCTGACTTCACTGCGTTCGAGAACATCGACAAGGCTCCCGAGGAGCGCGAGCGCGGCATTACGATTTCCGTCTCCCACGTTGAGTACGAGACCGCTGCCCGTCACTACGCTCACGTTGACTGCCCGGGCCACGCTGACTACGTCAAGAACATGATCTCCGGCGCTGCTCAGATGGACGGCGCTATCCTGGTCATCGCTGCTACCGACGGCCCCATGGCTCAGACCCGCGAGCACATCCTGCTCGCCCGTCAGGTCGGCGTTCCCTACATCGTCGTCTTCCTGAACAAGTGCGACATGGTCGACGATGACGAGCTCATCGACCTCGTCGAGATGGAGACCCGTGAGCTCCTCTCCGAGTACGATTTCCCCGGCGACGACATCCCCGTCATCCGTGGCTCCGCTCTGGGCGCTCTCGAGGGCGACGCCAAGTGGATGGACGCCATTCGCGAGCTCATGAAGGCCGTCGACGAGTACATCCCGACGCCTGCTCGTAACAACGACCTCCCGTTCCTGATGGCCGTTGAGGACGTTATGACCATCTCCGGCCGTGGTACCGTTGCTACTGGCCGTGTCGAGCGCGGTGAGCTCAAGCTCAACGAGCCCGTCGAGATCGTCGGCATCAAGGATACCCAGAACACCGTCGTTACCGGTATCGAGATGTTCCGTAAGTCCATGGACTTCTGCGAGGCTGGCGACAACGTCGGTCTGCTGCTCCGCGGCATCAAGCGTGAGGACATCGAGCGCGGCCAGGTTCTCTGCAAGCCCGGTTCGGTTACCCCGCACACCAAGTTCACCGGCGAGATCTACGTTCTGACCAAGGAGGAGGGCGGCCGTCACACCCCGTTCTTCGATGGTTATCGTCCTCAGTTCTACTTCCGTACCACCGACGTTACCGGTACGGTCAAGCTCCCCGAGGGCACCGAGATGGCTATGCCTGGTGACCACATCACCATCGAGGGCGACCTCATCCACCCGATCGCCATGGAGGAGGGCCTGCGCTTCGCTATCCGCGAGGGTGGCCACACCGTCGGTTCGGGCATCGTCTCCACGATCATTGAGTAAATTAGCTCTTTGATATAGCTGACTTAGAGAACCCGGCACTTATATGGGTGCCGGGTTCTTTTCTGCAATGGATATTGAGCCGTTGCTGGTGTCGAGAGGATCGATAATGGTCCTGGATGCACCGTCGATTAGCTCTCGATGGCTTCATTGATGTGTTCCAAATATGAATGGATCCACCGAGAACCAATTGACTCGAGGTTTTCATTGACAGCACTTACGTGGAGCTGATAAAGTAACAACTCGTGCCCGTACGGGGCGGAAATGAAAGGTTCAGGATACATGCGTACTCTAGTTACTCTTGCGTGCACTGAGTGCAAGCGCCGCAACTATACGACCACCAAGAACAAGTCGACCATGCCTGATCGTATGGAGATCAAGAAGTATTGCCCCTGGTGCCGTCACCACACGCTGCACAAAGAGACTCGCTAGTCTCTAGTCACATACGCCAGTAGTTCAATTGGTAGAGCATCGGTCTCCAAAACCGAGTGTTGAGGGTTCGAGTCCTTCCTGGCGTGCCAGTCATTATTCCGTAAGCTCCCACTTGGGGGCTTACGGTTTACTCATGTATAAGCGCATTGCGCGGAGGTAACCCAAATGGCCAACAAGAAGAACAAGAAGAAGGCTCAGCAGCCGGCACCTGCCAACAAAGCTGCCGCCAACTCCAAGGTTGAGGCCAAGAAGGCCGTTGCCAAGAAGAACGAGAAGGCTGCGAAGTCCAAGAAGAACGAGAAGCCTGGTTTCTTCGCCCGCACCAAGAAGTATTTCGCTTCGGTCAAGTCCGAGATGAAGCGTGTCACGTGGCCCGATAAGAAGGAGCTCGTGAACTACTCGGTTGTTGTTTGCGCTTCTCTGATCGTCGTCGGCGTCGTCATCGCTCTGCTCGATGCTGGCTTTGGCGAGGCTCTTGCTCTGTTCTCTGGATTGAGGGGCTAAACCATGTCTAAGCGTTGGTACGTCGTTCACACTTACTCTGGATACGAGAACCGCGTAAAGTCCGATCTCGAGCATCGTATCGAGACCATGGGCATGCAGGACCGTATCTTTGATATCGAGATTCCTATGGAGCGCGTCACCGAGATCAAAGAGGGTGGCAAGCGCGAGACCAAGGATTCCAAGATTTTCCCGGGTTATGTCCTGGTCCGCATGGAGATGGATGATGATGCTTGGACGTGTGTTCGCAACACGCCCGGCGTCACCGGTTTCCTGGGCGGCAACGGTAAGCCCGCACCGCTTTCCCGCGATGAGTACAATAAGATGACTCGTCGTCCCGGTAAGGGCGATTCGCCCAAGCGCACCTCGGTTGATATTCAGGTCGGCACGTCCGTCCGCGTCACCGATGGCCCGCTTACCGACTTTGATGGCAAGGTCTCCGAGGTTAACACCGAGGCTGGCAAGCTCAAGGTCACGCTGATGATCTTTGGCCGCGAGACGCCGGTCGAGTTGGACTTTAACCAGGTCGCTGTCATCGCTTAAGTTTTCGTCCGTTCGCGCGAGCGTGCTTCTTCTGTGACTGCTCATCTCAGGAGTGCTTCTAACACGTGCGTGCTTACGATATAGCAAGTACTTCACACTCGTGATTCGAAAGGAATGACCATGGCTGAGAAGAAGGTTGCCAACGTCATTAAGCTCCAGATTCCTGCTGGTGCAGCTAACCCCGCTCCTCCCGTCGGACCCGCCCTGGGCGCTGCTGGCGTGAACATCATGCAGTTCTGCCAGGCCTTTAACGCCGAGACGCAGGACAAGAAGGGCGACATCATCCCCGTTGAGATCTCTGTCTACGAGGATAAGTCCTTCTCCTTCATCACCAAGACCCCGCCGGCGGCTCACCTCATCAAGAAGGAGCTGAACCTCAAGTCTGGTTCCGCTAAGCCCCAGGCCGACAAGGTTGGTCAGCTCTCCCAGGAGCAGCTCACCAAGATCGCCGAGATCAAGATGCCGGACCTCAATGCCAACGACATTGACGCCGCCAAGAAGATCATCGCCGGTACCGCCCGTTCCATGGGCGTCACCATCGCTGAGTAGCGATTTCTTATGGTAACGACGGGTGCTCCGAGCGGGGCGCCCGTTAAATGTGTGCAATAGGGCACACGATACGATGTGGGAGGGCTCACGCCCGTTTAACCACAGGAGGTAATGCACATGGCTAAGCATGGTAAGAGCTATAACGCCGCTGCCGAGAAGATCGACCGCGCCACGCTCTACACCCCCCTTCAGGCTGCCAAGCTCATCAAGGAGCTCGACACCGCCAAGTTCGACGAGACCGTCGAGGCCCACTTCCGTCTGGGCATCGATACTCGTAAGGCTGACCAGAATATCCGTGGTTCCATCTCCCTGCCCCACGGCACCGGCAAGACCGTTCGTGTCGCCGTCTTCGCCGAGGGCGAGAAGGCCCGCGAGGCTGAGGCTGCCGGCGCCGACATCATCGGTTCCGACGAGCTCGTCGCCCAGATCCAGAAGGGCGAGATCAACTTCGACGCCGCTATCGCTACGCCGAACATGATGGCCAAGGTTGGCCGCATCGGTAAGATCCTTGGTCCCCGTGGCCTCATGCCGAACCCCAAGCTCGGCACCGTGACCATGGACGTCGTCAAGATGGTCTCCGAGCTCAAGGCTGGCCGCGTTGAGTACCGCGCCGACCGCTACGGCATCTGCCACGTGCCCCTGGGCAAGAAGTCCTTCTCTGAGCAGCAGCTCGTCGAGAACTACGCTGCCCTGTACACCGAGATCCTGCGCGTCAAGCCCTCTTCTGCTAAGGGCAAGTACGTCAAGTCCATCTCCGTGTCTTCCACCATGGGCCCTGGCGTCAAGGTCGATCCCGCTGTCCAGCGTGACTTCCTGGCTGAGTAACTGCTAGTTACTGCCTGAGCAAAGCAAGCATTGCTAAAGAAACCCGGTTCTGCCTTGTGCAGGACCGGGTTTCTTGCTATCTCGGGTCAAAACCACCACAAAGGGGACAGGCACCTTTGTGGTGGTTACCAGGGTGTTCTGGCCGTTGAGGACTCGATGGCTTCGTGGCGTTTGAGCTCGCGGCGCATGGTTTGTGAGTTGAGCCAGGCTGCTTGCCAGCCGCGGATGGGGTAGTGCGTCTGGTCGAGCTCAAACTGCGTATAGCCGCAGGCGTTGATGATCGTCGTTCCACACACATGATGACGCTCGCGCTGAAAATCGCAACCGTAGCTTTGGTGCACATGTCCGTGCACCATGTAGTCGGGATTCCAGGATTCGAGTGCTGTGTTAAAGCATTCGAATCCTCGATGCGGCAGATCGTCCAGATCACCCATACCGGCGGCGGGTGCATGGGTAAGCAGAATGTCGCACCCGCCGACCATCCTAACCTTACGCGACAGCTTACGCATGCGCTTGGACATCTCGCGTTCGGTGTACATGTTGGCGCCGTCGCGATAACGCATGGACCCGCCAAGGCCCGCAATGCGAATCCCTCGGTACGTGTACACGCTGTCTTCTACGCAGATACATCCGCCCGGTGCTTGACGTGCGTAGCGATCATCGTGATTGCCGCGCACGTAGATGAGCGGCTTGTTGATGACCGTTACCAAAAACTCAAGATAGTCCGGGTCCAGATCGCCGGCGGACAAAATCAGGTCGACGCCCTCAAAGCGTTCCTTGCGAAAGCACTCCCAAAGGCATCGTTCTTCGGCATCGGCTATGGCAAGGATTTTCATAAGGCAGGGACTTTCGGCTCATCGTCGAGCTGCGGAATGGTGCCTACCACGTTATCCGCCAGCCAATTCATCTCGACAATCTGCGTGCTCGGCAGCGGAGGGAAGCCTTCGATCTGTACCACGCCGTTCTGGCTGTGGAGCTCGCCGCCAAAGGGGTTGATGGATCCCTCGACAATGCCGTTGCGGAGCAACTGCACGAGTTTGCGCGTCTGGTAGGGTAGGCCCGGAGCGTAACGGATGTCGATAACGCCGGAGCGCATGCCGTACCAGTAGTTGACAGCGCGCACTTGGTTGTCATCGCTGGTCTCGTCCCACGTGCCGTGCAGAAGGCTGCGAACGATGAGCTCGTAGTAACGGCCCCAGTTCCATACCGGCATGGCGATGCCGGAAACCTTGCCATCGACCAGGCGGTGGAGTCCGTAGGCCGTAGGGTCTTCGAGCGACTTTGACATGTCAGCGCCGGTCATGACGCTCACGCCTTCGCGGCACATGGCCTCGGCAAGACCGCCGGCGGGCACATCGCCCCAGGTGAGGATAATTTGCGCGCGGGGGTCGAGCAGCGAGGCACCGATGGCAAAGGCATTGATCTCGCTGAGCGCGCCGGATGCGAAGACCGACGCGTGGTAGCCGATGCGATGGTTGTCCGCCATGCTGGCGGCAAGGGCGCCCAGGAGGAACTTTGCCTCGTACATCTTGCCAAAGTACGAACGGACGCTTTGGTGGGGAAGGCCGATAGAGCAGTTAAGGAACCGAACCTGGGGATACTCAACGGCAGTTCTGAGCGTGTATTCCATCAGGCGGTGCGAGGTCGAGAAGATGACGTTGTCTCCATGTTTGACAGCCGTTTCCACGGCGGCGTAGAACACGTCCGGATCGTGACAGTCCTCGAACGCCTCGGTGCGCACGATACCGTCGAAGTGCTCATCGAGATACTGACGTCCTTGGTCGTGCAGACTGTCCCAGCTCGACGCCGCACAGGGGAACTCATGGATAAAGGCGATACGCAGGGGGTTGGCCGCCGAATAGACAGTCTTGCCCATAAAGAAGTTGAGCACGCCGGAGGTGGACTTGGCGGGCGACTCCTCCTCATCGACGCTCGGCGCTTCGACAAGATCGACCTTGTCCTCGTCATTTTTGCCGGCAATGACCAGCTCGCGCCAAATCTTGCACAGGCGGTTTACGACGATATCCGTCGGCGTATCCAGCAGGCGGTCCTGGTTGTACACATTGAGGTAGACGAGCATGGCGTCGGCAGGCGTAATGTCCAGGTGGTCGCCGCCTGCGCGAAGGTAGGCGCGCTTAAAGAGCAGGAAGGTGTGGCGCAGGTAGTCGACCTTTTTCTGCGGCCATTTTTCGATAAGGTTCTGACCGAGCATCTTGGCGAGCGTCTCGTAGCTTCCCTCACGCGAGAACTCGATCTCGTATAGGGGGCAGACGCGCCAAAACGCGCAGAATTCACCGTACAGGCGGCTTTCGACGGAATCCCATGTGCCGGGGTAAAGACGGGTGACCTTGGCCGAAATCGTCGGGGCGTCTAGGAATTTGAGGACACTGACGCGTTTGTTGCCTTCCTGGACATAGAACCGATGCATAAACTCGGTGACGATGATGGGGTCGCGATAGCCCTCGGTTACCTGGATGTCGTAGAGGTTGGACCACTTGCGGGCGAACTCGGTGTTAAACGGAAGCAGGGGCATAAAGTTACACGAAAAGGCGGACTGACGGCCTTTGGTGACCGTGCCGACGACCATTTCGAGCGGAATATCCCTTAGGCCGACATTCTCTCGCTGACCTAAGGGGAGCTGAGCAACCAAGCTATCGAGGTCCGTAAGGTATGGGTGCTCGCTTTGGCTGATGGCGCGACGGCGTCCCTGCTCGCCGCGCTTGCGTGCTTGACGATAGGCCTCTTCCATGGTGTCTACTCCCTTAGTCGTTTAAACAACGATATGAACCATGGTACCACGAATGAAAACCACTACAAAGATGCCTGTCCCCTTTGCGGTGGTTTAGGCGATGATGGGGGCGATGGCGCGGATGCAGGCGTCGGCTGCCGTGAAAGTAGTGCTGTCGTCGCTGACGATAAAGATGATCTTTCCTTTGATGCCAAAGTCGCCGATTTCGCTAAAGAGTACGTAGGGCTCTTTGTCAAAACCCGAGATGGGAAGCACGGCGGTCTTGGTGGCGCTGGTCAGCTCGTCTGCCAGTGCGTCGAGCGAGGCCCACTTGGACGTGTCCTTTACGGCAACGGGCACAGCCACACGCCCAAAGGGCATGAGGTGCACGAGCGTGTTCTTGGAGATATTTGAGTTGGGGACGATGATGGTCTGCCCACAGGCATCCTCAATCGTTGTATGGCGCCAAGTGATGTCTTGGACAACGCCGGATACGCCGCCGACCTCGATATTGTCGCCGGGTTTGATGATGCCCATAAAGGTCACCTGCATGCCGCCGATAAGGTTTGATAACGTGTCCTGAAAGCCGAGCGAGATGGCGATGCCGCCGACGCCAAGAGCGGCGACAAGCGCGTTTGCGTTAATGCCAAAACAGTTGTCGAGGATAAAGCTGCCGCCAATCATCCAGATGACGGCGCGCGCGATGTTGATGAAGATACTCGATGCCGGAAGCGGGTTATCGTCTCGGTTAAGCAGATGGTTCAGGGTCTTGGATACGACCTTGGCGGCGACGGCGGTGCCTATCGCCAAGATGACGGCCCAGATGATGTTGTGGACCCACCGTTGCTCAAAGAAATGAAGAATCGGCTCAAACAATTCCATGTAGGGAAAACCTCCTAATGATCGTTCAACCATGATACCCACCAAGAAGCCCGTCCGATCAAATTCGGACGGGCTTCTGTGCTCGATATAAGGTTTACGCGGCGGGGCTGTAAGGCCCGGCGGTGTAGCTTAGCGTCGACGCTTCCAAATAATACCGAGCATGATGACGATGACGCCGCCGATAAGGCACGCGCCAACTACTGCCAGCGTGCGGTCTCCCGTTGCGGCGAGCTTACCGGTCGTCTTCTTGGTGATGACCTTCGTGGTCGTCGTGTCCGTCTTAGGCGAGGGCTTAGGCGTCGGGGCCGGTGTGGGCGTGGGGTCCACGGCTGCGGAGCCGAAGCCGATGGTGCCGGCGAGCCCGGCCATCTTGCTCTCCCAGCCGTTCTGCCCAATCAGCGCCCTCAGCGCCGCCTCGCACGTGCCCCACTCGGTGTACTTGGTGGCGTGTGCAAAGGTGGGAAAGTCGGTCGTGTTGGTAATGATGTAGTTGTTGGTGGCGACGGTATAGGTCTTGGCGGGGTCGAGCGTACTGCCGTCCTTGGTGAGTGTGGCACTCACAATGCGCTTGCCTTCGGGCTGCGTCCAATCAATCGTCACGTTGATGCCGCCAAAGGAGAGAACGCTGCCAGAGTCATCGCGCCACTTGTACATGTCTTGCGCCTCCTGCTCGGTGTGGCCGGCCGCCACGTAGGCTTGCTGAAGCTCGTAGCTGTGATTGCACTCGTCGCTGATCTGCAGCGAGTGCTCGAGCGCTGCCAGGAAGTCCGCACCGGTCATGGTCCAGGTCTCCACGGTGTTGCCGTAGGGCGAGATAGCGATGACGTTGCCGGCGGTCACATCGCCCGCAGCGATGCCGCCGCGGATGCCGCCCGCGTTCTCGATGGCAAGGTCCGCGCCTGTCAGGTCAAGATAGGAGCCGCAGATCACATGTCCGATGGTCTGGGCCTTGGTGGCGTCGCCCTCCTTGCTGGGGCGGAAATCGGTGGTGCGCACCATCTCCCAGCCGTGCGTGCCAGATGCGTTCTCGCCGTAGAAATAATTGGTAGAGCTCGTGCCGAGCACCTCGCTCGATGCGGCGCTAAAGGCATCGTCGAGCGGCTTGATCTTGTTGTCGTGGACCTCATCAAGGATGCTCTGATAGGTGGAGCCCTTGTTGGGATCGGTCAAAAGAACGTTTACATCCTTGGCGGTATAGAGCTTCTCGTCGCTTTTGCCTGCGTATACCGCTACCGTGTCATCGTCGGTGCTTTCGGTGCCCTTGGTGTCGTACTCGTAGGGGATGGAAAGCAGTCCCACCTCGGCAAAGGCGCTGCCTGCCTCGACAACGTGGATTGTCTTGCCGTCGGCTCCCGTCACCTTCTCGTTAAGGTTGATATGCTCGTGGCCTGCGATAAGGGCATCGACGCCACGGAGCCGCGTGGCAAAGGTCTTGGCGTCGAGCGTGTGCGCGATACACACAACAACATCGCAGCCCTCCTTGCGCAGCTGCTCTGCCTCGGCATTGATGGCGTTCGCGGCACTCGAGAAGCTGGTGCCCGCGACTAGGTCTGCACGCAGCGAGGAGCCAAGCGACTCATCCATGGCTCCTACAACGCCGACCTTGATTTGGTAGGCAAACGTTGAGTGACTTTCACTGTCCTCCCAGGTGCGGTTGAGCGTCTTCATGATGCTCGAGCTCCATACGCCGCTCGTAGACTTCGCGTTCGCGCAGAGCATGGCGAAGGACGTGCCGGTGGTGCTGTAACCGGTCATGGTGCGGAGTTTGTCCGCGCCATAGCTCCAATCGTGGTTGCCCGGCGTGGTCGCGTCGTAGCCGTCGGCGTAGAAGGTGTCCATGAGCTCGGCGATGCTCTTGCCCTCGCTCATAGTGGCAAAGGACTGCCCGTGGAAGGTATCGCCCGCATCGAGCAGAAGATCGGGGGCGCTGCCTTGGGCGCTGTAGAGAACCGCCAGTCCGTCAAAGCCCACAGTGCTTGCGTTGTAGCTGTACTTGTAGCTGCCGTGGATGTCGTTGGTTTGCATGACGGTCACAGAGCCGTCAATAGCGGCGGGCAGGTTCCCCGCGAAAGCGAGGCTTGGGATGCCTGCGAGCGCGCCGGCAAACAACGAGACGGTTAACGCAAGGCGGGGGACGAGTCTTTTCATGGCAGTCTCCTTAGTTCTTAACAAAAACCACCACAAAGGCGCCTGTCTCCTTTGTGGTGGTTTTCTAAGTCGTTAGCTCAGCAGCATGCGGTCGTTGGCGAGCTCGCCGCCCGAGACCTCCTCGAACTTCTGCAGTAGGTCGGCGACGGTAAGCGACTTCTTTTCATCGCCCGCCACGTCGTAGATCACGTGGCCCTCGTGCATCATGATCAGACGGTTGCCCAGACGGATGGCGTCGTTCATGTTGTGCGTGACCATGAGCGTGGTCAGGTGGTTCTCGTCGACAATCTCCTCGGTCAGGTTGAGCACCTTAGAGGCCGTCTTGGGGTCGAGGGCCGCGGTGTGCTCGTCGAGCAGCAGCAGGCGCGGCCTGGTGAGCGTGGCCATCAGCAGGGTGAGTGCCTGGCGCTGGCCGCCCGAGAGCAGGCCGACCTTGGCGTTGAGACGCGTGTCCAGACCAAGGTCCAGGCGCTTGAGCAGCTCAACGTACTCATCTTTCTCGGCCTTGGTGACGCCCCACGAAAGGCCGCGACGCTGGCCGCGACGCTTGGCGAGGGCCAGGTTCTCGGCGATCTGCATGTCGGCAGCGGTACCGCGCATGGGGTCCTGAAACACGCGGCCCAGGTACTTGGCGCGCTGCGACTCGCTCAGGCGCGAGATGTCGGTGCCGTCGAGCTCAATAACGCCCGAATCGAGCGGGTACACGCCGGCGATCATGTTGAGCAGCGTGGACTTGCCGGCGCCGTTGCCGCCGATCACGGTTACAAAGTCGCCGTCATTCAGGGTGAGGTCGACGCCGGTGAGCGCGCGCTTCTCGGTGACGGTGCCCTTGTTAAAGGTCTTCTTGACGTGCGAGAGCTTAAGCATCTGCCTCATCCCCCTTCGTGTAGGAGCTGCGGAGCTTATAGCGCTCCCAAACCACGGGTACGCACAGGGCCACGGCGACGATCACGGCGGAGAGCAACTTCATGTCGTTGGCGTCCATGCCCAATTGCAGCACGATGGCGCGGATAAGGAAGTAGACCACGGAGCCAAAGACGGCGGAGGCAAGACGGACGCTAAACTGCGTGAGGCCACCGGGCAGCAGGCGACCGAGCACCTCGCCGATGACGATGGCTGCAAGACCGATAACGATGGCGCCGGTGCCCATACCAATGTCGGCGTACTTCTGGCTCTGGCAGATGAGTGCACCCGAAAGGCCAATGAGGGCGTTGGAGAGCACGAGGGCGATCATTTTGGTGGTGTTGGTGTTAACGCCCAGGGCGCGGATCATGTACTCGTTGTTGCCGGTGGCACGCAGCGCCGAGCCGATCTCGGTGCCAAAGAACCAGTACAGGATGGCGACGATGGCCACGGCCAGCACAATGCCTAGGATAATGGCAACAGTGGACTGCGGCAGGCCCGTCATGTTGCTGACGGATGAGAAGATAGTGCCCTTGGCAAGGATGGGCGTGTTGGACTTGCCCATGATGCGCAGGTTGATGGACCACAGACTGATCTGCGTAAGGATTCCGGCGAGGATTGCGGGAATCTCAAAGACGGTGGTCAAGATGCCCGTGACGGCGCCCGCGATGGCGCCGGCGCACATGCCGGCCAGCACGGCGAGCAAGGGGTCGACGTTATTGTTGACGATGAGTACGGCGCAGACACAGCCGCCGAGGGCAAAGCTGCCGTCGCAGGTCATATCGGGGATGTCGAGCAGGCGGAACGTGATAAACACGCCAAGCACCATAATGCCCCAGAGGACGCCCTGCGAAACGGCGCCCTGCAATGCAATGAGCATGCTTCATACCTCCTAGGATAGGGTGGACACGTGATTTTCCATAATAGCGGTACCAATGCATAAAAGAGCTGCGGACGGATGTTTTGTCTCATCCGAAACAAGCAGGGCGAACGCCGGTCTTTAGCGTTCGCCCCAAGGACTCAGATATTGAATAACGCGGCTGTGGCGCGCGTGCGGGCCCTAGACGCGTTACCGCGCATGGCGCTACTCGTCCAGAGCGGAAAGGTCGATACCCAGGGCCTCGGCCATCTCGTCGTTCTTGACGACGACCAGGTCCTTGCTCGAGAGGTGCTTGATCGGCATATCCTCGGGCTTGGCCTCGCCCTTCAGGATCTTAACGGCCATCTCGCCCGCGGCGTAGCCCAGGTCCTTATAGTTGATGGAGAGGGTGAACAGGCCGCCGGCCATGCACATACCCTCCTCGCCGGTCACGAAGGGGAGCTTATTCTCCTTGCAGATCTGGCCGACCTGCGAAGCGCCCGCGGCGATGGTGTTGTCAGTGGGGGAGTACAGCGCGTCGACCTTGCCCACGGCAGACTCGACGACGGACTGAATCTCGTTGGAGCTCGAGACGGTGAAGTCAGTGTACTCGAGGCCCAGCTTGTCGAGCTCCTTCTTGGCGGCCTTGATCTGGACGTCGGAGTTGGACTCGGCGGTGCAGTAGAGCAGGCCGACCTTTTTAACGTCGGGCAGGACCTTCTGCATCATCTCGAGCTGCTCGGCGACCGGGGTGAGGTCGGAAGCACCCGTGACGTTGGTGCCGGGCTTGTCGTTGTCCTGGACCAGGCCGGAGGCGGCGTAGTCGGTGATGGCACAGCCCACGATGGGGATATCGGCCGTGGCGCCGGCGGCAGCCTGCGCGGCGGGCGTGGCGATGGCATAAATCAGGTTGACGTTGTCGCCCACAAACTTGTCGGCAATGGACTTACACGTGGACTGGTCGTTCTGGGCGTTCTTCTGGTCGATCTTGACCTTAAGGCCGCTCTTCTTGATGGCCTTGACGAAGCCGGCGTTGGCGGCATCGAGCGCGGAGTGCTCGGTGAGCTGCAGAACGCCGATGGTGTAGTCGGAACCGGCGGCAGCGGAGCCGGAACCAGAGTTGCCGCCGCATCCGGCGAGCGGGGCGAGCGCGAGCAGGCCGGCGGAGACCAGAAGGCTCCTGCGGCTGATGGTGATGTCCTTCATATCATTACCCCCAGTATAAAAATGGCTGGAAACACTGCACTGGGACAAAGTGCAAGTGGAACTATAGTAGCGCTGATGTCCATTTTTACAACAGCCTGGCGGGTTTTTTAATACAGAATCGGATGGGCGGTACGGGTAGTCGAATGGGCGGCGGAGGGTCTTATGCGGCGGAGGAGGCGTCGTCCTCGTCCAAGGCGGCGAAGAGCTTCTTGCCGTCGAGCAGGCGCGTGCTGACGTTTCTCATTCGGCCAATCTCTACAGTACGCAACGTGTCATCGGCGCCTCGGGCGTCGTAGACCGTTCCCAGCAGATACGAGATGCCATCGCGCTGCCTGATGGCAAAGGGACGGAGTGTCATCCGTGCTGCTTCGGTTTCGCCGCGTGTCGTGACGCTCGAAATATCAAAACTCACCGTGGTTCCGTGGTCGATGGCCTGCTCGACGAGCTCGCACGTGTCGATGCGTTTGATGGGCGTGCGTGTTGCCTTGGTAGCCTTGCTGCCTGCGCTTGGAGCGGGTTCGGGTGTATCGAGGTAGCCGCGAACGTCGGCGCTCGCCATGGCAACTAAGTGCTGCGCCATGCTCTTGCGGATAGCGATAGGCGTGGAGCGGTTGCGCATGACCATACCGTGGAGCCGGATGATCTCTTCATCGGTGAGCGGGCGGGTAAGAAGTTTGTAGCCCACGCCGCGTTTGTACTCAATTTCGTATCCGGCATGGCGAAGCGCGGAGATGGCGGTGTAGATGCTGCGCCGCGCCGCCGAGATGGGCATGCGGGCGGGGTCGTCGGGATGGGCGAGGCGCCGGATCAACTCATCGGAAAGCATGGCCTTGTCCTCGCCGGTGTTTTCGCTTAATAGTTGCAGGATGCGAACGGCGCGATAGGCTGCCATCGAGGCGGCGCCTCTAGTCGTGGTGTCGTAGGTTTCAACAGCGGCTTCGGTCATGGTGTCCACGTCCTTTCCGTTTTGGGTGGCGACGGTATGGAGCCTAGGACGTGGGGCTTTCCCAGGGGCGCAGGGCGCTCTGGGCGGTCGGTAGTCGTCGGCAAACGGCGGGTCGAGTTTTCAACAGCCCTGCTCAACTGACCAAAAACTTGCCAAAAGCTTGACGGATGCTGTTGAAAAAAGCGTCTCTCGACCGATGTCGAGAGACGCTTATGCGATGAGCGTTGGCGTGTGGCGACGCGAGCTAGCGTCCGACGATTAGAAGTCGGCGTTGCCCACGGTGCGCGGGTGCGGCAGGACGTCGCGGATGTTGCCCACGCCGGTCAGATACATGACCAAGCGCTCGAAGCCCAGACCGTAGCCGGCGTGCTTGCAGGAACCGTAGCGGCGCAGGTCAAGGTAGTACTTGTACTGCTCGGGATTCATGCCCAGGTCCTTGATGCGGGCCTCGAGCAGATCCAGGCGCTCCTCGCGCTGGGAGCCGCCGATAATCTCGCCGATACCGGGAACCAGGCAGTCGGCGGCGGCGACGGTCTTGCCGTCCTCGTTCATGCGCATGTAGAACGCCTTGATCTCGGCCGGGTAGTCGGTCACAAAAGTCGGTCGCTTAAAGTGCTCCTCGGTCAGGAAGCGCTCGTGCTCGGTCTGCAGGTCGATGCCCCAGCTGACGGGGTAATCAAACTGGTGGCCAGCAGCGACTGCCTGCTCCAGGATTTCGACGGCCTCGGTATAGGTGACGCGGGCGAAGTCGGAGTTGGCGACATGGTCCAGGCGCTCGAGCAGACCCTTGTCCACAAACTTGTTGAGCATATTGAGCTCGTCGGGGCAGGTGGCCATGACGTCCTTGAGGACATACTTGAGCATGGCCTCGGCGTTATCCATGTAGTCGTTGAGGTCGGCGAAGGCCATTTCGGGCTCAATCATCCAAAACTCGGCGGCGTGGCGCGTGGTGTTGGAGTTTTCGGCGCGGAAGGTGGGGCCAAAGGTGTACACGTCGCCAAAGGCCATGGCAAAGTTCTCGGCATTGAGCTGGCCGGACACGGTGAGGCTCGCATGCTTGCCAAAGAAGTCCTGGCTCCAGTCGACCTCGCCGGACTCGGTGAGGGGCGGGTTTTTGGGGTCGAGCGTGGTCACGCGGAACATCTCGCCGGCGCCCTCGCAGTCACTCGTGGTGATGATGGGGGTGTTGACGTAGACAAAGCCCTGCTCCTGGAAGAAGCGGTGGATAGCGGCAGCCGCGACAGAGCGGATGCGGAACACGGCGCGGAACAGGTTGGTGCGCGGTCGCAGGTGCTGCTGGGTGCGCAGGAACTCGACGGTGGCACGCTTCTTCTGCAGCGGGTAATCCGGGGCGCTGACGCCCTCGACCTCGATGGAGGTAGCAGAAAGCTCGAAGGGCTGGGGCGCATCGGGGGTCAGCTTAACGGTGCCGCTGCAGATGAGGGCGGCTGAGACGTTTTGATGGGCGATCTCGTCGTAGTTGTCGAGCGACTCGCGGTTCATGACGACCTGCAGGTCGCGGAAGCAGCTGCCGTCGTTGAGCGTCACGAAGCCAAAGTTCTTCATGTCGCGGACGGACTTGACCCAGCCGGCGACGGTGACGGTCTGGCCACCGAGCGACTCGGCATCGGCATAGAGCTGCGCGATTTTGGTGCGGTTCACGTATCCTCCCATAACGGTTGTACGGATTATTTCCAAACAGTTAACCATTCTAACCCGCGAGCGGGGGCGTAGCAAAACGGCAAGCTCGATGTATGAGCGTGGCGTGGGCACCGCGCAAGCGCCGATTTTGCGTTGCCTAGTGCCCGCAGATGGCTTGGCGTATGAGGGTAGCGTAGGTGTCGATTCCCGCTTGGGTGAGGTGTATGCCGTCGTCGACGAGGTATTCGCTGTGGCCCTCTGAGGCACCGTTCCAGTCGATGACGCCGGCGTTGTCGTTTTGAGCGCAGACGTCGCGGATTGTCTGGTTATTGCGGTCCTGTAGCTCGAGCGGTACGCGCACGGTCACAAAGTAGATGGGCTTGCCGCCCACGGCATTAATCACGTCCTGCACCTGCTGAGGGTCGCGGATGAGGCCGTTGGTGCCAAGCGCGCAGATGACCACGTTTGGATCGTAGCTGGCGATGTCCTGCGCGTAGACATCCTGGAAGGTGTAGAACTGGCGGCTCACCACGCCGTCGATGTACGCGTTGGGAAGCACCGCCTGAAGGCCAGGTTGGGAACCTGCGGTGACCGAGTCGCCGATCATGAGCACGCGGGCGTCGCAGGTTCCGGTCGCCTCGTCGTAGGTAAAGCTCTTCCAGTCAAGGTTCTTCGGGACCTTTTCGGCGATAGGTCCCTCTTTGGGTTTTTGCTTGGCAGCGTCATCGGATGCGGTGTCGCTGGGCTGGGATTCTTTACCGGATGCGGGCTCGGCGCCCTTGTCGTTTGCTCCGTTGTCCTGGGACGAGGTCGCGTTCTGGACAAGCTCGGGACGGAGCTGCTCGGCGCGGGCGGTGGCGATGCCTGCCCAGTCAAGCGGCGCGAAGGCAAGTGCGGCGACGCATGCGGCGCCAAGCGCGGGGAGCACCATGGCGGGCGCGAGGACGTGTTTTCTTGCCGTGCTGTCCTGTTGGGCCGGCTTGTGGGACCAAGGGCGTTCGACGAGGCGATAGAAAACCTCGGCTACCGCAAGGATCAGTACAAGCTGTAATGCCTGCTCCCACCAGGCGATGCGGGTAGTGCGGGTTGCGGGGTTCATAAGAAGCAGTAGGGGATAGTGCACCAGATAAACCGAGAACGAACGTTGCCCCAACCAGACGAGTGGTTTGGCTGACAGCAGACGGCGCACGATGCACTCCGTATTCTGCACGCAGATGATGAGGAGTCCGGTGACGAGGGCAAACAGCAAAAAGCCGCCGCGGTAGAGCCAGGCGCTCTCTCCGGTCAGCATGAGTGCGCCGGCTATAACGGCAACGAGCCACACGATAGAAATCGCGTTGACCTTTGAGATGCCCTTGTTGGCGCCGGGGGTATGGATGTCACCGCTCAGCATCTCGCGCAGACGCGGCGCGGCGATGGCGGCTAAGGCTCCGCATAGAAGCTCGGCGGCACGGGCGTCGGTTCCGTAGTAGACGCGCGATGTGTCGGCGGTGGGATTAAACAAAAGGACCATGGCTGCCGTCGATACAAGCGCAAATGCGATCGTGATGCCGATGGCGGTGTTGCGCGACCTGGTTTTGCCGCACAGTGCCATAAGGATGACCGGCCATACCAGATAGAACTGCATGGTGACAGCGCAGAACCACAGGTGCGTGAGGGGCGAGGGGAGTCCCGCGGCGACGAAATACGAGACGTTGCGGAAGATGTAGAACCAGTTGCTCAAAAAGAGTGCCGATGGCAGGGCGTCCTGCTGCACCTTAGGGAGTACGCTCGGGGCTGCGATATAGGTGGCGACGGCGGTAAGCGCGATGGTCACGACGATCGGCGGCATCATGCGCGCAATGCGGCGGCAGATATAGCGCGGGTACGAGAATCCGTCGTGTACCGTGGCCCGCATAATGCTTTTGGTGGCGAGATAGCCACTCAGCGTAAAGAAGAGTGTAACGCCCAAAAAACCGCCGGTCAGGCGGCTGGGGCGAAGGTGATATAGGACGACGCCGGCGATGGCGAGGGCGCGGAGCCCGTCGAGCGCGACGATGCGTTGGTTGCGTTGAGGCGCGGCATGTGCGGCGCCCGTGGGTGTGTTTTGCATCGATCTTCCTCCAATGTCGACCTAGCAGTCTAGCGCTCTGCGCGGACAAAGGAAGGGGGTTCGTGCGGTTGAACAACATGCTGCGGGGCGATGCTTCGCTACGTAAAAGCCGCACCTGCGTTGATGCTCAGCTGCCTATATAGAAACGTTTCAGAACCTCTACATAGGCAAAAAACAACAACACAGATGCGGCAAAGATGCACGGGTGGTTGAGCCTTTATGCGATGATGCTCGGCTACTTGGTCTTGGCAACCAGCAGCGGATCGCCAAGCTTGACGAGCGGGTTGCCACCGATAAGCGTGCCGGACTCGCCAACATGGTCGATGCTCTTGAGGCGGTCGAGCTCAGAGACGATGACGGTCACGATGTCCTCGTGGCCGGCGGCCTTAATGGCGTCGCGGTCGAAGCTGATGAGCGGCTGGCCGGCCTTGACCACATCGCCCATCTCGACAAAGCGGGCAAAACCCTTGCCGTTCATTTCCACGGTGCCCAGGCCAACATGGATGAACACACGAAGACCGTCCTCGGTGATCATGCCGATGGAGTGGTTGGTGACGGTGGTGGCGCCGATACGGCCGTTGGCGGGGGCGTAAATGGTGCCGGTAATGGGCTCGATGCCATAGCCCTGGCCGAGCATGCCCGAGGCGATGGTCTCGTCGGGAACCTCACTCAGATTGACGAGCACGCCGTTGACGGGAGCGTAGATGACGCCTTCGCGGGTGGCGAAGCTTGCTGCGGGCGGAACGGACGCCTCGCCCGACGAAGTGAACGTGGACTTGAGCGAATCGAGCAGACCCATAGATGCCTCCAACGTATCAGGCGCGCATGTTGCACGCGTGTGGTTTGCCGGAAACGTTTCGTACGTGTTTCCCAGCACGGTCAGCGCCCCTATTTTACGCTGCCTAACGATACCTCTGAACAGCGATTTTGTGATATATCAGTTGAAGGCCAACTTATTGCGGGGGTGTTTCTGCGCCGCGGGCTCAAGTGGGGTACGCTAAGGTGCGAAAAACGAGTGCGCACGAATCGCACGGAGGGAGCACCTATGATTATTGAGAACCATGCGCTGTGGGGCGAGGAACCGACCGAGGATTATCCGGCGACGTTTACGTATCTGGGTGCCGAGCCGCTGCCCGACAAGCCCAATGGCCGCCGCCCCGCGGTGATCATCTGCGGCGGAGGCGGGTTTACGCATATCGCTCCGCACGAGCAAGACCCGGTGGCGTTTGCATTTTTGGACCGTGGCTACCAGGCCTTTGTGCTCAACTATGTGACGAGCGCCACGGGCGACGTGAGCTTTCCGCACCCGCAGGCGGACCTCGCCAAGATGATCGCTACCGTGCGCGCCAACGCCGACGAGTGGCATGTCGATCCCAAGCGCGTGTGCATCGTGGGCTTCTCGGCGGGCGGCATGATTTGCGCCTCGTTGGCAACGCAGTGGAAGACCGGACCCTTCGCGGGCCTTGCCGGGGCTCGTCCGGAGGATATTCGTCCCGACGCCGTGGTACTGGGCTATCCGTTGCTTGACCTTGCCTATGTGCGCGATATGCAGACGCGCGACCCGCGCATCGACCTGCGCGTGCCCAAGACGGGTGGCAAGACGGGGCGCGATTTGCTCAACGACTATCTGTCGATGGTGACGGGCGGCGAGGCGACCGATGAGCACCTGGCCGACATTTGCCCTACCACGCACGTTTCGCGCCAGATGCCCCCGACCTTTGTGTGGGGCGTTTCGGACGACAAGACGGCGCCGGTCGCGCAGGTCTACCCGTTTGCGCAGCGCATGGCCGAGGAGGGCGTTGCATGCGAGATGCACGTCTTTGACCAGGGTGGCCACGGCCTTTCGCTCGGCAACGCCAACACCGCGGTCGACAACGAGGACAAGCAGGTTTCCGTCCGTCCCTGGATCCGTCTGGCCTTCCGCTTCCTGGAGCGCCATCTGTAAGAGGACGGACATCCCCTCAATAACTTGCGGTGAAATAGTTCCTATTTAAGGCTTCAACCAGCCCAAGCAGGAACTATTCCACCGCAACTTTGTTTTTGATGCCCCGCCCGGAAACTGCGTCCCAGTTTTGCCCTCGAAAGCGGGATTCAGTTTCCCATAGGGCCTCGACTGGGAAAGCGCGTCCCGTTTCGAGCGGGGATTCCGGGATGCATTTTCCGCAAGAGGCCTGTTTGGGAAACCATATCCCGTTTCGAACCAGAATTCTGGGACGCAGTTTCCCCGAGAGGCCCCATCGGGAAACGGTATCCTGGAATTCGCCCGGATGGTGGGATGCGCTTTCCAGAAGGGCGTCGCTTGGGGAGCTGTGGTCCGTGATCCGTCGGGGACGGAGGAAAGCGGACCATTTTGGGTGGCGGCGGTCGGCTATTTCAGCGTAATGCAGGATGCGAGGAGGTTGGCGTAATCATCGCCGCTCATTCCGAATGGCCTATCGTCGATTGTCTTTCCGTTCCACTCGCCATATGACCCGCCCCAGACTCGAACTGTATGGCCCTGTGTATCGCCGAGCTCCTTATAAAAAGCGCATCCAACACCGGGCAGGCCATTTGTGTCAGCACAGATGCCGAAGTTTGGACATAAGTTTGGGTTGTTTTTCCCGTTTGGATAAAAGCTATCTTTTGCGGTTACTAGGACCATGGTATATGCACCCATCCCATCCCCCTGGTCTGCATGGTCGGTTGTTTGAACCGTAAACTGATCGATGGGGAACCAGTCGGGAAGGACCATAGTGAAGTAATCGGTTTCGATGGTCCTTGCCCGTTTTTGCCTCCTCGGTCTTCCTCGCCTCTTCCTCCGCCTGGCGCCTTGCTTCCTCCTCGGCTTGCTTTGCCGCCGCATCATCGTCGCGGCGCTTGGTCGCGGCGGTCGAGAGCGCCTCGGCGTCAATATTGAAGCCGTCCTTCTTGGCGTCCTCGTCCTCCTCGGCGTACTTCTTTGCCGCGGCGATCTGGTCGTCGGTCACTTCGGACGCCTCGACCGGCTCCAGCGCCACGTCACCCGCGTCGACGGTCTTCTTCTCGGCGGCCTTCTCGCCCAGCTTGATGCTGAGCTTTTCGGCGGGGACGGCGTAGACCGTGCCGTCGGCCGCGATGGGGGAGGCGGCGACCTCCACCTTGTAGCTGCCGCGGCGAAGCTCGACGCCCTCGCCTTTGCTGTCCACGTAGCGCACGGCGTCGACTTTCTTGCCGCGCTCCTCCTTGCCCGTAATATGAACCGGCAGCCTGCTCGCGCCTGCCGAGGTGTCCCAGTCCTGGGCCGAGACGCTAAAGCGCACGGCGTGCTTCGCCGCGAGCGCCTCCCGCTCGGCCACCTCCCGTGCCTGCTCGGGGGCGTAGATGCCGATGTAGTAGCCGGCGCCGCCGCCCACGACGAGCAGCGCGGCCACGACGGCGGCGATTACGAGGGGCCTCTTCGAGCACTTGCCCTTCGCCGGTGCCGGCATTGTCGGCTGCGCCTTGGCTGCCGGGGCGGGCTGATGGTCGCCCTGCGATTCGGTCGAGGGTTCATATTCAGCAACGACAGACTCGCCACACACGGGGCAGAACCTGGCCCCGTCCTCGACCTTCGACCCGCAATTTCGGCAGAACATGGGCAAACTCCCCTCGAACGACGCCCGCGCGAAGGCCGGGCGCATCTCCTTCCGTCCTCATGCTAAGGGCGAACGCCCGCCCGTTGTTGCGCAACATTGGCGGGCCCCCTTGTGACCCATTCGTCAGCTTAAGTTGCGGTGGAATAGTTCCTGATTTGGCAGGATGAAGCCTCAACCAGGAACTATTCCACCGCAACTTCGTTTTGGCCTGCCGTCCGGAAACCGCATTCCAGTTTGAGCGTCGATTCCGGGACGTAGCTTCCGTAAGAGGCCTGCTTGGGAAACCATATCCCGTTTCGAGCCAGAATTCAGGGACGCAGTTTCCCCGAGAGGCCTCATTGGGAAACTGTGTCCCTGAACTCTCCCACCTGTCCCCCTTGCAACAATCTGTCGATTGAACGTCGTTGTGTGTTCGCGCTATCATGCATGGTTACAATTGGTTAGCCATGGCAAACGGTTAGCCATGGTGAACATAAATACAACGCCCTGTGGGCGCCGGGGGAGGAACACGGACGTGAAGCTCGATACACTCGAGATTGGAAAGGACGCCGTTGTCGCATCGGTGGCATCGGACGATCAGGCACTCCGACAGCATATTTTGGACATGGGTCTAACGCCGGGCACCGAAGTCACCATGATGAAGTACGCCCCCATGGGCGATCCGCTCGAGATCCGCCTGCGTGGCTACGAGTTGACACTGCGCAAGGACGATGCCGCTCGCATCGAGCTCGTGGGTATTCACGACACCGATACGGGTCCGCGCGCTAACGCCGCAATCGGCACGACGGAGCATCCGGCCCTGGGCGAGGGGACGTATTCGCCCCGTGCGGCAAAGACGGCCGTGCCCGAGGGCGCGCCGCTGCACTTTGCCCTCGCCGGCAACCAAAACTGCGGCAAGACCACGTTATTCAACCAGCTGACGGGCTCCAACCAGCACGTCGGTAACTTTCCCGGCGTGACGGTCGACCGCAAAGATGGCACCATCCGTAACCACCCCGAGGCGAGCGTTACCGACCTGCCCGGCATTTACTCCCTGTCGCCGTACACAGGCGAGGAGGTCGTGAGCCGTCAGTTCATCCTCGACGAGCGTCCGGACGCCATCATCGACATCATTGACGCCACCAACATCGAGCGCAACCTGTACCTGACACTGCAGCTCATGGAGCTTGATCGTCCTATGGTCATCGCGCTCAACATGATGGACGAGGTGACCGCCAACGGCGGCGCCGTAGACGTCAACTTGCTCGAGAGCCTGTTGGGCGTGCCCGTTGTCCCCATTAGCGCTGCCCGCAACGAGGGCATCGGCGAGCTGGTGGACCACGCCCTGCACGTGGCGCGGTTCCGCGAGCGCCCTGGTCGCCTGGACTTTTGCGCGCCCGACGGTCCGGACGGCGGTGCGCTGCATCGCTGCATCCACGGTATTGCTAACCTGATCGAGGACCATGCCGTGACGGCGCACATCCCGGTGCGCTTTGCGGCGACCAAGCTGGTCGAGGGCGATGAGCTGGTAACCGAGGCGCTTCACCTGGATCGCAATGAGCTCGACGCTATCGAGCACATCATCACCCAGATGGAGGGCGAGGCCGGCACCGACCGCCTATCTGCACTGGCCGATATGCGTTTTAGCTTTATCGGCGACGTGTGCGGGCGTTGCGTCGTCAAGCCGCACGAGAGCCGCGAGCACGTGCGCTCCGTCAAGATTGACCGCATCCTGACAGGTCGTTACACAGCCATTCCGGCGTTTCTGGTGATCATGGGCCTCGTCTTTTGGCTGACGTTTGGCGTGATCGGCGCGGCGTTGCAGGGACTCATGGAGGACGGTATCGCTGCCATCATCGCCTCGGCCGATGCGGGCCTCAAGGCGTTCGGTACCAACGACGTGGTGCGCTCGCTGGCTGTCGACGGCGTGCTTACGGGCGTGGGCAGTGTGCTGACCTTCCTGCCGATTATCGTCGTGCTCTTTTTGTTCCTCTCCATTCTGGAAGACTCCGGATACATGGCGCGCGTGGCCTTTGTCATGGATAAGGTGTTGCGTCGCTTTGGCCTGTCGGGCCGCAGTTTCGTGCCCATGCTCGTCGGTTTTGGCTGCACCGTGCCGGCTATCATGTCGACCCGTACGCTCCCATCCGAGCACGACCGCAAGATGACGGTCATGCTCACGCCGTTTATGAGCTGCTCAGCCAAGCTGCCGGTTTACGGCTTGCTGTGCGGGGCGTTTTTCCCGCAGGCGACGGTTCCCGCCATGGTCTCGCTCTATCTGATCGGTATCGTGGTCGGCTGCGTCGCGGCTTTGGTGCTCAACCGCACGGCATTTAAGGGCGACCCGGTGCCGTTTATCATGGAGCTCCCCAATTACCGCCTGCCGAGCGTCAAGACGACGGCGATGCTGGCATGGGATAAGGCCAAGGACTTCATCACCAAGGCCTTTACCATTATCTTTGCCGCTACGGTGGTCATCTGGTTCCTGCAGACGTTCGATATCCGCTTTAACGTGGTCGCCGACCAGTCGCAAAGCCTGCTTGCGGGCCTCGGCAGCATCATCGCGCCGGTGTTGGCCCCGCTCGGTTTTGGTGACTGGCGCGCATCCACGGCGCTCGTCACCGGACTTATTGCCAAAGAGAGCGTCATCTCGACCCTCACCGTGCTTTTGGGTGCTACGTCGCCCGCGGCACTGTCGACCATGTTTTCGCCGTTCACCGCCTACGTGTTCTTGGTCTTTACGTTGCTGTACCCGCCTTGTGTGGCGGCAATCGGCGCCGTCAAGAGCGAGTTGGGCGCGCGCTATGCCGTGGCCGTATTCGCGTTTCAGGTCGCCGTTGCCTGGATCGTGGCGTTTGTCGTGCATTCGGCGGGCATATTGCTGGGGTTGGCTTAGTTATGAATTGACGGCGCAACCTCTGTGTATCGAATTGTTTTCGGCCCCGCTTCTGTACTGACGGATGCGGGGCCGTTGCTATATAATCGCCTCCGCTCAAAACGATTGGAGACGTTATATATGACTCAGACAAGGCAAGACGGCATCACGCTCAAGCAATGGCTCCCACTCGTCGGTCTCACCTGCTGTGCGTTCGTGTTCAACACGTCGGAGTTTATGCCCATCGGCCTTTTGACTGATATCGCCGCGTCGTTCTCGCTCACCGAGGCCCAGGCGGGCATCATGATCTCGGTTTATGCTTGGGGTGTCATGCTGCTGTCACTGCCGCTCATGGTGTTTGCCTCGCGTTTTGAGTTCAAGCGGATGCTGCTGGGCGTTTTGGTCGTGTTTTCGCTGGGCCAGTTTCTGTCCGCTGTGGCGCCGACTTATCCCATCCTGGTCTGCGCGCGCCTGGTGGTCGCTTGCGCACATGCCGTGTTCTGGTCGGTCGCCTCGATTATGGCCTCGCGCTTGGTTGACACTCGCCACGGCGCGCTCGCCATCAGCATGATCGCTACGGGCTCGTCCATCGCGCAGATCTTTGGCCTGCCCCTCGGTCGCGCCATTGGCCTGGCCGTGGGCTGGCGTATGACGTTTGCCGTGGTCGGAGCGCTGTCTGCTGTCGCGGTCGTCTACCAGGCGACCGTGTTTCCAACCATGCCGGCGGGCGAGCGCTTTACGCTCAAACAGCTGCCCGAGCTGCTCAAGAACCCGTTCCTGATCGCGCTCTACGCGGTCACGGTCTTTATGGCGACCGGCTATTACGCAAGCTACAGCTATATCGAGCCCTTCCTGGCGCAGGTCGCGCATGTCGATGCGGGCGCCATCACCATGACGCTGACGGCGTTTGGCTGCTCTGGTCTGCTCGGAAGCTGGCTGTTTGGCCGCCTGTTCGATGGGCATCGCTTCCCGTTCTTGGCTATCACGCTCTCCGGCGTGCCGGTGGCTCTGCTGCTTATGGGTCCGGCCGCATCGTCGCTCGTGGCAGTGCTTGCCGTCTGCGCACTGTGGGGTTGCTGCGCCACGGCCTTTAACGTGGCGTTCCAGGCCGAGCTCATCAAGTACACGCCGGCGGATTCGTCGGCCGTCGCCATGTCGATCTTCTCGGGCCTGTTCAACCTCGGTATCGGCACGGGTACCGCGATCGGCGGAGCCGTGGTTTCGGGTCCCGGTATCGCCTTGATCGGCTACGCGGGCGGTGCGATCGCTGCCGTGGGCGTCATCCTCGCTATCACGGTGATGTTCCCGGCCATTCGTCGCGCAAAGCCTGTCGCCTAACCACGTCCCCTCATCAGTTGCGGTGGAATAGTTCCTGTTTAAGGCCTCTGAAGGCCCAAGCAGGAACTATTCCACCGCAACTTATTTTGGGGAAGAGGATACAAGCCGGGCATACAATGGATGTCGTTGTGTTGAGCTTACCGGGAGGTTGCTATGTGGGCATACGAGACGACGTTCTACCAGATCTATCCGCTGGGCTTCTGTGGAGCTCCGCGCGAAAACGCCGCGCCCGTTGCCGAGGATGAGCTCGCCCAGGCTGCTAACGCCGTGCCTAACCCCGATGCTCCTATCATGAAAATCGCCCAATGGGCCGACTACCTGCAAAAACTCGGTATTGGCGCTGTGCTCATCAATCCGCCGCTCGAGTCCGATAGTCATGGCTACGACACGCGCAGCCTGCGCCACATCGACCGTCGCTTGGGTGGGGATGCCGACTTTGCCGCCGTGTGCGAGACACTGCATGCCCACGGCATCCGCGTGGTGCTCGACGCCGTCTTCAACCATGTGGGCCGTGGCTTTTGGGCCTTCCGCGATGTGCAGGAGCGCAAGTGGGACTCGCCCTACAAGGACTGGTTCCGCATCAGCTTTGATGGCGACTCGTGCTACGGCGACGGCTTTTGGTACGAGGGCTGGGAAGGCCATTTTGAGCTCGTGAAGCTCAACCTGCAAAACCCCGCCGTGGTCGATTACCTACTCGAGTCCGTGCGCCGCTGGGCCGAGGTCTTTGGCGTCGACGGCCTGCGCCTGGACGTTGCCTATATGCTCGACCGCGACTTTATGCGCCGCCTGCACGCTTTTACCCGTGAGCTCAAGCCCGACTTTGTGCTGATCGGCGAGACGCTCCACGGCGACTACAGCCAAATCGTCAACGACGAGATGCTCGACTCCTGCACCAACTACGAGTGCTACAAGGGCCTGTACTCCAGCTTTAACTCGGTCAACATGTTCGAGATCGCCCATTCGCTGCACCGTCAGTTTGGCGGCGACCCCTGGTGCATCTACCGCGGCAAACATCTGCTGTCGTTTGTCGACAACCACGATGTGCCGCGCCTGGCGAGCATCCTCACCGACAAGTCCTGTCTGCGTCCCGCCTACGGCATGCTCTTTGGCATGCCGGGCATCCCGTGCGTCTACTATGGCAGCGAGTGGGGAATTGCTGGCGAAAAGGGCGGCCCCGATGGCGACTGGGCGCTGCGCCCTGCGCTCGATGAGCCTGCGCCCAACGAGCTGACGGCGTTCATCACGCAACTCGCACACCTTCGCTCGGCCGACGACGCGGCTGCCCGTGCTCTCAACTACGGTGCCTATCGCAACGTGGTGATCCAGAACAAGCAGCTGCTGTTCGAGCGCGCCTGTGACGGCGCGACGGTACTCGTGGCGGTGAATGCCGTGGGTGAGCCTTACGCCTTTGGCGCTGGCGAACTCAACGGCTCCTTCGTCGACCTGCTTGCCGACGATGCGCCCACGGTCGAGCTGACGGGTACCCTTGAGCTTGCGCCCTACGAGGTGCGCTATCTGTTGAGGGCCTAGATCATGACAGCGCCGGACGAGGGCTATCAACATATTGAGCATGGGTTTGAGCCTGTGTTCGACCAGCACTCGCGCGTTTTGGTGCTCGGGTCGTTTCCCTCGGTGCTTTCGCGCGCCAATGCCTATTATTACGGCAACCCTCAGAATCGCTTTTGGCGTGTGATGGCCACGTGCCTCGGTATGCCTGTGCCGCCCAACGAGGGCGATCCTTTGGCAAGCGGTGAGCCCGCGACGCTCGATGCCTCCATTGCCGCCAAGCGGGCCATGCTGCTGAACGGCGGCGTGGCCCTGTGGGATGTGATCGAGAGCTGCGACATTAAGGGCTCGAGCGACGCGAGCATTCGTAACGTTGTGCCGGCACATATCGAGCGCATTACCGATGCCGCGCCGATCGAGGTCGTTGTCTGTAACGGCGGTACGGCAGGGCGACTCTACAAACGCTATCTACAAGAGCGGACGGGGCTACCCGCCATCGTGCTGCCGTCGACGAGTCCTGCCAACGCGGCGTGGCGTTTGGAGCGGCTTGTCGAGCGTTGGCACGAAGCCGTTGACTGGGCTGTTATTTAATTTAGATTTTTGTTTGAGCGTGGGCGCCCAGACGTTTCAGAACGCCTCGCCAGATCGGCGCGGGCACGGCTGGCTCGGCGCAAACCATGCCGTCGGTGCCGACGTTGGCGGCATTGCCGCCGCCAAGTCGCTGTGCATGCTCGACGGAGCAGCCCATGCGCACAGCGCCCACAAGCTTATCCATCGCTTCCGAAAAAGGTCGGCGCAAGAGTCCCATGCGCGGAGAGCGACGAAGCGCCGCAATGCCGCTGCCGGCGCAGATGGCAACGCCGCCACACCACAATTGGTCATGGCGCTCGCATGCCTTGTGCAGACGAACGGCGGTCCCACGCGCCTGTTCAGCGCCCTGTCGTGCGGCTCGGATCACGGCATAGACACGCGTTCCCGTACCGCCAAAGCGCTCAAGCGCCTGCTCGATAGCAGTCAACGTCTCATCGTCAGCCATATCTTCAATGGCCAGCACGATGCCATCGGCAACGCTGCCGGCGTCATTTGCCTTCAAGTCGACCGGGTGGGGGAGTGCGGTGCCGGAAAGCTGTGCATAGGCGGTGATGGCATCCTGCAGGTCCCAGAGCAAAAACTCAAGATCGTCGCTATTGGGAATGCTGATATACGCAATGGTTTGCAGTGTTTTTGGTACATCGCCGCGTGCGGTCGTCTCCATGCTGCCTCCTTTCCGGTTGGTTTCCGTTTAGGTTACACCGTCTGGTGGCGCCCCGCCGCGCTATCCTAGTGCAACCCTTACGAAAGGAACGCCATGCGTCTGCCCATGAATACCTCGCTTGCCACGCTCAAGCCCTCCGGCATCCGTCGGATTAACGCGCTCGCCGCCCAGCATCCGGGGTGCATCGCGCTCGCGCTCGGCGAGCCCGATTTTCCCACGCCCGATGTGATTAGCGCCGAGGTGACCGCCGCACTGGACCGCGGCGACACGCACTATCCGCCCAACAACGGTCGCCCCGCCCTGCGTGAGGCGTTATCTGCCTACATGGGGGATGCGGGCCTTACGTTTTCGGCGGACGAGGTCATTCTGACCGACGGTGCGACCGAGGCCCTGTCGGCAGCATTCATGGCTATGCTCAACCCAGGCGACGAGGTCATTATTCCCACGCCGGCCTTTGGCCTGTACGAGAGCATCGTCGTGGCCAATCACGCCAAGGCGGTCTTTTTGGATACGGAGCCTGCGCAATTCCAGATTGACGAGGACGCACTTCGTGCTTACGTGACGCCGGCGACCAAGGCCATCGTCATCTGCTCGCCCAACAATCCTACGGGTTGCATCCTCAACACGGCGTCGCTCGACGCCGTGGCGCGCGTGGCGGAGGAGGCGGGCATCTACGTGGTCTGCGACGATGTATACAACCGCCTGGTCTACGTGGACGGCTACGAGCGCTTTGCCCAGCGCCACCCGGAGCTACGCGAGCAGACGGTAGTCATCGAGAGCTTCTCCAAACCCTGGGCCATGACCGGCTGGCGTTTGGGCTGGCTCGCAGCCGCAGCCCCCGTCATCGCCGAGATCGCAAAGGCCCACCAATACTTAGTATCGAGCGCCGTCTCCTTCGAAATGGACGCCGCAGCCCGAGCCCTCACCGTCGACCCAACTCCCATGCTCGAAGTCTACCGAGCCCGTCGCGAACGCGTACTCGCAGCCTTAGACGCCATGGGCCTCGACGTAGTAGAGCCCGCAGGAGCCTTCTACACTTTCCCGAGCATCAAAAAGTTCGGCCTAACAAGTGAGGACTTCTGCATCAAAGCCATCAAAGAGGCAAACGTAGCCCTAGTCCCTGGAAACTGCTTCGGCACCGAAGGCCACATCCGCCTAAGCTACTGCGTCTCCGACGAAAACCTGGACGAAGGCCTCCACCGCCTGTCCACCTTCGTCTCAACCCTATAGCCATCAGGGACGCAACACATCAGCCCACCGACATAAGGATTATGCGTGGGGGCGTCGCTCAACGGAAAACCGGGCTGCCCCAAAGTCACCGCAGGCCGCGCCGCCGAAGGCCGGGCGCAAGGTTTTCGTAGATTCCGCACGAGCCGGAAAGCACTTAATGTGCTTTCCGAGCGAGCCCAGGACCTGACCGAGCGAAAACCTTGCGCCCGGCCTTCGGCGGCGCGGCCGGATGGTGGAATTGTGTGCAGCCCGGTTTTCCGTTGACCGACGCCGGGGTCCCCGCCATAATACTTTCGGTTCACGCACGAATCCGCTGCCAGAGACAGCCGGCGCAAACGGGTCTTACCCGCGAGCTTAATGGGACTTCCCGCCAGCCGAGGTGGTCGAGTAGATATGTCTTCTCGCCCCCGTCGCTCATGCAGCGCGGGGGCTTTCTTTTTGGACATGCCCCCGTCACGTCCTTGTGGCGGACCGTGCCCGGAAAGAATTCGAGGAGGTGTAATTCATGCCCCAGCAGTACAAAATCGACAAGGTTGCAGAGATCGAGTCCCGTATCGCCGAGAACGCCGGTCTGTTCGTCGTCAACTACAACGGTCTGACGGTTAAGCAGGCTCAGGAGCTGCGTCATCAGCTTCGCGAGTGCGGCGCCGAGATGAAGGTCTACAAGAACAACCTGGTCAAGATCGCTCTCAAGAACCAGGAGCAGCCCGAGCTCGACGAGATCCTCGCCGGCCCCGTCGCTTATGTGTTCTACGAGTCCGAGCCGGTCGAGGCCGCTAAGGCCCTTAAGGACTTCTCCGCTAAGTCCAAGGGCGTCCTTGAGATCAAGGGCGGTATCTCCGACGGCAAGGCCGTTTCCGCTGATGATGTTAAGGCTATCGCCGAGCTGCCCACCAAGGATCAGCTTCTCGGCCAGATCGCCGGTCTCATCTCCGGTTTCGCTCGCGACATCGCTGTCTGCGTCAACGGCGTTTCCTCTGGTCTCGCTCGTTCGATCCAGCAGGTCTCCGAGCAGAAGGCAGCCTAGTTGCTGTTTTCACCCGCGGCGGCAACGCCGCACCCCTGGCGCATTCGCGTCGTGTTTTAACTGATCTCCGTGCATCCGCACGGAAACCGAAAGGACTTAGAAATGGCTAAGCTTACCACCGATGAGATCATCGATGCTCTTAAGGAAATGACCCTTCTCGAGGCTTCCGAGCTCGTCAAGGCTATCGAGGACACCTTCGGCGTTTCCGCCGCTGCTCCTGCCGCTGTTGTCGCCGCTCCCGCTGCTGGCGCTGCTGAGGCCGAGGAGAAGACCGAGTTTGACGTCGTGCTCGAGGGCTTCGGCGACAACAAGATCCAGGTCATCAAGGCCGTCCGTGAGCTCACCAACCTTGGCCTGAAGGAGGCCAAGGAGGTCGTCGAGGGCGCTCCCAAGGCTGTTCTCGAGGGTGCCAAGAAGGAGGACGCCGAGGCTGCCAAGGAGAAGCTCGAGGCTGCTGGCGCTGCTGTCACCCTCAAGTAATCAGGCTTTCTCGCCAGATTTCTTTGCAGACGGGGTTCGCATTGCGAGCCCCGTCTTTTTTGTTTTTCGGTCCCTCGACATCGGTAGCTCAAACTGCCATGTTCTGTGATTTGCGTCGTATCGGGCACCCTGCCGTTGGGCAATAAAATTGCACCATTCGAGCAATAATTTGCGTTGACCTGCTGAAGAATTGTCTCTGCCTTGTAGCGACATATAGTTCCAGCGGTAAGATGCTTAGGTATCGCAATTTGGTCTGCGGCTGTGTGCCGCACGCATGGGGCGCTTTTGCGCCTGCGAAAGGATCTTTGAATAACATGAAGGCAATCATCCCCGCCGCCGGTCTTGGCACGCGTTTTCTGCCTGGCACCAAGTGCACGCCCAAAGAGATGCTGCCGGTGCTCGACAAGCCCGTCATTCAGTACGTCGTCGAGGAGGCGCTCGACCCCGAGGAAGTCGACGACGCCATCATCGTTACTTCTCCCGGTAAGCCCGAGCTACTGAACTACTTCCAGCCCGATCGCTCGCTCGAGAACCTGCTGCGCGAGCGCGGCAAGAACGCCTATGCCGATGCCGTCGCCCACGCTGGCGGTATGCCGGTCGACTTCCGCTATCAGTACGAGCCCAAGGGCCTCGGCCATGCTATTCGCTCTGCTGCCGACGCCGTGGCAGGGGAGAACTTCCTGGTTCTTCTGGGCGACTACGTTGTGCCTAACCGCGACATCTGCGACAAGATGCTCGCCGTTTCCAAGGAGCACGGTGGCGCTTCGGTTATCGCCGTCGCTGCTTGCTCGCCCGAGGAAGTCAGCCGCTACGGCGTTATCGCCGGTGAGCGCGTCGGTTCGCTCGAGGGTGCCGAGGACGTTGCCGATGCAGAGCCGGGCGCTGTCTGGCGCATCGGCGGTCTGGTCGAGAAGCCCGCTCCCGAGGCGGCTCCGTCCAATCTGTACATAGTCGGTCGCTACCTGCTGAGCCCGCTGGTCATGGACCTGCTGGCAGATCAGCAGGCCGGCAAGGGCGGCGAGATCCAGCTCACCGACGCCATGGCCCGTTCGCTCGACCGCGAGGCCATGTATGCCGTCGTCATTGACCCGCTGTCGGGCTACGACACCGGCACTCCCTCTGGCTGGATGGCCACCAACGCCCTCATGGCCGCAAGCGACCCCCGCTTTGCCGATGCCTTCTGGGATGCCATCGACGAGCGCGGCGGATTGATGCGCAAGTAAGCCTTCGGGCATCGACATTTACGGGCGCGGACCTCGGTTCGCGCCCGTTTTTTATAAGAGCTGCGATTGCCGGCTCTCTGTTCACAGAAAATATATGAACAGATGTTCGATACACATACATCTACCTGCGTGTTTTCTGTCGAAAAACTTTGCTACTCCAAAAACTCAATCGCGTCAAGGCTTTTCTTGCCCAACGGTCGGTACCTGATAAACTATTAGGTTGCGATAACTGGCGAAGCTATGCCTCGCCAACCCACCGAGCATTTCCGTGAAGGAGGAAAAACCTGGTGACCTACGCATACACTGCCACTGAGCGCAAGCGCGTCAGCTTCGGGAAAATCCCGGAGGCCATGGAGCTCCCCAACCTTATCTCTGTTCAAAGGGAATCCTTTGAGCGTTTTAAGGACGAGGGCCTTCGTGAGGCGTTCAAGGAATCCAGCCCCATCCAGAGCCAGAACCATGTTCTCGAGGTTACCTTCGGCGAGCATCAGTTCGGCGACCCCGCGCACACCGTCGAGGAGTGCCGCGAGAAGGACATGACCTATCAGGCCCCGCTTCTGACCGACGTCCGTCTCACCAACAAGGAGACCGGCGAGATCAAGGAGCAGCTCGTCTTTATGGGCGACTTCCCCATGATGACCGATCAGGGCACCTTCATCATCAACGGTACCGAGCGTATCGTCGTCTCGCAGCTCGTCCGTTCCCCGGGTGTGTACTACAGCTCCGAGATGGATTCGGGCAAGCAGATCTACAAGGCCCAGATCATCCCGTCCCGCGGTGCCTGGCTCGAGTTTGAGGTCGACAAGCGCGACCAGCTCATGGTCTCCATCGACCGTAAGCGCAAGCAGAGCGCCACGATGTTCCTGCGCGCCCTTGGCATCGCCGTCACCAACGACGACATCATCGAGCTGCTCGGCAACTCCGATGTGATCAAGCGCACCCTGGAGCGCGACACCGCCCTCACTCGCGAGGACGCCCTCATCGAGATCTACCGTCGCCTGCGTCCGGGCGAGCCTCCCACCGTGGACGCTTCCCGCAGCCTGCTCGAGGGCCTGCTCTTTAACCCGCAGCGCTACGATCTGGCCCGCGTCGGTCGTTACAAGGTCAACAAGAAGCTCAACCTCACCACCGAGGAAGAGGTCACGGTGCTCACCGACGAGGATATCGTCGCGACGCTGCGCTACCTGCTGTCCCTCGCTGCCGGCGAGCAGGGCTTCAAGGTCGACGACATCGACCACTTCGGCAACCGCCGTATCCGCACCGTCGGCGAGCTCGTCGCCAACCAGTTCCGTATCGGCATGAGCCGTATGGAGCGCGTCGTCCGTGAGCGCATGAGCTCCCAGGACATCGACGAGATCACCCCGCAGTCGCTCATCAACATCCGTCCGATCGTGGCTTCCATCAAGGAGTTCTTCGGTTCCTCGCAGCTCTCGCAGTTCATGGACCAGGCGAACCCCCTGACCGGTCTGACCCACAAGCGCCGTCTGTCCGCACTCGGCCCTGGTGGTCTTGCCGGCCACAAGTCCGGCTCCAGCCGCCGCACCAACGTGCCGACGGCCGTCCGCGACGTTCACAATTCGCACTACAGCCGCATGTGCCCGATCGAGACCCCCGAAGGCCCCAACATCGGCCTGATCGGCTCGCTCGCCCTCTACGCCCGCGTCAACGAGTATGGCTTCATCGAGGCCCCGTTCCGTCGCGTCGAGAACGGCGTTGCCACCGATCAGATCGACTGGATGACCGCTGACGAGGAAGAGAAGCACGTCATCGCGCCGGCCAACACGCCGCTCGATCCCAAGACCAACGAGTTCATCACGACCGATGCCGAGGGTAAGATCGTCCGTCCGCACACCGTGATCGCCCGTACCCGCGACTTCGACGGCTCCTTCGGCGCTCCCGCCGACGTGCCCGTCGAGGACGTCGACTACATGGACGTCTCGCCGCGTCAGATGCTCTCCGTCGCAGCCACGCTGATCCCGTTCCTTGAGCACGATGACGCCAAGCGTACGCTGATGGGCGCCAACATGCAGCGTCAGGCCGTGCCGCTGGTTCACCCCGCCGCTCCCTATGTCGGTACCGGCATGGAGCGTCGCGCCGCTCTGGACTCCGGCGAGGTCACCCTGGCCAAGAACGCCGGCGAGGTCATCTTTGCCGACGCCGCCAAGATCATCGTCAAGCATGCCGGCGGCATGGACGAGTACCACCTGGCCAAGTACCAGCGCTCCAACCAGTCCACCTGCATCAACCACCGTCCGCTCGTTCGCGTTGGTGACACCGTTGAGCAGGGCGAGCCTCTGGCCGACGGTCCTTCGACCGATCACGGCGAGCTCGCACTGGGTCAGAACCTCACCGTGGCCTACATGCCGTGGGAAGGCTTTAACTACGAGGACGGTATCGTCGTGTCCGAGCGCCTGGTGGCCGAGGACCTGCTGACGACCATCAACATCACCCGTCACGAGATCGACGCCCGCGACACCAAGCTCGGCCCCGAGGAGATCACCCGCGAGATCCCGAACCTCTCCGAGGACATGCTTGCCAACCTCGACGAGGACGGCATCATCCGCATCGGCGCCGAGGTCGGCCCTGGCGACATCTTGGTCGGCAAGGTCACGCCTAAGGGCGAGAGCGCTCTGACCGCCGAGGAGCGCCTGCTGCGCGCCATCTTCGGTGCCAAGGCCCACGACGTCCGCGACACCTCCCTTAAGATGCCTCACGGCGCTTACGGCCGCGTCATCGACGTCGTCCGCTTTAGCCGCGAGAACGGCGACGACCTGGCCCCCGGCGTCAACGAGCAGGTGCGCGTCTACGTCGCCCAGCGTCGTAAGATCCAGCAGGGCGATAAGATCGCCGGCCGCCACGGCAACAAGGGTGTTATCTGTAACGTTCTGCCGGTCGAGGACATGCCCTACATGGCTGACGGTACCCCGATCGACGTTATCCTCAACCCGCTGGGCGTTCCTTCGCGTATGAACGTCGGCCAGCTGCTCGAGTGCCACCTTGGCTGGGCTGCTGCCTGCGGTTGGGATACCGAGCAGGCCGACTCCGACAAGTACGTCCCCGGTCCGTTCTTCACCGCCACGCCTGTCTTCGACGGCGCCAAGGAGGATGAGATCGCCGAGGTCATTCGTCGTGCCAACAAGAACATGCTCAACAAGGCCACCGCTGCCTTTGGCGATCACATGCGTCCCGAGTTCGTCACCCAGCTTGACGAGCGCGGCAAGACCCGCCTGTTCGACGGCCGCACCGGCGAGGAGTTCCGCGAGCCCATTACCGTGGGTACGTCCTACATCCTCAAGCTCGGCCACATGGTCGACGACAAGATCCACGCCCGTTCGACCGGCCCTTACAGCCTGGTTACCCAGCAACCGCTGGGCGGCAAGGCTCAGTTCGGCGGCCAGCGCTTCGGCGAGATGGAAGTTTGGGCACTGTACGCATACGGTGCTGCCAACGTCCTGCAGGAGATCCTGACCGTCAAGTCCGACGATACCGTGGGCCGCGTCAAGACCTACGAGTCCATCGTCAAGGGCGAGAACGTTCCTGTCCCGGGTATCCCCGAGTCCTTCAAGGTTCTCGTCAAGGAGATCCGTTCCCTCGCACTGGACATCGAGCCCATGCACGATGCCGACGAGGACGCCTCCGCCCCTGTGACCGCCGAGGAGACCTCTGCTCTCGACGACCTGGCTGCGCTCGCCGGCGTTGACACCGACGTCGAGGCCCAGGATGCCGAGACCGCCGAGGCACCCGAGGCTGTCGCCGCCACGACCACTGATAAGGAGTAGTTGACTGTGGCAGATTTCGAAGCTACTGATTTTGACTCGGTAAAGATCTCCCTTGCCTCCGCCGACCAGATCCGTTCCTGGTCGCACGGTGAGGTCAAGAAGCCGGAGACCATCAATTACCGTACCCTCAAGCCCGAGAAGGACGGCCTGTTCTGCGAGAAGATCTTCGGTCCCGCCAAGGACTGGGAGTGCTCTTGCGGCAAGTACAAGGGCATCCGCTTTAAGGGCATCGTCTGCGAGCGCTGCGGCGTCGAGGTCACCTCGGCCAAGGTGCGTCGCGACCGCATGGGCCACATCGAGCTCGCCGCTCCCGTGTCCCACATCTGGTACTTCAAGAGCCCCACGAGCTTCCCGATGAGCCGTATGCTCGACATCAAGTCCAAGGACCTCGAGAAGGTTCTGTACTTTGCCAGCTACATCATCACCGAGGTCGACTACGAGGCTCGCGAGGCCGATGCTGACGACCTGCGCGAGGAGCTCGCCGCCGATCTGGAAGAGATCGATGCCGAGTGCGCCCGCCAGATCGAGTCCCTCAAGGAGCAGGGCAACCCCGAGAACTTTGACGAGTTCTCCGACGAGGAGCCGCTGACCCCCGAGGAGATCGCCTCTGGCATCGTCGACATCGAGGAAGAGTGCAAGGACGAGAAGCAGCTCCGCACGGACGCCTTCAACGCCTTCATGAAGCTCACCGAGCGCGACCTCATCTCCGATGAGCCGCTGTTCCGCGAGATGACCCGTTACTACTCCATGTACTTCAAGGGTGGTATGGGTGCCGAGGCCGTCCGCGACCTGCTCGCTGCTATCGACCTCCCCTCCGAGGCCGAGAAGCTCAAGGCCATCATCGCCGACGAGGACTCCCAGAAGCAGAAGCGCGAGAAGGCCGTTAAGCGCCTCGAGGTCGTTGACGCCTTCCTGAAGGGCGGCAACAGCCCCGCGAACATGATCCTGGACGTCATTCCGGTCATTCCGCCCGATTTGCGCCCGATGGTCCAGCTTGACGGTGGCCGTTTCGCCGCGTCCGACCTCAACGACCTGTACCGTCGCGTGATCAACCGTAACAACCGACTCAAGCGCCTGCTCGACCTGGACGCCCCTGCGATCATCGTGAATAACGAGAAGCGCATGCTCCAGGAGTCCGTGGACGCCCTGTTCGACAACGGCCGTCGTGGTCGCCCGGTCTCTGGCCGTGGCGGTCGCCCGCTCAAGTCGCTCGCCGAGGCCCTCAAGGGCAAGCAGGGTCGTTTCCGTCAGAACCTGCTGGGCAAGCGTGTCGACTACTCCGGCCGTTCGGTAATCGTTACCGACCCCAAGCTGCTGCTGCACCAGTGCGGTCTGCCCAAGACCATGGCGCTGGAGCTCTTCAAGCCCTTCGTCATGAAGCGCCTGGTCGAGCTTGGCAAGGTCGAGAACATCAAGGGCGCCAAGCGCGCTATCGACCGCGGTGCCACCTTTGTGTGGGATATCCTCGAAGAGGTCATCGACGGCCGCGTCGTGCTGCTCAACCGTGCACCGACCCTGCACCGTCTGTCCATCCAGGCCTTTGAGCCGGTGCTGGTCGAGGGCAAGGCTATCCACCTGCACCCGCTGGTCTGCTCGCCCTTCAACGCCGACTTCGACGGCGACCAGATGTCTGTCCACGTGCCGCTGTCCAGCCAGGCTCAGGCCGAGGCCCGCGTGCTCATGCTCTCTGCGAACAACCTGCGCTCGCCGGCATCCGGCAAGCCGGTCAACATCCCCTCGCAGGACATGATCATCGGTGTGTACTACCTGACCCAGGTCCGCGACGGTCTGCCGGGCGAGAACCACGTGTTCGCCAGCTTTGACGACGCGCTGCACGCCTATGACTGCCGCTCCGAGGTCGACATGCAGGCCAAGATTCAGGTCCGCGTGTCCGCTGCCGACGCCAATGTCATCAACGAGGACGGCACCCGTATCTTCCGCGTCAAGAACGGCAAGAACGAGTTTGTCGACTACGACGTCACCGGCAACAAGACCGCGCGCTTCGAGACCTCCATCGGCCGCATCATCTTCAACCGCCAGTGCCTGCCCGAAGACTATGAGTTCATGAACTACAAGATGGTCAAGGGCGACGTGGCCAAGCTGGTTGCCGACTGCTGCGATCGCTATCCCGAGGCCAAGGTCGGTCCGATCCTCGACGCCATCAAGTACTCCGGCTTCCACTACGCTACCCGCGCCGGCCTCACCATCTCGGTGTGGGACGCTCTCATCCCTGCCGAGAAGCAGGAGCTGCTCGACCGCGCCCAGGCCAACGTCGACCAGATCAACGAGTACTTCGAGGAGGGCTTCATCAACGAGACGGAGCGCCACATCGAAGTCGTTAACGAGTGGACCGCTTGCACCGACAAGGTTGCAGCGCTCATGCTCGACTTGTTCGACGAGGAGAACCCGCTCTACATGATGGCCGACTCCGGCGCCCGTGGTTCTAAGACCCAGCTGCGTCAGCTCGGCGGCATGCGTGGCCTGATGGCAGACATGTCCGGCGAGACGATCGACCTTCCCATTAAGGCGAACTTCCGCGAGGGTCTGCTGCCGCTCGAGTACTTCATTTCGACCTACGGCGCCCGTAAGGGCCTGGTCGATACCGCATCCCACACCTCGGACTCCGGTTACCTGACCCGTCGTCTGGTTGACGTGGCCCAGGACGTCATCGTCCGCGAGGAGGACTGCGGTACGCACGAGGGCGTCACTTACAACCTCATCATCCCCGGCACCACCGACCTCAACACCGACCTCGTCGGCCGTTGCTTCATTGAGGACGTCGTGGCTCCCGATGGCACCGTGCTCTTTGAGCAGGACGGCTACATCGAGAAGGTCGCCGACATCCAGAAGATGGTCGATGCCGGCCTTAAGAAGGTCAAGCTTCGCGCGCTGCTCACCTGCCGTTCCAAGTACGGCGTGTGCCAGAAGTGCTACGGCTGGGATCTTTCCACCCGTCGTCCGGTCGCCATCGGTACCGCGGTCGGCATTATTGCCGCCCAGTCCATCGGCGAGCCCGGTACGCAGCTTACGATGCGTACCATTCACTCCGGCGGCGTCGCTGGCGTCGACGATATTACGCAGGGTCTGCCTACGGTCAGCCGTATGTTCGATATCGTCGGCAACGTCAACGAGAAGATTCTGGGTCGCGAGGCCGAGCTGGCTCCGTACTCCGGCCACCTCTCGATTAAGCCCGAGAAGTCCGAGTATGTGCTGACGCTCACCGACTCCGAGGACCACACCCGTGTCCTCGACGAGCGTCGCGTCCCCGCTTCGGTGCGCTTTATGCCCGAGATCGAGGACGGCTGCGAGGTTCGCGCCGGCGACCAGATCACCAAGGGCTTCGTCAACTTCCGCAACCTGCGCAAGCTGACCGACATCGAGTCGACGATGCACACCTTCGTCGAGAGCGTCAAGGACGTCTACACCAGCCAGGGCGTCGACCTGAACGACAAGCACATCGAGGTGCTCGCACGTCAGATGCTGCGTCGCGTTCAGATCACCAACCCCGGTGACTCCAAGTACCTGCTTGGTCAGTATGTTGACCGCTATGAGTTCGCCGACGAGGTCGAGCGCGTTGCCCGTCTGGGCGGTCAGGCTCCCGTGGCCGAGCCCGTCATCCTGGGTACGCTCAAGGTCGCGTCCAACATCGACTCCTGGCTGTCGAGCGCTTCGTTCATCCGTACCGCTGGCGTCCTTACCGAGGCTGCCATCGAGGGCAAGGTCGATCACCTGCTCGACCTTAAGTCCAACGTCATCGTCGGTAAGAAGATCCCGGCTGGTACCGGCCTCAAGCCGTACGCCAACGCCAAGCTGACGTATCGCACGGCCGACGGCTATGTCGACATCGACGGTCCGGCTTCGCCCAATGCCAAGTCGCTGCCTGAGTGGGCTCCTGTGGAGCTCAAGGACCTGGACGAGCAGCTCCCGCAGCAGCTCGACTGGGCCGGCTACGACGAGTTCGGTGGTGCTGACGGTTCGTTCACCCGCAACGGCCACACCATCTCCGCCGAGAAGGCTCGCCTGTACCTGTTCGACGACCTGGGCGTGTCGCAGCGCTGGACCAACAAGTTCAGCGAGGTCGGCATCGAGACGGTCGGCGACCTGGTCGGCAAGTCCGAGGAGGATCTGCTGCGCATCGATGGCATCGGTGCCAAGGCGATCGAGGAGCTCCGTGACGGCCTGGAGGCCCACGACCTGCTCTACATCCTCGAGAACAACGACGACGTTGCCGACGAGGAAGACCTCTCGCAGCTGTTGCAGATGGTCTTTAGCCCCGACGGTCCGGACGATATCCTGCTGGGTACCTCCGCTCCGACGCATCACGCCGACGCCGACGAGGAGCTCCTGGGCGCCCCGATCGACGACAAGAAGGCTCCCGCCAACGGCGCGATCAACGAGGACATGGCTTCCCTCGACGAGCTGCTCAACCAGCTCGTGGACACCGACGACGCCGAAGAGGCCAAGGACAACGACGAGGAGTAATTTCCTAGTACGTTAACCGTCCTTCCAAAGACCCGCTTCCCAACAGGGGAGCGGGTCTTTTTTGTTGAAGAAAACCAACCAAAAAGGGACAGGTTTATTTTGGTAGGTTATTCCTGCTTGAATTTGAAACATTTCGTTCGGTCAAAGCGTATCTATGGTGAGGGCCTCAGCAAGAAACATCAGCATCACCGGGAGGTGATTATGGAAGAACAAGCATTTAGACAGGCGGTCGAGGATCACCGTGATGTCGTGTTTCGAATCGCATTGACGTATCTGCGCGATCGTGCCGATGCCGACGATGTCGCTCAAGACGTCTTTCTGAAGTTACTCAAAAGCGATGCCCAATTTGAAAGCTGGGAACATCTTCGTCGATGGCTTATCCGGGTCACGATCAATGAATGCAAATCTCTCTTTCGAAAGCCATGGAGGCGTGTGGAGGATATTGAGAACCTGGCCGATTCGCTTTCGACGGCGCAGGAGGAGACCAAGGCGGTCCTGTCAGACGTTATGCGACTTCCGGAACGATTCCGTGTTCCCATCATGCTCTATTACTATCTGGGCTTTTCGACCTCAGAGATTGCCGAGTTATTGCATGTGCCAGCCGCGACTGTTCGAACGCGTTTGGCTCGCGGCAGATCGAAGCTCAAGTTCATCCTAGAGGAGGGCGACCGTGAAATCCAATCAAATCAAGCAGGCCTTCGAGTCCGTCCAAGCCGATAGCGATCTTGCTGACCGTGTTCTTTATGCCGCTGCTGGTGAGCCGCTTCGCCGAAAGGGTCACGCGAAGCCTCTGTATGTTGCCGTGATCGGATGCCTTGCCGGAGTGCTGGCGACCGGAGGGGTCGCCTACGCCTTCGTCAATTCCAGCTATTTTGCCTCTGCCTGGGGAAACCACGGCAACGGGGATTCCATTACCTGGACCAACGGCGGCTCATCGGGAACTAAATATACCTACACCAGAGAGTTTGGCGATGGCATCGCGCCCCAAAGCCTGGAAGGCGCAGTCCAGGAGGTTAATCTGTCCGTCGAGGGCAACGGCTATACGCTTGATATCCATGAGATGGCAATCGACCAAAACGGCTGCGGAGCCGTGACGTTTACGTTGTCCAATCCAAATGGAGTTAACTACTACAAGCCAGCAGCAGAGATTGGCGAACTTGTTCTCTATGGTGAAGAAGAGCAGGGCATCGGCACGCCCGATATGAAGTTCGGCGAGGAATGGCCTGACACACGCAGCACAATTGATAAGGACACATCAAGCGATACTGTCATTAATGGCACGATGTACTTTGCCGCTATGGATCGCGAGCGAGATTTGCAACATGCTGTCACCTGGAATATCCATTGGACCGAGGGTGAAGGTGAGAGTGCGAGGCGGTTTGAGGCGTCGACACCCGAGTTCAATATTGGAGCGTACGTCGATACAAAGGAACTCCGCTCCGGTGACTCGCCTCTTGAGATTAGCCCGTTTTCCATCCAGACGCACATCGATGATTTGGGCTATGAAGCAGTTGATAATAAGCTGACCGTCAGCTACAAGGATGGATCGGAGCAGATTATCGAAGATGACGACGCAGGGGTGTTCAACTTATATTTTTCTTATGGGCGCAATAGCGGAGAGAACATCTGGGTGCCAACGAAGTTGATTGATGTCGATCAAGTTGTCTCGGTAACCCTTGAAATTGTGAGGTATACATCAACAGGGGAGACCGAAACGAAAGAGCCCTTTACCATCGTCTATTCGTAAGATTTGGGGTCGCTTCCTACTAGGGGAAGCGGCCTCTTTTGCGTTAAATGGAAACGCCGCCGATTTCCATGCGACAGATGAGAGCAGATCACCGCTGGAGCGCGACGTTTCCCCAGATAAAACCGACCAAAATAAACCTGTCCCTTTTTGGCAGGTGGCGTTGCCCCGCCGAGCATGTCGGATTCCCGGACCGGGCGGCCTGCGGTTTAAGTTTGTCGCGAGTTCCGCACGAGCCGGAGGCCACTTAATGTGGCCTCCGTGCGAGCCAGGACTGTAGAGCAGCAAACTTAAAACCTGGGCCACCCGGTCCGGGAATCCTCCCAGCGCACAGGAGGGGATTCCTTTTGTGTAGGCTTTGCGGAAATGTGGCTATTTAAGGATACGCCCGGCGGCGTGGTCTGTTGACGGCACAGCTAACGCCACGTATCCTATCGAACTGCGTGTTTCGTAGGGGGATGCTGACCCCTCGATTCAAGCCGTTGCACTTTACAGAAAGCTGGAATCATTCGAGAAGGAGTACGCTTTGCCTACTATTAACCAGCTGGTTCGCCAGGGCCGTCGTTCCGTGCCCAAGAAGTCCAAGAACGCTGCTCTGCAGCACAACTCCCAGAAGCGCGGCGTGTGCACCCGCGTCTTCACCACGAGCCCCAAGAAGCCGAACTCGGCTCTTCGTAAGGTTGCCCGTGTTCGCCTTGTCAACGGCATCGAAGTTACTGCTTACATCCCGGGTGAGGGCCACAACCTGCAGGAGCACTCCATCGTGCTCGTCCGCGGCGGTCGTGTCCGTGACCTCCCTGGTGTCCGTTATCACGTCATCCGTGGCGCCTACGACGCTGCTCCGGTCCAGAACCGTATGCAGGCCCGTTCCAAGTACGGTGCTAAGCGCCCCAAGGCCAAATAAGCCAGATAACGTTTTGATACTTTCGCCGTGTGCCGCCTAAGCGCCGCACGGTAGACACTTAAGGAGATTTCACATGCCGCGTCGTGCAGCAGCTAATCGTCGTGAGGTTCAGCCTGACGCCGTTTACAACAACCGCCTGGTGACTCAGCTCATCAACAAGGTCCTTCTTGACGGCAAGAAGGCCACCGCTGAGCGCATCGTTTACACCGCTTTCGAGATCGTTGCCGAGAAGTCCGAGGGTGGCGACGCTCTCGCTACCTTCAAGAAGGCTATGGACAACGTCAAGCCCACGCTCGAGGTTAAGCCCAAGCGTGTCGGTGGCGCTACCTATCAGGTCCCGATGGAGGTCAACTCCCGTCGTTCCACCGCTCTGGGTATCCGCTGGATCGTCAACTTCTCCCGCGCTCGCAAGGAGAAGACCATGGCCGAGCGTCTCGCCAACGAGATCCTCGACGCTTCCAACGGCCTGGGCGCTTCCGTCAAGAAGCGTGAGGACGTCTTCAAGATGGCCGAGGCCAACCGCGCGTTCTCTCACTATCGTTGGTAAGTTAAGGTAAGGAACTAACATGGCTAAGCCTAAGTACAAGCTTTCCGATACCCGTAACATCGGCATCATGGCCCACATCGATGCCGGTAAGACCACCACGACCGAGCGTATTCTTTACTACACCGGTAAGACCCACAAGATCGGTGAGGTCCATGAGGGCGCTGCCACCATGGACTGGATGGTTCAGGAGCAGGAGCGCGGCGTAACCATTACCTCCGCTGCTACCACGTGCTTCTGGAACAAGGACGGTAAGGACTACCGCATCCAGATCATCGACACCCCGGGCCACGTTGACTTCACCGCCGAGGTCGAGCGCTGCCTGCGCGTCCTCGATGGCGCTGTCGCCGTCTTCGACGCCGTTGCCGGCGTTCAGCCCCAGTCTGAGACCGTTTGGCGTCAGGCTTCTACCTTCAACGTCCCCCGCATCGCCTTCATCAACAAGTATGACCGCGTGGGCGCTGACTTCTTCAACGCTATCGAGACCATGAAGGATCGTCTCGACGCTAACGCCGTGGCCGCTCAGGTCCCGATGGGCGCCGAGGACAACTTCTGGGGCGTCATCGACCTGGTCACCATGACTGCATGGGACTTCAAGGCCGACGAGAAGGGCATGACCTACCCCGAGCCGATGGACGAGATCCCGGCTGAGTTTGCCGACATCGCTGCCACCAAGCGCGAGGAGCTCCTTGACGCTGCTGCCAGCTTTGACGACGAGCTCATGGAGAAGATCCTCATGGAGGAGGACTTCACCGTCGAGGAGCTCAAGGCTGCTCTGCGCAAGGGCGTTCTGGCCAACGAGCTCAACCTCGTCTTCGTGGGTTCCGCCTACAAGAACAAGGGCGTTCAGGAGCTGCTCGACGCTGTCGTCGACTACCTGCCCAGCCCGCTCGACGTTGAGGCCGTCACCGGTACCGATCCGGACACCGGCGAGGAGATTCAGCGTCATCCTTCCTTCGACGAGCCCTTCTCCGGCCTGGTCTTCAAGATCATGACCGACCCGTTCGTCGGTAAGCTCACCTATGTCCGCGTTTACTCCGGCCGTGCCGAGTCCGGCTCCTACGTGGTCAACGCTTCCAACGGTCAGCGCGAGCGCCTCGGCCGCATCCTCGAGATGAACGCCGCCGAGCGTATCGACCGTGACGACGCTGCCGCCGGCGACATCGTCGCTTGCGTCGGCTTCAAGAACTCCACCACCGGCGACACTCTGTGCGCTGAGGGCAAGGAGATCGTCCTCGAGAAGATCGAGTTCGCTAAGCCCGTTATCGACGTTGCCATCGAGCCCAAGACCAAGGCCGAGCAGGACAAGATGTCCCTTGCTCTGACCAAGCTCGCCGAGGAGGACCCGACCTTCCAGGTGTCCACCAACCACGAGACCGGCCAGACCATTATCGCCGGCATGGGCGAGCTGCACCTCGAGATCATCGTCGACCGTCTGCTCCGCGAGTTCAAGGTTGACGCTAACGTTGGTAAGCCCCAGGTTGCCTACCGCGAGACCGCTGGTCACGACGTCGAGAAGGCTGAGGGCAAGTTCGTCCGTCAGTCCGGTGGTCGCGGTCAGTACGGCCACGCCGTCATCAAGCTCGAGAAGATGGAGGAGGGCTTCGGCTACGAGTTCGTCAACGCTATCGTCGGCGGCGTCGTGCCCAAGGAGTACATCCCGTCCATCGACAAGGGCATCCAGGAGGCCCTGAACACCGGTGTTATCGCCGGCTTCCCGGTCCTCGACGTTAAGGTCACCCTGTTCGACGGTTCTTACCACGAGGTCGACTCCTCCGAGGCCGCCTTCAAGATCGCCGGTTCCATGGCTATCAAGGACGCCCTCAAGAAGTCCGATCCGCAGCTGCTCGAGCCGATCATGGCTGTCGAGGTCGAGACCCCCGAGCAGTACATGGGCGACGTTATGGGCAACCTCTCCGGTCGCCGCGGCAAGATCGAGGGTATGGAGGATCGCAAGAACAGCAAGCTCATCCGTGCCAAGGTGCCGCTGGGCGAGATGTTCGGTTACGCTACCGACCTTCGCTCCCAGACCCAGGGCCGTGCATCCTACACGATGCAGTTCGACTCTTATGAGCCCGCGCCCAAGTCCATCGTGGACGAGGTCATGAGCAAGAACGCCTAAGTTCGAGCTCCCTGTTACGTAATCCGCGAGAACATCTCTCGCACTCTTTGGAGGTTTAAGTTGGCTACCCAGAAGATCCGCATTCGCCTCAAGGGCTATGATCACGAGGTCGTCGATCAGTCCGCGAAGCTCATCGTCGAGACCGCTCAGAAGACCGGCGCTCGCGTTTCCGGTCCTGTCCCCCTGCCCACCGAGCGCAACCTGTACACGGTTATCCGCTCGCCGCACGTGAACAAGGACTCCCGTGAGCAGTTCGAGATGCGCACCCACAAGCGCCTCATCGACATCCTCGACCCCACCTCGGGCACCGTTGATTCGCTCATGCGTCTCGACCTCCCCGCTGGCGTCGACATCGACATCAAGCTCTAAGCGATATCGCTCATAGCTTAAAGGGCCCCGCTGCCGTTACGGTAGCGGGGCCCTTTTGTTTTGAGTTTAGATTTTGGGATAGCGAATTCGTCTGCCGAGCCGACGGCTGCGGCGCCCTATTCGCTCAGGGGGCGCAAGGATGCTTCTTCGAAGTGGAAGACGCACAAGCCGCTCTCGGTCTCAATGCATGCGCGGCCGCAATCGTCGACCGTTCTAAATATGCCTCGTGCCAGCTCGTCTCCAGCGGGGGAGCGGGCGATAACGTGCTTCCCGATCCAATTAAGGTGGGCGATATATTCGTCGTGGACGGGCGCGAGCGGACCGGCATCTTCTTCCTTGGCGTTGAGGCGCTCTGCCCAGGCATCTGCAGCGTCTATAACTGCGTGATAGACCTCATCGAGGAGCATGTCGACGGCAGGTACGCTCTCGTTGAGATCCGAGAGACCGATTGCCGGCAGGCCGCCATCGGGCACCTCTTGGGGCGCATAGTTCACATTGACGCCAATGCCGCAGACGGCGAAAGGTTTGCCTTCGTTATCGCGTGTGGCCTCGACCAGAATGCCGCCGAGCTTGCGTCCTCGCGCGACAAGGTCGTTGGGCCATTTAAGGCGAATCTCGTTTGCAAGACCCTGCTTTTCGAGTGCTTCGAGCACCGCTAGGCCGCTGACGGCGGCAAGACCAGAGAACTTTGCAGGATTAACGCATGGGCGCAGGACAAGCGAAAGCAATAAGTTGCCGACGGTTGAGTCCCACTTGTGCCCGCGCCGGCCGCGCCCTGCTGTTTGAGCCCGGGCGGCAAGTCCTGTGCCGTGCGGCGCCCCCTGTTTTCCTGCTTCGAGCAGGTCATCGTTGGTCGATCCGGTTACGTCGACTATCGTTAAACGAGAATCCATAACAGCTGCTACCTCCTAAGTAAATAAGGCAATCGCGCAATGGTGTCGAGAGATAGACACAATGTGAAGCCTTTGTCGCATTTGGACAATTTAATGTTAACACGTCAACAAAGACTGAAATGCGTTATCCTCTCTTGGTCGATGTAAACACGTCAACAACTCAAAGGAGGTTAGTGATGGGTTTCACGATTCTTGGAACAGGCTCGGCGCTTCCTGAGCGCAGCGTTTCCAATGACGAGCTGTCTGAGTTCCTCGATACCTCGGATGAGTGGATTTTTACCCGTACAGGCATCAAGAGCCGCCACGTCTGCACCACCGAGTCACTTGACGACCTTGCCGTAGCGGCGAGCGAGCGGGCACTCCAGGTGTCCGGAATCGACGCGAGCCAGCTGGATCTGATCGTCTGCTCGACGACGACGGGTGACCACCTTGTTCCCGCCGAGGCGTGTGCCGTTGCTGAGCGACTTGGCGCGACGTGCCCTGCCTTCGATGTCTCGGCGACTTGTGCCGGCTTCGTATTTGCGCTCGATGTCGCCGAGGGCTATATCGCCCGCAGCCGTGCCGAGCGCGTGCTTGTTGTTGCTGCCGAGCAGATGACGCGCGCGCTCGACTGGACCGACCGTGCCACCTGCGTGCTTTTTGGCGATGGGGCAGGCGCCGCAGTGATTGAAGCTGGGGGAGACAACCCCCTTGCCGTTGAGCTTTCGACGGCGCCCGACGTCGAGACGTTGCGCGTTCCCGGTCTGGTCGGTACCTCGCCGTTTAGGGCTTCCGCAGATAGCGCGAGCGTGCTGTCCATGAACGGCCGCCGCGTGTTCAAGTTCGGCGTCAACGCCATCTGCGACACGGTCCATAAGCTTGCGATCGATGCGGGCATTTTGGTCGAAGACATCGATCATTTTGTATTCCATCAGGCTAACGAACGAATCCTGAGCCAGGCGGTCAAGCGCCTGGGCGTGCCGGACGAGCGCGTGGTTCGCACGTTGCGCGAGACCGGCAACATTTCGAGCGCATGCATTCCGCTTGCCCTCGACCGGCTGGCAAACGCCGGTGCACTTCACACAGGCGACACCATCGCCTTGGTTGGATTTGGCGCCGGTCTGGATATAGGTGGCTATCTGCTTCGTTGGAAGTAGTCGCACATAGGAAATAAAAACGCCCCTAGGGCACAAACAAAGGAGAACTACCATGGCAGATCAGAAGACCTTCGAGCGCGTTTGCGACGTTATCCGCGAGACCGCCGGTCTTGACGATGTCGAGATGAAGCCCGAGTCCACGCTCGAGGAGATTGGTCTCGACAGCCTGGGCACCGTCGAGATCCTCGTTGCCGTCGAGGACGAGTTTGGCATCCAGCTCGATACCGAGGAGAACCCCAAGACGGTCGGCGAGTTCGCCGATACGGTCGAGGCGGCATTGGAGAAGTAGAGATGCTCAAGACTCCTCTCTGCGATCTGCTCGGCATCGAAAAGCCCGTGTTCCAGGGCGGTATGGCCTGGATTGCCGATGCCTCGCTGGCGTCCGCAGTGTCCGAGGCGGGTGGCTTAGGCATCATCGCGGCCATGAACGCCGACGCCAACTGGCTTCGCGACCAGATTCATGAGCTGCGCGCCAAGACGGATAAGCCCTTTGGCGTCAACGTCATGCTCATGAGCCCGTTTGCCGACGAGGTCGCGCAGGTCGTGATTGACGAGCGAGTGCCGGTTGTCGTGACGGGCGCCGGCAATCCCGCCAAGTACATGAAGGCGTGGAACGAGGCGGGCATCAAGGTCATCCCGGTCGTTGCCTCGGTGGCGCTGGCGCGCCTCGTGGCACGTCGTGGAGCCACGGCGGTTGTTGCCGAGGGTACCGAATCGGGCGGCCATATTGGCGAGACCTCGACGATGGCACTGGTGCCGCAGGTCGTCGATGCGGTTGACATTCCCGTCGTGGCCGCCGGCGGTATTGCCGACGGCCGCGGCGTGGCGGCCGCCTTTATGCTGGGCGCCGAAGGCGTGCAAGTGGGTACGCGCTTTCTGGTCGCAGACGAGTGCACCGTCTCGGAGCAGTACAAAGAGATGGTCCTGAAGGCCAACGACACTTCGACGCGTGCGACCGGTCGCTCGACGGGACATCCAGTGCGCGCCCTCAAGAGCCCCTTCACCAACGCCTATGCCAAGAGCGAGGGTTCCGGCGCGAGTGCCGAGGAGCTCGGTGCTATGGGAACCGGTGCGCTGCGTAAGGCCGCCAAGGACGGCAACTACGAAGAGGGTTCGTTTTTGTGTGGACAGATTGCCGGCATGGTCAACGAGCGCCAGAGCGCACGCGAAATCGTTGACGACCTGGTCGATGGCGCCGAGCACGTCCTGAAGGGTGCGTGCGCATGGGTGGCGTAGCGTTTTTGTTTGCCGGCCAGGGTGCCCAGCACCCCGCGATGGGCGTCGACTTGATCGAGACATCGCCGGCGGCTGCCGAGGTGTTCGCCATTGCCGATGAGGTGCGCCCGGGGACGAGCGAGCAGTGCCGGAGCGCCTCCAAGGAGGAGCTCTCGCAGACCGAGAACACGCAGCCTTGCGTGTTCGTGCACGACTTGGCTGTCGCCGTCGCCCTGCGCGAGCGCGGCGTGGTGCCTGCCGCCTGTGCGGGATTCTCGCTGGGCGAGGTCGCTGCACTCACCTTTGCGGGGGCATTCGATACGCGAGCGGGTTTTGAGCTCGTGTGTGAGCGCGCGGCATTGATGGCCACGGCGGCCGAGCGTCACCCCGGCGGCATGCGCGCCGTCATCAAACTTGATGCTGCGCAAGTCGAGAACCTGGCTGCGCAGGCCGGCGAGGACTGCTGGCCGGTCAACTACAACAGTCCCCAGCAGACGGTTGTGGCCGGAGCGCCCGATGCGCTGCAGACCCTCGACGTCCTAGTAAAAGAGGCTGGCGGCCGCGCCATGAAGGTCGCGGTGTCGGGTGCATTTCATAGCCCCTATATGGCCGAGGCGGCCTGTGGCCTTGCCGCATATATTGAGGCCGGTCACGCGCCGTCCCCGTTGCTCATTCCTGTTTTGGCAAATATGACAGCGGCGCCCTATCCGGCGGACCCCCAGACGGCATCGGAGGTGCTGGCCAACCAGGTGAGTCATGCCGTGCGCTGGGTCGACACGCTGCATGCTCTGCAGGATCAAGGCATCGACACGTTTATTGAGGTCGGCCCCGGCAAAACGCTGTCGGGCCTGGTCAAGCGTACGCTGAGCGACGTTCGTGTGTATTTGTGCGAGACGGTCGAGCAGGTCGCAGCTATTGCCGACGAGCTCGCATAGTTCACAGGGCTGTAACCCGAAAGGAATGACATGGGCAACTTGAACAACGGCGCGCTCGAGCGCAACGACTCACGTCGCGTGGCGGTTGTCACGGGCGGCTCGCGCGGCATCGGTCGCGCTTGTGCCGTGGGCCTGGCGGAGGACGGCTTTGATATCGCCGTCGTCTATGCCGGTAGCGCAGATGCGGCGCGCGAGACGTGCGAAGCCTGTGAGGCGGCTGGCGCCACGGCGCGCGCATATCAATGCGACGTGGCCGACCCCGCTGCCGTCAACACTTGCGTGGAGACGGTCCTCAACGACTTTGGCTCCATTTGGGCGCTCGTCAACAACGCCGGCATCACGCGCGACGGCCTGCTCATGCGTATGGGTGACGATGCCTTCGATCGCGTGCTCGATGTCAATCTTAAAGGAACGTTTAACACGACGCGCGCGCTCACCAAGACCTTTATGCGCCAGCGCGGCGGCTGCGTCGTCAACATGAGCTCGGTTGTGGGCCTGATGGGCAATGCCGGGCAGGCCAACTACGCTGCCTCTAAGGCGGGCGTGATCGGCCTGACCAAGGCGGTAGCGCGCGAGCTTGCGCCCCGCGGCGTACGAGTGAACGCGGTCGCACCCGGGTTTGTCGAGACCGATATGACGGCAAAGCTATCGGATAAGGTGCGTGCGGCATGCGAGGAGCAGATTCCCCTGAGGCGCATGGCGCGTCCCGAGGAAGTGGCCGGCGTGGTGCGCTTTTTGGCGAGCGACGCGGCTGCCTACATTACGGGCGAGGTCGTACGCGTCGACGGCGGAATGGCGATGTAGAAACCAGGGCCGAAGAACGGCTTGGATGAGGAGACCATGATGGAACAGAGAGTTGCAATCACCGGCATCGGTGCCGTATCGCCGCTCGGCAACACGGCGCTTGCTACCTGGGCGGCCATGTGCGCCGGCACGTGCGGCATCGGCCCGATCACGCACTTCGATACCGATGCGTTTGCCGTCAAGGTGGCGGCCGAGGTCAAGGGCTTTGACGGCAACGAGTACTTTGGCAAGCGTGATGCAAAGCATCTGGACCCCTGCGTTCAGTTTGCGATGGCGGCTTCGGACGAGGCTATGCACGATGCGGGCTTTGATGTCGAAGGCGCCATCGATCGAGAGCGCCTGGGCGTCTACGTGGGCTCGGGTGTGGGCGGCATGCAGACACTCGTCGACAACGTCCACACGATCGCCGATCGGGGGCCTCGTCGCGCATCGCCTTACATGATCGCGATGATGATTCCCAACATGGCTTCGGGCAACATCGCGATTCGCCATAAGGCAAAGGGCCCGACCCTGCCCGTCGTGACTGCCTGCGCGACTTCTGCCCATGCGGTGGGTGAGGCGTTCCGCGCCATCAAGCACGGCTATGCCGACGCGATCCTCGCGGGCGGCGCCGAGGCCGCAATTATCCCCGATGCCGTTGCGGGCTTTACGTCCTGCCGCGCATTGACCACCAACCCTGATCCCGCGACGGCTTGCCGCCCGTTCGATGCAGATCGCGATGGCTTTGTGATGGGCGAGGGCGCCTGCGTGCTCGTGCTCGAGAGCATGGAACATGCGCAGGCGCGCGGTGCGCACATTTATGCCGAGGTCGTGGGCTACGGCAACACCGATGATGCCTATCACATCACGAGCCCTGATCCCGAGGCTGCCGGCATTGCCCGCGCGATATCGCTGGCGGTGACCGAGGGCGACGTCAGGCCTTCCGAGGGTCTCTACATCAATGCCCACGGCACATCGACCAAGCTCAACGATTCGTCCGAGACGGCGGGCATTAAGCGTGCGCTCGGCGAGGACGCGGCGCGCGCCGCGCACGTCTCGTCGACTAAGTCGATGACCGGCCACATGATCGGTGCCACGGGCGCCATCGAGGTCATGGCCTGCGCCATGGCGCTCGAGCAGGGCGTGGTGCCGCCGACCATTAACTACCGCACGCCCGATCCCGCCTGCGATCTTGACTACACGCCCAATCGCGCAGTTCGCGCCGACCTTACCTGGGCGCTTTCGACCAACCTAGGCTTTGGCGGGCACAACGCCGCCATCGCGCTGCGTAGATATACGAGGAGCTAGAGCATGGATTCCAAAAGACTTGCCGAGATAGCCGATGTGATGGAGGACCGCGGCCTCACGCGCGTGCGCGTTGAGGAGCCCGATGGCACCGCGGTCGAACTCGAGCGCGCGAGCGCCGCACAGCCGGTTGCCGTGCCCATGCCCATGCCGAGCGCTATGGCCGCTCCAGTTGCAGCCCCCACAGTCGCGCCTGCCGCACCGGAGCCCGCCGCGCAGACACCTGCCGCCGCACCGGAGCCCAAGGGCACCGAGGTGACCGCTCCCATGGTCGGCGTTTTCTATGCTGCCCCGGCGCCGGGCGACGAGCCATTTGTGCACGTGGGCTCCAAGGTCAAGGCTGGCGAGACCCTTTGCATCATCGAGGCCATGAAGGTTCTCAACGAGGTGACGGCAGAGGCGGATGGCGAGGTGCTCGAGATCTGCGTGGCCGACGGCGACCTCGTGGAGTTCGGCAGCTGCCTCATGAGGATCGGATAGGTGATATCCATGAACAAAGAAGAGCTTAAAGAACTGTTGCCGCATCGCGAGCCGATGCTTTTGCTCGACGAAGCCGAGCTGGTGGGCGACGAGGCCCACGGCAAGATCACGATTACGGGCGACGAGTACTTTTTGCAGGGGCATTTTCCGGGAAACCCGGTCGTCCCCGGTGTGATTCAGTGCGAGATGCTCGCCCAGAACTGCTGCGTGCTGCTGATGGGCGATGAGGAGACGCGCGGCGCGACGCCGTTCTATACGAGCCTCGATAAGGTGCGCTTTAAGCGTCCGGTGCGCCCGGGCGACACGGTTGATCTGGTGTGCACCATCACGCGTGCGCGCGGGCCGTTCCGCTTTGCGACGGGTACTGCGAGCGTCAACGGTGAGGTTTGCTGCCGCGCCGATATGTCTTTTGCACTCATGCACGAAAGTTAAGGAAGGCTTCATGTTCGACAAAGTGCTCATCGCCAATCGCGGCGAAGTCGCGGTCCGTGTTATCCGCGCGTGCCGCGATATGGGCATCAAGACCGTCGCCGTTTATTCCACGGCCGATGCGGACGCGCTGCACGTACAGCTTGCCGACGAGGCATATTGCATCGGCGGCCCGCGTCTTGCCGAGAGCTACCTCAACGACGATGCCGTGCTCACCTGTGCCGTAAAGTCGGGAGCTACGGCAATTCATCCCGGCTATGGCTTTTTTTCCGAGAAGGCGAGCTTCGTGCGCGACTGCGACAAGTATGGCCTGGCGTTTGTCGGTCCCTCGGCCGAGGTCATCGACAGCATGGGCGACAAGGACGCCGCACGTCGAACGGCTGCCGCGGCGGGCGTGCCCATCGTGCCGGGCTGCGATTTGCTCAAAAGCCCCGAGGAGGCAACGGCCGAGGCCGAGCGCATTGGCTGCCCCGTGCTTATTAAGGCGCGTGCAGGCGGTGGCGGTCGCGGCATTCGTAAGGTCGAGCGCGTGGAAGATGCGGCAAAGGCGTTCATCGAGGCGCGTGCCGAGGGAGAGGCCGTTTTTGGCGATGGCGAGTGCTACATGGAGAAGTTCGTCGTGCCGGCGCACCACGTCGAGGTGCAGATTATGGCCGATAAGCAGGGCCATGTGTTTTCGCTCGGCGAGCGCGAGTGCTCGGTGCAGCGCCGCAACCAAAAGCTGATCGAGGAGAGCCCCGCGCCGTGCCTTGACGGACACGACGACATTCGTGCTCGCATGCACAAGGCAGCGCGTGACCTGGCTCGTGCCGTCGGCTACGAAGGAGCCGGTACCATCGAGTTCCTGTATTCGGACGACGGCGATTTCTACTTTATGGAAATGAACACGCGCTTGCAGGTGGAGCATCCGGTTACGGAGTTTGTGACCGATACCGACTTGGTCAAGTGGCAGCTGCGCGTGGCAGCCGGCCAGTCTCTGCCCTTTGAGCAGGAGGACGTTCCGGTCCGCAACCACGCCATGGAGTGCCGCATCAATGCCGAAACGCCGGACTTTCTGCCGTCATGCGGAACGGTCACCGCGTTGCGTGTGCCGGGTGGTCCGCGCGTGCGCTGGGATTCCGCCATGTTTACCGGTGCGAACGTTCCTCCGTACTACGACTCCATGCTCGGCAAGCTCATCGTGTGTGCGCCCACGCGCGACGGCGCCATTCGCAAGATGCGCTCGGCCCTGGGCGAGCTCGTGATTGAGGGCGTGAGCGAGAACAGCGAGCTTCAGCTCGACGTGCTGGCAAACGATGAGTTCTTGTCGGGCATGTATCACACCGATCTGATGGGGCATCTCTATGCTGGTGAATAGAAAAGCGAAGACGGTCAACGTCCTCGAGGGGCCGATGACCGAGTCGTGCGCCGAGTTTCCCGCGCGCCACGTGTTTATCAAGTGTCCGGAGTGCCGCCGTGTGATCGATGAAGCACGTCTACACGACAACCTCGAGGTCTGCCCTCGTTGCGGCAAACACTTTCGCGTGAGCGGTCGCGCGCGTATGCGCATGACGGTCGACGAGGGCACGTTTGAGGAATGGGATGCCAATCTGGCGTCGGAGGACTTCCTCTCGTTTCCCGGTTATGCCGACAAGCTCAAGAGCGCGGTCGAGCATTCGGGCGAGCGCGATGCCGTTGTGTGCGGCAAGGGCAAAATCTGCGGTTGCGATACGGCGCTCTTCTTTATGGACGCCAACTTTATGATGGGCTCGATGGGTTCCGTGGTGGGCGAGAAGATCTGTCGCACATTTGAGCATGCGACCGAGCTGGGATTGCCAGTTGTCGGCTTTACCGTTTCGGGCGGTGCGCGCATGCAAGAGGGCGTGACATCGCTTATGCAGATGGCCAAGATCTCTGCTGCCGTGAGAAAGCATAGCGAGGCGGGCGGCCTGTATATCACGGTGCTCACCGATCCCACGACTGGCGGCGTAACCGCGAGCTTTGCCATGGAGGGCGACATTATCCTGGCCGAGCCCGATGCCCTGACGGCATTTGCCGGCCCGCGCGTGATCGAGCAGAACATGCACAAGCGCCTGCCCAAGGGATTCCAGCGCTCCGAGTTTTTGCTGGAGCACGGCTTTTGCGATGCCGTTGTTCCGCGTGGCGAGATTGCGCTCACAGTGGGAGAGCTGCTGGCGCTGCACGAAGGACACGCGCCCGGTCTGGGGGCACCGCACGAGATCGTGCATACGGGTCGCCGCGGCAAAAAGCTGGGACACTTGTTTAAGCGCTCGACGGCACCAAAAACCGCGCTCGAGATTGTCAAGCAGACCCGCTTGGCAGATCGCGCCACGGCGGGTGAGATGATCTCACTGGGCCTGGATGGATTTGTGGAGCTGCACGGCGACCGTTACTTTGGAGACGACGCCGCTGTGGTGGCCGGTATTGGCTGGAAAAACGGACGCCCCGTAACGGTCATCGCCATCGAGCGCGGCACCACGACCAAAGAGCGTATGCGCCGCAACTTTGGCATGGCGCATCCCGAGGGCTATCGCAAAGCGCGTCGCCTGATGCGCCAGGCCGAAAAGTTTGGTCGACCGGTTCTGTGCCTGGTCGATACTTCGGGTGCGTTTTGCGGCATCGGTGCCGAGGAGCGCGGCCAGGGCGAGGCGATTGCCCAGAATCTCATGGAGATGAGCGGCCTTAAGACGCCGATTGTCTCGGTGGTGACAGGCGAGGGCGGCTCTGGTGGCGCGCTGGCGCTGTCCGTGGCCGACCGCATCCTGATGCTCTCGAGCTCGGCCTATTCGGTCGTGAGCCCCGAGGCCTGTGCGTCGATCCTGTGGAAAGATACCGAGCGTGCGAATGAGGCCGCCGAGGCGCTTAAGCTCACGGCCCCCGATCTGTTGGCGCTCGGCATCATCGACGGCATTGTCGACGATAGGGGCCTGTCACATGAGGAGATCGCCGGTGCCGTCATGTCCTCGGCATTTGATGCCTTCGATACGCTTGGGCGGCTCGACGACGCGACCCTCACAAACCTCCGCTACGAAAAGTACCGCGCAATCGGTCAGTACCGCACGATGTGACAAAGGGACAGTTCGCATGTCACATTGGGAAAGGCGTTCCATGTCACAAGTTTCTAACACCTCGTTTACAACGACGGTCTCATCAAACGCCATGGCCGTGGTGGACTATCTGTCCAAAAGCATGATGTCGGCGCTGCCGTTTATTGTCTGCGCGGCGTTGTTTCGCACCGTCGCCGTCATTATGGGCGAAGGCATGCTGGGTCTGTGGTCTGCAGATTCCGATATCTATCGCCTGTTCTACAGTTGGCTCTATAACGCCGGCTACTACTTTTTGCCCATTTATCTTGGTTGGGCGGCCGCCCGCCAGCTCGGTTGCTCGGAGCAGCTGGGCATGATGCTGGGCGGCGTATTGATTGCGCCCGATCTGCTTAAGCTCGTCGATGTCGCATCGACGACGGCGGCATCGATGACTTCCGTGTATGGTCTGTTTCCCGCGCCGGTCAACGATTACACGACGACTGTTATTCCGGTTCTCATCTCGGTGCCCGTGCTATGGCGAGTGGAGTGTTTCTTTCAGCGCGTTATCCCTCAGGCCGTGGCGTTTTCGTTCGTTCCGTTTGCGACCATGCTCGTTATGGTTCCGGTTTCGCTGTGTATTACGGCGCCGGCGGGCAGCTATCTGGGCATGCTGTTGGGCCAACTTATGTTTATGCTTGGCAATTCCGGTGGCATCGTGTCGCTGCTCACGCTCATGGGGCTTGCCGCGGGTTGGGAGTTTCTTAAGATTGCGGGCGTCAGCAACGTTGTCCTATCGCTTGCGTACGCGCAGTTTATGAGCGTGGGAACGGATTCGTGCATTCTCATTGCCGCGACAATGGCGACGTTCGCCGTTTGGGGCATGCCCTTTGGTGCGTCGCTCCGCGTTGCGGATAAGGATGAGAAGGCGCTCATGCTGGGCTATTCAATCTCGGGCGTGCTTGGCGGCGTAAGCGAGCCGGCGCTGTACGGCTGCGGTTTTAAATATGGCAGGTGCCTGACGTGCATGGCCATTGGCGGCGCCGTCGGAGGCCTTGTTGCAGCCGTAGGCCACGTTACGGCCTATACCATCGGCATGACGAATGTCCTCATGGTCATTGGCTTTGCCACGGGCGGTATTTCGAACCTGCTGTGGTGCTGCGTTGCCGGCGGCACGGCATTTGCGGCGTCTGCGGCGCTGAGCTACTGCTTTGGCGTGGTGCCGACGAAGGGGCGAGCGACGGGGGACGGAGCCGATTCACCCGAAACCTCGAAGAGCGTGGCCGAAGTAAGCGCGTAAACCTGTGCGACACAAGGACGATTCCTTTGCCATATTCCAAGGCCGTGGCCCGTGTGGGTTGCGGCCTTTTTTGTATCTGGGGGACAAAGTGGCTACACTACAATCCGTTTGAGCAATAGATATATAGGTAGTACCGTGGGGGCGGATGTAGATGGTCGAGTGGATTGTTAAGCGTGCGCAGGGCGACCGTGCGCGCGTGGGCACGTTGACGGGCGTTGTGTGTATTCTCGCCAATGTGGCACTATGTGCTGCGAAGGGCGCAATTGGCGTGGTTTCGGGATCGGTTTCGATCGTGGCGGATGCCATGAACAACCTGTCCGATGCCAGCTCGAATATCGTGAGCGTGCTGGGCTTTAAGCTGGCGAGCAAGCCGGCCGACCCCGAGCATCCTTACGGTCACGGTCGCTACGAGTATCTCTCGGGTCTGGTCGTGGCGGCGCTCGTGCTGCTGATCGGCCTTGAGCTTATCAAGTCCTCGGTTGAGCGCGTCATCCACCCCGAACCTGTCGAGTTCTCGCTTGCCCTGGTGACGGTTCTAGTGCTTTCGATGGTCGTAAAGCTCTGGATGGCGGCCCTCAACCAAAAGCTCGGTGACCGTATTGAGTCCGATACGCTGCATGCGACGGCTCAGGACTCAAAGAACGATGTCCTGGCCACGGGCGCTGTGCTGGCGTGCGCGATTGTTTCCCAGGTGACGCATGTCAATCTTGATGCTTGGGTCGGCCTTGCCGTTGGCGCCTATATTGGCTGGAGCGGCTTTGAGCTTATCCAAGATACGGTGAGCCCCCTTTTGGGCCAGGCACCCGATCCCAAGCTGGTCAAGCACATCCGAGACAAGATCATGAGCTACCCCGGCGTTTTGGGCGTTCACGATTTGATGGTTCACGACTACGGCCCGGGCAGGAAGTTTGCAAGTGCGCATGCCGAGATGGCGGCCGAGGCCAGCCCGCTGGAAAGTCACGACACGCTCGATAATATCGAGCAGTCGTTTAGGGACGAGGACGGCATGATCGTCACGCTCCATTACGATCCCATCGTGACCGACGATTCAAATGTGGCGAGCATGCGCCTGTGCATCAACGCTATGGCCCAGGAGATCGATAGACGCCTTTCGATTCACGATTTGCGTTGCGTGCCGGGCCCCACGCACACCAATGTGATCTTTGACTGCGTGCGACCCTCGGACCTGCAGATGAGTGCCGAAGACTTAAAGCACACGCTGGCACAACGGGTCGAATCGGAATATCCCAAGTCGATTGCCAAGATTACGATCGACGAAGACTACGTAGGGCATACCCACGAGTAGGGCTGTGCCGGCAAAGCAAGTTATACAGAAGGGGAGACTATGAAGAAGCTGTATCTGCTCCGCCACGGCCAGACGGAATTCAACGTCAAAAAGCTCGTCCAGGGTCGCTGCGATTCACCGCTGACCGACCTGGGCCGTCAGCAAGCCGGGATGGCAGCCGCGTGGCTCAAAGCCCACAACGTCGTCCCCGATAAAGTGGTCTCTTCGCCCTTAGGCCGAGCCATGGACACAGCTCAGCTCGTCGCAACCGAACTCCTCGGCCCGGATGCAGCAGTCGAGCCCTGCGAAGGCATCATCGAGCGCAGCTACGGCACCTTCGAAGAGGGCCCCCACGATGCCCTTCCCACCGACGTCTGGGATCCGGGCGAGGACCTAGTCCCCTTTGGAGGGGAGGGAAGCCAAGCTCTACAAGCTCGCATGGTAAGCACCCTTACCAATCTCATGGGCATTGATGGCGTCAAAACCCTCCTTGCAGTAAGCCACGGCAGCGCCAGCCGCCAATTCATCAAAGCCACCGCCCCAGAGGGCTTTGAGCTCCCAGCAAAACTCCCCAACTGCGCCATCATGATCTTCGATTTTGATGAGGCGGAGCCACAAGTAGAGGGCGAGCCAATGCAATGCAAGTTCACCCTCCAGCAAATAGTGGACCCCCAACAAAGTAATTAGCTGAGCGAGCAAGGTTTAGCAGACATCAACGTGTCGTCTCCCGAGCTTGGCAGAGGGGCGGCGAAATATATTAAGTTTGCTGCTCTACAGTCCTGCGCAAGACGGAAAGCACATTAAGTGCTTTC
>UQZL01000008.1 GCA_900545605.1 uncultured Collinsella sp.
GGCGAGCCCTCGATGAGCTGATAGGTCTCTTCCATGGCTATGCCCCCCTCCTAGTGCTTGATGCCGTCGGCGCCGACGGTGTCGGGCTTGACGCTCTTGGCGGCGGCCTCGTCGCTACCCGTCAGCACGTTAACCGGGCAAATCGCCACGACACCCGTCACGCGCCCCGGCTCCCCCGAGCATTCGTACACGTAGTATGCCGCACCCGGGTCCTTGAGCATGAGCCCATCGGCAATGGCTCCGCGCAGAACATCGTTGCCGCTCAGGATGCTGCCCATTGCAGGCAGTGCCTCGAGCACGCGGTCCTGAGCCGGGCGGATGCAGGGAAACGGAAGTGCTTTCATGGGCGGTCCTAACGCACGAGTCGGTTTGTTCGCGGCTTATTATGCCCCAACTTGGCCGCTCGCGTCCCAGAGCACGTTATCGGCGAGCGCGATGAGCACCTGCTGACAACGAACGATATCGACGTGGGGCACATATTCGTTGGGCTTGTGCGCGAGCGCGAGCGACCCGGGACCATAGCTCATACAGTTGCGGTTGCCCGTCTTGCCCGCGATGACGGCGGTGTCGGTGTAGCCGGTAAAGAAGCCGACGGTCGTGTCCGCGTCCGTCACGTCATCGGCGGCACGCTTGAGCGCTGCTAGAAGAGAAGAGTTCGGGTCGCGCTCGATGGCGGGACGGTCGCCCGTCACGGTGTAGCTGCCATGGCAACCGGGAACGGCGGCTTCGGCGACGGCGATGGCCTGCTCTACCATGCGCGTCGCGGCGGCCGTATCGGTCGGTGGGGTCAGGCGCATGTCGACCCAGACTTTGGCGCGGTCGGGTACGACGTAGGGGCGATATCCGCCCTCGATTTGGCCAAACGTGATGGTCGAAGGCCCCAGCTCATCGTGCGCGGGCAGCGCCACAAACGCGCGACGAAGCGAACACACGACCTCGGCCATGGCGGCGACGGCATCCGCGCCCTTCCAGGGCTGGCTCGCATGCGCCGTCACGCCAGCCATTTCAATCTCGAACCACGTACGCCCCTTGTGCGCCACCTGGATCTGTCCGTCGGTGGGCTCGGTGTCCAGCACCCATTCACGCGAGCTGACCCAGCCAGCATCGATCGCGGCCTCTGAGCCACGCATAAAATCTTCCTCGTCGACCGAGCAGATGAGCGAAAAGCCGCGGCGGGGTAGCGCGCCATCCGCCGCCACGCGCTCGAGCGTATGGACCAGTGCGGCAATGGCGCAGGCCAGGCCACCCTTCATGTCGCAGGCGCCACGGCCATAGAGTTTGTTGTTGCGCACAACCGCCCCGAGCGGCGGCGTGTCCGCGTCCCAGCCATCGCCCAGGGTGACGGTATCCATGTGGCAGATGTAGATGAGTCGCGCCTCGTCGCTTTGGCCCGGCACGGTGACCATTAGATTGCGGCGTCCGGGGAGTACTTCGTGCTCTGCAATCTGCACGGCATCGAGTACCGGATGGCTCAGCTGCGCCAACCGTTCCTCAACCAACGCTTTGATATAGCGTTCAATCTCGCCCTCATACGCACCTGGGTCGGAACTGTCGATCCGCACGAGCCCTTGCGTAAGCCGCCAAGCAAAATCTGTATCAACCATAGGCACCTCACAGATAGTTAGGTCAACATACAGATTGTATGCCAAGAAGCGGCTCGGTGCATTTAATGGAGCGCTCACAAAAACAGGGGCGCCTCTCGTGCGAAAGGCGCCCCTGCGGGCATTCAATGTCAGTGACGGGCAGGCCACATGGGGAACTGCCCGTCAGATCAGCCGGCGCTATTTGATCACGCGCACGCGATACATCGACGGAATCTGCTTAAGCGCCTCAATCGTGCTGCTGTTCAGGTGCTCGTCGGTGTCGAACATGGTGTAGGCGTTCTCGCCGGCAGACTCGTTGGTCATACGCTGCACGTTGGCGTTGTCCTTGGCCAGGATGGCCGTGATCTGGCCGATCATGTTGGGCACGTTGGCGTGCAGGCAGGCGATGCGGCTTGCGGCGCGCGCCTTGCCCATGCTGCAGGCGGGGTAGTTGACGCTGTGCGCGATGTTACCGTTCTCCAGGTAATCCTTGAGCTCGCTGATGGCCATGTCGGCGCAATTGGCCTCGGCCTCGCCGGTGCCGGCGCCCGAGTGCGTGGTGATAAACGTGTTGGGCATCTTGACCGTCTTGGGCGTGGCAAAGTCGCAGCTAAACCAGCTGAGCTTGCCCGCGCGCAGGGCGGCGTCGACGGCGTCCTCGTCAATGATGGTTTCGCGCGCGTAGTTGATGAGCACGGCGTCCGGGGCCAGCAGGTTAATCTGCTCGGTGCTGATCATGCCGATGGTGTCTGCCTTGCTGGGCACGTGCACGGTGAGGTAGTCGCAGCCGCGGCAGAGATCCTCGAGCGTGCCCACGCGCTGCACCTCGCGGCTCAGCACCCATGCGTGCTCGACGGAAATGAACGGATCGTAGCCGTAGACGTCCATGCCCAGATCGACGCAGGCGTTGGCGACCTTGGAGCCTACGTTGCCCAGGCCGATGACACCGATGCGCTTGCCCTTGAGCTCGCGGCCCACAAAGGCCTTCTTGGCCTTCTCGGCGTCGACCTGGATCTCGGGGTCGTCGGCGTTGTCGCGCACCCAGTTCATCGACTGCACTACGCCGCGGCTCGAGAGCACCAGCATGCCCAGGACGAGCTCCTTGACGGCGTTGCTGTTGGCGCCGGGGGAGTTAAAGACGACGACGCCCTTTTTGGCGTACTCCTCGACGGGGATGTTGTTGACGCCGGCGCCGCAGCGGGCGATGGCGCGAATGCCCTCGGGCAGCTCGTAGCCGTGCAGGTCGGTGGAGCGCATCAGGATGGCGTCGGCCTCCTCGGCGGTGCTTACAAACTCGTAGCCCTCGCCAAACTCGACCTTGCCGTCCTTGGTAATGTCGTCGATGGTCTTAATCTTACGCATGGAAAAACTCCTTAGCAGGTTTGTCTAAAACAGATGGTTTGAAGTGGCTGGTCGGCCCGCGTGTTGCGGGCTAGTTAGATCGCGGACTCAAACTGTGCTGCGCTTCGAAGTCCTTCATGTACGAGGCCAGTGCCTGCACGTCCTCCATGGTGACGGCGTTGTACACGCTGGCGCGCATGCCGCCGACGAGGCGATGGCCCTTGACGTTTTGAATCTGGTGCTCGGCCGCGCCTGTGACAAAGGCCGCATCGAGCTCGGCGTCGCCGGTGCGGAAGGTGACGTTGGTGATGGAGCGGCTGTCGGCTTGCGTGGTGCCATGGAACAGCTCGCTGTGCTCGAGCAGGTCGTATAGCAGGTTGGCCTTGGCCCAGTTGCGCTCGGCCATGGCGGCAAGTCCGCCGGTCTGCTCGACCCAACGGAACACCTTGCCGCACACGTAGATGCCAAAGGTATTGGGCGTATTGAGCATGGAGTCCTTGGCGGCCTGGGTCTTAAGGTCCATGTACTGCGGCGTCTGCGCAAAGGCCGGACCGTCGGCGATCAGGTCGTCGCGCACGATAACCACGGTCACGCCAGCTGCGCCGGCGTTCTTCTGCGCGCCGGCGTAAATGAGCCCGTAGCGCTCGACGTCGAGCGGCTGCGACAAAAAGCAGCTCGAGACATCGGCGACCAGCGGCACATCACCGCAGTTGGGCAGCTCGTGGTACATGGTGCCAAAGATGGTGTTGTTCTGGCAGATGTAGACGTAGGCGAGCCCGTCGCCCGCGGTCTCGGCGGCAATGCGCGCGTTGATGTCGGCCATGGTGGGTATGCGGTCGAAATTGGTGTCCTCGGAGCTCGCGAGTAGCACGGCCTCGCCGTACTTGGCGGCCTCTTTGTACGCCTTGTTGGCAAAGTTGCCGGTCACGACGTAGCCGGCGCGGCCGCGGCGCATGAGGTTCATCGGGATGCCCGCAAACTGCAACGTGGCGCCGCCCTGCAAAAACAGGACACGGTAGTTGTCGGGGATGCTCAGCAGGCGGCGCAGGGTTGCCTCGGCGTCGTCGATGATCTGCTGGTACATGCTAGATCGATGGCTCATCTCGAGCACGGACATGCCGCAACCGCGGTAGTCCATCATCTCGTCGGCGATCTCGGCGAGCACGCTTGTGGGCAGTGCGGCCGGGCCAGCTGAGAAGTTGTGCACACGTGCCATCTTCTAGTTCCCCCTCGTAGTCGTTTGAACGTTCGGGATACTTTAGCACAGTGGAGCGCCAGGTGCGACCGCATCACGGTAAAACTCGACTGCGCCGCTATGATTTACAGGATGGTTACATGGGGGAGGGGTGACCTTACTCCTCAGGCAAATCCAAATCTGCGAGCGAAGACATGAGGTTCTCTAGGCGCTTGATCTCTTCGTCCTAAAGTAGCTACCTCCTAGTCACTACGATGCTAGCGTGGCGATGACGGCTTCGTCGCCGGCGTATATTAGGGTGTTGCCATCGGGGATGATCGTCTGACCTTCGCGCTTGAGCATCACCACAATAAACGGATGCTTGCCTTGCGGCACATCGCGCAGGCGCTGGCCAGCCAGGCGACCGTGGGGCGTTACGGTGACTTCGCGCAGCGTAACCTCGGCACGCTCTTCAAACGTCGGCGCGGCCATCACCAGCAGGTCGCCTTCCTCGATCACGGTATCGCCGTTGGGCAGCACCGGGTGCGCGCCGTCGCGCAGCACCAAGACCACCAGCATGTTCGTTGCGCTACCAATATCGGCGAGCGAGCGTCCGGCAAACGGATGTCCAGCGCCCACCTTGAGCTTTACAAACGACATGCCGTCCTCGTCGCGGTAGTCGTTAAAGGTGCGGCGCACGTCGCCGGTCGCATCGATCATATCGAGCTTCTTCGCCACCGCCGGCAGAAGCGAGCCCTGCACCACAATGCTCGACACGGCAACCACAAACACCAGGTCAAATAGGTCGTGTCCGCCGGGAACGCCGGCCACCACGGCAAAGAGACTAAAGACGACCGAAGCTGCTCCGCGCAGGCCCGCCCAGCTTACGAGTGCGACCTGGCGAGGATTGGTCTTAAAGGGCGCCAGCAGCAGACCGACGGCGATGGGACGGCTCACGAAGAGCATAAACGCCATGAGCGCCAGGCCCGGCAGCAGCATTTGCGGCAGGCGGGCGGGCGTCACGAGCAGGCCGAGCAAGAAGAAGATGGTCATCTCGGCCATTTCGGTGAGGGTGTCAAAGAAGTGCGCCATCTCGACCTTGCCGGTGATGTCGCTGGCGCCCAGTACAATGCCTGCCAGGTACACGGCCAAAAAGCCGTTGCCGCCCAGGTAGCTCGGCAGCGCGTAGGCGACGATGGCCACGGCGAACAAGAAGATGGTCTGCGCGTCCTTGGCCGTTGCGTGCGCGCGTTCAATCAGGCGGCCCGCCGCCCAGCCGATGGCAAGGCCCAACCCCACGCCCAGGATGATCTGCTTGGTCAGCAGCACGGGAATGTCAATATTGCCGCCCGCCGCGAGGGTCGCGAGCACGGCGGTGAGCATGTAGGCGACGGGGTCGTTGGAGCCCGATTCGACCTCGAGCAACGAATCGGTGCCACCTCTCAGCGACAGGCTGTGCTCGCGCAGCACGCTAAAGACGCTTGCCGCGTCGGTGGATGCCACGACCGATCCCAGCAGCAGGCCGCCGATCCAGTCGAAGCCCAGCACAAAGCGTGCGAACACGCCGGTGATGCCAGCGGTGATGACGACGCCGAGCGTGCTCAGCAGCACCGCGGGCACGGCGACAGGTTTGGCACGGTCGATGTTGGTGTTAAAGCCGCCGTAGAACATGATGAACAGCAGCGCCGTGCTGCAGACGGTTTCGGTGAGCGCATAGTCGCTAAAGTCTATGTGCGCCGGACCGTTGACGCCCAGCAGCATGCCGAGTGCGATAAAGATAAGCAGGGTGGGGAAGGGGAGCTTTTTGCCGACGGGTTTAATGGTCAGGCACAGAATAATGACGAGGCCGATAAAGAGAAGTATCTGGTTCATGGATAGTGTCCGCTTCTGGGTGGTTGGCGTGGCACGGTCAGTTGTCTGCGGTTATTTGTACCCAAAGGTGGTGGGTTTATGAGGGCGGATTGCGGACGTGCGCATTTTCGACACGAGGCGGAGGCACGGGTGGTGCTGGTTGGGGCGCTGGGCATGGCGGCGTGGCGCGAGCGGTGCGGGTTGGCAGGCGCGCGCTGGCGACCGTTGACGGTATGCAACCCTTTCCAGCTTTATTGCAACGGAGTACAATGGGTAACGTTTAAGTTCAACTTGAAGTTTTAGTTGCGACTCCGGGCTTCGGCCGCAATGTAAAGAGAGGCGTTTCATGGCGATCTATGTGACATCCGATGCTCACGGGCACGTGCGTGCGCTTGACGAGGCCCTGTCCAAGATTTCGCTGACGTCTGACGATACACTGTACGTGCTGGGCGACATGATCGATCGCGGGCCCGATCCGGTTGGCGTTATTAAACTGGTGCGCTCGCTGCCCAACGCTCGCGTGCTCAAGGGCAATCACGAGCAGATTATGCTCGATGCCATCATTGGCCAAGATCCGCTCGATGCCGAGACCTGGGATATCAACGGCGGTTGGACTACCCGTCAGCAGCTCAACGATATGGAATTTGAGGCGTACGAGGAGCTCGTGCGTTGGATGGCGACGTTGCCGCTCTACGCGGTGGTCGAGACCGAGGAGCGCCCGTATCTGCTGGTACATGCTGGAATCGAGATGAAGGCGGCGCGCGCGTTTTTGCTTGAGCATGGCGTCGATTGTGCCGATGGCGTTGGAGCGGTGGGTGCCGATCGCGAGCTGCTGCAGCAGATGCTCGCGGTACAGTCGTCCGATGACCTGCTGTGGATTCGTCACGGCTATTGGGATGTGCCGACCGGGCTGCTTTCTGCCGAGGGCAAGGGCCCGGTCGTGGTGAGCGGCCACACGCCCACGGTATCGCTTGGGCGCTATTGCGAGGTCGGTGGTCTGGCGGGGCTCGATGAGGAATCGGGACGCGGGCAGATCGTGCGCTTGGGCGGCGAGGACACTGCCGGTGTGCCCGATCGCATCGACATCGACTGCGCCGCCGCCACCGGCTCCGAGTTCGGCCGCGTGGGCATCCTGCGCCTGGACGACGGGGCGGAGTTCTACGCTAATATTCGCCCCGGGGAATAACGGCGCAAGAGGTTGGTGCCAAAACATCGACGTTTCTTTTCTTCAAATTGATTCGAATTAGGCGCCGTACGGATTCCGGTCCCTCTCTATGCGTTGGCGGATGTGGGCGTACTCGATGATCAGTAGCACCAGGAGTAGGGCCATGATGGCTAGGTAGCTCACCACGGAGCCCATCAGACCCAGCAGCTTAATCAGGATCACCGGCAGCACCACGCTTACGGCGAAGCAGATTAGGTAGATCTTGGTGACGTCGCCGGCGTGGCGCAACACCGTGATGATGGCGTAGATAAAGTCGATTGCCGCGGTGACGCCGCCGGCGATAACCATCAGTAGCGCCAGCGTGCGGTAGCGCTCAAAGTTAAGGCCGTACATAAAGCTCATGATGGGGATGCCGGGGCCTGCCATAAATGCGGCGCATGCTCCGGTAATGACCACGATCAGTGCCATAACGGCAACAATAATTAGGTCAAAGCGGCGACGCTTGCGCGGATTCGCCCAAATGCTCGACAGACGCAGGAGCTGCGGTTTGTAGATAAATCCGATGCTCAACAAAATGGCCTGCGCCGGAAAGAACAGGGCATTAAAGTACAGCTGATACTTGTAGGCCAGCGTGCCCTCCATCACGAACTTGGGCATGCTCTCGATAAGGTTGAACAGGAACAGCGCACCAAAGAGCGGGGCGCACTGGACAAACAGGTGGCCAGCCTCGCGCAGGCTCACGCGGCGCGATTTTTCGGTTTCGAGCAGGGCGAGCGGCGCGGTGACCAGCACGAGCGAGGCAATCGCGGCGATGCCCATGGCCATGGCCGCGATGGGCATGCTGCGCGTGAGGAACAGCGCCACGCTAAAGACCACGATGACGCCGATGGAACGCAGCGTTTGGCTCATGCCAGCCAAATAGAGCTTGTCGGCCTGCTGCAGGCGGCCCTCGTACACGTCGGCGATGCCGTCAATCACCTTATAGAGGTAGACGCCCAGGCCGATCGTGGCCATCTGCGCATCGTAGCCGCGGGCGCTGCTGTATACCAGGCCGCATGCCAGCGCGAGCGCTCCGCAAAGCCAGCGGTTGAGCTGGTAGGAGGCGAAGGAGGTCTTTTCGTCGATGTCCGAGACCTGAAAATTGCGCACGCCGTAGTTGCACGCGATCATGATGAGCGTGCCGGTGACAAAGGCGATGGAGAACTTGCCGGCCTCCTCGGCGCCTACGAGCTGCGTCGACACAATGGTGAGCAGCGGAAACGCTATACCCCATACGGCGGTGCCCAGGGTATTCCAAAGGTAGTCGCGACGGGTGGCGTGATCTTCGTATTCGGCTTCTTGCGTGGAGAAGCCGCCGCCGTAGACGGCTCCGAGCAGGCGGTTCCACCAGGCATTGACCATGCGGTGGATGGGGCCGGGCTGGCGATCGCGCTCGCGGCGACGGCGCGTGGCCTGGCTGCTGTCGGGGCCGCCAGCGTTACGCTGGCTTAGCTCTTGGATTCGTGCGAGCTCCTCGGCGGTGTGCGATGCGGGGAACAGGCCGTTCTCGATGCGTCCGCCCTGTCCGTGCGCCCCGGCCGATATGGTGGGGTCGGCGACGCCGTTGCGGCGGGCGATGGTGCGGCGGATGCTATCGAGGGGCGTTATGCTCAAGACGATTCCTTTCTATTGCTGCGCTCTAGTATAGACGCGACGGTGTTTGCTCGTGTTTTTGAACGGATTGTTCAATATTTTCGGCGGGTGGCAGTAAATTGTCGGTAAGCGTGCGGTATCCTGTTCAAGTTTTGTGACCCCCCGATGCCGCCCGCGCGGTACCAAGGAGTTCTTACCTATGGACGTCGCCGCATTTTTGCTGGCTCTTGTGCCGATCATTTGGCTTGTCGTGATGCTGCTGTGCTTTAAATGGCCAGCTTGGAAGGCCACTATGGGCTCGTTCGCCCTTTCGTGTGTGCTCACCTTCGCGTGGTGGCATCTGCCGGTGGTGCAGATCGCGACTGCCTCGCTCGAGGGCTTTTTGATGGCCCTGTGGCCCATCGTGTTGGTGATTATCGCCGCGGTGTTCACGTATAACCTGTGCGTGCGTACGGGCGCCATGGACGTGATCGGCAGCATGATTACCTCCATCAGCAGCGACCGCCGTCTGCTGGCGCTGCTCGTGGCCTGGTGCTTCGGCGGCTTTATGGAGGGCATGGCCGGTTTTGGTACCGCTGTTGCCATTCCCGCCGGCATGCTCGCGGGCCTGGGTTTTGAGGCCGTGCCCGCCGTGTTGATCTGCCTGCTGGCCAACGGCGTGCCCACGCCCTACGGCTCCATCGGCATCCCCACGGTGTCCGTTGCCGATCTGGTGGGTCTGGATCCCCTGCACCTGGCGACCGTTCAGCTGGTGCAGCTCGCGCCGTTCTTTGTGGTGATACCGCTGCTTATCGTACTGGTTGCGGGCCGTGTCGCCGATGATCAAGGCAACGTTGCGAGCGTTGCCGAGCGTATGCACGGGGTTGCCGGCGTGGCGCTGCTTTCCGGTGTGTCCTTTGTAGGTGCTGCCCTGGTCGTTGCCATGTTTGTGGGTCCCGAGCTGGCCGTAGTCGTGGGCTCCATCGTGTCGCTTGCGCTGACCGCCGCGCTTGCCATGCGCACCGAGAAGTCGGGACATCTGGATGCGCGCTTCCATATGAATATCGAGGCCGGCGAACAGCTCACCGCTAAGTCGGCGCTTTCGGCCTGGTCGTGCTTCATCCTGATCTTTGTGCTGCTGTTGGGTACCTCCAACCTGGTGCCCGACGTGCACGCCGCGCTCGCGCCGTTTGCGAGTCACGTGCAGGTGCATTGCGGCGAGAACCCCGGTACACTTACGTTTTCGTGGATCAACACGCCGGGCGTCTGGATTTTCCTGGCGGCGTTTGTCGGCGGTGCCATTCAGGGCGCATCGCCGCGCTTGATGGGCGAGGTGCTGGTCACGACCGTCAAGCAGATGATGCCGACGGTCATTACCATGCTTTCGGTGCTGGGTTGCGCCAAGGTGATGGGCTATGCCGGCATGATTTCGTCGATTAGCGCGTTTTGCATTGCGGTCGCCGGCGGTCTGTACCCGATTCTGGCTCCGTGGATTGGTGCGGTCGGTGCGTTTGTGACCGGCTCGGGCACGTCCTCGGGCATGCTGTTTGGTCTCATCCAGAGCCAGGCTGCCGCTGCGCTGGGCGTGAGCGACTACTGGATGGTCGCGCTGAACGCCCTGGGTGTCGCCGCCGGTAAGATGATCTCTCCGCAGACGCTCGCGATTGGTCTTGCCGCCGTGCACGTGCGCGGAAAGGACGCCGAGCTCCTGGGCGCGGTGCTGCCCTACGCTGCTGGCATGCTGGTCCTCATGAGCGCCATAGCCATGCTCGGCCAAGGCCTGCCGCTGTAGTCGGCACTTAGGGACGTTCCTTATGTGCCGGCACTTTGGGAACGTCCCTAAGTGCCGGCATCCGGGGACACTCCTTGAATGTTGTCTGTTCAAGAGTGTCCCCAATGACTAGTCGTTTAAAAGCGTCCCCAATGACTAGGCCGCTTGCCTGCGATTTTTGACCGTTGGGCGGGCTTGCCGCCCTTGCCGCAAAAACGTTTTTGCATATCGGGTACAACGGGCTTTACGTGAGTAAAGTGCGCGTCGCGTCAACGTGTCGCGTTTTTAAAGGAGGCCCCATGCCTGGTGTTACCCCTGCAGAAGTTTTGTCCAACTTTGGTATTACACTGGTCGAAGATCCCGCCGATAATCAGCCCCGTCTGCTGGTCGATCTACCCGCCGCGGAGCTCGTCGAGCACGCCATCCGCCGCGAAGAAGGCCGCATGGCATCCAACGGCGCGTTGGTGATCGAGACGGGGGAGCGTACCGGCCGTTCCCCCAATGACCGCTTTATCGTTGACACCCCCGATGTTCACGACAAGATCGCCTGGGGTGCGGTCAACCGCCCACTGTCCGTCGAGAGCTATGAGGCCATCAAGGCCGGCATCGTCGACTATCTCAACGAGCGCGACGTGTTCGTCACGCGCGGCATGGCGGGCGCTGACCGCAACCACACGCGTCGCCTGCTTGTTGCCTGCGAGCGTGCCAGCCAGGCACTCTTCATTAAGCAAATGCTCGCCCGTCCGCTCGCCCGCGAAATCGCGCGCACCGGCGAGCCCGACTTCTGCGTGCTCGCAGCGCCCGGTTACCAGTGCGATCCTGCCATCAAGGGCCTCAACTCCAGCGCCGCCGTGGTCATCAACTTCCAGGAACGCGTGATTCTGGTCGCCGGCACCGGCTACTCCGGCGAGATTAAAAAGTCGATCTTTAGCGTCATGAACTATCTGCTGCCCGTCGAGGATGACGTGCTGCCCATGCACTGCTCGGCCAGCATGGATCCCGTCACGCACGAGACTGCCGTGTTCTTTGGCCTGTCCGGCACGGGCAAGACCACGCTTTCTGCCAACCCCACGCGCCTGCTGATCGGCGACGACGAGCACGGCTGGTCCGACATGGGCATCTTCAACATCGAGGGTGGCTGCTACGCAAAATGCGAGGGCCTGGACGCCTTCCACGAGCCCGAGATCTTCAACGCCGTCCGTTTTGGCGCCATTTGCGAAAACGTGGTGCTCGACGAGAACCGCAAGCCCAACTACGACGACATCTCGATCACGCACAACACGCGCGTGGCCTATCCCGTGGAGCACATTCCTGACGCGTGGACTAAGGGCATGGGCACCACTCCGAGTGTCGTGCTGTTCCTGACTTGCGACGCTTTTGGCGTGCTGCCGCCCATCTCACGCCTGACGGCTGATGCCGCCATGTACCACTTTGTGACGGGCTTTACGGCTAAGATTCCCGGCACCGAGGTCGGCGTCACCGAGCCCACGCCCACGTTCTCTTCGCTGTTCGGCGAGCCGTTTATGCCGCTCGACCCCATGGTTTACGCCAAGATGCTTGGCGAGCGCATTGCCGACGGCCGCACACGCGTGTACCTGGTCAACACCGGCTGGATTGGCGGCGGCTACGGCGTGGGTCATCGCATCGAGCTGGCCTACACGCGCTCGCTGGTCGCACGCGCCCTCGACGGCACCATCGAGGATAGCGAGTTCGTGCACGACGACATCTTTAACGTCGACATTCCCACGACGTGCCACGGCGTGCCCGATGGCATCCTGGTGCCGCGCCAATACTGGCAGAGCACCGCGCGCTACGACGAGGCCGCGCATAACTTGGCCGTGATGTTCGAGGAGAACTTCGAGAAGAAGTACTCGCACCTGCCCGAATCCGTTAAGGCCGCCGGTCCGCACGCTCAGGTGCACGCCGACGCTCGTCATCGCGGTCGCGGCTTGCTGGGGCTCCGCCACTAGCGTCGCCTCAGACCTACAACCACCATAGGGGGGCTGTACACCTTTGTGGTCGTTTTGCTCGCGCGGATGACTCGGGTTACAATACGCCTGACATATCGTCCCCTTCTCCGGATGGGAACAGCGCAAGCGCTCTTGTGACGGCACCGTAGGACTTTGAAGGTGGTCGTTGTAAGGGCGCTTTTTGTTTAGGCGCTCGCGTTGGCGCGCACAATGAAGGGAGAGCGTATGAAGAGCTTTATTGCCGAGGATTCATTCTGGGAGCTGTTTCCGCAGGCAGCGGTCGGTGTTATGGTCGTGGAGGGCATGAAGCCCACGGCTCAGATTCCTCAAGAGGACGTGGATGCGATTGCGGAGTTGCTCGACCGCGCCAATATCGATGCGGAGCGTCATCTGACCAGCGATACTATCAGCGAGAACGCACCGGTCAAGGCATGGCGCGAGGCCTATCGTCTGTTCAAGACCAAAAAGGGCGCGCGCTGCTCGATCGAGAACTTGCTCAAACGCGTGCTCAAAGGAAAGCCGGTGGGCCACATTACGCCCGCGGTGGATATTTACAACACGGTGTCACTGACCTACGCGCTGCCCGTGGGAGGCGAGGATCTGCATGCGATCGAGGGAGACCTTCGCCTGAAGGTGACCGACGGTGGCGATGCGTTCTTGCCGCTTGGCGAGGAGGCGGACGATCCGACGCTGCCCGGCGAGCTCGCCTACATCGATGATGCGGGCGCCGTGTGCCGCTGCTGGAACTGGCGCGACGGCGTTCGAACGGCGCTGTCCGATGATTCGGCCGATGCGTTCCTGGCGATTGAGTGCGTGGAGCCCGAGCGGATGGGGGATTGCCAGGCTGCGATCGATCGCTTAGCCGAGCTGCTTGAGCGCTATCTGGGAGCGACGGTTGTCATTAAGACGCTTGTGACCCGCGACAATCCTTGCGTGGAACTGTAGCGGCGCCTAGAACCTATTGATGCCCCAAACCACCACAAAGGTGCCTGTCCTCTTTGTGGTGGTTTTTATGTTGATGGGTTAACAAATAGGGCGTGCAGGGCTGCCGGCCGTTAAGTACGGCTAAGATGTTTACCCGTTAGCATTATGCAAGCGAAAGGCGGTCGTCTCCCATGCAGCAGAGCGACGAGACACGTTTCGAGGACTTTGTCGGACTGATCAGCGGACTCTACAAGGAGATCCAGCGCATTAAGACGTCTGAGGGCGCAAGGCTGGGTCTCAAGGGCTCCGACGTTATGTGCCTGTACTATCTTGAGCGCAGCAAGGACGGCCTGACTGGCGCCGACCTGGCTCGCATGGCAGGCGTGACCCGCGCCGCCGTCTCGCGTACGCTGGCGCATCTGGAGGAGGGTGGCTACGTCGAGGTCGATGATTCGGGCGATGCCGCCGTTAAGTATCGTGCTCCGGTGCGCCTGACCGCTCTGGGCGGCGAGAGCATGAGCGAGGCGGACCGCATCATTCGCGAGGTGCTCGATACCACCGGTAAGGCTATGGGTGTGGAGCAGCGCGAGCAGATGTATGCGTCGCTGCGCACGATTCTCAACACCCTGCGCGAGCTGTAGAGCCGCCAAGGCTTTTGCTTCCAATTAACAACTGCATAGTCCTGTTTGAGCGCGCATACCGTGCCGGGGCCTTGCTGTCAAAATTCCCTGCGCGGGACCTGCGCAAGAAAGGATTCGCTATGTCCGTTCGTATTATTACCGATTCCGCGAGCGATATGTCGCCGGCGGAGCACCCGGCACTGGACGTTTTGCCGCTGTCCGTCACCTTTGGCACCGATGTGTACATGGATGGCGTCGATATCGATCACCAGCGCTTTTACGAGATGCTCGTGGAACGCGATGAGCTGCCCAAGACCGGCCAGGTCAACCCGTACGCGTTTTCGCAGGCGATTGCCAAGGTTCGTGAAGCCGGCGATGAGGCTGTGATTATTACCGTGGGCGCTAAGCTCTCGGGCACCAACCAGAGTGCTCGTACGGCACTTGCCGAGGCGCCGGGCGGCGACATGTTCGTCGTGGACAGCAATAACGTGACCTTGGGCGAGCGCGTGCTGGTCGAGTATGCGCTGCGCCTGGTGGACGAGGGCCAGGGCGCGGCTCAGGTTGCGGCGGCTGTCGAGGCCGTGCGCGACCGCGTGGTCGTCATCGGCCTGCTCGAGACGCTGGAGTACCTGGTGCGCGGCGGTCGCCTGTCTGCTGCGGCCGGTGCCGTGGGTACGCTGCTCAACGTAAAGCCCGTGGTGGCTGCCGAGGACGGTCTGATCGTGCAGCTGGGCAAGGCGCGCGGTTCCAAGAACGGACGTAACCTGCTCAACCAGAAGGTCGAAAAGGCGGGCGGCATCGACTTTTCCATGCCGCTGGCGCTCGGCTATACGGGCCTTTCGGATGCGGTGCTCAAGAAGTATATCGAGGACAGCGCGGCACTGTGGGCTGGCCACACCGAGGGCGAACTGCCCGTTCACACCATCGGCGCCACCATCGGCACCCATGTAGGCCCCGGCGCCGTAGCCGTAGCCTTCTTCCAGCCCGTTAACTAGCCCACCTGCCAAAACCACCACAAAGGGGACAGGCACCTTTGTGGTGGTTTATGCTATTCCGGGTGGAAGGGAGCGAGCAATGGCGTCTGAGGGCTTTTTTGAGCGGGTGTACGAGGTGGTCGAGCAGATTCCCGAGGGGATGGTCGCCACGTATGGTCAGGTGGCGCTGCTTGCTGGACGTCCACGAAGTGCGCGGTACGTGGGGTATGCCCTGCATGACAATCCGCGCCCCGGCGAGATTCCCTGTCACCGCGTGGTGTTTGCCGATGGCCGCATATGCGATGGTTTTGCTTTTGGCGGTCCCGATGCTCAACGTGAGCTTTTGCTAGGGGAGGGTGTGGCGTTTAAGGACGACATGCACGTCGACTTGGCCGCCTGTCGCTGGCCTGCCGGACTCTAGCGGCTCTGCCGTGGCCAAAACCACCACAAAGGTGCCTGTCCCCTTTGTGGTGGTTTTCCGTTGCAGGTTTACCGGAGCTAACTTATGGAGAAGGTATGGCGGCGCATATTGACGCTAGAAAGTAAACCACGGTGAACTATATTGGTTTCAGCAACGGAGCAGGCAATAGGCGATGAAAAAGCCTGCCCTGTTGAGTTTGATTCGCATCCCTCCCCTCTGTGCGATTCAACGGTGTACTTCGGGAACAGGCCCGCTGGCAACTATCTGCCAGCGGGCCTGTTCCTGTTTCGGTGAGGATTCAGCCTCACCGTCTATGTTGTGCGAAGGCGCTTTGCTTAGTACACCATGCCCATGGCGTCCTGAACCTCTGCCAGGGTCTGCTCGGCGATCTCGTTAGCACGACGGTTGCCCTCGTGCAGGACGTCCTTCACATAGTCCAGATCGTTCTCGTATCGCTGGCGACGCTCGCGGATCGGTGCGAAGTACTCGTTGACGGCCTCGGTCACGTACTTCTTGAGCTGGCCGGAGCCGCCCATGCCAATCTCCTCGGCAATTTCGACCTCGGAGCGACCGGTGCAGATGGCGGCCGTCGAAAGCAAACCGGACACGCCGGGGCGGTTCTCGGGATCGAACGTGATCATGCGCTCGGAGTCGGTCTGGCTCTTCTTGATGCGTTTGGCCGTCTCCTCGGCTGTCATCGAAATATTGATGGCGTTGCCGTAGCTCTTGCTCATCTTGCGACCGTCAAGGCCGGGCAGCAGCGGGGTCTCGGACAGCAGCGCGTCGACCTCGGGGAATACCTTGCCGTAGCGGTTGTTAAAGCGGCGTGCGATGGTGCGGGTGAGCTCGATGTGCGGCAGCTGGTCGCGACCGACGGGCACCACGTTGCCCTTGCAGAACAGGATGTCGCAGGCCTGGTGTACCGGGTAGGTGAGCAGAAGGCCGGTGAGCTCGTGGCCCGAGGCCTCCATCTCGGCCTTAACCGTGGGGTTGCGCGCCAGCTCGGCCTCGGACACCAGCGACAGGAACGGCAGCATGAGCTGGTTTGCGGCGGGCACGGCGGAGTGTGCGTAGATCATGGTCTTGTCGGGGTCGATACCGCAGGCAAGGTAGTCCATGACCATGTTGTACACGTTGTCCTGGATATGCTCGGTGGTGTCGCGGTCGGTGATGACCTGGTAGTCGGCGATGAGCACGTTGGTCTTGGCGCCCATGTTCTGCAGTTCAACACGGCCCTTGAGGGTGCCGAAGTAGTGGCCCAGGTGCAAGCGTCCGGTGGGGCGATCACCGGTGAGCATGGTGAACTTCTCGGGCGTATTGGCCAGGCCCTCGCGAATGGCGTTGCTCTTTTGCAGCGCGACTTCGTAGCTGTTCTCGTTTGGCATGATTGCTCCTAACGTATGTTCATGGGTCAAGATGATAACGCGTTTATTGGAGGGGCGGGGCGTAAGTAGGCGAGGGGCGGGAGAGGGACGCGCGTGGTGCGGCATGTGCGATGGGTGCGGCGCGGCCGTACTTGGCTAACGGTGCCTTGGCACATCCTCGGCAGCTTGCCCTAGAGCTTGTGGTGGCGCTCTTCTTTGCGCTCCTCGGCTGCCTGCTCCTCCTGCTTAAAGGCGGGGTCGTCGGGGGTGACGAGCTCGTCCTCGTGCGTGCGCTTGTTGTAATGGTGGCGCAGCACGGGCTCAAACAGATGTAGATGCTTGGCAAAGGCCGCCGAGCCAATGGCGAGCACGGTAAAGATGAGCACACGCATGGGCACCTCGACCTGGTTAATCGCGGCGGCGCCGGCCGAAAGCATGATGCACCAGGCATAAATGAGCAGCACGGCCTGTTTTTGGTTGTAGCCTTCTTGGATCAGGCGGTGGTGGATGTGGCCCTTGTCAGCCTGCCCGATACTAATGTGGGCGCGCTTGCGGCGCACGATGGCGCTGAACGTGTCGATGATGGGCACGCCGGCAACGATGAGCGGGATGATAAGCGAGGTGAGTGCGGCGGTGCGGCTCACGTTGAGCAGCGAGATGGAGCCCAGCGCAAAGCCCAGAAGCAACGAACCCGAGTCGCCCAAGAAGATGCTTGCGGGGTTGAAGTTGTAGCGCAAAAAGGCCAGACAGGCGCCAAAGAGCGCAATGGAGAGCGCGGCGGCGTCGATGCGGCCCGAGAGAACAGCCATCGAAAACATGGTGAACGACGCGATGCCGCAGATGCCTGTGGCCAAGCCGTCGAGGCCGTCGATGAGGTTAATGATGTTGGTGAATGCCACCAGATAGATTACGGTGATGGGGTAGGCGAGCCACCCGAGCATGATTTCGCCGGGGGCAAACGGGTTGACGATGACGCCGATCCGCAGGCCGCCGATACAGGCGATGAGCGCGGCGAGGACCTGTCCGGCCAGCTTTTGCTTGGGCTTGAGCTGGAAGACGTCGTCGATAGCGCCGGTCGCAAAGATGACGGTAAAGGAGAGCGCCAGCATGGGGTAGCTGATGTGAAGGCGCGGGTGCGGCACCAGGACGGGTGGCCAGCCTAGGTGCCAGGTGCCTAGGATTTGCACAATACAGGCAACGACCAGGCCCAAAAACACCGCCGTTCCGCCCAAACGCGGGATGGGCTTGGTGTTGATGCGGCGCTTAGAAGGATAGTCGACGGCATCGAGCTTAATTGCCAAGCGCTTGACCAGGGGCACCGCGAGGAAGGTCGTGATAAAGGCCGCCGCTGCCACGCATAGGTACGGTATGTAGCTCGGGGATGAAGCCATGAATCTAAAAACCGCCAAGCGTCGAAGGAAAAGGTCAAAGGGCGCTACGCGCAAAAGGGCATAGCTGTCCCATGATACTCGACCAAGGGGGGTGCATGTAATTGCACGCAGCGATAATCACGCGCTTACCAGATATTGGGATGTTGTCGATGGCTTGTCGGGATGCCGGCGGGAATCCAAATGGACTGTAATGGTATATGGACTGTAATGGTGATTTTCGGCAAAAGAAAACCACCCCCCACGTTACGAAAATGAACCCACCTAAAACAGGTGGGTGCCCTCATCGACTGTTCCAGCGTCCTTAACAACGAAGGATACCTGTACTAGGTACGACTGTGTGGGCTCCCTAAATAAACGCGACGGTTCACCCAGTTGCTCCGCGGGGGGCGGAATACCTACATCATAAAGCGGCACTTTGTCGATTCCAGTCTTGACATTACAAAAATCGTGTCGGACGATTACGGCGCCTTAGGGACGGAGCCGTCTACGCGGTCTGGCCCTTTACGTTTGAGCTGCTGAATCGTTGTTTTGGAGCATGTTTTTATGCCGACGTCGTTGACCGAACTTTTTTCGCCCGCCTGCCATTTGTGTCCGCGCCGTTGCGGTGCGGCGCGCGATGAGGGCGCGCACGGCGTATGCGGTGCTAACGACACGCTCAAGGTGGCCCGAGCGGCGCTTCATATGTGGGAGGAGCCGCCTATCTCGGGCGAGGCCGGTTCGGGCACGATCTTCTTTAGCGGCTGTTCGCTTAAATGTATCTACTGCCAGAACCACGAGATCTCGACCGGCAATTTTGGCCTTGAGATTTCGCCTGAGCGCCTGGTCGAGATAATGCTGGAACTGCAGGACCAGGGTGCCAACAACATCAATTTGGTGACGGCGACACACTATGCGCACCTGTTGCCTGCCGCGATTGCCGCGGCACGGACGCGCGGGCTGGTCATCCCAATCGTCTACAACACGAGTGGTTACGAGCGCGCGAGTGCCGTGGCGGCGCTGGGCGATCTAGTCGACGTGTGGCTTACCGACTTTAAATATGCCGATGCCGGGCTTGCGCAGTCGCTTTCTCATATTAAGGACTACCCGCGCGTGGCCGTGTCGGGTCTGGCTCAGATGGCGCGCGAGATCTATCGCCGCGGGGGAGAGCTGATGGATGACGACGGGCTCATGAAGCGCGGCATCATCGTGCGCCACCTGGTGCTGCCGGGGCATGCTGACGACTCGTGCCGCGTGTTAGACCTGGTGTGGCAGACGGTGGGCGACGTGCCGATCTCGGTCATGAACCAGTACACGCCCAATGCACTCATGCGCGAGCAGGGCGGCGACCTGGCACGCGCCGTGACGCGCGAGGAGTACGAGCAAGTGCTCGACCATGCCGACGATCTGGGCTTTACGACGATGTTCTGGCAAGAGGGCGGCGCGGTAGACGAGAGCTTCACCCCGGCCTTCGACACCACCGGCGTCCTCACCAGCGCAAAGTAGGGCGTTCGTCGATGATTTTTCTGGGACGGGGATTATAAAATCATTCGGTACACAATGTTTTTTTAATCCCCGTCCCAGAAAAATCATCGAGAGGATCGCCTGCTCGAAAAGTTGTCAAAATAGCCGCGCCCCAAAAAGACTGATTATTGGGCGTTGACAGTTGGCGAGCCGTAGGTAAAATATCGACTTGTCCTGGGGACGTAGCTCAGTTGGGAGAGCGCTGCCGTCGCATGGCAGAGGCCGAGGGTTCGACTCCCTTCGTCTCCACCCTTGGATTTGATAAGCCGCTGACATTGTGTCGGCGGCTTTTTTTAAAAGAAAGGGCTGTACCATGGCCGAGCTTGAGTCCCAACCACTGTCTGCCGAGGAACGCGCCGAGTTGGAAGAGCTCCGCGCCGAGAAAGCTCGTCGCGAGGCCCAGGAAGAGGCACGCCGCGAGCGTGAGGAGTTGGCCGCCCTGCGTGCCGAGCGCGAGAAGGCCGAGGAGGCCGCTGCGAAGGTTGCATCCGAGCCCAAGCCCGCGCCCGCACCCAAGCCCGCTGCTGCGAAGCCTGCGCCTGCCGCGCCCAAACCTCAGCCTAAAAAGGCCGCTCGTCCCAAGTCCGTCGAGCCCAAGTCGAGCCGTGACGAGATGACCTTTGCCCAGCGCATGGTTACCTCCAAGGAACCTACGGGCGAGAACGAGATCCCTGGCATGGCGCCGGCTCAAAAAATCATCATTGTCCTTGCCCTCATCGCGTTTGTCATCTTTATGGGCTACACGATCCTGACCAGCATGGGCCTGCTCTAACCGATTTGCATCGGGCGTCATGTCCGCATCCTCTGCTCTCGTCTAACCCTCAAATTCTGTACCACACATCCGAAAGGTCGCCCCATGGCTTTGACCGACATCTCGCATCCCGCCGACATCGCAATGCTCACCGATCTGTACGAGCTCACTATGGCCCAGGGCCTGTGGGAGAGCGGCAAGGCCAATGAGCAGGGTTGTTTTACCGCGTTTTACCGCGACCATCCCTTTGGCAGCGCCTATGCCGTCATGTGCGGCACCGCCGAACTGCCCGAGCTGGTCGAGAATCTGCGCTTTACGCCCGAGGACATCGACTACCTCGCCTCGCTCCAGGCCCCTGCCGGCGGCGCGATGTTCAAGCCTGGATTCCTCGACTACCTGCGCGATTTTCGTGCGCATGTAAACATCGACGCCGTGCCCGAGGGCGAGCTCGTCTTTCCGCGCGAGCCCATGGTGCGCGTCACCGGCCCCGCGCTGGAGTGCCAGCTGCTCGAGACGGCGCTGCTCAACATCGTCGGGTTCCAGACGCTTGTCGCCACCAAGACGGCGCGCGTGGTGCTCGCCGCCGACGGTCGCCCCGTGGCGGAGTTTGGCCTGCGCCGAGCCCAGGGTCCCGATGGCGGTCTGGCCGTTGCGCGCGCGAGCTACGTTGCCGGCTGCTCCTCTACGTCCAATGTGCTCGCCGGCCGCCGCTACGGTATTCCCGTCTTTGGCACGCATGCGCACAGCTGGGTGATGAGCTTCGATTCCGAGCTCGAGGCCTTCCGTGCCTTTGCCAAATCGAGCCCCAAGAACTGCACGCTGCTCATCGACACCTATGACGTGCGCGAGGGCTGTGAACATGCCATTACGGTTGCCAAGGAGATGGAAGCGGTGGGCGAGCGCTTGTCGGCCATTCGCATTGACTCCGGCGACCTCGCCAAGCTCTCCAAGTATGTTCGCGGCCGTTTTGATGCCGAGGGCCTGCCCTATGTGGGGATCTCGGTTTCTAACGATCTGGATGAGTACACGATTCAGTCGCTGCTCGACCAGGGCGCGCCCATCGACAGCTTTGGCGTGGGTACCAAGCTTGCGACCTGCTATGACCAGCCGGCGCTGGGCGGCGTGTACAAGCTTTCCGCCCGCCGTGCGAGCGAGGCAGATCCATGGACGCCGGTGGTCAAGCTCTCCGAGCAGCCCTACAAGCGCACGATCCCGGGTGTGCAACGCGTGCGCCGTTATTACGACGGCTTTGGCGGCCCGGTCTGCGACATGATCTACGACGAGGACCATCTGGCGGGGGAGGGCGCCGCGCGCGGCAATACCCTCGTGGCCGTGAATGATGCCGCCTTGGTGACCGACGTGTCCGAACTTGAGTATCGCGAGCTGCTGGTGCCGATCGTGCGCGATGGCAGTGCGGTGGCTCCGCGTGAGAGCATCCAGGACGCGCGCGAGCGCTGTGCTTGGGCGCTCGATCATCTGGACGCAGCTTTCAAGCGCTTCCTGTACCCGCAGACCTATGTGGTGGGCATGGAGCAGGGCCTGGCTCAGGTGCGCGACGAGCTCGTGCGCAAGAACATGGCCGCGGCTTCTGCCTTTCCCTGGGCTCACTAATTCCTTGGGCGGTAGGGGCGAGTCACGCTCCCTTGGCCGCCAGCTCGGCCGTTCGCTGAACAGTTGATTGGTTTGACGTATGACGACTTCTTATAAAACGATGGTGGTAAAGATCGGTTCGTCCACGGTGGTGGGCGCCGATGGCAAGGTCAACCGCGCCTTTATCGGCGGACTTGCCGATCAAGCCGCAGCGCTGCGCAAGCTCGGCTGGCGTCTGGTCGTGGTGAGCTCGGGCGCTATTGCCTGTGGCTATCCCGTGTTGGGCTTCGACCGCAAGCCGGTCGGCGACCTTCCGAGCCTGCAGGCCTGCGCCTCGGCTGGTCAGTGCATCATCTCGTCGGCCTACGACGAGGAGTTCCATGCGCGCGACCTGCTCACCTCGCTCGTACTGCTCACGCGCCACGACACGGCCCGCCGCACGTCCTACCTGCATGCACGCGACGCCCTGCTGCGCCTGGTGGAGCTGGGCGTGGTGCCGGTCGTCAACGAGAACGATACCGTCACCGTCGACGAGATCAAGTTTGGCGACAACGACACGCTGGCGGCGCTTGTGAGCTGCCTGGTTTCTGCCGATCTGTGCGTGACGCTCTCGGACATCGATGGCCTCTATACCGCCAATCCGCACGAGGACCCCACGGCCGAGTTTGTTCCTGTCGTGCATAAGATCGATGCCAAGATTATTGCCTCGGCGGGTGATTCTTCCACATCGGTGGGCACGGGCGGCATGATTACCAAGATCCGCGCGAGCCGCATCCTGATGACGGCGGGCATTCAGAGCGTGATTTGCTCGGGCGAGGAGCCTGATGCGCTCGTGCGCCTCGCCCGCGGCGAGAGCGTGGGCACGCTGTTCGATCCGCCGGCGGAGCGTCTGGACATCGCACCCCGCAAGCTGTGGATCGCACTGGGCGACAAGGCGCATGGCTCGGTGACGGTCGATGATGGTGCTGCGAAGGCGCTGGTCAGCCGTGGCTCTTCCCTGCTTGCGGTGGGTATTCGCGAGGTCGATGGCCAGTTTGCCGAGGGCGATGTGCTCGACGTGTGCGACCCGAGCGGTATGGTTGTCGCCCGCGGTATCGCCGAGGCCGATTCGGACGTGCTGGAACTTGCTGCCGGTCGCCGCCAGGACCAGATCGCCAGCAACCGCCTGCTGGCAGACCTGGCCGAGAAGCCGGCGATACACAGGGATAACTTGATCGTATTTGCATAAAGAAAGACAGCGCTGCGGATCGTTTCCCGCAGCGCTGTCTTTCTCGTGCCGGCACCTGGGGACGTTTCTTTTGTGCCGGCAGGTGGGGACACTCCTTTGCTAGAAGATTCGGCGCAGGTCTCCGCGGTTGAGGGCCTCGTCGAAGAGGTGCTTGAATACCACGCTGCCGTGCAGGCCGTCGTGCTCGAACTCGTTGGTCACCCAGGCATGCGAGTTGCCCACGCGGCTGAGCGTATCAAGCTGCAGGCCCGAATCCACGTACATGTCGTCGAAATACACCGCGGCCTGGAGCGGCACTTCGTTGTAGGCCAGGCGCTGCGGGTCGTAGATCTTGTCCCAGCTGGTGTCTTCCATCAGCAGGTCCATGGCGGGCTTGAAGGGCTTGAGCTCGGGCATCTGCTCGAACATCCACGGGAACATGGCCTCGCCGGTAAACATGAGCGGGCGCGCGAGGGTGTCGAACTCGGTGCGGTGAGCCTTCTCTTCAGCCGCGGCCCAGCCAATGGGCATAGTGTCGCCGTCGGCGTAGATGAACTCCTGCAGCGTCCAGTACAGTGGATTCGTGCGCGTGTTGGTTCGCTCGAAGGCGCGCATCAAAAAGCTATCGGATACTGAGGCACCGCAGCTCAGCGTGCCGTCGCCGTCAGCAAAAGCATGATCGATAATCCAATGCATGCGCTCAAAGCTCGGCTTCATGCCAAAGTCGCTGCCCATGAGCTGTAGGCGCTCAACCGTCATCGGCGAGCCGTCGGGCAGCACGGGCTTCTGAGCCTCGAGCGCATCGGCCAGGGCTGCCACGCGCTCGACGTCAGCGGGGTAGCGGTCGTAATACTGCTGCGTCTTGGCGGCCATGCGCGGGAAGGTGTGCGCGTAGACCTCGCTGGCGCTCGCCGGCACGTGCGGAATGCCACCACAGGTAAAGCTTGCCGCCACGCCCTCGGGGAAGAGCGACAGATAGCTCAGCGTCAAAAAGCCGCCGTAGCTCTGCCCGAGCGTGACCCAGGTACTCAAAATCGCGCACGATAGAGCTGGCGAGGTGACGCTTGAGGAAGTCTGCCTGCGAGCGGTCCGCATCGGCGCCGGCTGCCTCGGTGCGCTCGCCCAAGGCCGCGATCGTGCGTCCGTCCACGCAGCTACTGCGTCCGGTGCCGCGCTGGTCGGGCAGGACCACGCGGAAGTGTTTGACGGCCTCCTCGATCCAGCCATCGCTTGTGGGCGACAACGGACGCGGGCTCTCGCCGCCGGGGCCGCCCTGTAAAAACAGGAGCAGCGGCAGATCGTCGTTGATGCGGTCGGGCGCGCAAACCACGCGATAGAAGAGCTTGATGCTCTCGGGCGCGCCGGCGATTGGTGCCGGCATAGCGCCGCGGCGCATGGTGCTGCCGACGGCCAGGAGCATCGGCTCCAGGCCGCGCCAGTCAAGGGGGACGTCGATGCTGTGGTCCTCGACATACAGGCCGGGGACGTGGTACGAAGTGATGAGCGCCATGTGATGCTTCCGTTCGTTGCGGTGTTTCGGGTTGACCAATTCTACCGCCGCAGGTGAGGTCATGCGCAAATCGGCTACCATGGTTGCAAACTTCTAGGAGAAAGGGCCGCCCATGTCGGTCGATATAGCCACGTATGTCCACGATCTTGCCGTTGCCGCCAAGGCAGCGTCGGCCTCGCTTGCCACGGCGAGCGACGAGCAGCGCCAGGAGGCCGTGCGCGCCATGGCCGCAGCACTGCGCAACGGTGTCGACTCCATCGTCGCCGCCAACGAGCTCGATATGTCCGCTGCGCGTGATGCGGGCACCTCGGTCGGATTGCTCGACCGCTTGCTGCTGACGCCCGAGCGCGTTGAGAGCATGGCCGCCGGCCTGGAGAAGCTCGCCGAGCTGCCCGATCCCGTGGGCCGCGTGCTCGATCACCGTGTGCTTGCGAGTGGCGTGGACCTTACGCGCGTGAGTGTGCCGCTGGGCCTGGTTGCCATGGTCTACGAGGCGCGCCCCAACGTGACGGCCGACGCCGCGGGCATCTGCATCCGCACCGGCAACGCCTGCATTCTGCGCGGCGGTTCGCTAGCCTATCACTCGTGCGCCATGATTTCTGAGCTGCTGGCCGATGCGCTCGAGACCAAGGGCTTCCCGCGCGAGGCCGTGTCGATGATCGAGTCTACCGACCGCGAGGCCACCGGCGAGCTCATGAAGCTCCGCGGCGTCGTCGATGTGCTCATTCCGCGTGGCGGTGCGGGCCTGATCCAGCGCTGCGTGCGCGAGTCGCTCGTGCCGGTGATCGAGACGGGTACGGGCAACTGCCACATCTACGTGCATGAATCCGCCGACTTTGATAAGGCACTCAACATTATCGTTAATGCCAAGACCCAGCGCGTAGGCGTGTGCAATGCCGCCGAGTCGCTGCTGGTCGACCATGCTGTGGCCGATGCGTTTTTGCCCGCGGTCGTGGCCGTGCTGCATGACCACGGCGTGCTCATTCACGGCGACGAGGCAACCTACGCCGCATGCGCCGATGCCGGGCTTGCCGAGGGTGATGACTACGTCGCCGCGACTGAGGAGGACTGGGGTCGCGAGTACCTGGCGCTCGAGATGAGCGTGAAGGTCGTGGCAAACGAGGACGAGGCCATCGCACACATCAACCGCTACGGCACGATGCACTCCGAGGCCATTGTTGCCGAGGACACGGATGCTTGCGAGCACTTCCTGGATGCGGTCGATGCCTCGGCTGTGTATGCCAACGCCAGTACGCGCTTTACCGACGGCGGCGAGTTTGGCCTGGGCGCCGAGATCGGCATCTCGACCCAAAAGCTCCACGCCCGCGGCCCCTTTGCCGCCGAGGCCCTCACCACTTACAAATACAAGCTCCGAGGCACCGGCCAGGTCCGCCCCTAGCGACCGCGCAAGAAAAACCGCCACAAAGGTGCCTGTCCCCTTTGTGGCGGTTTTAGCTGGCGCGGGCGGTTAGGCCTGGAAGGTATCGCGATCGGGCGCGAAGGACTGCATGGCCGCGATGGTGCGGTCAAAGAGCTCGGGGAGCTCCCAACCCAGCATCTCGGCGCCCTGCGAAATCACGTCGCGCGAGCAGCCGGCGGCAAAGCGCTTGTCCTTGAACTTCTTCTTGAGCGACTTGGTCGTAAAGTCCATGACGCTCTTGCTCGGACGCATGATCACGGCAGCACCGATCAGGCCGGTGAGCTCGTCGCAAGCAAACAGGATCTTCTCCATCTGCAGCTCGGGCTTGGGCAGCGAGGTATTGAAATCGGACGTGTGCGTCTGGATGGCGCGAATGAGCTCGGGAGACGCACCTTCGCCCTCAAGAATCTCGGCAGCATAGATGGTGTGGTTCATGGGGTCGTCCTCATGCTCCTCCCAATCCAGGTCGTGCAGCAGACCGACGATGCCCCAAAACTCCTCGTTCTCGGGGTCGAACTCGCGCGCAAAGTAGCGCATAGTGCCCTCGACCGTCTCACCATGGGTGATGTGGAACGGGTCCTTGTTGTGCTCGTTGAGCAGTTCGAACGCGCGGTCGCGGGTGATTCCGGCGGTAAGCGGTTCTGCCATAAGAGACTCCTTGTGCTCGTGGGTATCGCTAAGAATGAATACTACTAGAACAAGAAAACCACCACAAAGGTGCTTGTCCCCTTTGTGGTGGTTTTTGGCGCGGGTGGGTTAGTTGAGGGCGGCTTGGGCTAGGCGGGCTTCGGCGGCCTCCTCGGTGACGCCCAAGGCCACAGCGAACTCCTCGATGGAGCGGCGCTTGGCTTCCTTGAGTACGCGCATGTAGTAGGAGCTGGGCTTTTTATCAGCTTCCTCGGCCTGGCGAATGCGGTGCATCATGGTTTTTGCCACGCGGACCGTCTCGGGCGCGCCCAGCTTGAGCTGCTGCTTAAAGTGTGTCTCCTCAAGCGAGCTGTTGCGCTCGGTAAAGGTGTCGCACTCCAGCTCGTCATAGTGGCTCAGCAAGTGCTCGGCATCTTGCTGCGAGATGGCGGCGTGCAAACGGTCGGCCTGCGCCACGGGGTACATGAGGATCGTCTGCGCATGTCCCTGCTTGGTCTCGAGCAGCAGCATGGGCTGCGGTGTGTCGTCCCTAAAACCGACGACGGTGCAGACTCCCTGGCCCGGATGAATGACGTGTTGACCGATTGAGAACATGCTACCTCCAACTTATACGAATTTACGTATGTTAAGAATACCACGCTGACGTGCGCAAACCATTACTGTATGCAGGAAAAGCACACAACTCCGATAGGTAAGAGTATTCGATAACAGGCGCAGCTCATTCACACCTTTATGCATTTTCAACGCCTGCATAATCTGCAGGCAGACTGGCATCTTTGAGTGACTCCATACAAGCTGTAGTCATTTTTGTGCATATGCAATATCGATTGGCTTTACCCTGCGACAGTGCCCGTCGCTTGTGATAGAGTGCTACAAACTCTGGCTTTTGCCCTACGAGTGACCAAGAGCTCGGGGGCTTTAACACAAGGAGGATCTATGCCCGAGAAGATTGAAGAGCTGGTACGCGCTGCGCTTGCTGCGGCCCAGGAGGCCGGCGACCTTTCCGCATTTGAACTTGACGATTGCGCTATCGAGCGACCGGCTGACACTTCTCATGGCGAGTGGACCTCTACCATGGCCCTGAAGTCCGCCAAGCTGGCCCATTGCGCCCCGCGCAAGATCGCCGAGGCCATCGTTGCCCATATGCCCGAGGACCCCGCGATCGAGAAGGTCGAGATCGCAGGCCCCGGCTTCATCAACTTCTACCTCTCCGTTGCCGTCAAGAATGCCATCTTTGGCGAGGCTCGCGAGAAGGGTATGGACTTCGCTAAGTCCAACGTCGGTGGCGGCCTGAAGACCCAGGTCGAGTTCGTCTCCGCCAACCCCGTCGGCCCCATGCACATCGGCCATGGCCGCTGGGCCGCTCTGGGCGACTCCCTTTGCCGTGTGATGGACCACGCCGGTTACGATATCCAGCGTGAGTTCTACATTAACGACCACGGCTCTCAGATGAACACCTTCGGCAACTCCATCAGCACGCGCTATATGCAGCTTGCCGACATCATCGCCAAGCAGGGCGTGGATATCGACGAGGCTCACAAGCTGCTGATCGCCGACCGCGACGCCTTTGTTGCCGATGAGAACGACGAGCATCCCGAGGCCCATCCGTATCAGGACAACTTTGCCGAGACTCTGGGCAAGGACTCCTACGGCGGCGACTACATCATCGACGAGGCCGCCGAGTTCTGGCGCACCGACGGCGATAAGTGGGTCAACGCCGATCCGCAGGAGCGCATGGAGAGCTTCCGCGAGCGCGGCTATGTAAAGATGGTCGACAACATGCGCGACCTTTGCCATGCCGTTAACTGCGACTTCGATCGTTGGTTCTCCGAGCGCTCGCTGTATGTGAAGGACACCGAGGGTGAGACCGCCGGCACCTCCGCCGTCGACCGCGCCTTTGAGAAGCTCGACAAGATGGGCTACCTCTACACCAAGGACGGCGCCCTGTGGTTCCGCTCCACCGACCTGGGCGACGACAAGGACCGCGTGCTGATCAAGTCCGACGGCGAGTACACCTACTTTGCCTCCGACGTCGCCTATCACTGGGATAAGTTCCAGCGCGTCGACCACGTCATCGACATCTGGGGCGCCGACCACCACGGCTACATCGAGCGCGTCCGCTGCGTCTGCGATGCCTTGGGTTACCCCGGCAAGTTCGAGGTTCTGCTGGGCCAGCTCGTCAACCTGCTGCGTAACGGCAAGCCCGTCCGTATGTCCAAGCGCAAGGGCACCATGGTGACCCTGCAGGAGCTCGTCGACGAGGTTGGCTCCGACGCCGCTCGTTACACGCTCATCTCCAAGAGCTCCAACCAGATGGTCGACTTCGATATCGAGGCCGTCAAGAAGCGCGACAACTCCAACCCGGTCTATTACGTGCAGTACGCTCACGCCCGCGTGTGCTCCATCCTGCGTCGTGCCGCTGACGTTACGCCCGAGCAGGCTGACGAGATGGGCATGAAGGCCGTCGCCGCCAAGGCCATCGGTGAGAACGTCGATTACTCGCTGCTGACCGACCCGACCGAGCTCGCCCTTTCGCGTAAGCTCAATGAGCTCACCGACCTCATCGCCAGCTGCGCTCGCGACCGCGCCCCGTTCCGTCTGACGCACTTTGCCGAGGAACTCGCCGGCGACTTCCACAGCTTCTACGCTGCCTGCCAGGTTCTGCCGAGCGAGGGCCGTCCCGTCGACCCCGAGCTTTCGCGCGCCCGTCTGGCCGCTTGCGACGCCGTCCGCGTGACGCTCGCCCTGGTGCTCACCCTTGTTGGTGTCTCCGCTCCCGAGCAGATGTAAGCTACGGGTCATTTGACCGCGCAGGTTTGGTTTAACTGAGCCTTGAAAGCCCGATCTCCCACGGAGGTCGGGCTTTTTGCGTTTGGTGAGACTATTTGGTTTGCCGGGAAATGCTACCAAATCGCAACTATACCGGTTTACGGGGCTGAATCGCCAACTGGCGACCATGGTGCCAATAGCAAAATTAAACCCGCAGGTAGATGGCTTATTGTTTCTTGAAAATGCAGGGTATGGTTGGCTTGCAGCATTCTGGCCCCGTAATCCGGCATAGTTTTGAAAACCGTCCCTTGGGGACGGGGGAAACGGATCATTTTTGTCTCGTGGAGGGGTGGTGGGATACCGTCCGCCACGAATTGGGCTCATCTCCTACGTTTGGACGCATATCCCGAACCATGCCGAAATGTACGATATTAAAAGCGCAGGTAGCAGACTCGTTGTTTTTGAAAAAACAAGGGTATGGTCAGGGGCCCGTGGGTAAACGTAGTAGATGGGCGCGATTCGTGGCTCGGCCATTCCGGATGTCACGGTTTCACTCCTCTGACGTGACATTTCAGGCGCTTTTGAGGAGGAGTGCCCCTTTTGAATAGTCGTTTAAGAACGTCCCCAATGACTAAGTTGCAGGTGGCGGCGGTTGTGTTACACTAACGCTGCGTATATGACGCAAATATCTCGATACAGATCAATGATGTCCGTCGGTATTTGACGGAGCTAGACTGTTTAGCCGCCCTGAAGGTTTATGCAGGGAGCATGTGATCACAGGGCTTGAAAAGAAAGTTGAGCAAACACTGTGTCTGATCAACAGCAAGAAAACGAAATAACGACGACGCAAGCCGCTCCCGCTGCACCGGTTGCGTCGGACCAGGTCGCGGCGCCCGCGCAAACCTCGGCTCCTGAGACGCCTAAGGCTGCAACGGCTGAGAAGGCCGTGCCTGCAACTGGTGAGGAGGCTGCTCCGGCAAAGCCCAAGCGCACGCGCCGCGCGGCCAAGCCTGCCGCTGACGGCGAGGAGGTCACCAAGCCCAAGCGCCGTACCGCGCGCACGACGCGCGCCAAGCGCACCGTTGCAGCTGACTCCTCGGCGCCGATTTCCGATGAGGTCGCGCAGGCACGTGCGTTGGCGCAGATTAGCGAGGCTCAGGTGGTGCGCGCCCGCCGTCGTGCTGCCGAGCGCGAGGCCGCGGCTCTGACCGAGCTTGCAGCTCCGTCTGTGCCCGAGACCCCTGCCGCCGACCAACCGACCGAGAAGCCGGCACCGCGCACACGCCGTCGCACGGCTGCTAAGGCCGAGCAGGTTGCTGAACAGGTAACCCCCGAGCTCACTGAGGCTTCGGTCCGTTCCGCAGCAGGGGAGGGCGCATCGCCAACTGAGCCCGCTGCGCCTGTCGAGGCCAGCGAAGTTCCCGTTGTCGATCCGGCTTTGCGCCCGCACCGTCGCGGTCGCAAGCCCAAGGCCTTCGTCGAGGCAGAGAAGGCCGCAGCCGCAGCCGCAGCTGCTCGGGATGCTGCGGCGACCGCCGAGTCTGCAACCGCTGCCGATGCACCCGTTCAGGATGCTGCGACTTCCGAGGCCGCTCCCGCCGATGCCGAGCCCGCCGACGTCCGCCCCGGTCGCAGCCGTCGCACTGCTGTTAAGCGCACGTCCAAGGCTAAGGCTGCCAAGAAGGGTGCGTCCGAGGATTCCGACGAGACGACCGCCGATGCATCGACTGATGCCGCCGAGCCCCAAGACGTCGAACAGCCTGCGTCCGAGAAGCCCAAGCGCGGTCGTAAGAAGTCCGCTAAGGCCAAGGCGTCCGAGCATCAGGCTGATGTCGAAGCGCAGGTCGATTCTGGCGCCGAGGCCAATGAAGCCGCTGCGGTCAATGCCGACGCCGCCGCAACCGATGCTGCCGCGCCCGCCGAGGCCGAAGACGGCACTCGTTCCAACCGTCGCCAGCACAAGCGCAACGAGGAACACAACGAGCGCAACAACGACCGTCGCAACCGTCAGCGCGACCGCAAGCAGCGCAATAAGGAGCGCAATGCCGCTCCGACTGAGCCCACGCTTTCGCGCGAGGAGCTCGCGGCCATGAAGGTCGCCGAGCTGCGCGAGAAGGCCAAGGAGTTCGAGATTGAGACGACCGGCAAGAAGAAGGCCGAACTCGTCGAAGAGATCTACACCACCGCCGCGAAGGCCGAGGGCTTCCGCGATATCAAGGGCATCCTGCAGATTCGCCCGGACAGCTCCGGCATCATCCACGCCCATGGCTACATGAAGTCCAACGACGACGCCTTCGTGCCCGCTTACCTCATCCGCTCCGCGCGCCTGCGCACGGGCGACGTCATCGAGGGCTCGCTGCGTCCTTCGCGCGGCGGCGACAAGCGCGCCGGCCTCGCCAAAATCACGACCATCAACGGTCTTGACCCCGAGCAGATTCGCAACCGTCCCAAGTTCGGCGACCTCACCCCGGTCTATCCCAACGAGCCGCTGCGCATGGAGCACGGCAAGGACTCTATTACCGGTCGCGCCATCGACATCGTGTCACCGATCGGCAAGGGTCAGCGTGGCCTGATCGTGTCCCCACCCAAGGCCGGCAAGACCACGATCCTCAAGAAGATCTGCCAGTCTATCTCGATTAACAACCCCGAGGTGCACCTCATCTGCCTGCTCGTCGACGAGCGCCCCGAAGAGGTCACCGATATGCAGCGTTCCATCAAGGGTGAGGTTGTAGCGTCGACCTTCGATATGCCTGCCGACAACCACACCCGCGTGGCAGAGCTCGTCATCGAGCGCGCCAAGCGCATCGTAGAGCTGGGTGGCGATGTTGTGGTGGTGCTCGACTCCATCACGCGCCTCGCCCGCGCCTACAACTTGGCGGCGCCCGCCTCGGGCCGCATCCTTTCGGGCGGCGTCGATTCGGCGGCACTGTATCCGCCCAAGCGCTTCCTGGGTGCAGCCCGCAATATCGAGAACGGTGGCTCGCTCACCATCCTGGCCTCTGCCCTCATCGACACCGGTTCCAAGATGGACGAGGTCATTTTTGAGGAGTTCAAGGGCACCGGCAACATGGAGCTTAAGCTCGACCGCGACCTGGCCGACCGCCGCATCTTCCCGGCTATCGACCCCGTTGCCTCCGGTACACGTAACGAGGACCTGTTGGTCGACGAGCAGATGCGCCCGTTTGTCTTTGGTCTGCGTCGCATTCTTGCCGGCATGAACAACACCGAGCGCGCAGCCGCATCGTTTATCAAGGGTCTTAAGGGCACCAACACCAACCAGGAGTTCCTGGTGCGTTCGGCCAAAAAGCACAGCGACTACGAGCAGACGTTCTAGGTTGTCATCCACACGCAGCGATAGTCATCAATGCGATAAAGGGTCGGGGCTTTGAGCCTCGGCCCTTTTCCATAGCGCCGCTCCGCACTTATTTTTGACCATAAGACTGGCAAGCAGCAGGTTTCCCGTTTCAATCCGACATCGTCGCTTGCAATCGACAGGGCGGTTTCGCATAATAGCTTTTAAGCTTCGCGACGGAAAACGCAGATGAAACGAACCATATACCGTTGCTTTGGGGCATAGCCCCGCTTCATCTTCTCTCGCGCAGCCAACTGAATGATGCGATTTGGGTGCTGGAAGATGGGGAGAGCTCATGGCTTCTTCTGATGCAACACAACGAGCAGTCCTTGCCGGACTTTCGTGCGGGATCGGCCTTGCCGCTCCCGTGGTTATGTATGCCGCGACGCTGCCGTTTTCGTCGGTGAACGAGACGGTCGTGGCGGGTGCGGTTCCCTTCGCCGTGGGCGCGGTGGCGGGCGTGGGTATCTATGCCGCCTCGCTGGGTATCTCCGAGTACCGTGCGCAGCGTGAAGAGCGTCTGTTCCAGCCCGATGCCATGGGCGGTGCCGCCAATCTCAATCAGCATCAAAGCGAGTTCAAGACCGCCTCGATTCCAGCTCAGCAGCAGGATGCTACTCCTTACGCTGCGGCTTCTGCTTCTCAGACTCAGGTGGAGCAGTCTACCTCGGCATTCCTTTCCGGCCTGACTGGTGCGTTCCAGCGCCGTCATGCCGATGATGGTGTCCCTACCATCGCTCGAGCCGCAGATGCCATGGACGAGGCCGAGGCTTGGTCCATGATCGACAGTATGCTCGACGACGATTCGCCGGTGAGCTGCGACCCTGCGCGCTCGCGCGACGTCTATCAAGTCGCCATCGACGAGCTCACCAACGGCGGGCAGACCGGCTCCCTCAATCGCGACGACATCGCCGCCGCGGCGCGCGCCGTGTCGGGCTCCCAGGCCGCCCCTGCGGGCAGCACGGCGGCTTTCGTGGCACTCGTTGCCAACGCGGCAGCCAATAACGCCTACAACGCTACCTCGGGCGACGCGAACGCTTCTGCCGACAATTCGTACGTTGATGAAGCCATGGCCGCGGACGAGGAGGCCGTTGCCGCCCGCCGTGCCGCCGAGAGCTCGCTTTGGGGCGCTCCTGCCCGGCAGCAGGCGGCTGAGGCTGCGCCGTACAATGCAAACCTCGCCAGCATGCCTATCATCTCCGGTGCCGCGGACATCGATCTCGATGACCTCGATGAGCCTGCAGCCATCACCGCATCGATTGATGCCCAAGATCGCATCGACACCGGCGACCTTCCGGACGCCTCGCTCGAGGTTGATGTCCCCATGGCTGATTACTCGGGCCACGAGGACATGTGGGCCGCCGCCACCGCGATTCTGGATGAGATTGACGAGCCCGCTCCTGTTGCAGCTCCCGCTCCCGTCGCTGCCCCTCAGCCTGCTGCCCCCGCCTATGTCGGCCGTCACAGCGCTGTGTTCCCCGAGGATACCGCCCGTATCTCGCGCGAGAGCATCGAGCGGGCCGAGGCTATTGCCGCCGGCATTATGGAAAACCGTCGTCACGAGCGCGTCAATCAGATCCTCGAGGAAGAGATCGAGCGCCTGCAGTCCTCTACCGCCAAGCGTACGGGCCGTGCCTATCTGAGCGTTATCGAGGGCGGTACCGCCAGCTTCGCGCCGCTCCGCGCGGAGGCATAACTTCTGCATGGTTAAGATCAATCGAAAATGGGCGGTCGTGACCTGCCTGATGGCGCTCTTGATCTGGGGCAATTCGCTGGTTCCCGGCTCGGGGTCGGGCTCGCTGAGCCTGACGGTCATGGAAGCTATCCGCGGTTTCCTGCACGGCGTGGGACTTCCATATGAATGGGTGACCAACTTTGTTGTTCGCAAGTGCGCGCATTTTACCGAGTATATGGTGCTCGGCATCCTGGCAACGCACGCCTTTGATCTTGAGGGCCGGCGCACCTTTGACGTGCTGCTGCCCACGGCGGTGTTCCTGCTGCTGATTCCCTCGATCGACGAGACGATTCAGCTCTTTGTGCCGGGACGCGCCGGCATGATCACCGATGTGATGATCGACTGCTGTGGAGCGGCAACGGGCGTTGTGCTCCGATATCTCTTACGGTCGCTGATGCACGCCAAAAAGGCCGCCTAGGACGTATTGTTTGGTCCTAGGCGGCTTTTTTATTTGAGGGCTTATATGGGGCGTGGTGGCGTCGTTCCGTAGGTTAGATTTGCCGAGCGCGCCACGCCCTGTGGGTGCGTCTGCTACTGAAGCGCCTGTGCGCCCAGGGCCAGGCAGCCCATGATGCCCTGCTTGCCCTCGAGGCTGTTGTTGACAATGTAGGTATCGATGTCGTTGACCTCGGGCGTGACGATATAGCCGTTGAGCATTTCGGCGCACTTTTTGCGTGCGAGCGGCACGATGGGGGTGTGGTCGGCCACGCCGCCGCCGATGATAATCTTTTGCGGTGCGTAGCACAGCGTGTAGGTCATGAGCGCCTGTGCCAGATAGCCGGCGAGCAGGTCCATGGCCTCCGGGTCATCGGCCATGTCTCCGGCGCTCCTGCCATCCCAGCGCTTTTTGACGCCGGGACCTGCAATGAGGCCCTCGAGGCAGTTGTCGTGGAAGGGGCAGGCGCTGTGCTCGCCAATAGTGTCGCGCGGGTCGCGCGTGACCAGGATGTGGCCAGCCTCGGGATGCATCATGCCGTGCACGAGCTGGCCGCCCGAGAGCACGCCGGCGCCCACGCCGGTGCCGATGGTCAGATACACAACGTCAGTGAGGCCTTGGGCGCAACCAAAGGTGACCTCGCCCAGGCAGGCGACGTTGACGTCGGTGTCGTAGCCGCAGGGGATATTGAGCTCGTTTTGGATAGTGCCCAGCAGGTCAAAGTAGCGCCATGCCGTCTTAGGGGTCTCTAGGATCTTGCCGTACTGCGGCGAAGCGGGGTTGACCGCGGTGGGGCCAAAGGCGCCAATGCCCAGCGCAGCGATGCCCTTGTCGGCAAACCATGCGTTGACGGCCTCAACGGTCTCCTGCGGGGTCGTGGTCGCGATCTGCTCACGCTCCAGGACCGTACCGTCTGCATAGCCCGTGGCGCAGACCATCTTGGTGCCGCCGGCCTCGAGCGCTCCGATAAGCTGCTGCTCTGCCATAGTATTCCTCTCTCTGGGACGAGTTGCTCCATGACTAAAGTATAGAGCTCTAAACCATTTAAGAAAGCGCTATAAAAAGAAGCCCCGCAACGCGGCGGGCGGTGCGGGGCTTCTTTGGTTGCTTTAGTTGCCGGGCCGTCCTTACCCGCGCGGCTTGATTTTATCACGTAGCGACTTGAGGTTCTCCAGCGCCGCGTTAAGCGTCTCGTCTCGCTTGGCAAAGTGGAAACGAATCAGATGGTTGACGGGCTCGCGGAAGAAGCTCGAGCCGGGCACGGCGCCCACACCCACTTTAGACGCGAGGTCTTCACAGAACTCGAGGTCGCTGTCATAGCCAAACTCAGAGATGTCCATCATGACGTAGTAGGCGCCCTGCGGCACGTTATGCTCAAGACCGATGCTGTCGAGTCCCTGGCAGAACAGGTCGCGCTTGGCGGTGTAGAGGTCGAGCACCTCATCGTAATAGCTGTCGTCGAAGTTGAGGGCGGTGACGACAGCTTCCTGCAGGGGAGCGGCGGCGCCTACGGTGAGGAAGTCGTGGACCTTTTTGATGCGCTCGGTGATTTCGGCGGGAGCGATGGTGTAGCCCAGGCGCCAGCCGGTGATGGAGTAGGTCTTGGACAGCGAGCTGCAGCTGATGGTGCGCTCAAACATGCCGGGCAGCGTGGCCATGTACACGTGCTCGTGGGGCGCGTAGACGATGTGCTCGTAGACCTCGTCGGTGATGCAGTAGGCGTCATACTTTTTGCACAGGTCGGCGATAAAGGTGAGCTCCTCGCGGGTAAAGACCTTGCCGCAGGGGTTGGACGGGTTGCACAGGACGATCGCCTTGGGATCGTTGTCGCGGAAGGCCGCCTCGAGGACCTCACGGTCGAAGTCAAAGGTGGGCGGGTTGAGCGGCACGTAGATGGGCTCGGCACCCGAAAGGATCGTGTCGGCGCCGTAGTTCTCGTAGAATGGCGAGAAAATGACGACCTTGTCGCCGGGGTTTGTGACCGTCATCATGGCGGCCATCATGGCCTCGGTGGAGCCGCAGGTGACCACGATGTTCTCGTTGGGGTTGATCGGCATGCCCATAAAGTGCTCCTGCTTGGCGGCAAGCGCCTCGCGCATGGCTTGGGAGCCCCAGGTGATGGAGTATTGGTGATAGAGCGGCTTGGGGTCGCTGGCGATGGCGCTGAGGCTGTTGAGCAGCTGCGCCGGGGGATCGAAGTCGGGGAAGCCCTGCGACAGGTTGACGGCGCCATACTTATTGGAGATGCGCGTCATGCGGCGGATGACGGAATCGGTAAACGTTGCCGTACGGTTGGAGAGTTCTTTCATGCTTGTCCTTTCGAGCATTTGCAGTGGGGCAAGTTTACTCCTATGAAACCGGTGGGAATTGCTCGAAACGCGCTTGAAAAACTCTTTTCAAAATTCTTGAAAATTGGGGCTTGCATCGCGTGGCGTTCCTTGCAATAATAGTCGAGCGCGAAGCGCACAGGACACGGTGGGTGTAGCTCAGTTGGCTAGAGCGACGGGTTGTGGTCCCGTAGGTCGAGGGTTCGAGTCCCTTTACCCACCCCAGTTCTTGCTTCGTGTTGATATCGGGTCGTTAGCTCAGTTGGTAGAGCAGGGGACTCTTAATCCCAAGGTCCAGGGTTCGACCCCCTGACGGCCCACCAAAGTATGTTAAAGCGACTGGCTTCGGCCGGTCGCTTTTTTGTTGATCTTTCATGGGGTCGAACCCGAAAGGGCGCGTAGCTGAGAAAACGCGTAAGCATTTGCCAGCGCAGCGCGCAAGGCGCCTTGGCGCCGCAGCGGCCGCCTGCGCAGCAGGCTGACCCCCTGACGGCCCACCAAAGCAAGTTAAGACGGTCAACGAAAGTTGGCCGTCTTTTTTTGTTGACCTCGCTTGGAGTCGAACCCGAAATGGCACAGCCGCTTTCACAGATCGAGCCTACCCTGGGGATCGGTAAAACCGTCAGTACCCTCCTTGAGCTTTTTCTCGTCTGCTTTCACGCGACGTTCGAGCTTCTTTGTATCTTCGGCAGGCGGTAGGTTCTCGGGTACAATTCCGCGGTCGATGAGGCTGCCACGCACGCTTGTGTTGTTCTCGACGTGCTCTTGCTTGATCTGGTCCAGACCGTACAGGTCGTGTTCCTGGGCGTTGAAGGCCGTCATCGAGTTCGTAAGGTCCTTTGCTTTGATGAGAACATCGGCTAGCCTGTCCGCCAATGCCGAGCTCTTGGATACGCCGAGCTGTTGCTTCATTTCCGCCGTGCTTCTGCCGCCGAATAACGCTTCATCGCCCTTCGACTTGATGATCGCGAATCCTTTGGAGTCCACGCCGCGTTTGAACGCAATACCCGAGAGCTGTTTCTCTGAATCAGATAGCGAGTGGCGCGCCTGCAAGCGCTGAATCTCTGCGAAGCGCTGCTCTATGAGCTCTTGGCGGCGCGTCTGCACGGCGAAGTACGCCTGTGCGAGCGCGATTTCTTGCTTGTTTGAATCTCCGTTCTGGGCGATTAAATAGCATGCATAGCGCGTAAGTTTGTAGTCTTTAACCGCGCGAGCGGCGACACCGGCAGTTACCATTTTCGTGGTGTCACGAAAATGGGAATCAACTGGAGTTTTGTTTGTTTCGCACGAGACTTTTGCCCTCTTAACAACTTCGGAAAAGTTCTCCCATCGAGTGTACCCCATGGGTTCCATTAAATCGCGTGCGAGCCAATACTCAACGCCGTCTTCCACATTGGCGTAGCTATCAAGTTTGACACGCCACTTCTCGATATCTCTACTGTCCATATCTCCTCCTCGCTGGCCTTTTGTGTATGCGGACTTTGCCCGCTCTGTATTCAAAATTAGGATACGCTGCCGTGCGGACACGAATGGGCCCCGTGCCACTTCGAGTTCACGGGGCCCATAGATATCGATTAGTTGTGTTTTGCTTTAGATAGGTGTCCAGTTTAATTCGCTCGATAGTGCGATCCGAGACTTTCGGTTCGCTTGCGCATGGCTTTGACCATTTCCTGTGCTAGTTGAATCTGCGATTGCAGGCGGGCGAGGGCTGCGATTTCGCTGTCATTGGCGTGTGGCTTGCTCAGCGCCGTTGCCTCGTCTTGCAGGCTTTCAAGCTGTTGCAGAGCCTTGGATAGACCTGCTTCGGTCCTGTTGATCATGCAATAGGTACTCATCGTGTGCTTAAGGCTGCGTGTCAGGCGTTCGGCATCTGTTGTGGCAATGCCGTACTGGGGGAGGGCGATATCGGCCTTCGGGGCCACCTCAGGTGCATTCTGTGCTGCCTGGGCTGCCGATGCGCCTGCGATGCGACCGAATACGATGCCATTGGCACTCGACAAGCCGCCGATGCGGTCGGCGCCGTGCATGCCGCCTGTTGCCTCACCGCAGGCGTAGAGGCCCTCAACGCCCGTGTACGCGGTCTTGTCGATTTTGATACCGCCGTTGGCGGCGTGGGCATACATCGCCACGCGCATCTCGTCGGTCGGCGCGATGCCGTGCTCGTCTTGTAGCCAGGTGGCAAAGGTCTGCACAAACTCGGGGATGTCCTCGCGGGGGAAGTCGTAGTGGAGCGCCAAGCCTTCGGCACCTGCCTGATCGATGACGAGGTCGATGGCGCGGGAGGCCAAGCGCGAGGTGAAAGGACCATATCCGGAGCGTTGCTCGAGCAGATCGTCGAGCTTATCGTCGGCGATATCGACCGGCTGGTCGAACTTGACGTAGCGCCAGGTTTTCTCGTTGAAGACCAGGTTGCGCTTGGGCTCGATGAAGCCGGGCATCATCTGCATGAACTCTATATTAGTAAGGGACACACCGTGCGCCACCGCGATAGCCTGTGATGAGCTGAGCACGTCGGTGGAAGTGAGGCTGCGCTCGAACAGGCCGCCTGTGCCACCGGCTGCGATGATCGTGGCCTTAGCGGCCATAGGCACGAGACGCGCGTTTGTCCGGTCGTAGAGCGTGGCGCCGACAATCTTTCCGTCCGTATCTTCAACAAGGTCGATAAGCTCATGGCGGGGGAGCAGGCGAATACCGAGCGACTCGATCCGGGTCGTCAGAGCGTCCTCAAGGGGCTTGCGGGTGAGGCCGCGCCACATGCGCGTCTTGTGGTCAAAGCAGGGGATAAATTGCTTTTGCTGGGCGCTCTCGGCGCTTTGCGGACGCTGGAGCTCAACGTCCAGGTCTTGCTCGAGCCATTCAATTGCCTGGGGAATGCCGTGGACAAACGTCTGGACAAGCTCGGGGTCGGCGACGCCGCCACCAACGGTCTGGATGGTATCGATGAGGTCTTGTTCGTCGTCTTCGTTAACGGGTCCGATAAGCCCCAGGCCCCAGGTACCCGGGAAGAAGCTCGATCCACTCATGGTCTTGCCGGCGCTTGCCACAGTGACGGCTGCACCTGTACATGCCGCTTCGATGGCGGCGCAAAGGCCCGCAATGCCAGATCCAATTACCAGTACATCAGTCGATTCCATTGGCTTCCTTTCTCGTCCGGCGCATTGTCGCACGGGTGATCGGCAATGGGGTCGCAAAGACTCGGCAAATCGGTAAAGGGCAAATATGGCAGGTGGGCGTCATGGACGCTCTGACGCTCCATCTCATCACATCTCGTATTTCGCCGCAACTGACATATCGGCATTAGCTATCCTGCGTCGGTGTAAACAAAAAGAGCCGCCACCTCGAAAGGTAGCGGCTCCAAGCTCAACTATATGAGCATCGCGCGGGCGCGATTAGGCCTTGAGGGCCTCCTCGACGGCGACAGCGCAGGCGACGGTGGCACCGACCATGGGGTTGTTGCCCATGCCGATGAGACCCATCATGTCAACGTGCGCAGGCACGGAGGAAGAACCGGCGAACTGGGCGTCGGAGTGCATACGGCCCATGGTGTCGGTCATGCCGTAAGAGGCAGGGCCGGCGCCCATGTTGTCCGGGTGCAGGGTACGGCCAGTGCCGCCACCAGAAGCGACGGAGAAGTACTTCTTACCAGCCTCGAGGCGCTCCTTCTTGTAGGTGCCAGCGACGGGGTGCTGGAAGCGCGTGGGGTTGGTGGAGTTACCGGTGATCGAGATGTCGACGTTCTCGTGCCACATGATGGCAACGCCCTCGCGGACGTCGTCGGAGCCGTAGCAGTTAACGGCAGCGCGGGGACCATCGGAGTAGGGGATGGTCTCGACGACCTTGAGCTCGCCCGTGTAGTAGTCGAACTGGGTCTTCACGTAGGTGAAGCCGTTAATGCGGGCGATGATCTGAGCAGCGTCCTTGCCCAGACCGTTGAGGATAACGCGCAGCGGCTTCTTGCGAGCCTTGTTGGCGTTCAGAGCCAGGCCGATAGCACCCTCAGCGGCAGCGAAGGACTCGTGGCCGGCCAGGAAGGCGAAGCACTCGGTGTCGTCGGAGAGCAGCATAGCGCCCAGGTTGCCGTGGCCCAGACCGACCTTGCGGTCCTCGGCGACGGAGCCGGGAACGGTGAAGGCCTGGATGCCCTCGCCGATGATGGCGGCAGCCTCAGAAGCGGACTTTGCGCCACGCTTGACAGCGAGAGCGCAACCGAGGGTGTAGGCCCACTCGGCGTTCTGGAAGGCGATGGACTGGGTGTTGTTGACGATCTCACGCGGGTTGAAGCCCTTGTCGGTGCAGATCTGCAGAGCTTCCTCGAGGGAGGCGATGCCGTTGTCGGCGAGGCACTTGTTGATCTTGTCAGCGCGGCGCTCGTAACCTTCGAACGTAACAGTCATAGTTATTTCCCTCCCTTTCTACTCGTGAACCGGGAACACGCTGGCGACGGAGTGAGTCTCCTCGTCGGTGCGCGGGTCGATGTACTTGGCAGCGTTCTCCCACTGACCATAGTGGCCCATAGCGCCAGCGATGGCCTCCTCGGGGGTCTTGCCGGCCTTGACGGCGTCGGTGAACTTGCCGAGGTTCAGGAACTCGAATGCGATGATCTCGTTCTTGTCGTTGAGAGCCATGCGGGTGACGTAGCCCTGAGCGAGCTCGAGGTAACGAGCGCCCTTGGCCTTGGTGCCGAACATGGTGCCGACCTGAGAGCGAAGGCCCTTGCCGAGGTCGTCGAGGGAGGCGCCCACGGGCAGGCCGCCCTCGGAGAACGCGGTCTGGCTGCGGCCGTAAACGATCTGCAGGAAGATCTCGCGCATAGCAACGTTGATGGCGTCGCAGACGAGGTCGGTGTTGAGGGCCTCGAGGATGGTCTTGCCGGGAAGGATCTCGGAAGCCATGGCGGCAGAGTGGGTCATGCCCGAGCAGCCGATGGTCTCAACGAGGGCCTCCTCGATGATGCCGTCCTTGACGTTCAGCGTGAGCTTGCAGGCGCCCTGCTGAGGTGCGCACCAACCCACACCGTGCGTAAGACCGGAGATGTCGGAAATCTCCTTAGCCTGGACCCACTTGCCCTCCTCGGGGATGGGTGCGGGGCCGTGGTATGCACCCTTGGCAACGGGGCACATGTTCTCCACTTCCTGTGAGTACTGCATGCCTCTCCTCTCTATCGTGTTGGCGTCCCGTCTGGGGGTCGTGGCTGGCGATTGCCGGGCGACCCTTCGAAAGGGACATGACATGCAGCCCCTATAATACCGCGAAATGCACGGAATATTCGGCGAACGGCTCAGTTTTCGTAGCGAGATGCGAGGAACTTTCAATTGAAGCGATTTAACAAAGCTGTTTGCGGCTGTGCGGTTCGCTGAAGGGGGTCGGTTCTGTTCAAGCTTTTGACTATGTCGCGTTGTCTGACCTGTAGCTATGATGCCGTTCGCCGTCTGTATACTGCCTTTTGCCGTGTGGCGCAGTTGTTTTGCGTGAATGTTTTGATGGCACGCTTCAATCGTGCTGTATTGGATGGCAAGCAGATCCCGGCGAGGGGAGCGTCATGCAGCGCGTTTGGAGAACGGTTACCGGCTTTTACCATGTCTGTGCCCGCGGTGTGGGCAAGCAGCTCATCTTTGAGGGCGATGAAGACCGGTGGGAGTTTTTGGAGCTGATGCGCGAGTGCTGCCGCGAGGCGGGCGTGACGGTTATCGCCTGGTGCCTTATGGGCAATCACGTGCATTTGGTGCTTGCAGATTACGAGGACAGGATGAGCGCTGCGATGCACCGGCTGCTCTTGACGTACGCGCGGCGGTTCAATAAACACACGGGGCGCACGGGCCATCTGTTCCAGAACCGTTTTGACCGGCGCTCGCTCGATACCGACCGTTATCTAATGGCCGCCATTCGCTATGTTCACGCTAATCCGCAGGAGGCGGGTATCGCCCTGATCGAGCGTTATCCGTGGAGCAGCTTTGCCGAGTATCTGCGAGCGTATGACAACGATATGACGAGGGGATTTTCGGACCCTTCTTGTGTGCTCGAGCTCTTTGGGTCTGCCAGGGGGTTTCTGGATTATTCTCTGTCGATGCCCGATGGTTCCGATCCGGTGATTCACGATATGGATGAGACAGAGTGGGAGCGGCGTGCGTTTGCCGACAAGATGGCGAAGCGCCTGGGCGTTCCGCTCAATGAGCTCAAGACCGTAGCACCCGCGCGGCGAGACGGAATCATTTTCGCCCTGCATGATGGCGGCTACACGGTGCGCGAGATTGAACGGTATACGGGAATCAGCAAGAGTACCGTCTCTCGTATCGTGCGCGCTTATGCGCGGGTGAAGGCTCAGGCTGAGGGCTCGGAATAGAAAATGGCCGAACCACTCTTGTCAAGCGATTCGGCCAACAAAATTCTTAAGATTTGGGACAAATACTACTGATTATTTTGTCCCGTGAGCATGCCGTTGAGGGTGCGCCAGGCGAGCTCGGCGCACTTGACGCGGGCGGGCATGTGCGAGATGTCCTGGAGCTGGGCAGCCTCGTCCAGATCTTCCAGGTCCTCCTCGGAGAGCTTCTCGCCGCGGATCATGGCCAGGAAAAGCCCGGCCAGGCGGCGTGCCTCCTCAACCGTCTCGCCGGTGATGAGGTCGGCCATGATGTCGGCGCTGGCCTGGCTGATGGCGCAGCCGTGACCGGTAAACGAGGCCTCCTCGATCACGCCGTTCTCGACGCGCAGCTGCAAGGTGAGCTCGTCGCCGCAGCTGGGGTTGATGCCGTCGTGCTCGTGCGTGGGAGCGTCCATCTCGTACTTATAGTCGGGGTGCGAGTTGTGCTCCATAAACGTGGTGGAGGTGTACAGATTACCCATTGAACGTGCTCCAAACGTGATGCAGGCCGGCGATGAACTTGTCGATGTCGGCCTTGTCGTTGTAGAAGGCCACGCTGGCGCGGCAGCAGGCAAGGTTCTCGACGCCCAGCCAGGTAAGCAGCGGCTGCGCGCAGTGGTGGCCGGCGCGGATGCAGACGCCGTCCATGTCCATGATGCTCGCGACGTCGTGCGGATGGATGCCCTTGACGTTAAAGCTCACAACGCCGTGGTGGTTGTCCCAATAGATGGAGCCGATGATCTGGACAAAGTCGAGCTGCATGAGTTCGCCCATCAGATAGTGGACGAGTGCCTGCTCGCGGGCCTGGATGTTCTCGTAGCCCACCGTGTTGACCAGGTAATCAAGCGCCGCACCCGTGGCGAAGATGCCGGCGGCGTCCTGCGTGCCGGCTTCGAACTTCTCGGGGACGGGCGCCCAGACGGCGTCCTGCTCGGTGACAGAGTCGATCATCTCGCCACCGGTGAGCATGGGCGGCATGGCGTTGAGCAGGTCCATCTTGCCCCACAGCACGCCGATGCCCATGGGGCCCATGGCCTTGTGCGCGCTAAAGGCAAAGAAGTCGGCTCCCAGGTCGGCCACATCGACCGGCATGTGCGGCAGCGACTGCGCGCCGTCGACGACCAGATAGCCGCCGTACTTGTGGACGAGCTTGCCGAGGTTCTTGACCGGGTTCTCGACGCCCAGCACGTTAGAAACCTGACCCACGGCCAAGATTTTGGTCTTGGGGCCCACCTTGGACAGAACCTCCTCGGTGGTGAGTTGACCGGTCTTGGTGGGGTAGAGGTAGACGAGCTTGGCGCCGGTCTCGCGGCAGACCTGCTGCCACGGAATTAGGTTGGAGTGGTGCTCCATGATGGTGATGACGACCTCGTCGCCCGGCTCGAGGACTGTGGGTGCAAAGCTCTTGGCGACCAGGTTGAGCGACTCGCTCGTGTTGCGGGTGAAGACGACCTCGTTGGCCTGGGCAGCGCCGATGAGGTCGGCGATCTGCTGGCGCACCTTCGCGATAGCCTCAGTGGCCTCGACGGACAGCGAGTACAGGCCGCGCAGAGGGTTGGCGTTCATGCGCTGGTAGAAGTCGCGCTCGGCGTCGAGCACACAGGCAGGACGCTGCGCGGTGGCGGCACTATCGAGGAAGGCGATCTCGGGGTGCTGCTGGAAAAGCGGGAATTGTGCCTTGTAGGGATTGGTCTCGATGTCGACGGTAGGCCAGCCGCGCGAGGCCTCGTCGCTGGCGTCGAGCTCCATAGGCTCCGGTGCGGTACAGGTGTCGCATTTAACGTGCTCGGTGTCGATCATGCGAGCTCCTCTTCAAAGTTGTCGATCAGGTTGTTGCCCAGGCGGACGACGGCGGCGCGGGTGCGCTCGTCGGTCGCGGAAAGCGCGGCGTCCTCCAGCTTGGCGCGGACGAACAGGTCCTCGGCGGCGTTTTGGTCAAGGCCGCGGCAGGCGAGGTAGAACAGTTGCTCGTCGCGGACGTGGCCGATGGTGGCTCCGTGGTTGCCGGCGACGTCGTCCTCGTCGCAGAGAATGACGGGAACGGTCTTGTTGTCGACGCCCTTGTTGGCCAAAAGCACCGTCTCGCGCTCGGTGCCGGTTGCACCCTTGCAACCGTGCACGAGGTCGATGGTGCCGCGGTAGACCTTCTTGGACGTGCCGGTCAGCACGCCGTTGGCGTCGATCTCGCACTCGGTCTTGCGACCGCGGTGGCGCAGCTCGTAGTTAAAGTCGCGCACCTGCTCTCGGGCGCCCAGGTAGTCAGTATCGATGGTGACCTTGGCGGTATCGCCCAGCAGGTCGCCGGCAAGGCCGGTGGCGCTGGCGCCGGCACCCAGGACGGTGTGCTGCACGTTGACGCGCGCGCCCTCGTCCAGGAACAGGCCGGTGTCGTCGAGCGCGATCCAGCTATCGTCGAGCGTCTGCGTGCAGGTCACGTTGACGGTGGCGTACTCGTGGGCGCACACGCGTAGCACGGATCCCACGACGCCTTGGCCGGCAACGGGAGAGTCCAGGGCAATAAGCAGATCGAGCGTCGACTGGGGACGGGCGACGACGTCGATGGCGGCGATGGCCGCGGCTGCATCGACACCGCTCACGCGCACGGTAACCGTGGCGTGCTTGTATGCGGGCACATCGATGACGATGCGCTTGGTGGCGTGGTCGGCCAAGTAGGTGTAGGCAGCCTCGCCCATGCCGGTCTCGAAGGCTTCAGCAGGGGAGAGCTCCTCCTCGAGCTTGATGGCACCGGCCTGGTAGATGGAGGTGGCGGGTACGTCAAGCTCGGTCTCGGGCGTGATGCGGGCGCGGTCGGCGGCGTCGCCGGGGGCGGAGGCGCGGCGCTCGGGGAAGCGCTCGGCCATGGCGTCCATGGCGGCGTTAAATGCGTCGGCAGCGCCGCGGAACTGCTCGTCCAAGCCCTCGACCTTAACAGCCTCGGTGGGAGCGGCGGCAAGCTCGTCAGAGAGCTCGAGCTTGGTCTGGTTCATCTTCAGCCAACCCCAAGTGGCAGCTGGCATCGCATTGACCTGCTCAAGGGTGGTAGCAGCGGTGTTCGTGGTCTGGTTCATTATCCGATCGCTCCTTCCATCTCGAGCTTGATCAGGTTGTTCATCTCGACGGCGTACTCCAGCGGCAGCTCCTTGGAAACCGGGTTGGCAAAGCCGTTGACGATCATGGTACGGGCTTCTTCCTCCGAGATACCGCGGCTCATCAGGTAGAACACCTTATCGTCGCCGATGCGGCCGATGGTGGCCTCGTGGCCGATGTCGACGTTCTTGGCGCGGATGTCCATGGCCGGAATAGTGTCGGAGCGGCTTTGGTCGTCGAGCATCAGCGACTGGCAGCTCACGGTTGCCTTGGAGCCCTCGGCCTTGGGCGTGGCCACGATGGAGCTGCGGAAGGTCTGAATGCCGCCACTCTTGGAGATGCCCTTGGTCTCGACGGTTGCCGAGGTATCGGGTGCGTTGAGCACGACCTTGCAGCCGGTGTCGAGGTTTTGACCGGCGCCGGCAAAGGTGATGCCGGTAAAGCTGGAACGGGCGCGGCGGCCGTTGAGCACGCTCATGGGGTAGAGGTAGCCCACGTGGCTGCCGAAGGAGCCGCTGATCCACTCGATGTCGCCGTCCTCGTCCACGCGCGCACGCTTGGTGTTGAGGTTGTACATGTTCTTGGACCAGTTCTCGATGGTCGAGTAGCGCAGGTGCGCGCGCTTGCCCACAAAGAGCTCGACGGCGCCGGCGTGGAGGTTTGCCACGTTGTACTTGGGCGCGGAGCAACCCTCAATGAAGTGCAGATCGGCATCGTCTTCGACGATGATGAGCGTGTGCTCAAACTGGCCGGCGCCCTTGGCGTTAAGGCGGAAGTAGCTCTGCAGCGGGAAGTCGAGTTTGGTGCCCTTGGGCACGTAGACAAACGAGCCGCCCGACCACACGGCACCGTGCAGGGCCGCAAACTTGTGGTCGGTGGGCGGGATGAGCGTCATGAACTTCTCGTGGATGAGCGGCTCCCACTGCGGGTCGTGCAGGGCCTCCTCGATGCCGGAATAGACGATGCCCATCTTAGACGCTGTGTCCTGCATGTTGTGGTAGACGAGCTCGGAGTCGTACTGCGCGCCGACGCCCGCCAGGTAGCTACGCTCGGCCTCGGGGATGCCCAGGCGCTCAAAGGTGCTCTTGATGTCGTCGGGCACCGACTCCCAGTCGTGCTTTTGGTCGGTGTTGGGTTTGACGTAGGTGACGATGTTGTCCATGTTCAGGCCCTCGATGGAGGGACCCCACGTCGGGTCGGGGAAGCGGTTGAAGATCTCGAGGGACTTTAAGCGCAGGTCGAGCATCCACTGCGGCTCGTCCTTCTTGGCGCTGATCTCGCGCACGATGTCAGGCGTGATGCCGGCGTCGAGGCGCTCGAATCCCTCCTCGCCATAGGTGAAGTCGTAGAGGCTGCGGTCGATGTCCGCGACCTCGGTGCGGTTCTTGGTCATTGCGTCGCCCCTTTACGCCTGCTGCTCGGCAGCGGCGGCCTCGGCCTGGGCGCGCTGCTCGGCGGCCTCGCGCTCGAAGGTCTCAAAGCCGTTCTTGTCGATCCAGGGGATGAGCGAGGCGTCGTCCTCGCGCACGATGTGGCCCTTGACCATAACGTGGACGCGGTCGACATCCAGGTGCTCCAGGATGCGCGTGTTGTGCGTGATGATGAGCATGGAGCCGTCGCAGCTCTTGCGGTAGGCGTCCATGCCATGGCTGACGGTGGAAAGGGCGTCGACGTCCAGGCCGGAGTCGGTTTCGTCCAGGATGGCGAGCTTGGGCTGCAGCAACAGGAGCTGGAGCATCTCGACCTTCTTCTTCTCGCCGCCCGAGAAGCCCACGCCCAGCTCGCGGTTGAGATAGGCGGTATCCATGTTGAGCTCGGCCGCGAGTTCCTTGACGCGACGGCGGAATTCCTTGCCCTTCATCTCCAGGCCGGGGCGGCCGGCGATGCTGGCGCGCAAAAAGCTCGACAGCGGCACGCCCGGGATCTCGACCGGGGCCTGGAAACTCAAGAACAGGCCGGCGCGCGAACGCTTGTCGGTGGTGAGCTCGGTGATATCCTGGCCGTCAAAGACGATGCGGCCGTCGTTGACCGTGTAAACGGGGTCGCCCATGACCAGGTGGCCGAGGGTAGACTTGCCAGCGCCGTTGGGACCCATCAACACGTGGGTCTCGCCGGCGGCGACGTTGAGGTTGACGTTGTGGAGGATGGTCTTCTCGTCCACGGAGGCGGTCAGACCTTCGATGGAAAGCAGCGGATTTGCGCTCATGCTGTCCCTCTCTGTATATGGTGTACTCATAGGTGTACTAAACCCTAGGAATCTTCTCGGAATAAAGTTACTATGGGTTCGGCGTTAGTCAAGGGAAAACCCGACTAATCCACTCGACTTTTTAGATGTGGGACATAATAATCAGGTTTGTTTGCCCCGCGTGCATAGGATTTGGGACAAATAGGCCTGATTTTGTCCCAGGAACAACGGGAGGGTAGGTATGCTCATTTCTTCTAAGGGCCGCTATGCCCTCCGGCTGATGATCTATATCGCGGCGCTGGGCGACGCCGAGGGCAAGATTGCCTTGCGCGAGGTTGCCGACCGCGAGCATATCTCGCAAAAGTATTTGGAGCAGCTGGTGCGTCCGCTTATGAAGGCGGGCCTGCTTAAGAGCGTGCGTGGCAAGGGCGGCGGCTACATGATGGCCAAGGATCCGGCCGAGGTGCGTGCTGGCGACATCCTGCGCGCTGTCGAGGGCAGCACGGCGCCCGTGGCGTGCGACGGCATCGACAACAGCTGCACCCGCAGCGATTTGTGCTCGACCGTCAAGTTCTGGCGCGGTCTGGACGACGTGATCGAAAAGTACGTCGACGGCGTGACGTTGGCCGACCTGGCCGCCGTCCCCGAGATTAACTTCGACATCAAACTGTAGGTTGAGCGCAATTCCTTAAGATTTCGCGGAGGGTTGTTGCCGTTTACCGAGGGGTTGTTGTGCAACAACGGGCGAGCTGCAATACTTATTCTCATCTTTGCAAACTGCACTTTAACTACACCAATGCAGGGAGGATTTTATGCAGCCCAAGCATTCCGCGATTGTCGCGGGCCTGACGCTGGCGCTTTCGTTTGGCGCCGTTTCCGCGCCGGCACCCGCCGCTGCCGAGGAGCCCACGCCGGGCGTTGCCTCGGATGCCACCGATATCGATAAGGGTCTCTACACCCAGCAGTCCTTCTCGGGCGTGCTGAGGTCGGTCCAGGGCGTTTCGTTTGTCAACGTGACTCCCGAGATGAAGTACTTTACCAAGTACGAGAGCCATGGCAACTACAACCAGGGCTTCTCGTATGGCGACGGTTATAACGCGCTGGGCTATTACCAGTTCGACCGGCGTTGGTCGCTCATCCCGTTTATGAAGCAGGCCTACAACTACAACCCCGAAAAATACAGCATGCTCAAGGATGCGATTGATCGCGGCAGCGAGATTTCTAACGCGAGCAATGCTATGTACGAGAACGGCCAGCTCACCGAGCTGGGCTATATCGCGCAGGATGCCTTCCAAGGCGCGTACAACACCGATCCTGTTGAGTTCTCAGCACTTCAGGATGCGTATGCGTACAACTCGTACTATGCGGTGACCGAGGCGTGGCTCAAGAGCGGCCTGGGTATTGATATTTCGGGCCGCGCCGATTGCGTCAAGGGCATGGTGTGGAGCATTACCAACATGTGCGGCACCGGTGGCTGCAGGGACTTTTTCCGCTGGGCGAATCTTTCCAACGATATGTCCGACCGCGAGTTTGTGACGGCGCTCTCCAATAGCGTGGCCAACAATGTCGCCACTAAGTTTTCGAGTCAGCCCCAGTATCATGAGGGCTGGAAGAATCGTTATAAGAATGAGCTGAAGGACTGCTTGGTTTTTATCGCCGAGGATGAGGCTGCCGCTGCGACGCCCGTGCAGCCCGAGCCTACGCCGGCGCCCTCGCCGACACCTGATTCGAATGACGACTCGAGTGACGATGCCAACGATGACAGGATGGATGCGCCCTCGACCGATGCTGACGGTAATGGCTCTGCTGGTGGCACTACCAACGACGGCTCTACCTCGAACGGCTCCGATTCGAACGGCTCTGCTGCGGGCGATTCGTCTTCAAGCTCTGCCGGCAATACGGACAGCGACGCTTCTGGTTCGACCGGCGCTGGCACCTCTAACTCATCCACCGGCTCGAGCGATTCGTCCGTTGACACCGGCTCTAACAACGGCTCCGGCTCTGACGCAACCCCTGATTCCGATGCTTCCAAGGACGACTCGAATAAGGCGCCGGACGCTCCCGTTGCTTCGCCGGACAAGAAGCCTTCTTTCTCCGTGCAGCTTGGTTCTACGCTGGGCTCTTCGCTGATGGCTGGCGTCAATAATGGCTCGACTCAGAACAAGGACAACTCTGATCAGGTTTCCACGGAAAAGACCGAGGCCGCAAAGGGCGACTCCAAGGACAAGGCTTCCGAGAAGGCTGAATCCGATAAGGGTCCTAGCTCTGATGAGAAGGGCGACAAATCCGCTCAGAAGAAGGACGAGAACAAGGACAAGACCGAGGACGGAAAGCAGCAGGGCGAGGACGGCGGTAAGGGCAACACCGACAACCAGGTCCAGGAGCAAAATGACTCCAAAACGGTGACCACTACGACCACCACAACCAAGTCATCTGGCGGCAATATGCCCAAGACGGGCGATCTGATTGTGATGGCGAGCCTTGCCAGCGCGAGCTTGGCCACGCTGGGCGCTACGTCTATCGTAAGTGGTAAGCATAAGCTCGATCAGCAGAAGAAAGCTTCTGGAGAGGACGACTCTGAGGAGTAGCCTCTTGGTTGCTAGATAATTAAAGAGTTGGGACGGGGTCCGGTGCGAATGCATCGGGCCCCGTTTTGTTGTGCAACGATTAGTTGTGCCCCCTCACACCTCTTGTTGCTACCGTTGCCCGATATGATCGCGCGGCGGCATCGGTACGCGCGAGGAGGTCATTACAATTGGCACCGTGTTGTGATTTAGGGGGAACGTTTTGGTGTCTGAACAGGCAAATAATGGTTGTGCTGCCGGCTTTGGCGTGCGTTTGATCGGCTGTGCCGACGATGCGGCTTTACCCATTGGCATGCACGACTATGCGGAAGCTCTTGGTTGCTGCACGCTGGTCGACAAGACCATGTTTATTGCAGATGTGTTGGATTGCGACGCGTCCGTTGTGGTGTGCTGTCGACCCGAGGGTTTTGGCAAGAGCATGAACTTGTCGATGCTCAGGGCTTTTCTGGAGCGTCCGGCGGTCAGTCGCGCTGGTCAGCGTTTGTTTGCCGATGCTCAGATTTGGGATGCAGACGGCGGGCGCTATCGGGATGAGTACGCTTGCTATCCGGTGATATCGCTGGACTTTTCTGGCGCTGCGAGGCGTGGCGCCGCTATTGCCGACGTCGTGCGCGATGCTCTTTCGGGCGAGTGCGCTCGTCTGCTGGCGCTTTTGGAGGCTCCGGATTTAGCTCGAGACAAGGTGCGTCACATCGAACGCGTTGCGCGTGGCGCGGCGAGCGAGGATGAGGTCGCCTCGGTGCTTGGCGTGCTCATAGAGCTGCTGGAGATTGCCTGCGATGAGCAGGTTGTATTGCTCGTTGATGGGTACGATGCGGCGTGGTCTCGCCGTGCGAGCGCGAGGGACGCTTCCGACGCCGATCCGGCAGAACTACTTGACCGTGCGCTGTTTGACGCCATTGCCACTGCGCGCGATTCGTTGCGGCTGACGTGTCTGATGGGGGAGTGTTCCGGTCCCGCCGAAGCGGCGCTTTCTTCGCGCGGCTGCTCGTATTGTCTGACGACGCCGCTGTCGGCGTGGTGTGACCGTTGGTTCGGTTTTTCGGATGCCGAGGTCGAGGCTCTGTTGAATCATGCTGGGCGCGAGGAATACCTGGATGATGCGCGTGAATGGCTCGAGGGATATCGGTTTGGCAGGGCCTATTGCTCGAGTCCAGAGCGTGTGATCGGTTTTCTGGGCCGAGGCTGCACGGCGCCTGTGCGTGCCGATCTGTATGGATATGCCGATTGTCTGAGTAGGGTAGTTGCCGGGTGGAATCTCGACCGCCTTTCGGTCTTGTTTGATTTGCTCGAGGCCCATGGGTGCGCTGAGGTCCCGCTTTGTTTGGGCACTGCAGAGCCAGATGTCTCGCCTGACGATGGCATGTGGACAGCGCTGTATCTGTCCGGTTTTCTCACGACGGATATGACTGAGGAGCCGGAGCATGGCGATCGCCTCCGTGCTTTGCGATTGCCCAATAACGAGCTTCGCCAGACCTTGCGTCTAGTGATTATTGAGTGGTTTGAGTGCGCTGCAGAAGACATTCGAGACGTCGATGCGTTTCGCGACGGGCTGTGCCATGGGAACGAGGATACCGTGAGGCGGGCGCTAAGCCGCATCTTAGGAGATGCGGGAATCGGTGCGACCGACCCAGATGCGCCACTGCCATATCATCTGCTCTTGCAGGGGCTCTGCTTTGGCTTGCCGGGCTATGCCAATCCTGCCTCGAGGCGAAAGTGTGGCGCGGGTCGCTGCGACATCCAGGTTTTTCCTACGGGCGCCGTGTTCGACATAGCCGATACGATCGGTATGCTCGATGAACGTCCGCTGATAACGATCAACATGATGTATGACCCCGGTGTGGATGCGCTGGGCCTGGAATTGCTGGCCGTGCAGGCGCTGCTCGACATAGAGCGCGACGGCATCGACGAAATCCGTGTGCCGCGCCCCGGCGTGGGTCGCATGCGCTGGGGGTTCGGTTTTGATGGGCAGCATGTGGCTACGGTGTGCCAGCGGCTTTAAGCGCCGAGGTGTTTCCGGCTTCCGTTACTCGGTGTCCTTCATGGGCGGCATGGGCTTCCAGTTGGGATCCTTGACGATCTTGCGGGCGTCCTTCATGCCTCGGCGCAGCGCCGGAATACCGGTCTTAAAGCACTTGTCAACGGCAGCCAGGCGAATGAACTCCTTGCAGAAGGTCGCGACGTTGCCCAGACGGAACAGCGCGGGGTGATAGTCGCCGTAAATCTGCATGTAGCGGGCCAGATAACCGCGGTTGCGCATGATGTAGTAGCGGTTGGTGTCGCTCGTAGAGTTGAGCTGGCGCTTGCCGGCGATATCCCAGTTAGAGACAGCGCGGGCACGCTTGAGCACCACGTCGGCAACAACGGCGGCGGGGAAGTGCTGGCTGGCCACGTAGCCGTAGCAGGCATCGTCGCCGTAGATGAAGAATCGCGCATCCGGCAGGCCGATCTTGTCGACCACGCGGCGCGAGAACAGGCCGCCTTCAAAGCACAACTGGTTCATGGCGCGGTAGCCCTTGGGGCCCAGGTCCCACTTAGCGATGGGGTTGGGGATACCAAGCGAAAGGATGAGCTGGTACTGCCAAAAGAAGGCGCCGCCGTCAAAGTCCAGGCGCGAACCCTGGATGACATCGTAGCGGTCGGTCCACTTGGCAAGACGCTCGATGCCTTCGGGGATGACGAGCACGTCGTCGTCCATCACCCAGAACCACTGGGCGCCCAGGTCGTAGGCGCATTTGGTGCCGGCGGAGAAGCCACCTGCACCGCCGCCGTTTTCGAGCTGTGGTGCGTAGATGACGCGGTCGGTGCCGCCCTTCGCGTCGGGCTGTTCGATGTCGGTGCCCCACAGGTTGGCCAGGCGCTCGTTGAATGCGGTGCACATGGCCTCGGTCTCACGCGAATTCTCGTTATCGACGATCACGATGCGCCAGGGCGCTGCCGTAAGCTCGGTCATGGAGTCGAACAAGTTGGCCAGGAGTTCCTGACGCTTGTACGTAACGACGACGATGGCGAGCTTATCGATGGGGGCGGGAAGGGTTGAAGGCATGGGGCAATATATCCTTTCACGCGCGGCGGGTGAGTGCAGCGCGGAAGCTATCGAATACGTCCTTGGGACTGTCCTATTGTAAAGGCTCGGCGCACCTTGGCGGCAAGCTTTGAATAAAACGCAGGAACCTGCCACGGCTGTAGCGGCTTTAGCGTCTGACGGCAGCGTGTCTATTGCCTCTTGAGCTTGCGTTCAATAAGACTTCTAGTTGCATCGATGATGAGAAGTGCCAGAGCAAAGACGATGCTAATGACGATACCCGTGACGATACATATAGCTGCCGGGCTGTTTTGGCTGATCAGTATGTTTGCGAGCAACGTATTGAAGACGGGACGCCACAGGCTACTGGTGAGCGACTGCATCACATAGAAACCAAGCGTGGCGGTCGATAAGGTGACGATGACACCTGCGGTCCGTGGATTGCCTGAGGCCCTGCGCCGGGTCGCCGCAAAGAGCAGAGAGGCGGCAGCGAGGGCAAACGAGATCAACGAGGTTGATTTGTAGGAGAGGACTGCCATCGCCGTGAGGTTGCCGGTGAAGGAGAGTGCTCCTTCCAGGATGGTGGCGAGCGCCAAAACCGTTACGAGCGAGCGCATGCCCAAGGCGCCCGCCCTGTCCGAATCCATGGCGTCGGTTACGTCGCGGAGCAGTCCGCCGATCAAAAACGCGACTACGTACGTGGTAGCGCTCATGAGCTTTTGGAGCCAAGAAAACTCGCCGGCGCTTGTCGCACTCATGGCGGCCAAATACCCGTTAACAACGAATACGAGGATTCCAACGGCGATGACCGTCGTCGTGTAGGTTTTCTGGGAGAGTCGGCTCTTGGCCAGTCCAAACCATGGCGCCATGAAAACTGTGGCGGCATAGACCCAGATAAACTCAAGCCCAAGCGTGTACCAATAGTGCGTATTGAGGGTAACATCGGGAATGGGTGAGACGACCGTGGACCACGCGAGCGCCACGAGGCAATAAAACGCAGTGGGCATAATGACCTTGCCAAGGCGCTGCGCCGTCCGTTGCATTTGCGACTTCCACGTTGCTCCACCGTCCCAAGCACGCGCGGCCGAAGCGATGAGAAAATAGCCCGAGATCATAAAGAAGACCTCGTTGGCCCAGCAGCCAAGCAAGTTAATAAAACCGAGTACGCCGGAATAGGGGAACATCGCAAGTGGGGCATATTCCACGGCGCCGACGCAGACGGCTTGGAAGGTCCACTGAAAGGTGTGGAACACCGCGATGCCGGCGACCGCGACCAAACGCAGCGCTTCGGTGGGTATGTTGCGTGCGGCTTTGGGCTGCATGACGTCCTTTCGTATCGGTTTGCCTCTGCGGGCTCCATAGATTATATAAACGCCCGCTGGCGCGCTGACCCTTTGATACCATGAAACGACAGGTATTTCCTAAGGAGCACATTTGTCTACTAACGCCTCTGGCAGCCCTGTTCTGTCGCTGCTTATTCCCATTTACAATGTTCAGCGCTACCTGCGCGAGTGCCTCGATTCCGCCCTGGCGCAGACGCTCAAGGATATTGAGATCATCTGCATTAACGACGGGTCGACCGACAACTCGCCGGCGATTATCCGCGAGTATATGGAGCGCGATGGGCGCGTCAAGATGATCGACAAGGCCAACAGCGGCTACGGCGACTCGATGAACCGCGGCCTGGAGATGGCGCGCGGCAAGTACGTGGGCATCCTGGAGTCCGATGACTTTATGGCGCCCGACGCGCTGGAGAAGCTTGTGTCGGCGGCCGAGGGCTGCAATGCCGACTTTGCGAAGGCTAACTTTGACTTTTACTGGTCCAAACCCGAGGAGCGCCGCTCGCTGCACGAGATGTTTAAGACCAAGGACTGCGGTAAACCGGTGCACCCAAGTGATACAACGCAGTTCTTTAAGCAAAAGCCTTCGATTTGGTCGGCCGTTTACCGTCGTGATTTTCTCGAGCGCAATGGCATCAAGTTCTTGCCGACCCCGGGCGCCTCTTTTCAGGACACGTCGTTTGCCTTTAAGGTGATCGCATGCGCCGACAAGGCCGTCTACCTGCACGATGCCGTACTTTCGTATCGCCAGGACAACGAGAACTCCTCGGTCAATTCTTCGGCCAAGGTATTTTGCGTCAATGCCGAATATGCCGAGATCGAGCGTTGGATCCGAGAGGATTACGCCCGCAATCACGCAAACGATGACGTCGCGCGCATGCTCAAGTTCAATCAGCTCATTAAGTACGATTCGTACATGTGGAACTACGTGCGCCTAGCGCCTAAGTTCTATAAGGAGTTCCTGGTGCAGATGGCCAAGGAGTTCCAAGCGGCCTTGGACGCGGGGGAGTTTTCGCTTGACGATCTCAAGCCGTGGAAGCGCGCGAATCTCGCTGCCATCCTCAAAGATCCTGAGGGCTGGGTTGACGAGCATCCGAGTTTTGCGACGGATGGTGCCTTGGGTCGTGCTAAGTATTACGCCTCGGTTGGAGGCCCAGGCGTGGTCGCCGCCTTCCTCATCGAATCGCTGAGGGGGTAGGTCGACATGGGAGAGGCTTCGACCCCCAAAGCGACCATCGTCGTTCCCGTATACAACTCGGCACGCTCGATTCAGCGATGCCTCGACTCGCTGTTGGCACAGTCCGAGCGCTCGATTCAGGTCGTTTGTGTCAATGACGGATCGACTGATGATTCCCTGAGCGTCTTGCATCAAATGGCACAGACCGACGGACGTGTGCTGGTGATTGACCAGAAAAACGCCGGCGTCTCGTGCGCTCGAAACGCCGGCATCGATGCCGCCGAGGGCGAGGTCGTCTTTTTTGTAGACGCCGACGATTACATCGACGCCCAGACGGTCGAGCGCGTGCTGCAGGCTATGGAGTCGTCGGATGCCGAGGTCGCCGTTTTTGGTGGCGTCTGTGAGCCCGCCGATGCCGCTCCCAAGCGCGTCCAGCAGCTCATGAGCCCCGAAGCGGGCTCCTTTGGCGCTCGCGATCCTCAGCTGCTGTTCCACGCAAATGCACAGCCGTATGCCTGCCGTGCGGCCTTTTCGCGCGAGCTGCTCAATCGCGAAGGTATTCGCTTTGCTCCCGGTTTGGCTTTGGGCGAGGACGTCGTATTCCAGTTCGCAGCCTATGCACTTGCCAACAAAACTGTCGTCATGCCGGACGAGTTCTACCACTACGTGATGGAGAGCGACTCGGCGACGCACGAGTTCAACAGTGACGAGGCTCGCGCCAAAAAGCTTGACGCCCACATGAGGATGCTCGAGGAGGTCCTGGAGGACTGGGCGGCCTACGGTCTTTTGGACCTGTGCCCCGGCGAGCTGATCACCTGGTTCTTGGACCTAATTGTGTTCGACTTGGCGCGTCTGGACGCGGACGGCTTCCACCGTGTTGCCGGCCGCGTCAACAGGGCTTTCACGGCGTTTTTGGGAACGGAGTGGGCGGATGCACCTGCTAAGGGCGCCGTTCGCCGTGTTGCCCACAAGCTTGTAGCGGCGACGTCGGGCGTCTCGATGGCGGACGCCACGCTGTTCTATCTTTCGACTCGCGGTCTCAAAGCCTGCCTGGAGCGCTTCCTCTAATTCCAAGCGCTGCCGCCCGCCGCAACTTGGCTGCTAAAATGACCCTGTTACACGCTATTCAACAGGAGGTTCTCTTGCAGAACTCTGATACCCCTAAAGTTTCGCTGCTTGTCCCTATCTGTAACGTTGAGCGCTACCTGCGCGAGTGCCTCGATTCCGCCGTTGCGCAGACGCTCGAGGACATCGAGATCATCTGCATCAACGACGGATCCACCGACAGTTCGCCGGATATCATCCGCGAGTACATGGAGCGCGACGCGCGCGTCAAGATGATCGACAAGGCCAACAGCGGCTACGGTGACTCGATGAACCGCGGTTTGGAGATGGCCCGCGGTGAGTACGTAGGCATCTTGGAGTCCGATGACTTTATGTTTGAGGACTCGCTTCAAAAACTGGTTGCCAAGGCAGATGCCGAGCATGCCGATGTGGTCAAAGGCGATTTCTACCTGTATTGGTCCACACCAACGGAGCGCCGCGAACTGTTTGGGATTATCGACGAGTATATGACGGGTGCGGCGTATCGCCCCGTCGACCGCCCGGGCATCTTTTACCGCAAGCCTTCCATTTGGTCGGCCATCTATCGTCGCGAGTTTCTTAACGACAATCAGATTCGGTTCCTCCCCACGCCGGGGGCATCGTATCAGGACGCGGGCTTTAACTTTAAGGTTTGGGCGTGCGCCGAGCGCGCCGCGTTTAGTGCGGACCCCATCCTGTGCTATCGCCAGGATAACGAGAAGAGCTCCGTTAATTCGCCCAACAAGGTGTTTTGCGTGTGCGACGAATACGCCGAGATGCAGCGCTTTTTGGACGAGCGCCCCGAGCTCAAGGTTCAGCTCCAAGGCATTTTAATGCGCATGAAGGTCGATACCTACCGCTGGAATGACGAGCGCTTGGTCGATGAGCTGCGTGAGCAATTTTGGGAGAAGGCCTCGCCCGAGCTCAAGGCCGATTGGGATGCCGGTCGCTTTGACCTGTCGCTGTTCGATCCGCGCGGCGAGACCGATCTGCGTTTGATGGTCAAGTCGCCCCGCGCCTACATCGATTCGCGGTTTGACTTTAAGAAGCCGGGCAAGCTCAATACGTTTAAGCACTACTTTAAGATCGGCGGCCTGCCGCTGGTCTGGCGCGTGCTGACGTATCAGCGCACCTATGGCGATAACCCGCATCCCGACGACGTGCCGGCGGCACGGTAGGAGCGCGCGAGTATGGCTACCCCTAAGATTTCCGTTGTCGTCCCCATCTATAAGGTGGAGGAGTGCCTGGCCTGGTGCCTGGACTCCCTGCTTGCGCAGGACATGCCCGATTGGGAAGGCGTGCTGGTCAACGATGGCTCGCCGGATGGCTCGCGCGACATCGCGGTTGCCTACTGCGAAAAGGATGCGCGCTTTACATTGGTCGATAAGGAGAACGGCGGCCTGTCGAGTGCGCGCAATGCGGGCATCGCTGCGTCCACGGCGCCCACCGTTGCGTTCTTGGATTCCGACGACCGCTTTACGCCCGATGCGTGCTGCGTGATCGTCGATGCCTTTGAGCGCGAGGACTGTGACGTTTTGACCTTTGGTGCGAACCCGTATCCGCTGGAGGCGGGGTATCCGTGGCTTAACTATGTGTTGAGCCCGCGCGATGTGTCGTTTGAGGGCTATAGCTCCGACCTGCTGTTTAAGGAAGCGTCTCGTCCCTTTGCATGGCGCACCGCTTGCAAGCGCGATTTTTTGCTCAATAACGGGATCGTTTTCGACGAAACCGTCAAGTATGGCGAGGACCAGGTCTTTGACTTTGCGGTGTACGGCCGTTCGCGCAAGACCGCGCTTATCTCGAACAAGCTGTACGACTATCGCGTGGCGCGCAAGGGATCGCTTATGGACACCATGCGCTACGACGACGAGACGCGTCTGCTGGAACATGTGAAGATTTACTCCGCAGTGCTGACTGATTGGCAGCGCGACGGTCTTGACGCACAGCATGCCGAGGACCTGGCGTACTTCCTGTGCGATCTGGTGCTGTATGACGCGTTGAGATTGCTGGGCGCGAATTGCGGCAAGGTGTTCGCTGCTGTTGCTGACGCGCTCGCCGTCTCTGCCGTTGGCAGCGATGCTGCGCTCGCACAATGCGCTCCTTCTGTTGCTGCCATGGTGCGTGCGGCGCTTACCAGTAAGGCCCCTAATGCCCGTGCGTGCAAAAAGTTCATGTTCGATTACGACGTCTTGAGGTTTGGGCGCCTGGGCGCGTGCAAGCGCATGGCCGCGAATGCTCTGGGAAAGCGAGAAGTGTAGATGAGTATCAAGCGTTTGGCGCTTTGCCGCAGCCAGGGTCGTCTGTTCGTTTTGCTTCGTTTTGCCGGCATGGATGTCGCGGGGATTATTGAGCGCGAGGGCTCCCAGGCTTTTGCCCGTGCGACGACGAGCGGTTCTTGTGTGCCATCGCTGGCACTCCCGGTCGATCATGGCCGTGTGCTGGCAATCTGTCCTTCGGTTGCCGACTATGAGCGCGAGCTTGCCGTCTTAGTGCTGCCGTTTTTGGATGGCTCTGCGGTCGACGTCGACTTTGCATCCGGTTGCCAAAAGCTTGGATCCATTCGCCTCGATAGCCGTAAAGCTAAGCTGGAATCGAAGATTAACTACAAGGCAAAGCCTGCGTTGTGTGCGCTTATCCGCGATGCACAGCGCGGCGAGCGCTGCGGCCGCTACGAGATTGATGCCGTCCGTTATCTTCCGGCCGATTCGAGCGCTGTGTGGCGCTATGAGGTTACCTGGGCGGGAGACCCAAAGTGCACGCCCCAGCTTCAGATACTCGATACGCATATGAATGTCATCGATGCCACGGTGCACGTGTTTGAGTCGCAGGTCGATGTGCCGCAGCAGAACGGATGCCGCGTCAATAAAACGTACCTGAGCGTTGAGATGCCCGAGGACATTCGAGATTATGTTGCGATTGCAACTGATCCTGCGGGCCAGATCCAGAGTGGTTTTTGCGCCATGGATGGTCGCCTGTACAACGGTATGGTCGACGACAGTTGGAATCGTATGAAGGATGCACGCGCGGACGACGCGGCCTATCGCCGTTGGTTTGATCAACATCGCGCAAAGCCGGGCGACTTGGCGTGTCAGCGCGTCGCTTCGGCGGCATTTACCTACAGGCCGCCCGTGAGCATTGTGGTGCCGTGCTATAAGACCGATCGGGTCTACCTGCGCGAGTTGCTGGATTCGGTGCTTGCCCAGAGCTATGACAACTGGGAATTGCTGCTGATGGACGCCTCGCCCGAATGGGATGCGGTGGCTACTCTTGCGGCAGCCGTTCACGACGAGCGCGTCCGTCGCGTCGAGCTGCCCGGTAACGGCGGCATCGTGGTCAACACCAACGCCGGTATTCAGCAAGCGACGGGCGACTACATCGCATTCTTGGACCACGACGACATCTTGGAACCGGACGCGTTGTTCCACTATGTTGCCGCCCTGAACAAGGCTGTCCAGGACGAGCGTCCCCAGGTCTTGTTCTGCGATGAGGACATGTTCCAGAAAACGGGGGAGTGGGGCCAGCCGGTCTTTAAGACCAGGCTCAACGTTGACCTGCTTTATAGCCATAACTGCGTGACGCATTTTCTGATGGTTGAGAAGGCCCTCATCGATCGCATTGGCATGTCGCCAGAAGGTGTTGCGGGTGCCCAGGATTACGACCTTACGCTCCGCTGCCTTGCGGCGGGTGCGCGCTTTGAGCATGTTGCGCACGTGCTGTATCACTGGCGCGTACACCCCGGCTCTACCGCCGACGGTTCTGCCGATAGCAAGCCGTATGCCATCGAGGCCGGGCGCCTTGCGCTGCAGCGTCACTTTGACTCGCTGGGCGTTCGCGGAACGGTCGAGGAGTCCGAGACGCCGTTTGTCTACCGCATGCGCTATGCGCTGCCGGAGCCTGCTCCGTTGGTGAGCATTGTGATTCCCACCAAGGACCACGTCGAGACGCTCGACGCCTGCGTGATGTCGATCGCCCAGAAGGCCACGTATGCCAACTACGAGATCGTCTTGGTGGAGAATAACAGCGAAGACCAGGAGACCTTTGTGTATTACGAAACCCTGCCAGAGCGCGTGGCTGCAGCATCCGAAGACAAGGGCAGCGCGCGCGTTGAGTGGTGGCCGGGCGAGTTCAATTACTCCCAGATTATCAACTTTGGCGTTAAACATGCCAAGGGCGATTACCTGCTGCTGCTCAACAACGATACCGAGGTTATAAGCCCGGACTTTATCGAAGGGATGATGGGTTATCTGCAGCGTCCGGATGCGGGCGTGGTGGGTGCCAAGCTCTATTTTGCTGATCATCTGGTGCAGCATGCCGGCATTTTGGTTGGCGTGCGTGGCGCGCTTGCCCATGCCAACCAGGACTTCTCGGCAAAGCGCGAGGGATATCTTGCCCGCGCTGTGCGTCCGGGCAACTTTAGCGCCGTAACGGGCGCCTGTCAGATGGTTCGACGCGATGTGTTTGAGCAGGTCGGAGGCTATAACGAGGAATTCGCCGTTGGGTTTAACGACGCAGACTTTTGCCTGCGCGTGTGGGAGGCGGGCTACCGCACCATCTTTACGCCCTATGCCGAGCTGTACCACTACGAGTTCACCTCGCGCGGCAGGGAAGAGGCCAACGAGGACAAGCTGCGCCGCTGGAAGCGCGAGCAGGCACTGTTCATGCAGTGCTGGCCAGAGTTCTTCTTGGATGGCGACCCCTGGCTCGGACCGAACCTATCCGCTGAGAGTGAGTATTTCTCGGTCTAAGGCAATGGATTTTAGGAAGTCCTTAACTTTCTTTCGCTATGAGCTTGGAAGAAAGCAACGTTGGACTACTAGCTAAGACAAATTACGAAAGCTCGATACTTTCGCGATAAGTTTATACAAGCTTATACAGCTCGATATTATTCGATATAGTCTGCGATATAAGGGCTATGCCTATCTGGTGCAACTGGTCGGTTACTCCATTTGGCAGCGCGCCAACTTGCATCGTGCCAAAAGTGCCATTGTGAGCGAGCGCGACGTCACCGAAGGCATTGCGCTGGCAGAGGCTCGTTTTCACGATGTTGTTCACGAGCCCGCGATTTCTGGACTGGGACTTAACGATATCAAATACCTTTTGGCGATGTGCGAGGACAAACAACAGTCCAAAACATCCGAGATTGCTAGGCGCATGGGTAAAAAGACCAATGAGATCAGCTCTATTAGGGCCAAATTGCTACAAAGAGAGGTTTTTCAGGCACCACAGAGGGGTTACGTACAGTTTGCCGTTCCGGACCTAGATATCTATCTGCGAGAGAATGCCGAGGAGATTCTCGAACGGTTCTAGGTCGAGTGAGGGCGACGTCATATTCTTTAAGACTGCTATCAGCGTCGATTGCCATATCGGGGGAGGCGGGCTATCGAACCATCTTTACACCCTATGCCGAGCTGTATCACTACGAGTTCACCTCGCGCGGTAGGGAAGAGGTCAACGAGGAAAAGCTGCGCCGCTGGAAGCGCGAGCAAGCGCTGTTCATGCAGCGCTTGCCGGAGTTTTTCCTCGATGGCGATCCCTGGCCCGGACCAAACCTATCTACCGAGAGCGAGTATTTCTCGCTCTAGCGCGAAGTGATGCCAAGATCCGGCAAAGTATCCTCAAGAGCCGCAAGGGCGGTGGTGTTTAGATACTCCTCGTCCAAGTGGCTCTTGCCATAGCGAAAAGGTACGTCAGGAGTTTTCCCTTAGGCATTTTGCGGCTATAGGGACAAGGTCGAACATCGTGTGAACGACATCGCCCGTGTTTGCAACGGTAGCCGTGAACTTGCCGTTTCCAAAATCCATCAGATGGTAGAGGTTGATTGTCAGATCTTGCAGTGCAGCGATTCTCAGAATCCAGTAAGCACAATTGTCGCCGCAGGTTGTGGCGTTGTATACGTTCTGAGGCATGAAGTGCATGAGTAGCAGCGTCTTGGTGCCGCCCGATAGCCTTTCGGGAGGGATGATGCCTAGAATCTTGGTGTCTATTGCGCAGGGTCCAACGACACTGCCTTTATCGATTGATTTAATAATCCTTTGAGCAAAGGCGTCTTGAAACCACTGGGGTGAATAGACGTTATCGAAGTAAACCGAAGTATTGTAGATAACGTTTTCCATATCACCATAGTGAATTGTTAGCACATTGGTTCCTTCGGGTTGCTGGTATGCTGCTCGGTGAGATTGATTGTATCGCAGCATATGAGGTGGGCGTTATCGGCCCGCGGCAGATGCGATTGATGACATGGGCTTGAATTTAGCGGCTGTATTAAATCGACTCGTTCATGTGCTCGGTTTGACTCAGAAGCTATTTGTGCAATGGCCGAGGCGTGACGGCTCGTATTAAATTGCAGTCACAAAGATGCCTTTTATCGATTTCCTGTTGAAAAACTAAATTGATAGTCTGAGAATAACTTAAGAGAGCCTTAAATCTCGGAGAAAGGATATCGTATGAATATCCTTCGAGAAAGATGGCGCGGACTAACAGCGCTGGGAGTTGCTGTATTTGCCGCTGCCTGCATGACGGTTGCCCCTGCACCCTCATTTGCTGACATTGCTGGCGGTGGCGGAGGCGGTGGACCGATTACGGAAAGGTGCTCCGACGGCCGTCCGATTTCTTACTGGAAATATGACGGTTGGAACGGCACTCAAAATGAGCAGACGTTTGGCCCTCTTAGGCGGTATAGCGTCGAATGCAATGCCGGAGGGACTGCTCACAGAGATTTTCTAGTAGGCCTAAACTCTATTGATCAGAGCGCCTCGAGGACCGATTCTTCTGTAGTTACATCACGTCCCGTAGGTACATACTATTTCGACAACGATGGCTGGATGCAGACCGGACTCGTTCGGTGCGAGGACGGCAGCCTTCGCTATTTCGATCCCGAGACTGGCGCCATGGTCACGAACCAGTGGCATAACGATTACGAAGCCGTTTGGTACTATTTTGGCGCTGACGGGACCGCGGTGTCGAACTGGCAGCTTATCGGCGGGGATTGGTACTACTTCTATCCCGAAAACCACGAAATGGCATACGGCCGAGTTCAGATTGACGGCAAAAACTACTTCCTGAACACCCCTGGCGCCAATGCTGATGGCCGCATGCAGCATAGTGGCTGGATTTATGACTCCATCTATGGAAAGTGGCTCTATGCGACTTCCAGCGGCGAGCTGTTGACCGGTTGGCATAATATCGGTGGAACTTGGTACTATTTCAATGAGTACGGTGTCATGCTAACTGGCTGGATCAACGATTCGGGCACCTGGTACTACGCCAACGCCTCCGGTGCGATGGCCACTGGCTGGCTCAACATCGGCGGTACGTGGTTCTATCTCGACGGTTCGGGCGCTATGGCCGCTAACGGCTGGCGCAGCCTGGGCGGCTCCTGGTACTGGTTCGACAACTCCGGTGCGATGGCCACCGGCTGGCGTCAGATCGACGGCGTCTGGTATTACTTCAGTGGTTCTGGCGCTATGGTGCACGATGCCTGGGTCGGCGACTACTACCTCCAGTCCTCCGGTGCTATGGCTACGAACACCTGGGTCGGCGCCTACTATGTCGGCGAGGACGGCAAGTGGATTCCGGGCTACGGTCTAGTTTGGTATAAGAACGGTAGCGAGGTCTACCATACGCATAAGTGCCGCACTGTAGGCAAGGACGCAAAGGGCTTTTCGCAGATCTCTATTCAAGAGGCTCAAAAGCGCGGCGCTTCTCGCGAGTGCAAGAACTGCCAGCAAATTGGTTAGTACATTGCTGAACTAGTTTGATTGAGGCCCCGTTGCCCTAAGGCGACGGGGCTGCTGTGTGATTGGATACCGTGCTGTTATGAAGAAATGCTCATTTGGGGTACTGGCCGTTTTGGGCCTTGCTTCTTTGGGGCTCCTGTTGGGTTCGCCCTTGCCGTCGTTTGGCTTTGATGCTAGTAGTTCTGTTGACGGCTCATCATCCGCCCTGGTTGGTACCCATGTCGACTCAAGTGTCTCAAATGCTTGTGTTCAGGACGAGTCGACTTCAATAGTTGAGGCGAACACTCAGGTGGATAATGGGGCTTCTTCTGGGGCTTCGGACCAAATTACTTGGCATCAGGGATGGATATCACCCGAAGAGGGGGCTGGTTTTTGGCGTTGGGGCTTGTCCGACGGAACAATCGCTCTTTCTTCTTGGAGACATATAAACGGAAGCTGGTACTGGTTCGACGAGGAAGGTCGAATGGCTCAGGATGGATTGGTCCAAGTCGGGGGTGCGACTTATGGATTCTCCTCTTCGGGCGCAATGTGTGTCGGCTGGTACCTAGATTCTGCGGGCTCAACTCCTGCTTGGCGTTATTTCTCCGGCTCTGGTGCCATGGTAAAAGGCTGGCTTTTAGACAGCAACAACTGGTATTGGCTGGATGATGAGGGCAAGATGGTCCACGATGTAATGCTGCAGATCGGGGGAGCCACGTATGGATTCTCTTCTTCTGGCGCAATGCTGGTCGGATGGCATCTCGATGCTTCTGCATGGCGCTACTTCTCTGGTTCTGGTGCCATGGCTAAGGGCTGGCTCTTGGATGGTGGCCGTTGGTACTGGCTTGATCCTGCAGATGGCTCTATGGCCACTGGGTTGAATGATTGCAACGGCACCCCCTATATCTTTAACGGTTCAGGGGCTATGATTTCCTCACAGTGGGCACTTGTTGACAACAATTGGTATTACGCTGACTCCAACGGCTTGCCGCATGGAGGCTGGTTGCTTCTGGGAAATTCTTGGTATTACCTGGATCCAGGAAGCCACATTATGCTCACCGGCTTTGCGCAAGTGGGTTCGTCCACCTATTTCCTCACAAGCTCAGGTGTTATGGCAACTGGCTGGGTAATTGATGATGGTACTTGGTATTTCGCTGCGTCAAGTGGAGCTATTCAACGAGGTCGATGGATAAAGTCCGGAAGCTCTTGGTATTACCTTGATGAGGTGTCCGGCGCAATGCGTACTGGTGAATATACGGTAGACAACACACGCTATTATTCTTTTGATTCCGGTGCGATGGCCTCTTCGTGTTGGATCAACTTGAGTGACGGTGTGTCATGGGCGAATTCGTCTGGAGCACTGAGCGAGCCGTTGCCTACTTCATCTGATGGGTCTCCCGTAGTCGCTGATCGTGTCGGCTCGTCTTCATTGCCAGGTGTGATTCATATTGGAGACGCAGTTTTCTATGCGGATGCAAACGGTGCCGTCAATGTAGCATCTGGTTGGATTTTGTCGAAAGACGCTTCTGGCGAAAGTGGCAATACTTGGTACTACGCATCTTCCAATGGTGTCCTTAAGTCTGGTTGGCAATATGTCAACGGTGCGTGGTATTGGATGGACCCTTCCACATTCAAGATGAAAACTGGATGGCTTAATGACGGCGGTACGTGGTACTGGCTCCAGCCTTCGGGTGCCATGTTTGCTAACGGGTGGCTGAAAATCGATGGCGTTGACTATTACTTCAATGCAAGTGGTGCATGGTTGAATACGTCTGGTTCTGTTTTAGGGGTTAATAGGTCCAGCCTGGTCAATTGGCTTATGAGCCACGAGAACGATGGCTATTACCGTGGAACACGCTATGATACGCATCTTAGCCAAGAAACATGCATGTATCCAAAGGGTGATCCTCGTTGGGACGTGTCTCTATAGTTTTGTCAACCGCGTGCTTCGCGCCATTTCGGCATGACGCATCCGGGCGCCCGGCGCCCCCGCTTCCCCTTCGGTTGATCCCGCCGCCCGCTAGGCCGCGTACGGGACGGCGTCGCGCATGATCGCGTAGATGACCTTGAGCCTCTTCCTCGCGACCGCCTTCAGCGCCTTGCTGTGCCTCATCCCCCTCGCCCTGCACTCCCCGTAGTACCTCCCGAACCTGTTGTCCGTGCCGATGAGGGAGTTGCAGCTGAATATGAGCAGGTTCTTGAGCTGCCTGTTCCCGCCGTGCTGCGGCGATGTCGACCTGATGCTGCTCCCGGAGCGCCTATCGGACGGCGCCACGCCGCAATAGCTCGCGAGCTCGTCGTGCCCCCTGAACGCGGATATGTCGATCGACGTCACCAGCGCCGCGGCGGTCTTGGGGCCGATCCCGGGCACCGTGAGGAGGCACTCGTAGACCTCGTCGCCCGCCAGCGAGTCGGCCACGAGCGAGTCGAGCTCCTCGATGTCGGCGTCGAGGGAGGCTATCTCCCGGGCGAGTATCCGGACCGCGACGTCCTCGCCGGCCGGGAGCCGCCTTCCCGAGCGCGACGAGGCCAGCAGCGCCTCCCAGAGCCTCCTGGCCCCCGCGGCGGGGG
>UQZL01000009.1 GCA_900545605.1 uncultured Collinsella sp.
GTTCAAATCTTCTAACGCCCACCAAATGTTCGCAGCTCAGAGGCTATGTCCTCTGAGCTGTTTTGTTTTGCTACCAAGCACGCCGTCAAATATGCCAGCAAATATTGATCCAAGGTCCCCGTAGAGGTGCCGGCAGGTTGCATACGTCCTGGCCGACCGTGACCGCAACATGTTGGTCAAGCATAATCTTTTGGATTCTTTTGGCGCGAGTGGCTTGGTTTTGGTAGGATTTGTCCGCGTCTTGCTTAAGGGGGTTTTATAACTGCCTTGCAGGTAGTCGAGTTGGTAACGTTTTAGCGGCTTGCCAAGAGCCCCTCATTTTTAATGCGTCTGCAAATAGACTAATTGCTTTGACCTGCTGAAACACTATATGTTGTGTTTGAACTAAAAAAAGAATACAGGATATAGATGCGTCTTTGTCGTATGATAGATGGCGGACAGAGAACGAAGACCTTGTTCGTCCCCTTCGGACACGCCTTTGAGTCGCTTGATCGGCTACGAGGATTGTCCGCATGAGGACTTATGGTTTATCGAGAACACAGATTGCGCGACGGCGCCGCAAGACAGGGGCAAGCCCTGCCGGGCATCGTTTGGCTCTGAAGCGCAATGAGGCTACGACGCGAAAGAGGCAAGAGGATGAAGATCATCAAGCGCAGCGGCACCGAGGTTGTCTTTGACATCGATAAGATCGTCAATGCGATTCGCGCCGCCAACTTGGAGGTCGAGGAGAGCTCTCGTCTAACCGACCGCCAGGTGGTTTATGCGGCGCAAAACGTCGCCGAGGCATGCGAGAACGCGGGCCACACCGTTTCGGTCGAGGAGATCCAGGATTTGGTCGAGGACGAGATCATGCGTCTCGACTGCTACGAGGTCGCCCGCCACTACATTATCTACCGTTATGTTCAGAGCCTAAAGCGCCAGAAGAACACGACCGATGACAAGATTCTGTCGCTCATCGAATGCAACAACGAAGAGGTCAAACAGGAGAACTCCAACAAGAACCCGACCGTCAATTCCGTTCAGCGCGATTACATGGCCGGTGAGATCTCCAAGGACCTGACCCAGCGCGTGCTGCTGCCCCAGGAGATCGTGGATGCCCACAATGAGGGCCTGATTCACTTCCACGATTCCGACTACTTTGCCCAGCATATGCATAACTGCGACTTGGTGAACCTGGAGGATATGCTCCAGAACGGCACCGTCATCTCGGGTACGCTGATCGAGAAGCCGCATAGCTTCTCGACTGCCTGTAATATCGCGACGCAGATTATCGCCCAGGTTGCTTCCTCCCAGTACGGTGGCCAGTCCATCTCGCTGACCCATCTTGCCCCCTTTGTTGAGGTAAGTCGTCAGAAGATTCGCGGCGAGGTTGCGCGCGAGCTTGAGGAGCTTGGCGTCTCCGCGTCTGCCGAGAAGGTTCGCGAGGTCGTTGAGGACCGCCTGCGTGACGAGATTCGTCGCGGCGTCCAGACAATCCAGTACCAGGTCGTGACTCTTATGACCACCAACGGCCAGGCGCCGTTCGTGACGGTCTTTATGTATCTTAACGAGGCTCGTACGCCTCAGGAGAAGCACGACCTTGCCATGATTGTGGAGGAGACGCTTCGCCAGCGCTACGAGGGCGTTAAGAACGAGGCCGGCGTGTGGATTACCCCGGCATTCCCCAAGCTTATCTATGTACTCGAGGACGATAACGTTCACGAGGATTCCCCGTACTTCTACCTGACCCAGCTGGCTGCCAAGTGCACCGCCAAGCGCATGGTGCCCGATTACATCTCCGAGAAGAAGATGCGCGAGCTCAAGCTGTCGAAGGGCGAGACCGCCGGCAACGGCGACTGCTACACCTGCATGGGTTGCCGCAGCTTCCTGACGCCCGACCGCTCGGGCAACGGCTTTAACAATGTTGCCAACGCGCTGAACTACGACCCGAACAAGCCCAAGTACTATGGTCGCTTTAACCAGGGCGTTGTGACCATTAACCTGCCCGATGTCGCGCTGAGCTCGCATCAGGACATGGACAAGTTCTGGAAGATCTTCGACGAGCGCCTTGAGCTGTGCCACCGTGCCCTGCTGTGCCGTCATGAGCGCCTGATGGGTACGCTTTCTGACGCCGCACCGATTCTGTGGCAGTATGGCGCCCTCGCTCGTCTGAAGAAGGGCGAGACGATCGACAAGCTGCTCGTGGGCGGCTATTCCACCATCAGCCTGGGTTACGCCGGTCTGTATGAGTGCGTTAAGTACATGACGGGTCACAGCCACACCGAGAAGGAGGGCACGCCCTTTGCCATGGCAGTCATGCAGCGTATGAACGACAAGTGTGCGGAGTGGAAAGCCGCGAGCGACATCGATTTCTCGCTGTACGGCACGCCGTTGGAGTCGACGACGTATAAGTTCGCCAAGTGCCTGCAGCGCCGTTTTGGCATCATCCCGGGCGTGACGGACAAGGGCTATATTACCAACAGCTACCACGTCCACGTGTCCGAGGAGATCGATGCCTTCGATAAACTTAAGTTTGAAGGCATGTTCCAGCAGCTTTCGCCGGGCGGGGCCATTTCCTATGTCGAGGTTCCCAACATGCAGGACAACCTTAAGGCTGTCATTCGCGTGATGCAGTACATCTACGACAACATCATGTACGCCGAGCTCAACACCAAGAGCGACTACTGCCAGGTGTGCGGCTACGATGGCGAGATTAAGATTGTCGAGGATGATGGCAAACTGGTGTGGGAGTGCCCCAACTGCGGCAACCGCGACCAGGAGAAGATGAACGTCGCCCGTCGTACGTGCGGCTACATCGGTACCCAATTCTGGAACCAGGGTCGAACCGAGGAGATCCGCGACCGCGTGCTGCATCTCTAATAACCATCCCAGGCCGCCCCGTAGCGAGGCCCCGGACCTTTACTCGCTATTTCGGACAGTCCTGGCTCACGACGGAGGCGCCACTGGCGCCTCCTGTTCGTGCGGAACTCATATCGAGCAAAGGTCCGGGGCCTCGCTACGGGGCGGCCAAGTTGACGTAGCTGAGATGCAGCATGAGGCCTGCTCACTCCTCGAAGTTCTTAGCGGAAATAATTTGAGCTGCAGCTGCGATTTACTTGCGATGGCGGTTGAGCTGCAACAAAGTTTTTATTGGACCTCGAACCCTATACTCGATGTTCGCTTCGTTCATTGAGTTACCCTTTGCATGAGGCCGGGACATATCGTCCCGCCCGCAGTTTCGCAGGCCGAAGGCCGAGAATGTTTGAGGACGGGATGATATGTCCCGGCCTCCCGGGAGAGTTACCTATGAACTACGCGAACATTAAGTATTTCGACATTGCTGATGGGGAAGGCGTTCGTACTTCTCTGTTTGTGAGCGGGTGCCGTCGCGGGTGCAAGAATTGCTTTAACTCCGTCGCGTGGGACTTTGCCGCGGGTGAAACGTTCGATCGTGCCGTCGAGGACAAGATTATCGAGAGCCTCGACCATCCCTTTATCGATGGCCTGACGATTCTGGGCGGCGAGCCTATGGAGCCCGAGAATCAGGTGGGGCTCGTTGACTTTATCGAACGCGTGCGTGCGGCCTATCCCGCGGGGTCGGGCAAGACCATTTGGTGCTTTACCGGCGACGTGCTCGAGGAGCTTATGCCGGGTGGCCGTCATCATACCGAGGTGACGAACCGTATCCTGGCCTGCCTCGACATGTTGGTGGACGGCCCGTTCGTTCAGGATCTGTACGATATCTCATTGCGTTTTAGAGGCTCGAGTAACCAGCGTGTGATCGATATGAACGCTACGCGCGACCGCGCTGTGCGTGAGGGCGTTGCGCTTTGCGACGCTGTGGAGCTTTGGCGGGACGATCCGGTCTATTCGACCCATACTATGTAGCTTGTGGCCGATGCCAAAGGGCGTGGTACCATAGCGCGAACGTGAAATCGGAAAAGTGAGGCCCAGATGGTCGATCAGGAAAAAGTCGAGGCCGCCATTAAGCTGTTGCTTGAGGGCATAGGCGAGGACCCAACTCGTGAGGGCCTGCTGGAGACCCCGGCGCGCGTTGCCCGTATGTATGGTGAGATCGCCGGCGGTATGGACCAGAGTGCCGAGGAGCACCTGTCCAAAACCTTTGCCGTCGCTTCGAACGATTTGGTTATCGAGCGCGACATCACGTTCTACTCGCTGTGCGAGCACCATCTGCTGCCGTTTTATGGCAAGGCCGCCATTGGCTATATCCCTAACGGTCGGGTGGCTGGGCTTTCCAAACTCGCCCGCACGGTTGAGGTCTATGCCCGCCGTCTGCAGCTGCAGGAGCAGCTGTGTGCGCAGGTTGCCGACGCTCTCATGGATTATCTCGCTCCCCAGGGAGCGATTGTGCTCATGGAAGCTGAGCATATGTGCATGACCATGCGCGGCGTGCAAAAGCCTGGCACCAAGACCGTGACGCTCGCTCGTCGCGGCGTCTTTGAGGCCGATCCGGCGCTCGAGGAGCGATTCTTTAGGATGCTGGGACGCTAACTATGAGAGTCGTCAACGACTTTACATCGAATACCGACGAGGGAACGCCGCGTCGCGGCTTTATGGCTTCGGGCCTGGCGCCTTTTGGTGCCATGCCTCGCATTGATTACATCTGTGCCAACGGTCTGTTCCGGCGGCACCTGGGCAACATTGCACAGTTGGAATCGGGGCGCATCTTCTGCCGCCACGGTATTGACCACCTGCTGGATGTCGCTCGCATTATGTGGATCAAGAATCTCGAGGAACAGCTCGAATTTGACCGCGAGGTCATCTACGCCACGGCACTTCTTCACGATATCGGCAAAGATGAACAGTATGAATCGGGTATATCCCATGATGTTGCAAGCGAACGCGTCGCTGATGCGATTCTCGGCGGTATGCCCGATGACGTAGCGTTTGAGCCGGCCGATGCCGCAGCCATTAAGACGGCCATTCTGGGCCATCGAAAGCTGCGCGTGAACAGCCAACCGCTCGAGCGCCTGCTCTATGCAGCCGACAAAGCGTCGCGCGCCTGCTTTGCATGCCCCGCGCGCAATGCTTGCAACTGGAGCGATGATAAAAAGAACCTGTCGATTCGCGTGTAGTTAGTTTACGCGGTCGGGGTTCTAAACGAAGGAGACGATCGCGATGAGCAACAAGAAACTGCCCGAGAATGCAATCAAGACTGAAGGCGCCGAGCTCGCCCGCCGTGGAAGGGGCGAAATATCCACCGCAACGGCGGTTCCCCACGTGAGCTATGACGATCTGCGCCATGCTGACCGCATTACTATCGACGGTCTCGAGGTCTTTGCCAACCACGGCGTGTATCCCGAAGAGAACGCGCTGGGCCAGAAGTTCATCGTGTCCTTGGTGCTCTATGCCGACCTGCGTGCAGCGGGGGAGCACGATAACCTGGACGCCTCGATTGACTACGGCTCGGTGTGCCATGATGTCGATTGCTATCTGCGAGAGCATACGTTTAAGCTCATCGAGGCTGCAGCCGAAGGTGTGGCCTCGATGCTGCTACGTCGTTACCCCCTGCTGCTTGGCGTGCACGTTAAGCTCGATAAGCCTTGGGCGCCCGTCGGCCTTCCCCTGGCAAGCTGCGGTGTCGAGATCGAGCGCGTGCGCTAACCGACTCTAGAGCTCGTTGGCGGGCGGTTTTTTGAGTCGCTGCGACAGGGCCCTGTTGTTGGGGCAGTACGTGTCGAGCAGCGCGTGAAACCGATGATTGTGGCTCGGCTCGAGCAGGTGGACGAGCTCGTGGGCGACAACCATGTCAAGGCACTCGACGGGGTAGGCGGCAAGTTCTCGTGCGATGCGAATGGCGCCGGCTTTGGGCGTGCACGAGCCCCAGCGCGTTTTCATGCTGCGCACGGAAACGCGGGAAACGTCGACACCCATTGCGATTTCGTATGCGTGCACCATATCGCGCAGTGCCGATGTGACCTCGGACGTATAGAGCTGGTCAATATGGGCTTGGATCTCACTGGGCGTTAAGCCGTCGAGGGTCGCGTTCCACTTGGCCTGCGGATGTTCGTCTGGCTCGTCGGTACCCATAAAACTTGCGAAGGTAGCCTGCTTGGGCCGCGGTGCGGGTGATGCAAAGTTATGATCGAGTGCATCCTGTACCGTGATGGGCTTGCCCCAAAGTGCAATGATCGAGTGGGGACTGAGCGACTCCTGTGCCGTCGTCTGACGTTGCTCGCGCTGGGCAAGTCGGTTGACAATCCAGGCACTGTTACGTTGAACGAATGCCTCGATACGTTCGCGGCTGGCGCCGAGCGGTGCGCTGGCGTGGACCTCGCCGCTCGATGTGACGCGTAGGTTGAAGTTCTTGACGCGCTTTTTGGTAACGACGACGGGGATGGGCGTCCCATCCGGTCGGGATACGGAAATCGTAAACTGCTGCGTCAAAAGCGGTCCTTCAGATTGGGGACGGGCCGGCATGTCGACCGTTCGGCATGTCGGCCCGCTCAAGGGATGTGAAATTAATAACGCTCAAAGAAGGCAAGCGCGTTGTCGCTGCAGAGCTTTTGCATCACGGTCTTGCCAAAGTGCTTGGAGAGCATGTTCTGGAACTCGGGCATCTTGCTGGCATCGGAGAGGAAGGCGGGCACCGTGGCACCGTCCCAGTCGCCGCCGAGCGCGATGACGTCCTCGCCGCCCAGGTCGAGCCAGTGCTCGATATGTGCCGCTAGCTGGTCGAAGGTGACGTCTGCGGCGGTCTTGTCGGTTGCGTCGTTGGAAAGGAACTCGCTGCAGTAGTTGAGGCCGACGATACCGCCCATGTCGCGAATGGTGCGGAACTGGTCGTCGGTGAGGTTGCGCTTGACGCCGCAGACGGTGCGGGAGTTGGAGTGGCTGGCGACGAAGGGGCGCGTGGCGTGGGCGACAACCTCGTCAAAGCACTCATCGTTGAGGTGGGAGACGTCGAGTACCATGCCGGCGTGCTCCATCTGCGTAAGTGCCTCGATGCCGGCGGCGGTGAGGCCGGCGTGGGTGTCGTGGCCGCTCGCGAGCGGCCCCTGCGCATTCCAGCTGAGTGACGACATAAGCACGCCCAAGCTCTTGAGCACTTCGATCAGCGCGGGGTCCTCGGCAAAGAACGTGGCGTTTTCGATGGTGTGGATGCAAGCGACCTTGCCGTCCTTGAGCGCGGGGCGAATGTCTGCGGCGCTGCGTACGTTGACCATGCGGTCGTGGTTGAGCATTGCCTGGCCGCTCATATGCGCCATGATCTGCGCCTGGAAGCGCGCGGCGTGGGCGGTGGGAATCTCGTCGGGGACAAACGTGGCGAAGCACTGTGCCCACGGCGTGTTGCCGATCTTTGCGAGCGAGATGGCACAGGCGTTACCCTCGATGAGGTCGAAATCTTGCGGATGCGTTTCGTCGCCGGGGAAATAGCCGTCGGTGCCGGCGGTAAAGCGCAGGTCGAGATCGAGCGTGGCCCAGCCGATGCGGTCGGCGGTGTCGCAGTGTAGGTCAAATACGGGATATGCCATGGTTCCTCCGGTTGCAGCGTTTCTTTGCAAACTGTCATTGAATTGTATGACTAGGGTATAGTTAGCGCCATATGTTCACGGCGGCCCGCGTTGTGCGCCGCCCTTATCACGGAGGTTACCATGTCCAACCAGGGCAAGAAGGTCAAGACCCATTATCGCGGCACGCTCGACGACGGCACGCAGTTCGATAGCTCCTACGATCGCGGCGAGCCGCTGGAGTTCACCTGCGGCGCCGGTCAGATGATCAAGGGCTTCGACGCCGCTGTTGTCGATATGCAGGTGGGCGAGAAGAAGACCGTGCACATTCCTGCTGCCGATGCCTATGGCGAGCACAATCCCGAGATGGTTCTGACCTTCCCGGCCGAGCAGGTTCCCAACATCGAGCAGATCGAGAAGGGCATGAAGCTCTTCCTGTCCACGCCGAGCGGCATGCCTGTCCCCGCCGTCGTCATTGACGTGACGCCCGAGGCCGTGACGCTCGACGCCAACCACGAGCTGGCCGGCAAGGACCTCAACTTTGATATCGAGCTCGTCGAGGTCGAGGACTAGTTGATGCCCGTGGACCTGGTAGCTACGGGGCGCTTGGGAAATCTCAATGACCCGTCCTATGAACTCCTGCTTCGTCGGGAGATGGGTGGCATCTTTGAGGTTGACGAGCTGCTGCTCGATTGGGACCAGGCTGATACGCGCGCGTTTGTGGGCGTGACGGAGCTGGGGCGCACAATCGATGTTCGGCTGGATACTGCCGACGGCGGTCGTCTTGCCGATGGCGACGTGCTCGCCATCGACCGTTCGGGCGTGGTGCCCGTGGCGGTTGTCGTACGCCTGCGCAGCGCCGAGGTTTATTTGGTCGAAGTTGACCGCATGGACCCGATTGCACTCGCGCATGCGTGCTGGGAGATCGGCAACATGCATGCGCCGCTCTTCCGAGGCGACTCGGACGAGCATACCGTGCGCATGTATACGCCGGTGCAGCCTGTTTTGGGCCGCATGCTCCGGGGTGTCGAGGGCGTTCGGCTCTCGGTGGTCACGCGCGAGCTCGATGCCAGCCGACGCTTTGCGTCGAGTGCGGCGGAGGTCGTCGTGAGCATGGCTCCAGACTTTACCATCGTAAAAAAGGTGCGCGGCTAAGCGCGCGTATGCGCAAGATGGGCTTTGAGGGGCGACCAATCAAGGTCCGTCTTGCTGTTGATAGGAGGCTTTGGGGAAGCATATGGGTCTTGAGGGAATCAAACTGATTGCATGCGATTTGGACGGCACGTTGCTGCATCCGGGGGAGCGCGAGCTGCGTTCCGAGGCCTTTGAGCTTATCGATGAGCTGCATCGTCGCGGTATCGTGTTTATGCCGGCGAGTGGCCGTCAATATGCGAGCTTGCGCTACCTGTTTGCCCCGGTGGCCGATGAGCTCACCTATGTATGCGAAAACGGAACCCTGGTGATGAGCGAGGGGCGTGCCGTTGTCAAGCGCTCTATGGAGCGTAGCCTTGCTATGGCTATCGCGAATGCCGTGGTTGCGTATCCCCATACCGACGTGACCCTTTCGTGTGAGGGGCACATCTACGCCATGAGCGGTAACGATGCGTTCGTCGACCATTTGCGCTATGTGGTTCACTGCGATGTGGCGGTGGTCGACCGTCCCGAGGACATCGACGAGGATGTCATTAAGATTGGCTTCCAGACGCCCGAGGTGGATTATCCGGCAGCCCGGGAGTATTTCGAGCGCCTCTTTAGCGATCGTGTCGAAGTGATGACGTCAGGAACCGCATGGACGGACTTGATCGGTTTCGGTTCGGGCAAGGGCTCCGCGCTTGCCGATTACGGTCGTGCCCTGGGTATTTCGCCCGATGAGATGATGGCTTTTGGCGACAATGAGAACGATCGCGACATGCTCAACGTCGTGGGCCATCCCTATCTGATGGAGAGCTGCAACCCCACCATGCGTGGCGTCAACGACCGCGTCCGTTACGTGCGCACGGTCGAAGAAGAACTGCGTCGTCTACTTGCCGAGTAGGCATGTTCCAAACGTCTACCGGCAATCGGGGCAGAGACCCTCGAAGATGGTGTAGTGCGACGTGACGTGCCAGCCGATTTGCTCGGATGCTTTGGCGTCGAGCTGTGCATCGAAGGGGAGTGGTACGTCGATGAAGCGGCTGCACGAGGTGCAGATGATATGCGCATGCGGCTCGACGGTGCGATCGAAGCGGCTGCCGCCCGGCGTCTTGATGGAGAGGATTTCGCCGGCGTCGGCCAAGAGATTGAGATTGCGGTAGACCGTACCGCGGCTGATTTTGTCATCCTGCGCGCGCACGACGTTGTAGATTTCGTCGGCGGTGGGATGGTTATAGCTTTGGCGCACGGCGTCAAGAACCAGCTTTCGCTGCTTGGTATTCCTTCTTTGCACCGCCATGCGCCTCGCCTCTTTTCTATTAACGGTCGTAGGTAAATGATACCGTATTTAGCACACAATACTAATAATGAGGAGTGAAACCGTCTTCATTGGCAAGTGGGGCTCGGGCCTGGGCATCTACGAGGCGAAAACGCGTTCCCATGCGCTCGTAGGAGGCATGAAGTGCCTCGAGATGAGATAGGATATTTGCCGGAGCTCCCTGTATCTCCATCTCGACTGAGCCGTCTTCCATGTTACGCACCCAGCCGGTGAGTGCGCGTGCCTGCGCGAGGTTGGTGTTGGTAAAGCGAAAACCAACGCCTTGGACTTGCCCCGCCCAGCGCAGGAAATAGCGCAGGGGAGTGTCTTGAGTGGCCTCGTCGCTTGCGAGCACGGTAAGCCTGCGGCGCAGCTCGAGCTCGACGTTTGATGGTTTTTGAGGCTCTCGACTGCCGCCGGTGACGCTGGAGAAGAACGTATCGAAGAGGCCCATCGCTATGCCTGCTTGCCTGCGTCGGCCGGGAAGGTTATGCCGGCCTGCTGACGCACGGCATCCATGATGCGTAGTGAGACGAGCGTGACATCGCGGTAGTGGCCAAGTTCGTGGCGTCCCGCCGGGGTCTCCCAAATCTCTTCCTTGACGTTATCGATGCCGCCGATGGCGGTGATGAAGTCCGTGAGCTCGTATTCCATAGTGTTGCTCGATTTGGGCAGGTCGAGCACGCGGCCGTTATCGCCCTGTTCGCGCGGCGCCTCGGTCGCCGAGCCGCGTACGACATCGCCGCGATAGTCGATGCGGACGTTGCGGGGCGTGGACAGATGGTCGATCTGGATAGTGCCACGCTCGCCTTCGATCTGCGAGGGCAGTAGGTCATTCGTAATTTTGGAGTGCGCGAGCTCGACGGAGATTCGGCCACCGCCGTAGCTGGCGAGGATGGAACCGCAGCCGTCGATGGGGCCGTGCGTGAGCTGTCGCGTGGTGGGGTCGAGCAGAGTAGCCATGCTCGTAAGGCCGGAGGGCATGCCGAAAATCTCGACCATGGGCTCGACGGTGTAGACGCCAATATCCATGAGGGAACCCGATGCCATATTGCAGTCGAAGATATTGGTGGCGCGTCCCGCGAGAATCTCGTTGTAGCGCGAGGAATACTTGCCAAAGCGCAATGAGGCGCGGCGGATGGGGGCGATTTCACCCAAGGCGTCCTCGATGGCGTGGAAGGCGGGATCGTGGAGGGGACGCATGGCCTCGAGGGCCACGACACCTGCTGCCTCGGCAGCGCGGAAGACCTCAAGCGCTTGCGCCTCGGTGGCGCAGAAGGGCTTTTCGACGATAACGTGCTTACCGCCGGCGATGCAGGCAAGGGCCTGCTCGTAGTGAAGTGCGTTAGGGCTGCCGATATAGACGGCGTCGACGTCGGCGGCTGCCGCGAGCTCATCGAGCGACGTAAAGTTTCGCTCACCACCGCGCTCGGCGGTAAAGGTAGTACCGCGATTGGCGTCGCGTGAAAGCGTGCCCACAAACGCGGCTTGGTCGTTGGCGTTGACGACTTGGATAAAGTCGTCGGTGATCATGGATGTGCCGATGGTCGCGATGCGCAGCATACGTCCCCCTTGCGTTGTTTGGTCTACAAGATGAGTGTAGCGCGTGGGGATATACAGCTGCGCGAAAACGCTATTACAGGTCGCTCTCGTTAAAGCCGGTGTCGATATCGAGGTTGCTGCCGTCGGCCGCCGTGGTGGCGAGCTCGTCGCAGCGCTCGTTGAGCTCGTGGCCGGCATGTCCCTTAACCCAGATGAACTCCACCTTATGCTTGCTTTTGGCGGCAAGCAGGCGCTCCCACAGGTCGTGGTTCTTAACGGGCTGCTTGTTGGCGGTTTTCCATCCGCGCTTTTTCCAGCCGTCGATCCAGTGCTTGTTAAAGGCGTTGACGACGTACTGCGAATCGGAATGGACCTCGACCTCGCAGGGGCGGTTAAGTGCCTCGAGCGCCACGATGACCGCCATGAGCTCCATGCGGTTGTTGGTGGTCTTGGCGTAGCCGCGCGAAAGCTCGGAGGTGAAGGTCTTGCCGGCGGGGTTGGTGTATTTGAGCACGGCGCCGTATCCGCCGCGTCCCGGATTTGATCGGGCCGAGCCGTCGGTATAGATGATGACCTTCACATGGTTCCTTTCGTTGGGTACGTTTCGTGTGAGTGACCATTGTAGCGCCGCGTTCGCCGAGGGCTAGCAATCTACCATATCTACCCCGTCCTCTGATGGCTGGTTTTCTTGGATGATGCGGTCTAGCTCGTCGAGGTATTGCTGCAACAGGGGAGAGGGCTTGCGTTCATCGTGCATGATATAGCCTACGTGCATCGTCGGGGCATCTGCCAGCGGAATCGATGCCATGCCCCATTGCATTTCGTTTGAGAGCACGCCGGTGGAGAGCGTGTAGCCGTTCGAGGTGATCAGCAGGTTGGTGAGCGTGCCGCGGTCAGAGACTCGAATGTTGCGATCGCAGGGGATGTAGCTAAACGGCTCCTCGGCGTAATAGAAGGAGTTTGAGGTTCCCTGCTCAAAGCTGTAGCGCGTATAGGGCGTAAGGTCGGCAAGGGACAGCTGCGGGCGGCGGGCAAGCGGGTGGCGCTCACTTACGAACACGTGGACCTTTGCATCAAAGAGGTGATGGAAGCTTGCTCGGGCATCGGTAAAGGCTTTCTGTAGGACACGATTGTTAAAGTCGTCCAGATAGAGGATGCCAATGTCGCTGCGAAACGCGCGGACGTCATCGATGATCTGCGACGTGGTGGTCTCGCGCATGATGAACTCGAACTTGTCGTCCCGGCAGCGCTCGACGACGTTGACGAAGGCCTCGACCGAAAAGGCGTAATGCTGGGCGGAAATGGCGAGGCGGGCTTGCGGGGTGCCGCCGTCCTCGTAGCGCGCCTCGAGCATGTCGGCCTGCTCTACGACCTGGCGCGCATAGCCCAAAAGCTCGGTGCCGTCGTTGGTGAGCGTGACGCCGCGGCTGGAGCGCGTAAAGATCTCCAGATGGAGCTCCTGTTCCAGGCTTTTGACGGCGTTTGATATGTTGGACTGAGCGGTATAGAGGCGCTGAGCTGCGGCGTTAATTGAGCCGGACTCTGCCACGGCAATCAGAAAACGAAGCTGCTGAAGGGTCATCGACATCATCCTTTCGATTGCTATCTATAAAACCGATAACAGGTTAGCGCTTTTAAGTGATTGACCGAGCGAAACAATGCTCGTACTATTCAAAACACACAAAGGCGGTAGGTAATTAAACCGACCACGGAACCGGGATGCGAAAGGAGGCCCGCATATGAATTGCTTACCAAGACGAATGCCGGGCTCCTGTTTGCGCCCGTCGGCGTGATCAGGAGACAGCGACTTACTTCTCTCTAATTTATTTACTTTTGTTCGATCAAGGAGATCATCATGAGCCAGTTCATCAACAACCCCGAGCACACCTTTGGTTTCGATACCCTGCAGCTTCACGTTGGCCAGGAGAGCGCCGATCCCGCATCCGACTCCCGCGCCGTGCCTATCTACCAGACCACGAGCTATGTGTTCCGCAACTCCCAGCACGCCGCCGACCGCTTTGGCCTTGCCGATGTTGGTAACATCTACGGCCGTCTGACCAACTCCACCCAGGGCGTCTTCGAGGACCGTATCGCCGCACTCGAGGGCGGCGTGGCAGGTCTCGCCGTCGCCTCCGGTGCTGCTGCCATCACCTATACTCTGCAGGCTCTTGCTCAGGCCGGTGACCACGTGGTGGCTCAGAAGACCATCTACGGCGGCTCCTACAACCTGCTGGAGCATACGCTCTCCCAGTTTGGCGTCGAGACCACGTTTGTCGACGCTCATAACCTGGAAGAGGTCGAGGGGGCCATCAAGGACAACACCACGGCCATCTATCTCGAGACGCTCGGCAACCCCAACTCCGACATCCCCAACATCGACGCCATCTCCGAGATCGCCAAGAAACACGGTCTGCCGGTTGTCGTCGACAACACCTTCGGCACCCCGTATCTGTTCCGTCCGCTGGAGCATGGTGCCAACATCGTCGTCCACTCCGCAACCAAGTTCATCGGCGGCCACGGCACCTCGCTGGGCGGTGTGATCGTGGACGGCGGTAACTTCGATTGGAAGGCGAGTGGAAAGTACGCCCAGATCGCTGAGCCCAACCCCTCCTACCACGGCGTCTCGTTTGCCGAGGCTGACGGTCCCGCCGCCTTCGCAACCTATGTCCGCGCTATCCTGCTGCGTGACGAGGGCGCCTGCATCAGCCCGTTCAACGCCTGGGTCCTGCTCCAGGGCACCGAGACTCTGTCGCTGCGCGTTGACCGTCATGTCGAGAATACCAAGAAGGTCGTTGAGTTCCTGATCGGTGACAGCCATGTTGCCAAGGTGAACCACCCGAGCCTGCCTGAGCACCCCGACCATGAGCTCTACAAGCAATATTTCCCCAACGGCGGTGCCTCGATCTTTACCTTTGAGATTAAGGGTGGCCAGGAGGCCGCCTGGAAGTTCATCGATCATCTGCAGGTGTTCTCGCTGCTCGCCAACGTGGCCGACGTCAAGTCGCTCGTCGTGCACCCGGCTACCACCACGCACTCCCAGCTCTCTGCCGAGGAGCTCGCCGAGCAGAACATCACGTCCTCCACGATCCGTCTTTCCATCGGTACCGAGAATGCCGAGGATATCATTTGGGATCTGAAGCAGGCCTTCGCCGCGCTGGACGAGTAAGGCGACTTGTGCAAGGACCCCTTGCGACTCGATAGGTATAACTGTATAAAATGCCTGCTCAAGGCGCCTGTGCGAACAATGGTTGCACAGGCGCCTTTTTTGCATAGAGCGGGTGCAAAAACAGGGTTTTTGACACGCTTTATGCATTCGAGTTGTGGAAAACTCCTGTTGAGAGGATGTGAGTTTTACGCAATTGACGTGCGCCTTTTAAGTAAAACCGCAGGTCGCGATTTGCTCGGGGTACTATGCAGCGCGATTGAATCACACGCAGCTCAAACGCAGCAAAAACGCACTACGGAGGTTTCCAGCTACATGAGGATTGATTCACGAAAACCGAAAGCCGCCGCCCTTTCCGCCGCTCTGACCGTGGCACTTTTGGCGGGCGCCGGTGCAACTGATGCCCACGCCGCAACACTGTCCGATACGGTTGGATCTACGCCGTCCGAGACGACGCTGGTGCAGCCCGTTGACTATCGCGGCGATGGTTATGGTTCCATGCAGGAGTGGAACGCCTCGATGGAGGCCAAGCGCGATTCCCTGGAGATGCGCGCTCAGATCATCATGAACATGTACGGTGACTATGCCACCGATGACGAGCGCGCTGTGCTGCAGGGCTGTATCGATGGCGCGGGCAGCCTGTTGACGATGGGGGAGGTCGACGCGAAGTCGACCGAGCTCGATGAGCTGCGCACTGCGCTTGAGGATGCCAAGCGCGAAGCGCTCGAGGCTGCTGCCGCCGAGGCGGAGGCTGCCGAGGCCGCCCAGGCTTCGTACTACAACGCCGGTTACACTTCGTCCTACGCGTCTGCCGCGTCCTGCGCGAACGGATCGGGCCTGACGCGCTCTACGGGTGTCAATAACTACAACGGGCGCCGCGAGACCTATTACAGCAGCAATGTGCTTTATCACTATCGCACGGGCGAATGGACTCAGGATTCTGAGGGCTTTTGGCGCGATTCCGACGGCTATTACGTTGTTGCCGCGGGCGATATGGCCCAGGGCTCGACCTTTACGGGCTCCAAGGGTGATTGCAAGGTCTATGACTCCGGCTGCGCTGCCGGAACCACCGACTACTACACCGGTTGGTAATCTGCCATAAGCAAAATAGGCACATGATGGGCGGACGTCTTTACTGAGCTTTTAGGCAACGTAAAGCCGCCCGTTCTTTATGCGCGTTTGAGTTAACAGAGCCCTTACCGTGGCGGTACGCTAGGCGTATGGATGCGGGGCACACTAGTTCATGAGAAATAAGGTCTTTCTCTTGGAAGAAGTGGTCTTGTGAATGCTCGAGATATTGCCGTTGCCGCCGTCGCGTTGATGCTCGGCTGCCTTGGTCCCACGGTCGCGCTCGTCGCGGGCATGCAGGGGACATGCGGGACTGCTCCTATCGTGGTCGGCGCGCTGATCGCGGCCGCACTGCTGGGAAGCGCGGGCGTGGTTCTTTGCCGCGACGATGAGGACGAGGTGCCGGAGTCGCAACGTTAACTGTTGTGAGATCGGCCGCCGGTCATAGACGAAGATGAAGGCCGCCGCAGGGGAAAGGTTCCCTTGCGGCGGTTTTGCTGTTAAGGCTGTTGAATGCGGCGCGTTGGCGCTACCAGCTTTTCTCGATATCGCGGATGCGCCGATAGAGCCACTCGTTTTGCGGTGCCTGGATATCGTGTTTGGCTGCGAGGCGGCAGATGGTGCCCGCGAACTCATCAACCTCGGTTTTGCGCCTTGCGATGCGGTCTTGAGCCATCGAGGGCATACCGGCGGGGTCGATTCCCTCGATGAGGTGCACCATTTGCGTCAGGTCTGCCTCGGTCAGTTCAACGCCCTCGGCGTTGGCGACCGCAAGCGTTTCGCGCATGGCGGAAACAAAGCAGCGACGCTGCTCGGAGCCCGGCTCCGTGGCGCTTCCGTAGGTCCCGCCGTAGGCCATGCAGGTCTGGTTGATGCCGTCGTTGAGCATGAGTTTGGCCCACATGCGGTGGGCGATGTCGTCCTCGACGGTATGGGCGATGCCGCAGCGCGTATAGAGCCCGTCGATCGCGGTGATGGTTGCGGGGTTCGTGCCGGCCGCCGCGCCAAAGCGAATCTCGCCCGCATTGGTAAAGGTGAGCGCGCCGTTGAGAAACACGGCGTCCATGCCCTGGCAGATACCAAGAACGGTATGCTCCCAGCCAAAGCGTTCGGCAATCTTTTGCTCGCTCGTAATGCCGTTGCACAGCGAGGCGATGAGCGTGTTGGGTCCCACGACGCGCTCCATAGTCTTGAGTGCTTGGTCGAGACCGGTGGTCTTGACTGTCAGGATGACCAGATCGGCGGGCGTCGCCTCGCTGGCACGGACGGACGTGAGATCGCAGGGCTTGCCGTTGACGGTGAGCGCGTCGTTCGCATGACGCTCAAAACGGGCATCATCCATGACGTATTCGACGGCGTCGTTGCCGAGGGCCTTGGCAATCATGCTGCCGTAGAGCAGGCCGACGCCGCCCTTGCCGATAAAAGCGACCTTGTTGATCTGCATGTGAATCATCTCCTCACAAAAAGGCGCCCGCGTGCGGGGCGCCTGATGGATTGTATGCCGCTGGGGCGTGCAGCGTGCACCGGAGGCGGAATTTAGAAGAACAAACGCATGGGAACTTATGCCGCGGGGCAGACCGCAAAGACGCGGGCGGGGTATCCGACGCCATCGCGGACCTTGGGGAAGGTGCAGAAGATGACGGTGCCCGTGGCGGGGAGCTCGTCCAGATGGTCCATGACCTCGATCTGATAGCGGTCGACCGAGAGGATGTATTGCTCGCCGGGGTAGGGGTAGGCGTCCTCGCGCGTGGTCATGCCCGGCTCCTTTCATCGGGCTTTTTGCTGATGTTAAAGCGGTGCCGTGACGGCTCGATTTCTGCTGCGTTACGATACGTTCTCAATTGCGATTCCGATGTGTTTCGATGACGTGACGGGTTTTGTTTCGCCTTGTCAGGGCTTCGATGGGAGGGGAGGGGCCGTGCAATATCGCGTTGACCCCAAAAGCGGCAACCGTATCTCGGCGTTGGGGCTGGGCTGCATGAGGTTTCCCGGTGCACCGGGGCACCCCGATGCGAAGACAGCCGATGCCATCATTTCCCGTGCCGTGGAGCAGGGGATTAACTACCTGGATACGGCCTATCTCTATCCCGGCAACGAAGCTTGTGTGGGCGCTTCGCTTGAGCGTTTGAGCCTGCGCGACCAGGTTTTGCTCGCGACCAAGCTGCCACATGCTTCGTGCAAATGCACGGAGGATTTCGATCGGTTCTTCGACGAGCAGCTGCGCCGCCTGCAGACCGACCATATCGACTATTACCTTATGCACAACATCACCTCGCCTGCACAGTGGGAGCGCGTGGTGGCGTTGGGCATCGAGGACTGGGTCGCGCGTCAAAAGGCGGCGGGACGCATTCGCCAGGTCGGTTTTTCGTATCACGGCAGCGCGGCGGATTTTCTGACGATGCTTGACGCATATGACTGGGACTTCTGCCAGATTCAGTACAACTATGCCGGTGAACGCTATCAGGCGGGAACGGCGGGGCTCTTGGCTGCCGCTGAGCGGGGTCTCGCGGTGTTTGTGATGGAGCCGCTTTTGGGCGGGCGTTTAGCGGGCAAGCTGCCGCCACGGGCTCGCGCCGTGCTCGACGGTGCGAGTGATCCGCGCCTGCAGACGCCGGTGGCTTGGGGACTGTCGTGGGTGTGGAACCATCCGCAGGTGACGATGTTACTTTCGGGTATGACCGATACCGCGCAGGTGGATGAGAATGCAGCGCTGGCCAATCGTGCGCTGCCGGACTCGATGACGACAGGTCAGCTTGATACCATCGCGCGCGTGCTGGAAGAGTTTGAGAAATCGAACCGTGTGCCCTGCACGGGATGCGGCTACTGCATGCCATGTCCCAAGGGTATTAACATTCCCGGCTGCTTTGCCGCTTACAACGCAAGCTATGCGCACAGCTGGTTTACGGGTCTATCGCAGTACTTTACGGCGAGCGCGGTGCGCACAAGCGAGGCCAAGCTGGTGAGCAATTGCGTCAAGTGCGGCAAATGCGCGCGCCACTGCCCACAGCATATTGATATCCCCGAGCGTCTCGATGACGTGCGCCGACGTTTCCAGCCTGGTCCCGTGACGGCGGTGCTTAAGGCCTTCGGCAAAACGCGCTCCTCATGACCCTTTTATAACTTGCGGTGGAATAGTTCCTGTTTGCGGCAGAATAGGGGCCAAACAGGAACTATTTCACCGCAACTGAAGGGGGCTGTCGTGGGCCATCGGGATTCATGTGATGATTTGCGTGAGGTTCGTTGGGGCATTTTGGGCGCTGGGCACATCTCTCATCGATTTGCTTCGTCGCTCAAGAAGGTCGACGGGGCACGGCTGGTGGCTGCGGCCGGCCGCACTCCTGCACATGTCGAGGAATTTTGCCAAGCGTTTTCGATCGATGCTGCCCATGGCTATGCCTCGGTCGACGATAACGGCGATGCGGCTTATGACGCGCTGATTGCCGACCCCGATGTCGACGCAATCTACTTGGCTCTTCCGCATGGCATGCATACGCGTTGGGCCTGTCGCGCGCTGCGTGCCGGAAAGGCCGTGCTGTGCGAAAAGCCGGCCGTTTTGAGTGAGGAAGAGGCTCTCTCGATTGCCTCCACCTCTCGCGAGTGCGGCGTGCTGTTTATGGAGGCGATGAAGAATCGGTTTTGCCCGATGCGCACTCGCGTGAAGGACTTGTTTGCGTCGGGTGAGCTTGGCCGTATTGTCTCGATTGAAAGCGTGCAAAAGCTCGATTACGGCGAGTCTCCTTCGGGCTATCTGCTTGATCCGTTGCAGGGCGGCTGTCTATATGACATGGGCTGCTATGCAGTCGGTTGGTTTGAGGATTTGCTCGCGGGCGCGTGCGAGGTTTCGTCCCGTGAAGTTCGCTGGCGTGACGTATCAGGCGGCCGCGTCGATTGGGCCGACGAGATCCATATGAGCGTCGGCGGTATACCCATTCATATGGTGTGCGACGGCAAAGCAGCATATGAAAGCCGCTTAACGATTGCCTGTGAGCGGGGCTCGTTGGAAATCGAGCGTCTCCATCGCCCCGAGCTCGCTCATGTGAAGTATTCCGACGGTCGAGTACTCGAAATCGATGCACCATTTGAGGTCGATGATTTTTACGGTGAGGTGTCGCATGCGGCGCGGCTCATTCAGGCGGGGAAACTCGAAAGCCCCATCATGCCCCTAGCCGCTACACAGCGCTGTGCGCACATCATCGATGCGATTCGCTTGAAACTTTAGGGCGTGGGGGCATGGCGCCAACGCCTGGAATGCCTTGGAGGCCTTTTCCCCTGATGCCTCTTTTATAGCTTGCGGTGGAATATGGTCTGTTTGCGCCAAAATAGGGCACCAATAGACCGTATTTCACCGCAACTGATGAAGAGGGAGTTGGAGATGCTGACGATCGGGTGTCATCTTTCGACGACGAAGGGCTATCGGGCAATGGGGGAGACGGCGCTGTCCATTGGCGCCAATACCTTTGCGTTCTTTACGCGCAACCCGCGCGGTGGCAAGGCAAAAGAACTTGACATGGATGACGTGGCGGCCCTGCGCGAGCTTATGGCGCAAAACGACTTTGGACCGCTGGTGGCGCATGCCCCGTATACCTACAACCCCTGTTCTGCCAAAGAGCGGGCACGCGAGTTTGCCTTGGAGGCAATGGCCGAGGACTTGCAGCGTCTGGAAGCACTGCCCGGCAACTACTACAACTTCCATCCCGGTGCGCATGTGGGACAGGGCTCCGACGTCGGCATTCAGATGATTGTCGACACGCTGTGCCAGGTGATGTTTGAGGGGCAGCAGACGACGGTATTACTCGAGACCATGGCAGGCAAGGGCACCGAGGTGGGCCGTAGCTTTGAAGAACTGGCGTGCATTATCGAGGGCGTTGCCGCCAAGCGCCCAGAGCTGTCCGATAAGCTGGGCGTTTGTTTGGATACCTGCCATGTGAGCGATGCCGGCTACGACATCATCCATGATCTGGACGGCGTACTCGACGAGTTCGACCGCGTGGTGGGTATCGATCGCTTGCATGCCGTACATATCAACGATTCGAAGAACCCTTGTGGCGCCCATAAAGATCGTCACGAGTGCATCGGCAAGGGATACCTTGGCAGCGAGGAATTTGGTGGCGGTATGCAGGTTATGCAGAATATTGTATCGAATGGCCACTTGCGTTCGCTGCCGTTTATTTTGGAGACTCCGAACGAACTTGCAGGTTATGCAGCTGAAATTAGACTATTAAGGTCATTGCAGCAGTAATGACTGTCACAAAGTAGAGTATTCCATTCACGTTATGGGTTTGTTTCAATCGATTTTCTCATTGCAGATTCGTAATTCCGGGTGCATAATAGCCAACAGTTTTTGCAGACCTCTGAATCAAACGAGGTCACCGGAAGGAGACTGATTATGAAGCTGAAGAAGCTCGGCGCATTTGCCGCCACGGGTGCTATGGCGCTCGCCCTTGCTCTGACGGGCTGCGGCTCGTCCAACGCCACCTCTGGTTCTGATGCTGGTTCCAGCAGCTCTGACGACGCTAAGGTCGAGAAGGTCGACGGCTCCAAGGAGTACGCGCTCGTCAAGGACGGTACGCTGACCGTCGGCACCTCTGCCGAGTACGCTCCGTTTGAGTACAAGGATGACAACGGCGATTATCAGGGCTTTGACCTTGAGCTCATCAAGGCTATCGGCGACAAGCTGGGCCTGGATGTCGAGTATGTCAACAATGACTTTGACACGCTGGTTCCGGGCGTCGCTTCGGGCGCCAAGTATGACGTTTCCATCGCGGCTATCACCGACACGCCCGAGCGTGAGAAGGAAGTCACTTTCTCTGATTCCTACTACATGGACGATCAGGCTATCGTGACCAAGGTCGATAACACCGACATCACGGCCGATAACTTCAGCGAGAAGCTCAACAACGCCGACGCTACCATCATCGTCCAGTCTGGCTCGACCGCCGAGGCCTTTGCCCAGGAGAACTTCCCGAAGGCCAAGATCGTCCCCTACAAGGACGCCACTGAGTGCTTCAGCGCTCTGCAGTCCGATAAGGGCGACGCCGTAGTCACCAACCGCTCCGTTGCCAGCCAGCTGACCGCCGAGCAGTTCAACACCTGCCAGACCATCAAGCAGATCAGCACCGGCGAGGAGTACGCCATCGCCATCAACCAGGGCAACACCAAGCTCAAGGACGACATCAACCAGGCCATCAAGGACCTGACCGACGACGGTACCGTCGACGCCCTCATGGCTAAGTACAATATCAAGTAAAATAACTACTTGATTGCGTGTAGGCCCTTTCCGTTTTGCGGAGAGGGCCTTTGCGCTTCTCTTGACGGAGAGCGTTTCCGTCTCGTTTTGCCGGCAACTTCTACGATAGGAGCCACCTTGTCTCGACTGAACAAAGGGGCCGCGGAGCAGCGTTTTCCACTGTCCGCCTTGCTCCAAAAGCTAGCCTGCGTCATGGCCGTGGCGCTCGCGCTGGTGTGCGCGGGGGCATATGCGCCCACGACCGCTCAGGCGCTTGAGACCGCAAAGATTACCGCCCGACCCAACACCGGTTCGGGCAGCGATGTGGTCGGCGGCACCGAGACGCGCATTACCTGGGAAGTTCAGGCCGATGCCGACGAGGAGCTGAGCGGTCTTTCTTTGACGTTTGTCGACGGCACGACGTTTGGTACCGATGACACGCGATTGACGATGCTCTCGGGCGAGGACCTCATGGATCGTACGCCCATGAAGCCCACGTGCAAGGCTGACGGCCAGACGCTCAAGATTGACTTTGGCGAGACGGCGCCTGCCGGCGGCTTTTTCCGTGTCGAGGTTTACGGCGTGACCTTCCCCGTCGAGGGCGGCGATGAGGCCTTTAGCGGCACCTATACGCTCGCCGACGGGTCGACCAAGAAGATCTCCAAGATTCCGTCGGTGGAGATCAAGGGCGTGACGGCCTTCGATAACTTCCTGGCCGACCTTAAGGAGCAGCCGTGGGTCGAGGCGTGGAACTCCAATATGTTCCTGCGCCTGTTCCTGAACCCGGTCATTTTGGTCCAGAGCCTGCCGATCGTCTTCAAGGGCTTCCTTATGTCGCTTTCGATCGTGCTCGTGGCGTTTCCGCTGGCAATTCCCTTTGGCTTTGCCCTGTCGCTTATGCGCATCTCCAAGTCGCGCATCCTGCGCTGCCTCGCCGGCATCTACGTGAATATCATTCGCGGTACGCCGGCGTTCCTGCAGATCTATATCGCGTTCTTCGGTCTGCCGTTGGCCGGCGTCAAGGTGGACGACTATGTTTTGGGCGTTATCGTCATGGCCATGAACTCGTCTGCGTACCTGTGCGAGATCTTCCGTGCCGGCATCCAGTCGATCCCCAAGGGCCAGAACGAGGCCGCGCGCTCGCTGGGTATGAACGCGTTCCAGACGCTGCTCTACGTTATGATTCCGCAGACGTTCCGCAATGTTTTGCCTACGCTGACCAGCGAGTTTATCTTGCTTTATAAGGATACGTCGCTGCTTGCCGCCGTGGGTGTGGTCGAAATCGTCATGAACGCCCGTACCATCGTGGCCACGACGGGCTCCATTACACCGTACGTGGTTGCCGCCCTGTTCTATCTGGTCATCACCCTGCCGCTCGCTCGCTTGGTGAGCGGTCTTGAGGCGAGGCTTTTGGGTACGACCGAGACCAAGAAGAAGCGTCCCGCTAAGAGCGCCGGACAGGTTGTCGCGACGCCTGCCGATCACATCGCCGGTCTGTAAGGAGGTCCTATCATGAGCGAAACCAATAACTCGAACGAGGTCGTCGTCAGCATTAAGAACCTCCAGAAGGCCTTTGGCGATAACGTGGTCCTGCGCGATATCGATCTGGATGTGCATAAGGGCGAGGTCGTCGTAGTTCTGGGTCCTTCGGGCTCGGGCAAGTCGACGATGCTTCGCTGCATCAATCGTCTGGAGCATCCTACGAGTGGTTCGATTGTCGTCGAGGGCGTGGATGTGTGCGCCAAGGGCGTTGACCTCAATAAGGTGCGCACACACCTGGGTATGGTGTTCCAGCAGTTCAATCTGTTCCCGCACCTGTCGGTCAAAAAGAACGTCATGCTTGCGCAGCAAAAGGTGCTCAAGCGCAGCAAGGAAGAGGCCGAGAGGATTGCCGTCGAGGAGCTGACCAAGGTTGGTCTTGCCGAGCGCATTGACTTTATGCCGAGCCAGCTCTCGGGCGGCCAGCAGCAGCGTGTGGCCATCGCCCGCGCCCTGTCGATGAACCCACACGTCATGCTCTTTGACGAGGCCACGTCGGCGCTCGACCCCGAGCTGGTTCGCGACGTTCTGGGTGTCATGCGCGACCTGGCGCGCGACGGTATGACCATGATCGTCGTGACGCATGAGATGGGCTTTGCCCGCGACGTCGCCGACCGCGTCGTCTTTATGGATGGCGGCGTTATCGTGGAAGAGGGCACGCCGAGCGAGGTCTTCGACCACCCCAAGAGCGAGCGTACCAAGGCGTTCCTGGGCAATATCTCGTAGCCGGTTGACAGAACTGTCGTTGCAAGGAGCGGGGGCTGGACATGAATCCAGCCCCCGCTCTTTTGTAGGGATGGGGATGCGATGTGATGTGGGTCCTTACGTTGGGGACTTTTGGCTTCGTTACGCCAGCTCGGCTCCCAAGGCCTTGCAAGCGGTCTCTGCGTCGTCGTCGGGCGCATCGTAGCAAATGACGGAATCGACGACGTTGACGCCCGCCTCGTCGGCATCGGCCTTCCAGTTGTCCATCCACTCGCCCTCGGCCCACGAGTAGGAGCCAAAGAGGACAACCTTCTTATCGCCGAGGGTCTCCTTGACCTCGTCCCACATAGGCTGGAACTCGTCATACTCAAGCTCCTCGGAACCCATGGCGGGGCAGCCGAAGGCAATGGCGTCATAGCTGGCGGCCTTGTCTGCGGAGAAGTCGGCGCAGGAGATGACCTCTGCCTCGGCGCCGGCACCGGTTGCGCCCTCGGCAACAAAGTTTGCCATGGCCTCGGTGTTGCCTGTGCCACTCCAGAAGACGACTGCGATCTTGCTCATATGTTTTCCTTTCGGTTGTGCGGTGTGCGGCCGCGTTTTGTATGCTCTATCGGGTTGCCTGGACAAGTTGTTCCAGGGTGCAGCCCTGTTGATAGATGTAGGTAAGGTATTGCGTGCATGCGCGATAGGAATCGAAAGTCGTGAGCGCCTGCTCAACGTTTGTGTATACCTTCCATGCGCCAAAGACCTTATAGTTTTCGCCGTGCTGGACGATAAACTGATGGACATCTTCGTAGGGATAGCCCAAAAAATAGCCAATTTCGTGGGGGAACTCGCACATGCACCCCGTATCGCAGTGCCTTTTTCGCGCGAGTGCGCAGACGCTGCCGTTATAGGCGCTTTCTGCGGCATTGCTGCTTGCCAGTGTGATGCGCGCGGCGAGATGTACCAGCGATGCGGGCAGGTTGTGGACATCGTAACCTTCGGCGGCAAGCGCCGTCGTGGCGCGGGGGTCGGAGAGGTATCGCATGAGGTCCGCAGGGCGGTACACATAGATGAGCGCTCCGCAGGGGCGCCAGACCAAAACGCTCATATGGATCCCGAGTGGCTGGAGCTCGCGGTTGCATTGGGCTATGACGGCGAGCAGGCGAGAGCGTCGCCCTTCGATATGGGCGGCGCCGGGTTTTCCGTTTTGGTTGGCGTAAACGCCGGGATAGGTAAAGAGCGATGCCGGCTTGATGCCCGCGAGCGTGGGGGAGCAGTTGCGCACGACTGCTGACTGAAACGTTGGGATGTCTATGGTTCGAGTCACGATGCTCCTTACTGATCTAAACTGTTAGCCTAGGAAAACTTATACACGAAAGTAAGCCATGGTCAACTAAAAAGTTTGAACAGGGAAACTAATTGACCGAACGGACATGATTTTGGGTTAAGATGGGGACACCCCATGGGGGTATCTAGATAGGGCTACTTGAAAGGGGAACGCATGAGTGACTTGCTCAACCCTGCAAATCTCATCGTGCTGGCCGTCATCGCCGTCGGCATGTTTTTTGGACTGCGTCGCATTGCCGCTTCGACACACGGGAAGAGTTGTTGCAGCGATGGCGCGAGCGGCAAGAAGGCCAAAAAGGTTGTTGTGACGGATACCGATCCGTCCCACTACCCCTATAGCGATGAGTTGCTCATCGGCGGCATGAGCTGCGATGGCTGTGCTCAAAACGTTGAGAATGCCCTCAATGCGCTGGACGGCGTGTGGGCAACGGTAACGTACGCGGACCACACAGCGCGCGTGCGCTCCAAGCGGCCGATCGATCGCGGTGTCCTTGAGACGGCCGTGAGAGATGCAGGCTACTACGTCATGAAGCTGTAGGCCTTGCCTTGGATGCGCGTCCTTGTCTAGGCTCGTCCGCGTAGCTCAATGTCCTGGATGTCGTCGAAGTCGATGGCGATATCCCTGAGTTTGAGCAGCTTGAATGCGGGTAACACTTCGTCGAGAATGCCCGTGCGGCTACGATAGCCGTATGTATCGTAATAGGTGACGCGCACCAAGTCGCCGCGTTTGAGGCCCTCGAGCTTTTTCGAAAGCTCGAGGGCTTTTTCTTCTGTGAGTTCGCATTTGGGCTCAACAGTGATCTCTTGTTTGCGCACGAGCTCGTAGTATCCCGTGAGGGCGGCAAAGGGCATAAACTGCGCGGCACGGCCGGCGCGGACGGCGCCGTTCGCGGTGAGTTTGGGGTCGGCGGAGCGACGTCTTCCCTCGGGGTCCGCTAGGCGTTCAAAAGGTGTCGGTGGCCGCATCGGCTGTTGTTGGGGCTTAGGCACGGTGTCCTCCTACCTGATCGTTGCGTTCGCGTGCGGTGGCGCCGGAGGTAAAGCTTAATCCCTTGACGAGCGCGTTCTTGCCGTACTTGCCTTTCACAGCCAGGACGGCGCGCGCCAGGTCGCGCTCGCGCTCATCCGCCTCGATATCGCTAAATAGATCGATGGTGGCAAATTCCTCGGGCATAAGGTTGCCAAAGCCGAGGTTGATGCGTTTGACCGGTCGTTTGGGATCGACGGTCTGCGCCCAGAGCTCATCGAAATAGCCCATGATCTTCTTAAACGAATTGGTACGCTCGGGCAGCTTTCGCGAGGCGTTAGAGTGCGCAAAGAGTGCGGCATAGCCACCACGCGGTTTGCCGCCATGCTCTCCCACAAAGATGCCATCGATTGCCTGCGCCTCACGCACCAAGCGCCGCCGTTCGTCATCGCGCTGGACGGGCTTGGGCGCACGGGGCGCGAGCTCGGGGCCGGCGGCTGCGGTGGGTTCGATACTCGACGTGCTCGAGCGTGGGTGTCCGCATCCGTCCACATATTGCGCTGTGCCGCTGGCATCGAGCCGGCGTATGTCGGCGCGCTCGCTTGCATAGCCTACAAAGAGCGAGATGCTGTCACACGCCACGTGCTTGTCGATCAAATCCAGCACGGCGGCATCGACCATCTCGCGCAAGACGGTATAGGCCTGTTCGTAGGCATAACCCTTCGAGAGCACCTGTCCTGTGGTGGTCGAAGTTGCTTGCGGGCGATAGGCTTGGATGTCGGCGATGGTTGTCGGCTCGCGCCCGAAGGCATGGTCGATGAGATATTCGGCATTGACGCCGAGCTCGTCGTAAAGCAGGTTTTCGTCGAGCGCCGCGACGCCCATCAGATCGTAGACGCCGTATTTCTCGAGGCGGGCTGCCACGCCGGGACCGATGCCCCAGATATCGGTGATGGGACGATGGGGCCAGATCTCCTTGCGAAAGGTCTCGTCGTCGAGTATGCCGATGCGGCTGGGTACGTGCTTGGCGGTAATGTCGAGCGCTACCTTGGCCTGGAATAGGTTGGGGCCGATGCCGACCGTCGCCGTGATGCTGGTGCGCGCGAGGACCTCGTCGCGCAGCGTGCAGGCGAACCCTTCAGCATCGGTGTGATAGAGGTCCAGATAGGGCGTCACGTCGATAAAGCACTCATCGATGGAGTAGACGTGCACGTCCTGGGGGCTGACGTATTCCAGATAGATACCGTAGATTTTCGCCGACACCTCCATGTAATGCTGCATGCGTGGTACGGCCGTGATGTAGTCGATGCCATCGGGAATTTCGAACAGACGGCAGCGATTGTGTATCCCGAGGTCCTTCATGGCCTGCGTGATGGCAAGGCAGATGGTCGTGCGTCCGCGCGATTCGTCGGCAACGACCAGGTTGGTGGTGAGCGGATCGAGCCCACGGTCGACGCACTCGACGCTGGCATAAAACGTCTTGAGGTCGATGCAGATATAGGTGTGCTGCTCGTGCGCCATCCGAGCCTCCCATCAAACACATGTTCTTATCGAATACCTGTTCGATAATACCCGCTCATCCGGACATCGTCAAAACCTGTCAAAAAGGGACTGGTTTGTTTTGGTAGGTATGGTCGTGCGGTTGGATCGGGTTTTAACGCAGCTCTAAAGAGTGCGAAACAGCTCGGAAAACCTCGCTTCGTAGCATGAGCCTAACGATTGATACCGCCTATACGCACGGAAGGGTTGTGGAAAAGATGGTCAATTATGGGTTTGGTATGCCGACGCGCCTTGTTGCGGATGGAGACGTGGCTCGCTGGTGCGGACGATTGGTCGCTCACTACGGTGGCACCAAGGCGCTGGTCGTGTTGGGCGGTGACAAACATACGCACGATGAGCTCGTCTCGGCGGCACTTGGCTCGCTTGATCGAGCTCTGCTCGAGCGCGTGCTTTTTCGCTGCGGCTCGGTTGAGGGCGACGGGGGAGACGAGCTGATCGACGAAGCCGTGGCCCTGGCGACCGACGAGGGCGTGGACTTTGTCCTGGCGATTGGCGATGCCGATACGGCGGGCTTTGCGCGCGAACTCGCTCGTCGCATGGCCATGCTCGATGCCGGCGAAGACGGTTTTGTCCCTTATGGATGTATTGTCTCGGAGGGCAAGGTGCCTGCCGTCGCGGGAGCCGGCGAGGTTCCCGTTTTTGCCATTATCGCGCCCGAACTGCTGGAGGGCATCGGGTCTCCTCTGCGTGAGTTACTCGGTAGCGTCTGCGCCGCGGCCTAATATTTGGCATAAAAAGACGGGTTATTTTTGATTGGTAAAGCGTTTGACCTGCCAAAATAAACCTGTCCCTATTTGGTCGGTTGCCGTTTGGGGGCCGATTGGCAACGCTCGCTGATTGTAGTCTTGACCTGCGCTAGAATAGTGGCATCTGAATGTCCGGGCGCATGGAGGTGTGCGCCCGTATGCTGAGGAGGACTCTATGGCAACTGTTGCCGCACCTATCGATGCTACGTCGACTGCCGCTTGGAAGGCACTCGAGGCCCATCAGGAGAAGCTCGAGGCCGAGGGTATCGACCTCAAGGCCTGGTTCGCCGCCGATGCCGAGCGCGTGAACAAGCTGAGCTTTGACGCTGGTGACCTGCACTTCGATCTGTCGAAGAACCTGGTGACCGATGAGACCGTCAAGCTGCTGTGCGATCTTGCCCGCGAGGTGAAGCTCGAGGAGCGCCGCGATGCCATGTTCTCCGGCGAGCACATCAACACCACCGAGGACCGTGCCGTCCTGCACACCGCGCTGCGCCGTCCGGCAAGCGAGAAGGGCCAGCTCATCGTCGACGGTCAGGACGTCGTCGCCGACGTGCACGAGGTCCTCGACCGCATGTATGCCTTCGCCGAGCGCGTGCGCTCCGGTGAGTGGAAGGGCGTTACCGGCAAGAAGATCGAGCACCTGGTGTCCATCGGCATCGGCGGCTCCGATCTGGGCCCGGTCATGGCCTACGAGGCTCTGCGTCCCTATGCCGACGCCGGTATCGACTGCCGCTACATCTCCAACATCGACCCCAACGACCAGGCCGAGAAGCTTAAGGGTCTGGATCCCGAGACCACGCTCGTGATCATCGTCTCCAAGACCTTCACCACGCTCGAGACCCTCACCAACGCTCGCGAGGTCAAGACCTGGATGCTCGAGCAGCTCAAGGCTCAGGGCGCCATCGACGGCTCCGATGAGCAGAACGCCGAGGCCGTGGCAAAGCACTTCGTCGCCGTCTCCACCGCGATCGAGAAGGTCGAGGCCTTCGGCATCGACCCTGCCAACGCCTTCGGTTTCTGGAACTGGGTCGGCGGCCGCTATTCTGTTGACTCCGCCGTGGGCCTGTCGCTGATCGTCGTGCTCGGCCCCGAGCGCTTCCAGCAGTTCCTCGAGGGCTTCCACGCCATCGACGAGTACTTCTGCAATACCCCGCTCGAGAACAACGCCGTCGCGCTAATGGGCCTGTTCAACGTCTGGTACGTCAACTTCTTCGGTTCCAAGAGCCATGCCGTGCTGCCGTACTGCCAGTACCTGCACCGTTTCCCGGCCTACCTGCAGCAGCTCACCATGGAGTCCAACGGCAAGCATGTCCGTTGGGACGGCAGCGCCGTGACCTCCGACACCGGTGAGATCTTCTGGGGCGAGCCCGGCACCAACGGCCAGCATGCCTTCTACCAGCTGCTGCACCAGGGCACCGTGGTGGTCCCGGCCGATTTCATCGCCTTTGCCAATACCGCCAACCCCGCAACCGACAGCGGTCAGGATGTCCACGAGCTGTTCCTGGGCAACTTCCTGGCCCAGACCAAGGCGCTCGCCTTTGGCAAGACGGCCGACGAAGTTCGTGCCGAGGGCACGCCCGAGCAGATCGTCCCGGCCCGTTGCTTTGAGGGTAACCGCCCGACGACCTCGATCTTTGGCGACACGCTGACCCCGTTCGCACTCGGTGAGCTCATCGCCCTGTACGAGCACATCACGTTTGTCGAGGGTACGGTCTGGGGCATCGACTCCTATGACCAGTGGGGTGTTGAGCTGGGCAAGCAGCTTGCCAAGCAGATCACCCCTGCCTTCCACGACGATGCCGCCAAGGCCGAGCAGGACGCTTCGACCCAGGCGCTCATCGAGTTCTATCGCGCGCATCGCAAGTAGTCTTTACGGCTGAGTTGGCTTATGGCTGAAAGGGGCCCGTATCCGTTGGGATACGGGCTCCTTGCTATTTGGATAGGATGGAATGTATCGGGAGGCGCCTCGACGGGCATCGCAATCGTCGAAGGCGCGCCGTTCATGTTTGGGACAATATGACATTTTTCCCGTTGCAAACAGCGCCGCCGTGGGTGTTCTGTATGATGGCTCAGACAAGGTTGTTCAATGACAGGGAGGCATATATGGCAATCAAAGCCATCGCAATGGATATCGACGGTACGCTCACCAACGACCAAAAGGTCATCAGCCCGCGTACGCGCGAGAAGCTGCTCGCGACGCAGGAGTCGGGCATTAAGCTCATCTTGGCTTCGGGCCGTCCCGCATGGGGGCTCCACGCCTTGGCGCAGGAGCTCGACCTCCAAAACCATGACGGTCTGCTAGTTGCCTTTAACGGCGCACACGTCGTCGATGCCCAGACCGACGAGGTGCTGTTCGATCAGGCTATGCCTGCCGACGAATTGCATCGCCTGATTGATCACCTGCGTAATTTTGACGTGATCCCTATGATTTCGCTCGGTCGCGATTTGCACGTCGAGGACTCGTACCGCTGCATGATCACGCTGCCTGACGGCTCGCAGAAAAACATCGTCAAATACGAGCGCGATGCGTGCGATCTTAAGATCCGCGAGGTCGAGAGCCTGCATGAGGTCGCTGATGCTTATCCCGTGGACAAGCTGCTGACGGCGGGCGATCCGGCCTACCTGCAGGCGCATTACGAGGAGATGTATGCGCCCTTTAAGCAGACGCTTTCGGGCATGTTTACGGCCGACTGGTACTTTGAGTACACGGCGCCCGGTATCGACAAAGCCCGTGCGCTCGAGGGTGCCCTGCCCAAACTCGGCATCGATGCCAGCGAGGTCGTATCGTTTGGCGACGGCCAGAACGACAAGTCCATGATTGAGTGGGCCGGCACCGGTGTTGCCATGGGTAACGCCGTCGATGAGGTTAAGGCTGTGGCCCAGATGGTGACCGCCGATAACAACGAAGATGGTATTGCAATGGCGCTGGATAAGCTGCTGGGTTAGAATCGCCGATAATGCATGGTTTGGGCGCCTGCTTGCAGGCGCCCTTTTGTTAGGGAGGGTGCCGTGTCCGCATTTCCGTTCGACGCCGTTATCTTTGACATGGACGGCGTCATTGTCGATACCGAGTATTACTACCTGGGCGAGACTGCCGCGTTTGCCAAGGAGCTTGGGCTTAATCTGACTCAAGAGGAGTTGAATGGGCAGGTCGGTACCTCGCATCAGTTCTTCCTGCATATGCTGGTCGATTGGTTTGAGCGCGCCGGTAAGGGGCACTTCACTGGCGAGGAAGCGTTGGCCCGTTGGGACGAGTGGGCGCATGAGCGTCCGCGCGACTATCAGGCTTTGATTAACCCAGGCGCCGTGGATACGATTCGAGAGCTGCCGCGCCGTGGCGTTCGCGTGGCGCTTGCCAGCTCGTCTCCCATGGTTAGCATCGAGGAAGTGCTCAACGCATGCGGGCTGTCGGATGCCTTTGAGTATGTGGTGAGCGGCGAGCAGTTTAAGGAGAGTAAACCCGAGCCCGACATCTACCTGCATGCGCTAGACCTGCTGGGGCTGCCCGCGAATCGCTGCTGCTGCGTTGAGGATTCCGTTCCGGGCATTACCGCGGGTAAGCGAGCCGGCCTGACGGTTATTGCCAAGCGCGAGGAGCGCTTTGGCTTTAGCCAGGATGCCGCGGACAAGATTATCGACCAGCTGCCGGAGCTGCTGGAACTCGCGTAGATTCTGGGCGGTACTGCTGTCACAACAGTGGTTCCGTTGGCATAAGAGAGAGGGGCGGCGTCATGGCATTTAACGTGAGCGCACTGGGGTTTGGCGACAACGTCGTCGACTGCTACGAGCATATCCACACAATGTATCCGGGTGGCAATGCGGTGAACTTTGCCGTGTATGCCAAGAAGTGCGGCGCCGCGCGCTCCGCGTATATGGGCATCTTTGGTAATGACGCTGCTGCTGAGCATGTGATTGCGAGTCTTGAGGATGAGGACGTTGAGCTTGCCAAGTGCAAGCAGCTCATCGGCGAGAACGGTGCGGCACGCGTGACCGTCGTTAACGGCGACCGTGTTTTCCTTGGCTCCAATGAGGGCGGCATCCGTGGTGATGCGCGCTATGTGCTCGATCGCTTTGACCTTGCGTACGTGAAGCAGTTCGACGTAGTCCACTCGGGCAACTATTGCTTTACCGAGCGTGAACTTCCCAAGTTGAAGGCCGCGGGCATCACGGTTTCGTTTGACTTCTCGGACGATTCGACCGACGAGTACTACGAGCAGATTGCTCCCTACGTTGACTTCGCGTTCTTTAGCGCGGCAGACGCCGCGAGTGAGGATGAGATTCGCGAGCGCCTGGCATGGGTGAAGAGCCTGGGTCCGCGTTTTGTATCGGCCACGGCTGGCGCCGAGGGCTGCATCGCCTATGATGGCGAGCGTTACTATCGCCAGATAGCGAAGCCTGTGGCGGACATGAAGGACACCATGGGGGCGGGCGATTCATTCCTGACTTCGTTCCTGATGTGTTATCTCGATTCCGCCAAGCGCGGCGAGGACGGACCTGTGGCCATTGAGCGTGCGCTCGATTTTGCAGCGGGTTTTGCCTCGTCCGTGTGCGGTATGGAGGGCTCTTGGGGCCATGGAGCGCCGATTTTCGAATAGGTGAGCAGTCCCGGGGAGCTGTATTGGTGCCTTCCCGTGACTCGGTGGTCAAAAAAGCCAAATATGAGTACTGTGACTAATTTAGTCGCAGCAAAATCGACCCCTTCAGACGTGATTTGAGCGTTTGGAGGGGTTTAAACTTGCGAAAATGCAGGAGGAATGACTGTAAAAGTGTTAGTTAATGGACAATCGTAGATTATTCTGGTGGTCGCAAAGCTCAAAGTAATGTATCCATTTCGCTAGCAGTACTCATATTTGACGTTTTTTGACCACGGGGGTCAGCGAAGGCTAAAAACAGAGCGTGCATTTGCTAAAACTGCCGACTCGATGCGCTTTGCGTCGCAGTTTTTGAGCGTGGCGATGCGTATCGAGGTCCTTGTGAGCGATTTGATGAGCGACTGCGCGCTTGTTTCTGTGTTTGCCTCCGCTGGTGCATCGGTCTCGAGCAGTAAACGATCGAGTGGAATCTGTCGTGCGTATTCGCGTCCTCGTTTAGACGCGAGCATGCGTTCGTTGACGGAAAAATAACAGGCTGCATTACGCGCGCGGACGAGTTCGTCCGAAGTACCGCTAAACCAGTGGAAGATGATAGCGGGGGAGTCGGGGTTTGGGATGAGTAATCCGTGCGATTCGAGTACGTCCAGTACGGTTCCTGCCGAACGAACGGCGTGAATTGATATCACACGCCCGGTAAGAGGATGCTGCACGAGTGTATCGCAGAGCCGGTCAAATGCCTGTATTTGTAGCGGCTCACTTCCGGCAAAACGAGCGGAAAAGTCGAGCCCGATCTCACCGATGTAGCGCTCTTGGGCAGCAACTTCGCAAAACAGATTGACTTCGGCAGGACCACAGCGGCCGTCGGCGAGCCACCAGGGGTGGAGCCCAACGCCAGCGATGATGCCTGGTTGGCGACGGGCGCGCTCGTTTGCGGTCGAAAAGTCGCGCGGATCAATGCCGCAGTCAAAGAGCCCCAGACCCAATGCCGCCGACTCACTGGCTGCAGCATCGTGGCTGAGCATCAAATCTAGGTGACAATGCGCGTCAAAGAATCGCAGTTCCATCGTAGGGCATCCTGCTAGTCCAGGCGCTGGCCGTCGGCGCGCACGCGCTCAGTGCCGCGCCCACTGATCTGGCGGATAACCTCGCCGGCAATCATCTGACCCATGATAGGCGGCATAAAGCTGGCGGTTCCGAGCTCGGTACGCTCGTGGATGTTGGAAGGGTCGCGGGGCTGTGTCTTAACCGATTCCTCGCAGCTAAACAGTACATGTAGGCTCTTGATTCCGCGTTTCTTACACTCTTTGCGCATGATGCGGCTCATGGGGTCACGTACCGTATCGAAAATGTCGGCAAAGCGGAGGCACTCGGGATGGAGCTTGTTGGCCCCGCCCATGGAGCTAACCAAACGAATGTCGTGGTCCTGAGCATATTTGGCAATGGTGAGCTTGGCCGAGATGGTGTCGATGGCGTCGATGACGTAATCGAGCTTGCCGCCTGTCTGCTCCAAAACGCTCGCGAAGAAATCATCGATATTGTCGCTTAGCAGGTATTCGGTACGCTTGATGACGGTGGCGGCAGGATTGATGTCTTTGATCATGGCCTCCATAACGTCGACCTTGCGCTTGCCGATGGTGCTGTGAAATGCGATGGCCTGGCGATTGATATTGCTGGGCGCGATGATGTCCTTGTCCAGAATGACGAAGTGACCGATGCCGCCGCGGGCGAGTGCCTCGCAGCAGTTGGAGCCCACGCCTCCGCAGCCGAGCACCAGCACCGTGGCGTTGGCGAGCTTATCGAGTGCCTCGCGGCCCATGATGATCTCGAGCTTGGTGTCGCGTGTCTCGATGGGGGCTGCGGCTGCGGTTTCGGTCATAAATATCCTCCGATGGGGAAGCGAATCGTGTTTTAGCTATCGTCATTATAGGTATTATCGCGATTCCATTTGAGACCTAGGGGCTTGTTGAAATGAGGCAGGGATTCGCATAAGATGAAGCAGATGGCACCCGTTGCCGCGGGTTGGCCAACTCCCAAACACGTTTGTAGCGTGAGAAGTGGCCGTCTTCGCATTACGCGGGGGCGGCTATTTCATTCGACCTCCAATGTGGATGCCGAGCTCCACAGCCGCGATTACAAGCAACAACAACGTCAGGACATCGTCAATACTCATAGTCCATCTCCTTCTCGGATAGAGGGAGCTGGCCCATCTGCTTCAACTTCCATTGTAGCTAAATACGAACGAATGTTCTATAGATGTTCCTGTATTAGACAATTAGACAAACATCTAAATATCGAGTATAGTGTGCGCGTCATGAGAGATGATGAGAGGAGGTCTTATGCCGGGAGAGGGTTTTAAGGCGCTGGCCGATCCTACACGGCGTCACATTTTGGAACTGTTGCGCGAGGGCAATCGCACGGCTGGGGAGCTTGCCGAGCATTTTGACATCAGCAAGCCGTCATTGAGCCATCATTTGGCGACGCTCAAAAACGCCGGGTTGGTGACCGACGAACGTCATGGCCAAAACATCGTTTACAGCTTAAACACCACCGTCATGCAGGACTTGATCGGTTGGTTTATGGGCTTTACAAACACGGAAGGTGATAAGGATGAATAACGAAAACAAGGGCATTCACGCCACGGGGGTATCGTCGCGCGCGTGGGCCATGCTTGTTGTGGTCTGCGCTATTAATGTTGCCGCGCATCTCTGGGTGATGCCGAGCTTGCCTGCGCAGATTCCCACGCACTGGGGCGCGAACGGCGCTGTCGACGGTTGGGGTCCTAGCTGGATGGCATCGGCGCTCGGCGCGTTGCCGCTGGCGCTTCTCGCAATGTTCCGCGTGGTGCCGCGCATCGACCCTAAGGGCGAGGCGTATCGGACCTCGGGCAAGTTCTATCAGGGCTTCGTAATCGCCTTCACCCTGTTCATGTGTGGTATAAGCTGGTTGGGTGAGCTTACGGTCTGGGGCGTGGTACCGGCGGTCGGTTCGGTCAACGTGCTGATTTCCGGCGCTATCGGCTTGCTCTTCATTGGTGTGGGTAACTACTTGCCGCGTGTGAAGCAGAACTATACGCTCGGTATCAAGACGCCCTGGGCGCTTGCCGATCCCGAGAACTGGCGCCGTACGCAGCGTTTTGGCGGTGCCTGCTTTATGGTGCTGGGTATTGGCCTGATAGTGATGGGCGTGGCAGGCAGCGTGCTTTCGAGTGAAGTCGTCGCCGCGGTGATTGCGGTCCTGGCGTTTGGTTCGGTTGGAGCCGTCTACGTCTACTCGTATCTGTTGTGGCGCAAATCGCAGCGAGCCGCTCGTTAAGGTTGCGGAAAACTAGCGTACGCAGTTCATAGTATGTTCCGGGGGACTTTTCCCAGGTAGTATTAGGGAGTGTGGGCAACCATGCCCCTTTTTCGTTACGTTTCTGAGCTGGTTTTCTCATTTCGTTTCCACTAAAGCGAATCAAGAATAGGGAAACAGCAGGTAGAAAGGATAGAACAGACATATGGCGGAGTTTATCTACCAGATGTATCAGGCTCGCAAGGCCCATGGCGACAAGGTAATCCTTGACGACGTGACCCTGAGCTTCTACCCCGGTGCCAAGATCGGCGTCGTGGGTCCCAACGGCATGGGTAAGTCGACCCTGCTCAAGATTATGGCCGGCATCGAGGAGGTCTCCAACGGCGATGCCAGGCTCACCCCCGGCTACACTGTGGGCATCCTGCAGCAGGAGCCGCCGCTCGACGACGGCAAGACCGTCATCGAGAACGTGCGCATGGCGTTTGGCGATATGATCGCCAAGGTCGATCGCTTCAATAAGATCGGCGAGGAGATGTGCGACCCGGATTGCGACATGGATGCCCTCATGGCCGAGATGGGCAAGCTCCAGGACGAGATCGACGCCGCCGACGGCTGGGATATCGATTCCAAGCTCGGCCAGGCCATGGACGCCCTGCAGCTGCCCGATTCCGACATGCCGGTCAACGTACTTTCCGGCGGCGAGCGCCGTCGCGTGGCCCTGTGCAAGCTGCTGCTCGAGGCTCCCGACCTGCTGCTGCTCGACGAGCCCACGAACCACCTGGACGCCGAATCGATCCTGTGGCTCGAGCACTTCCTGCACAACTACCAGGGCGCGGTGCTTGCCGTCACGCACGATCGCTACTTCCTGGATAACGTTGCCGAGTGGATCTGCGAGGTCGACCGCGGTCACCTTTATCCCTACAAGGGCAACTACTCCACGTATCTGGAGACCAAGGCCGCCCGTATCGAGGCGCAGGGCAACCGCGATGCCAAGCTCGCCAAGCGCATGGAGGCCGAGCTCGAGTGGGTACGCAGCTCGCCCAAGGCCCGTCAGGCCAAGAACAAGGCCCGTCTGGCTCGCTACGAGGAGATGGAGGCCGAGGCCCGCGCAAGCCAGAAGCTCGACTGGACCGACATCCGCATTCCCGTTGGACCGCGTCTGGGCAACAAGGTGCTTGAGGCCCATCACCTGCACAAGGAGTTCGATGGCCGTGTGCTCATCGACGACCTATCGTTCACCCTGCCGCGTAACGGCATCGTGGGCGTCATCGGCCCCAACGGCGTCGGTAAGACCACGTTGTTCAAGACCATCGTGGGCCTGGAGCCGCTGACTTCGGGCGAGCTCGAGGTGGGCGAGACCGTCAAGATTTCTTACGTCGACCAGAACCGTTCCGGCATCGACCCCGATAAGAACCTATGGGAGGTCGTCTCGGACGGCTTGGATCACATGATGGTCGGCGAGACCGAGGTCCCCAGCCGCGCGTATGTGGCGAGCTTTGGCTTTAAGGGCCAGGACCAGCAGAAGCGCGCCGGCGTACTCTCCGGTGGCGAGCGCAACCGTCTGAACTTGGCGCTTACGCTCAAGCAGGGCGGCAACCTGCTGCTCCTCGACGAGCCCACGAACGACCTCGACGTCGAGACGCTGTCCTCGCTCGAAGCGGCGCTGCTCGAGTTCCCGGGCTGCTCGGTGGTTATTAGCCACGACCGTATGTTCCTGGACCGCGTCGCCACGCACATTCTGGCGTGGGAGGGCACCGACGAGAATCCGGGCAACTGGTATTGGTTCGAGGGCAACTTTGAGGCCTATCAGGCCAAGCGCATCGAGCGCCTGGGCGAGGATGCAGCCCAGCCGCATCGTATCCACAGGAAACTTACCAGGGACTAGTTTGATGTGGCAAAGGGACAGCCCCTTTGTCACACGAACTTATGCTCAACCTGGGAAAATAAAAAACGCGGCGAACGTTTTTGTGACGTTCGCCGCGTTTTGCTATTCGTTGGATTCTTCAACCTTGTCGACGGTCCAGGTGGCTCCGAGGCCTCCGGTGGTGTTGCGGCGGATGCGCACGGTGACTTCGTGGCGCTCGCCGGCCTGCGTGTAGCGCAGGGGGAAGATTGCGCGGTTTCGCGCGGCCTCGATGGTGCCGCGTTCGCGGGCGATCCAGTAGTACTCGCCGACGATGCCGAGCGTGTCGGCGCCGTAGGGGAGATAGGTCGACAGCTGGTGCAGAAGCGGGCCGGGGCAGAAGACCTCGGTTGCGAAATCGACGGGGAAGTCCTCGGGGATGGTCGGTGCTGCGGGTGCGGGGGCCGGTGCTGCTGCGGGTACCGAAGCCGGTGCCGGTGCGGGAATCTGGTCATAGACAGGTGCGGATGTGGACTCGATGACGGGTGCAGACTCAGGCACCGGTTCCGGCTTAACTGCGGAATCTGTCGGTTCCACGGAGACGGATGTGTCTTCAGTCTCGGTTTTGGTATTGGCTTGAGGGGCGTCCTCTGCCTCGACAGATGGCTTTGCCTCGACCGGCGTGGACGCCATGGTGGTGATGCCGGCGTTGGCGTTTTCGGGGTCATAGACGACCGTAAGCGAGATGGCAGGCCGCGGTGCCTCGGGCTCCGATGCCGCCTCGGTAGCGTCCTGTTCTGCGAGTTCTTCGGGCCGATCGTCCTCGGCCTCGTTGCCAAAGACATCGCTGTTTTGGAACGCAGGCGTCTCGGGTTGGTCAGCGGCTTCTTCGGTTGTCGACTTGGACGCTTCGTTGAGCTCCACAGTTGCTTCCTGCTCGGATATGACTTCGGGATCGGTCGTGGCGGCGATTTCGGTTTCGGCTTCTGCCGTTACCTCAATAGCGACTTCGATCTCTGCCTCGGGCTCGGGTTCCGGCGCGGCTTCAACCATGACTTCGGGCTCGGGACGCTTAACGTGCTTGGGGCGCACGGCCTTGAGGTCCTTCTCGCCGCGTTTTTTCTTTTTGTAGGACTGCTTGGCTCCCTTGGCAGCCTTGGGCTTGTCCTCGCCCTTGGCAAGGGCGGCATCCCAGGCCTCGTTGGCGATGACCGTGGCATACAGGCGACCGCCCTTAAAGACGGTCAGCTTAATGCAGTCGTCGAGCTCCTCGAGCAGCTCGCGCGTGGACTCGAAGCCCAGGTCATAAGCGGCCATGTCACCAGCGGCGAGTGCCTCCTCGACCTGCGTCATAAACGTTTGCTTGCCGCATCCAATCGCATCGCGCAGCAGGCGATACAGATAGATGTGGTTGCCCAGCGAAAGCGTGGGCGTAACTATTGTCTTGCTCATGGCAAATCTCCTCTTTACACACCAAAGCATCTTACCATCGCGCGGGGCTTGCCATCTCGTCGCCCAAGGCAAACGGGCGCGAACCGCTATCGATTCGCGCCCGTTGTACAGGTTGCCTATCTGGGGATGCAGCGCCTAGTTGTCCGATGTCGTGCCTTGGCTTGAACTGTCAGATGCCGTGCCCGATGTGGTGCCACTCGAATTGCTGTTGTTGCTGTCTGCTGTACCCGTTCCCGACGTGGTGTCGCTCGTCTGGCCTCCCGTGTTCGGCTGCGAACCGTCAGTCGTTTGGCTTGAGTCGGTCGTGCCGGATTGCGCGCCGCTGTTGTTCACAGAAGAATCGGCGCCCTGCGATTGGTTTTGGGTATTCGAGGACGAATCGGTAGAGGTGGAACTGTCTTGCGTGCCGTCCGTCTGTGCCTGCTGGTCTTGCGACTGGGTGTTGCCATTTGCATCGCTTTCCGTCGTGCGCGACGAAAGGATTGGCTCGGGGCGCTCGCCCAGACCCTCACCGGCGGTGGTGATAAGGATGGCGCCGGCGCAGGCGATGACCGCGACGATGGCGATGGCGATCGAGAAGACGATGACCTTCTTTTGCGTCTGACTGCGCTCTGCCGCCGCCTTGGCGCGCAGGCTGTCGGGAGCAACGCGCGCCGTGGTCGCGCGCCCCGCAATCTGGCGCATCTCCTGCGTAGTCGCGGCGCCGCCCAGGTGCTCCCCGGCATTAAACTCAACGGGCTCGTAGGCGCCGGCGGGGTAGTCGACGGCGGCGTGCGTACCTTTGATGGCTTCGGCGCTGGCAGAGATAAAGTGGCGGTAGACCTGCGATGACACAACGGTGATGACCGAGCTCACGGCGGCGCCAATTACTGAACCAGCGATACCAATCTTGGAGGCAAGTGCGACGCTCGTGGCGGCAGCTGCGGCGCCGGCGATGATCTGGGGAATGGAAATGTCGTCAAACAGGCCCTTTTTGGGCGCGATGGCCATGGTCTGTCCGATGGAATGGTTCTCGTGCACGCCATTGTTGAGCGCGGCCGGTGTCATGACGCGCGTGCGCGGCGCGTCGGTGTACTTGGTTGTCATACGGGGTCCTCCCGGTGTAAATCTGCTTCGTTTCATGTAGCCATCAGGGTACCCACCAGATGTGAATCGTACGTGACATTTAACAGATACCATCAACTCATCAAGGGGGGCTTGCTGTCTTTGGTGCAATAGCTTGATGCTAAACTGGATTTACGATTGTGAGGTGGTTTACGTGATGTACCCGTATATGACATTCGAAGACGGTACCGAGGTCGTTCATTCTGACCTGATAGCAGATGGGGATATCGAAAAGGTTATCGTGCATTTTGAACGACCGACGGCAGAGGGCTTCGACTCCGCTCGTTGTGAGTTGCCTTCCTGTTCGTGGACTGACTGGGAAGGGCATTTTACTCAAAGTGAAAAACGAGCTTTCGAAGAGTGTTTGAGCAAATCATTTAGATTAGTTCGAGTTTAGTTCGAATATAGAAGCCGAATGCGATGACCTAAAGCGTATGCATTTTTAGTATTAGATGCGTATGAAATGGAGGATGTGAATGGATGAGCTAATAGACTTTAAAAAACGATTTCTCAAGAATGGCGAGCTGGTTTCAATTCCAAAAAAGGAAAGCTATAAAAGAATCATGCTGCTATGGGCCGTCTCTTTCTTTGAATTAAATACAAGTTATACGGAGCTTCAGGTTAATCGTGTGCTGTCACAGCTCTATCCTGATTATGCCGTGTTGAGGCGGTACTTGGTTGATTATGGATTCCTATTAAGGGATGAGCGAGGCCTGAAATACGAGGTTAATCGTGATGTTCACGGTATTGAGAGCTAGCCGTCCGGTTCGGGTCCTATATATTGCTAGAGGGATAAGCGAAATAGGCAATTGGTGTGCGAATATTGCTTTGCCAATGCTGATTTACGAGGTAACTCACGATGTTTCTGCAACTGCTTTGATGGTCTGCTGCAGATTTGCCCCCTCTCTGTTTTCAGTTGCGCTCGCGCAGCTGCCTCAGAAGATGGGTATCGGGACACTGCAGGCCATGAGATTGGCAGACTTAATTCGCGCGGGATTATTCGTTTGCTATATTTTTGTTGATAGTAAATGGAGTATGTTTGCTATTACGTGCGCGGTATCGCTTTGCCGAACGGTTGAAATGCCCTGCTTTTACTCGTTGTTAAGAGCCAATACGAATAGTATCAATCGCGACGTAATTAATAATTCGTTTGGGTTTCTGCAGAATTTGATGATGATTCTGGGGCCAGTTGCCGGCGGTTTTGTTGTCGCTCAATTTGGGGCGGAGGCTGTTCTTGCATTAGACGCGCTTTCTTTTGCCGCGTCGTTCTGGTTGCTGCGAGATGTTCCGTCGGTTATCGAGGTTAATGATAAAGAGGGGATAAGCAAAAATGAAAAAAACAGGACTGCATTTAGTGATCTTAGCGCGAAGCACTTGGCAATTGGTTTCCTATTAATCGATATTTCTAGTGGCGTGGCATTCGGCTCTCTGAATTCTCTTTTGCCAGCTATTGCGCAATTGCAATTTGACTCGTCATCGATACAATACGGATTCCTTCAGAGTAGTCTTACAATCGGACTGTTGTTCGGAAATACAATATATGGTCGTTTAATTAGTGGTTCCGATTGCATTAAATCATATTGTTTTGTGACGTATCTTGCGCTCGGTGCGTATCTGGCGTTTGGCTATCGCTATGCGTCTGGAATATCGTTTATTTTCCTTTTTATCGTCGGTGCCGGAAACGCCATTCAAGATGTGCTTCTCATAACATCGCTGCAGGATTTGGCGAGAGACGAATCTGAATCGATAAGCCTGTTTTCAATTAGGGAGTCTTTGCAATCGGTTGCTGTTGTTATTTCAACACTCCTTGTTTCGCTGTTCACGAGCATCGCGATGTTCTCAATTCTCGTTACAGGACTTGGTGTATTTTCAATTATGATGGTAGTTGTGTTTCAATTGAATTATTTGCGAAAGATGTGACGTTGATATGCCTAAAACGCTTTTAGTATTTCCCCCAGGATGGAGTCCAGTGGGGCCGTATCTTGCCTTGCCTGTTTTGAAGTCATATCTTCAAGAGGTTGAACAATATAAGTTGACATCGTTGACTTAAACGTGGAATTTTACGATGACCTCCTATCTTTTAGACATGTCGAAGAGTGCTGTAAAAGGTATCGGGAATCAAAGGATTCGTTTAGTTCGAATGTTCAATTAACAATCGAGTTGATACAAAAGTCAGCACTTAATGTTGACGAGGCAAAAGATATTTTCAGATCGAAGAGATACTTTAATCTAAAAGAAAGACAATATGCTGAAAACATTTTTAGAAATGCACTCTATATCATAAATCACGTCTCATATGGAGTTAAATACACGTTCAACTCCATAGATCTGCCCTATGATTATTATTCGACACCAGAAATAATGAAATCGCTTGCGGATACCTTGCATAATCCGTTTATTTCCTTCTATGAAACTGCCTTTCTTAAGCGTATTCAGAGGGAAAAATCGAGTTTATTGGGATTTCGGTGAGCGGCTGTTTCCAATTGATTTCTGCAGTTACGTTAGCGAAACTGATTAAAGAAGAATGTCCATCTGTTAAACACGTCTCATTGGGCGGCAATTACATTACTCGTTTAGCAGATGACTGCATGAAAGAATGGCATCCCTTTTTTGAATACATTGATTCGATAATGATGTATGACGGCGAAGAGCCGCTTGCACGTCTTCTTGAGGCTCTTGACTCTGGTGATGACAATCTCGACTGTGTTCCAAACCTTTGCCATGCTAAAGGTGGGAAGATATATAAAAACCATCGGATTGAGCAAACATTTATCAACGATACGGTTCCCGATTTCGATGGCTTCGCCCTTTCTAAATACTTCATGCCTGAGTTAATATTGCCGGTTTATTCCTCTAGGCAGTGTTTTAATCATTGCGCCTTCTGCACCATTCCCGGTGCTACCGGTGGTTGTTACCGAAAGATGCCTATATCGAGAGTATTTGAAATAATGTGTCGGTTAAATGAAAAATACGGCACGAGAGTTTTCTCTTTTGTGGATGAAACATTCGAAGGCAAAAGAATGGAGCAACTCGCGGATGAAATAAACGCATCGGGAAAAACGTTTTTCTGGCATGGAGAAACGAGGTTCTCTCCAACCCTAAGTACAGACGTTTTCAACAAGATATACCAAAGTGGATGTAGGCAGATTCAGTTTGGCCTCGAGTCATACAACCAAAGAGTTCTTGATCTAATGAAGAAGAACACGAGAGTTGATTGGATTGATCGCAATATCCATGATTGTCTCAATGCGGGTATTCCTGTTCATCTATTCTTTATGATTGGCTTTCCGACCGAAACTAAAGAAGAGGCTCTGAACACCTTAGCTTATACAGAGAATGTTTTGAATTATTCAAAACAGGTATGTGGTGTTCCATATTCCACGAGAGGATTTACGAATTTTGGTCTCGTTATGGGGTCGGATGTTTGGAATCATCCCGATAAGTATGGTGTCTCTATAATGCCGAAGTCCCAATATGAGGATTTGCGCCTCGAAGTGGATTATGTTTCAGGCACTGGTTTAACTTTAAATGAAGCAAAATCCTTATCTGATGAGCATCATATTGATTTTTATATGCAAGAAGTCATAAACGGTAGCGACACAATTGACTTGCCCCAGCGGCTTCATATTTCAGAGGTGACCTGGATCCTAGATTCTATTCACGCTGTCAGGTATAAGGGACATTTGACCAAAGTAAAGCGACGGCTGACTAGTCTAAATCCAGCTGATCGAATCTGGCTGGATTCCAAGACCTCTGTCGTGCTCGTTGAGCCATTTGCCTACTTCTATAATTCTGAATACCATCATGTCTATGCTGTTTCCCAGTTGGTATACCTTAAGTTGGCCCGTTTATTGGAGGCCGATTGTAGCATTTCTCTTATCCTTGATCAGGGCGATCTCGAGCTGACAAGGGCGATAGAAGAACTGTTGCATTATGGATTGCTGAATACAAATATCGATGCCGATTATGTAATGCACGATAATGGTTTTCAATTGGTTAAAAGTTCGTTTGTGAAAGAAGTCGGACGCTCAAAAGAGGGGTTAAGAGTACTGCTGAGTTGTGCCACCCATAGAATGTGTGCGGTTAATGATTTTTCGTTCGCTTTGCTTTCGTTGTTTGAAAAGCCGATTACTAAGAACGAGGTGCGCGACATTTTGAAAAAAGAGGGACTATCGGCAAGCGAGGAGCAATTAAACAAGTTGGTTGATAATTGCATGAAAGCAGATATACTACAATTGATTAGATAGAGGAGGTTTCTGCATGGACGTTATTAACAAAGATCTCTTGGAGCAACTGAAAGAGTTTCAGGAAGAGGGCGTCGTGGTAGAAGTGTTCGACTTTGAGGACTACATGGATAAATTCTGCCATTAGTTTCGGAATTTACTCGCCTCGCTTAAAGGAGAAGTCGATTATCGATTTCTCCTTTTTTAATTAAAGATATTTTTGAAATACATGCTCTTAGCACAGGTTGGCCTCTCAGTAAACTGGGAGGTTGCTTTGGCTAGTTAGAGATATGTGAACGTCCGTTAGACTGAATCTCAGGGTAGAAGGGGCCTCCAGTGTCCAGATTAACAAGGCAATACTGCGTTTCGGCTAATAAGAACGATGGCTTTTTGCGTGTGGCGGCGGCGTCGCCGCGGATTCGCGTGGCCGATGTCGAGGGCAATGCCGAGGTGGCGCTGGCGGCTGTTCGCGATGCTGCCGAGCGCGGCGTTCGTGCGCTGGTACTGCCCGAGCTTAACCTGTGCGGCTATACCGCGGCTGATCTGTTCCATAACCGCACGCTACTGCATGCCTGCGAGGTCGCACTGGCACATATTCTCGATGAAACCCGCGAGCTGCCGATTGTCTTTACCATTGGTCTTCCCGTTGCGGTTGCCGAGAATATCTACAACTGCGCCGCTGTGTGCTGCACGGGCGAGCTTTTGGGCCTCACGGCCAAGAAGTATTTGCCCAACTATGGCGAGTTCTATGAGCGCCGTTGGTTTGCTCCGGCACCTACCGATCCCGTTTGGCTTGAATTTGCCGGTCAGGGTCCGGTCCCGTTGGGCTCGGGGCTTGTCTACCGTTGCTGTGATGAGGGCGCCGAGGACCTGGTGCTGGGCGTTGAGGTCTGCGAGGACCTGTGGGTGCCGGCGCCTCCTTCGACCGAGATGGCGCTTGCCGGTGCGACGGTGATTCTCAACCCGTCGGCTTCGGACGAGATTATCGGTAAGGCAGACTATCGCCGCAGCCTCATCTCCAATCAGAGTGCGCGCCTGTACTGTGCCTATGCGTATGCAGACGCGAGCGAGGGCGAGTCCACGACCGACATGGTCTTTGCGGGCGAGAACCTTATCTACGAAAATGGCTCCAAGCTCGCCGCGACCAAACTGCTTACCTGCGATATGGCCATCGCCGACGTTGACCTTGACCGTCTGGTTGCCGAGCGCCGTCGCTCGACGACGTGGGCGCGCACCGACGATGCGCCGGAGGCCACGACCGTTGAGTTTTCGTTTGAGGGCGTACTGGCCGAAGAACCTGTCCTGCGCGATGCCTGCGATATCGACCGCGTTTTCCCGCGCGCGCCCTTTGTGCCGGCCGACCATGGCGACTTGGCCGAGCGCTGCGAGACGATCCTCAATCTACAGACCGCGGGCCTCAAGACCCGCCTTGCCCATACGGGCACCAAGGCGGCCGTCATCGGCCTTTCGGGCGGTCTCGATTCCACGCTGGCGCTGCTTGTGACCGTGCGTGCCTTCGATGCACTGGGGCTGCCGCGCACTGGTATCACAGCCGTGTCCATGCCCGGCTTCGGCACGACGCATCGCACCAAGTCGAATGCCGAGTCGCTCGCTCGCGACCTGGGTGTGAGCTTCCGCGAGGTTTCGATCCACGCGGCTGTGGAGCAGCACTTTAAGGATATCGAGCATGATCCGGCCGTGCAGGACGTGACCTACGAGAACAGCCAGGCGCGCGAGCGTACGCAGATTCTGATGGATCTGGCCAACCAGGCCGGCGGTTTTGTCATTGGCACGGGCGACCTGTCGGAGCTGGCGCTCGGCTGGGCTACCTATAACGGCGACCACATGAGCATGTACGCCGTCAACGCGAGCGTGCCCAAGACGCTTGTGCGCCATCTGGTACGCTATGCCGCCGATGTCTTTGGCGGGCGCATTGCCGAGGTCTTGCTCGATATCCTCGATACGCCGGTGTCCCCCGAGCTTCTGCCGCCCACGGGCGACGGCGAGATTGCGCAGAAGACCGAGGATTTGGTGGGCCCGTATGAGCTGCACGACTACTTCCTCTACTACCTGCTGCGTTTTGGCTTTGAGCCGGGCAAGATCTACCGCATGGCGCTCAAGAGCTTCGAGGGCGTCTACGACGCCAAGACCGTCCACACGTGGCTACGTACGTTCTGCCGTCGCTTCTTTGCCCAGCAGTTTAAGCGCAGCTGCCTGCCCGATGGTCCCAAGGTGGGCTCGGTGACGCTCAGCCCGCGCGGCGATTGGCGTATGCCGAGTGACGCCAGCTCGCGTCTGTGGCTTGCGCAGATCGACGCGCTCAATCCAGTTGACTAAGGTTGGCTAAATTGAACCAATACGGGGGTTGCAAGCGTTACACTTTTGCAATCTGATGGCCCGTATCGCGCGGCGCTCTTGTCGGAGCGCCGCGTTTTTCATATCGAAAGGTGACACCATGCAGGCATCGCAGCGTCTCGACCGCTTTGGCGCGGAGGTCTTCGCCTCGCTCAACAACAAGCTTCTCGCGCTGAAGGCTCAGGGCAAGACCATTTACAACATGAGCGTGGGCACGCCCGACTTTAAGCCGTACGACCACGTGGTCGAGGCGCTCACGCAGGCAGCCCAAGATCCCGAGATGTGGAAGTATGCCCTGCGCGACCTGCCCGAACTCAAGCAAGCCGTGTGCGATTACTATGAGCGTCGCTTTGGCGTTTCGGGCATTACGCCGTCTATGGTGCAGTCGTGCAACGGCACGCAGGAGGGCGTGGGCCATTTGGGCCTGGCCCTGCTCGATCCGGGTGACACCATTCTGGTTCCCGATCCGTGCTACCCGGTCTTTGAGGCGGGTGCCAAGATCGCCGATGCCAAGCTCGAATACTATCCGCTGGTTGCCGAGCATAATTACCTGCCCTATGTGGCGGGTATCGATCCCGAGGTGGCCGATCGTGCCAAGTATATGATCGTGTCGCTGCCCGCGAACCCGGTCGGCTCGGTGGGCACGCCCGAGATCTACGAGGAGATCATCACTTTCGCCCGCGAGCACGACCTGCTCATCGTTCACGACAACGCATACTCCGACATCGTGTTCGACGGCGAGCCGGGTGGCAGCTTCCTGCAGTACCCTGGCGCGCTCGAGGTGGGCGTGGAGTTCTTCTCGCTCTCTAAGTCGTTTAACGTCACCGGTGCCCGCATCGGCTTTTTGGTCGGTCGCGAGGATGTGGTCTCGGCCTTTGCCAAGCTGCGCAGCCAGATTGACTTTGGTATGTTTTTCCCGATCCAGAAGGCTGCTATCGCCTGCCTGAACGGTCCGCGCGATGAGGTCGAGGCGCAGCGTCTGAAGTACCAGGAGCGCCGCGATGCCCTGTGCGACGGTCTTGAGGGCCTGGGCTGGGAGCGACCCAACGCGCATGGCTCTATGTTTGTGTGGGCCAAGCTTCCCGGTGGTCGCACCGATTCTATGGCGTTTTGCGAGGAGCTTATGGAGAAGGCCGGCGTTGTGGTGACGCCGGGCGCGAGCTTTGGTCCTTCGGGCGAGGGGCACGTGCGTATGGCGCTGGTTTTGCCGCCCGACCAGATCGCTTTGGCTGTCGAGGCCATTCGCGAGGCGGGCTTGTATTAGAAACCTATTTCGACTCGTCAATAGCTCGAAACCGATTTCGTGCAGTTATTTTACGAATTCTGCAAACAATTTCGGTAAACGGTCGATTTTTGGCTGCGAATAGGAGCATAATCAAAGTCCCGATTGGATGTATTGGGATTACGGCAAGCCGCTCGGGTCGTTCCCGGGCGGCTTGTTTGTGGAGAGAGATGGGAGTTTCTAATGGTTAACGAGAAGAAGGTCGCTATTGTCGGTTGCGGTTTCGTCGGTTCGTCTTCGGCGTTCGCTCTGATGCAGAGCGGTCTGTTCTCCGAGATGGTCCTCATCGACGTGGACAAGAACCGCGCCGAGGGTGAGGCTCTGGATATCGCGCACGGCATGACGTTTGCCGAGCCGATGAAGATCTACGCCGGCGATTATTCCGATGTCGCCGACGCCGCCATGATCGTCGTCACCGCTGGCGCTGCCCAGAAGCCCGGTGAGACCCGCCTGGACCTGGTCAACAAGAACGTTAACATCTTTAAGTCCATTATCCCCGAGATTAAGAAGTCCGGCTTCGACGGCATTCTGCTAATCGTCTCCAACCCGGTTGATGTTCTGACCTATGCTGCCATCAAGATGTCCGGCCTGCCCGAGGGCCATGTCATCGGCTCCGGCACCGTGCTCGACACTGGCCGTCTGCAGCAGATGCTTGGTGCCCACGTCGAGGTTGACCCGCGCGATGTCCAGGCCTATGTCATGGGCGAGCACGGCGACTCCGAGTTTGTCGCTTGGTCCAGCGCTCAGGTTGCTGGCGTTCCGCTGAACACCTTCTGCGAGCTTCACGGTCATCTGGAGCACGAGGCTGCCGAGAAGCGTATCGCCGAGGACGTCAAGAACTCCGCCTACACCATCATCGAGAAGAAGCACGCCACCTACTACGGCGTCGCCATGGCCGTCAAGCGCATCTGCACCGCTGTCATGCGCGATGAGCAGACCGTTCTGCCCGTTTCCTCGCTCATGGTGGGCGAGTATGGCCTGTCCGATCTGGCTATCTCCATGCCGACGGTCGTTGGCCGCGACGGCGTCGTCTGCCGCGTCCCCGTGCCGCTGAACGATGACGAGCAGCATGAGCTCACCGCCTCCGCCAAGGCCCTCAAGGACATCATCGACAGCGTCGACTTCTCCTGCTAAATCAAGCTCGCTAGAGCGAAAAGCTACAATGAAGGCGTCCGGGTCCACACGGCCCGGGCGCCTTTTTGGTGCAAAGTAACCTGACCCCAATGCACCATAGTTGATGGGAGGGCCATGTCGGATTCGCCTAATTTTTTGACCTATGCCCAGACAGCGTTTGATCCGTTTGAGGAACGGCCGTTCTGCGCGGTGGATAGCCTGGTCTTTGCGTGGTTGTCCTATTTGCGTTTGCCGGGTGATATGGCGGAGCTGACGAACTGGCAGGGCCTAGACGTACGCGAGCTGCTGCGCGCCGAGTGCTACCAAGACATGATTGGCGACCTGTGGGATCCGGAGGGGAGTCGTGCCCTGTTGGAGGCTGTGGCAGCAAGCCCTCGCTACCGTGGCGTTCGTGTTTGCGGCTATCGTAGCGTGAGTGATGCCGAGACAACGGAGCAGTTTGCGGCCATGACGTTCCGATTTCCGGCGGGGTTTAGCTATCTTGCCTTCCGGGGGACCGACAGCACGATTGTGGGCTGGAAAGAGGACTTTAACATGGCGTTCCGGTGTCCTGTGCCGGCCCAGGAATCCGCGGCGCGTTATGTAGACGAGGCGGCGGATGCGATTGACGGGCCGCTTTTGTGCGGAGGTCATTCCAAGGGTGGAAACCTTGCGGTGTACGGTGCGGCGATGTGCCCCGATGTCGCCCGTGAGCGAATCGAACGGGCGTATTCCCATGATGGTCCGGGCTTCGTCGAGGAGTTTCTGAGCGGCAACGCCTTCGCCGATCTATCCGGTCGAATCGACAAGACGCTACCTCGGTCGTCGATCTTTGGCATGATGTTCGAGACACAGGAGGACTATGCCATCGTTGAGAGCACCGAGTTCAGCCTGCTTCAGCATAATCCCTTTAGCTGGGTGGTTGATGGTCGCGACTTCGTGTACTGTGAGCGCCTGTCCGCCGGTGCTCGATACGTTGATGGCTCCATTCGCGAGATGCTGCTTGCGGTGTCGCCTAACGAGCGCGAGCGTTTTGTAGATGCGTTGTTCTCCGTGCTTGAGGCTACGGGTGCTGAGCGGTTTGCGGATATCGCTGGGAATCTGCGCGAGAGCCTGCCCGTGATGCTCCAAGCTGCGCAAGGCTTTGACAAGGATACGCGACGCTTTGTCTCGCAGACTATCGTTGCGATTCTTAAGTGTGCGCTTCTGCCCAAACGTCCCCAGATCGACATGCCCGCTGCCGGCAAGAGCTTGGCAGAACAGCTCGAGGCTTGGCAGTCCGAGCTCCTGCGCTAACCATTGGTGCAAAGCAACCTGTCCCCGATGCACCAATCTTCGATGCGCCTGGGGCGGGATCGACCGCTATACTGGTTCGTGCCGAAATCGATCTAGAACGGAATGCCGTATATGAAAATCAATCACGCGATTCTGCATATCCTGGACTTTGACTCTGCCGTCAACGTTATGAGCCAGCGCGAGCTCGATATCGAGAGTCGTACCGTGCGCAACTTCGTGACCACACATCTGCGCCGCGCGCGTACCTCGGCCGACAACAAACGCGCCACGTTTGCCGAGAACTCCGCATTCGGCGGCGAGCTCAAGGGCTATTTCTTTGGCGATCGCGAGTTCGTGGACCTGTCGCAGCAGATTGCGGAGTTTATCTCCTCCGAGCTCACCAAAGCCGAGAAAGCCGAGTCCACCGACGTGCTCGTGGCCGATTTTGACGACGATGAGGATGCCCGCTGGTTCGCCGTGATGCTGCTGGGCTCCAAGCAGGCTTTTATGCACGAAGTGGGCCGCGAGGAGGGGGAGGTGCGCAACGACATCGCGCGCCACTACGCCATTCTGCCGAACCCCTCGCAAAAGGTGCCGAGCTATGCCATCGTGCGTGCGAGTACCATGGAGATCGGCTACGTGGACAAGAAGCGCAAGATTGCCGGCGAGGACCGTATGCTTATCCCTGATGGCCTGCTGCAGTGCGACACGGGCGTGTCGGGCAAGGAGGTCATCGACACCGTGACGCGTGTGGTCGAGGAAGTCGCCGAGGAGCACGGTGCCAACACGGCCGTAGCGCTCGCTAAGGTTAAGGCTGCCGTTGCCGAGAAGGTTGAGGATGACGAGGAACTGCCGCCTTGGGATATCGTCGATGAGGTCTTTGAGGACGAACCGGTTATCAAGGAGAGCGTGCGCGCGGCGCTGACCGAGGAGAAGGTGCCTGAGCGTGTGCCCGTGGAGCGCAAACAGGTCGAACGCGCGGCGGTGCGCAATCATAAGATCCGTACCGACACGGGTATCGAGATCAGCTTCCCGGCCGAGATGGGTTCGAACTCCGAGTACATCGAGTTCGTCAATGAGCCCAACGGCCTCATCTCCATCGAGCTCAAGAATATCGGGTCAATTGAGAATCGATAAACTGCGCTTGGACGCTGCAAAAATAAAGGCCGAAGCCCCGGATGAGGGCTTCGGCCTTTTTACTTGGGGCTTAATACGCGGTTTGTCAAAACCGCGTAACTATTAAAGTTGACGTAAGCCCTCTTCGAGGCCGGTCTTGCTGTCGGTCTTCTCGTCGCGCATCTTGATGGCGCGGGCGGGGACACCGGCCACGACGGCGCCGGCGGGGACGTCCTCGACGCACACGGCGCCGGCGGCAACTACAGCACCCTTGCCCACGTGCACGCCTTCCAGGACCACGGCGTTTGCGCCGATCATGACATCGTCCTCGATGATGACGGGCGTGGCGCTGGCGGGCTCCACAACGCCTGCCAGCACGGTGCCGGCGCCGATGTGGCAGTTCTTGCCCACGGTGGCGCGACCGCCCAGCACGGCGCCCATATCGATCATGGAACCCTCGCCGATAACGGAGCCGATGTTGATGATGGCGCCCATCATGATGACGGCACGGTCGCCAATCTCGACGCGGTCGCGGATGATCGCGCCCGGCTCGATGCGGGCGTTGATGCCCTTAAGGTCGAGCATGGGCACGGCGGAGTTGCGGCAATCGTTTTCAACGTCGTAGTAATCGATGGAATCGGCATTGGCGTCCAGGATGGTCTTGAGCTCGTCCCAGTCGCCAAAGACGGTCTTGCCGCGACGGCCGCCGTAGACATGTGCGTCGCCCCAGGCAACCTTCATGCCCGGCTTCTCGCGCACGTACAGCTTGACGGGCGTCTTTTTGGGCGCGGTGGCGATGTAGTTGATAATCTCCTGTGCATCCATCTCGGCTGCGTTGCTCATTTGCTATCTCTCCTTTGGGTGGATTCGGTTGATACCTGGTTAGGCAAACATGACCTTGTCGAACGTATAGAAGCCGGGTTCGCGGGTGACGAGCTTCTGCGCGGCTGCCAAGGCGCCGTTGACAAAGATCTGACGGCTCGTGGCGCGGTGGGTGAGCGTGACCTCCTCGTCCTGGCCAAAGAAGCTCACCTCGTGCACGCCGGCGACGGTGCCGCCGCGCAGCGAGTGCATACCGATTTCCTTGGGATCGCGTGCTCCGCACATGCCCTCGCGGCCATAGACGGGGTGGTAGCCTGCCTCGGGCTCGGCTTCGACGACGGCGTCGAGCAGTAGCTTGGCAGTGCCGCTGGGGGCGTCGACCTTTTGGTTGTGGTGCGTCTCGACGATTTCGCAGTCAAAGCCGGGCAGCTCGCGTGTAGCCTGCGCTACCAGATGGCGCAGGGCTGCGATACCGATGGAGTAATTGCCCGAGTGCATAACGCGGGTGTTCTGGCCCAGCTCACGCAGGCGGTCCATCTGCTCGGGGGTGTAGCCTGTGGTGCCTGAGACCAACGCCGCGCCCGTGCGCTCGACATAGGCGACGACGGCGTCGAAGGTCGCGACGTTCGAGAAGTCGATGATGACGTCGGCAGCCGGTGCGTTCTCGAGCTCGCTCAAATCGAAGCCAATCTGGGCCACGATATCAAAAACGGGCTGCCCGGCGGCGTCGACAATGCCTTCGGCGGTAGTGCGGATGAGCGAGCCCATGCGGCCCGTTCCCATAATGACGGTCTTAATCAAGTAGACCAGCTCCCTTCAGAGCATCGGTAAGTGCGGCTCGCGTGTCGTCTGCCATGGGGCACAGCGGCATACGGTAGTTTGCCTCGATCATGCCCATCTGGGCGAGCGCTTCCTTGACGGGGATGGGGTTGACCTCGCTAAAGAGGGCGTTGATGAGCGGCTGGCCGGCAATCTGGATATCGCGGGCGCGCGCTACGTCGCCGTCCAGATAAGCGCGGCACATGTCGTGTACAAGCTGCGGCTGCACGTCGGCCCACACGCTGATGGTGCCCGAAGCGCCCAGGCTCATGAGCGGCACTGTGAGTGCATCCTCGCCCGAGTACATGCGGAAATCGTCGGACAGCAGGTGGGCGATCTTGGCCGCGTAGGCGACGTTGCCCGAGGCCTCCTTGATGCCCATGATGTTGGGGTGCGCGGCTAGGCGCTCTACGTTGCGCTCGCTGATACCGCAGCCGCAGCGGCCGGGGATGTTGTACAGGATGCAGGGGATGTCAACGGCATCGGCGACGGTCTTAAAGTGCTGATAGATACCCTCTTCGTTGGACTTGTTGTAGTAGGGGGTAATGAGCAGCAGGCCGTCGGCTCCCAAGCCCTGGTAAGTAAGCGACTTGGTGAGCATGGTCTGCGTGGAGTTGGAGCCTGAGCCGGCGATGACGGGGACGCGTCCTGCAACATGCTTGACCACGGCGGCGACGACGGAGTTGTCCTCGTCATCGGTCATCGTGGCGCTCTCGCCGGTGGTGCCCAGGGTGAGAATGGCGTCGGTGCCATTTTGCAAGTGGAAATCGATAAGGCGCTCGAGCGCGTCAAAGTCGACACTGCCGTCCTTTTTAAACGGCGTAACCAGGGCGACGATTGAGCCCTCGAGATTGCGGATGTCCATGTTCTTCTCCTTCGCCTCCGCGATCTGGATGCGTTTGTTCCATTGAGCTGCGACTGCCAGGCGCTCGTCTTGGGCGCGACGGCGGGCGCTTTCGGCGCGCGACTTGGCCAGCAGCTCTCGGCCGCACGGCAGCACGTCGAGCGTGGAAAAGTAATCGCCCGGGCGCTCGGCGCGGCGGATGAGGTCGGCCGCGCCATCGGGGCGCAGCAGGACCTCGGCGGAGCGCAGACGTCCGTTGTAGTTGTAGCCCATGGAGTAGCCATGCGCACCGGTATCGTGGATTACAAGCAGGTCACCCATGTCGATATGCGGCAGCTCGCGGTCGATGGCGAACTTGTCGTTGTTTTCGCACAGGTTGCCCGTGATATCGTACGTGTTCGTGACGGGAGCTGCGGACTTGTCGGGGCCACCCGGCTGGCCCATCACTGTAACGTGGTGGTAAGCGCCATACATGGCAGGACGAATGAGGTCGACGGCACTTGCGTCCACGCCGATATAGTCTTTGTAGATCCGCTTTTCGTGAATGGCCTTGGTGACCAGGCACCCGTAGGGGCCCATCATAAAGCGGCCCATCTCGGTGCAGATCGCCACATCGCCCATGCCGGCGGGAACCAGGATCTCGTCGTAGGCCGCGTGTACACCCTCGCCGATGGCGTGGATGTCATTGGCCTGCTGCTCGGGCAGGTAGGGGATACCCACACCGCCGGACAGATTGATAAAGGCGACATGTGCACCGGTCTCGCGCTCCAGGCGCACGGCAAGTTCAAAGAGGATTCGCGCGAGCTTGGGGTAGTAATCGTTGGTGACGGTGTTGCTGGCAAGGAAGGCATGGATGCCAAAGTCCTCGGCGCCCTTGGCCTTGAGCATGCGGAAGGCATCAAAGAGCTGCTCGGTGGTCATGCCGTACTTGGAATCGCCCGGGTTGTCCATAATGCCGTTGGAAAGCTGGAACAGGCCGCCCGGGTTAAAACGGCAGCTCACCGTCTTGGGGATGGGTCCCGCGACGCGCTCGTAAAACTCAATGTGGCTGATATCGTCGAAGTTGACGATGGCGCCCAACTTGTCGGCAAGCTCAAAGTCTGCCGCCGGCGTGTCGTTGGACGAGAACATGATGTCATGGCCGGTGATGCCCAGCGAGCGGGCGATCATGAGCTCGGTATAGCTCGAGCAATCGCAGCCGCAGCCGTATTCGTTGAGAATTGAGATAAGGGCCGGGTTGGGGTTGGCCTTGACGGCAAAGTACTCCTTAAACCCCGGGTTCCACGCAAAGGCGTCGCGCACTTCTTGCATGTTGCGGCGGATACCCGCCTCGTCGTATAGATGAAACGGCGTGGGGAACTGCTCGACGATATGCTCGAGTGTCTCCTTGTCCACAAACGGCTGCTTGGCCGCATATGCCTCGTTGGGGGTCAATGCCATGTCCCGTAAACCTCGCTATCCAGACGGCGCCATCTGCGCATCGAATCCGCATAGCGTGGACCCAATGTCCGGATAGCGCTCCCGCATTGCTGCAGACAGTCCTGCGAGTGTTTCCCGCAGGCCCACCAGGCTGTTCGTGCCCGAAAAACCCAGTTCGGCGGGTTTCGCCTCCCCGCGGGGTCAAAGTCTGCCGACTCGCCCGCGGCTCTTCGTGCCCGCGCCTCTATCAAGTGGTAAAGACCCTACCACGTTGCACTTTACCAAACAAGAGTATTCGTATATAACGTTTAAAAAATGCAGCATCATGCTAGAAACGAGGGCGCCACAATCCTGCGTCACAATAGGTGACAACTGAGTTGCCCCATGAAAGGAATCCCCATGACCGAGCTCCAAGAACTCCGTCGCTATCGTCGCGACCTGCATCGCATTCCGGAGCTCGACTTCGATCTTCCGCAAACTATCGCCTATATCGAGGGCGTGCTCGCTCCGCTTGCCTGCGAGGTGATCCATCCGTGCCCTAGTTGCGTGTGCGCTTTCTTCGACGCTGGCACGGGTGCCTCGCATGCCACGGCGATTCGTGCCGATATGGATGCGTTGCCTATTGCGGAGACGACGGGCGCCGCTTTTGCCTCGACGCATCCCGGCAAGATGCACGCGTGCGGCCACGACGGGCACATGGCTATGGCCCTCGCGGCGGCAACTTTTGTCGACCGTACGATTCGTGAGCAGCCGGGCGTTATTAAGCGCAACGTGCTTTTTGTGTTCCAGCCGGCCGAGGAAACAACCGGTGGCGCTAAGACGGTATGCGAGAGCGGCGTGTTCGAGCGCTACGGGGTCGACCGCATCTTTGGCTTTCACGTGTGGCCCGATCTTCCTGCCGGTACGCTGGCGAGCTGTCCCGGTCCGCTGCTGGCGCGCTCGAGCGAGACGCACATTCATATCCATGGCACGAGCATCCATATCGCCAAGACCTACGGCGTTCCAGTCGAGGAATCACATGACGCAGCGCTGGCGGCGGCAAAGTTTCTGGTTGCCGAGCGCGAGCTGATGGACGAGCTGGGTGCCGATGAGCCCTGCATCGGTAAGTTTGGCCTGCTGCAGGCCGGCACCGTCTGCAATGCGGTGGCGGGGGAGGCCCATGTTGCCGGTAGCTTGCGTGTGTTTACGGACGCCATGTTCGACCGTGCGCGCGAGGGCGTACGCCGTGCGCTCGACGAGGCGTGCACCGCAACGGGCTGTACGTACGATCTCGACTTTGCCGAGGGCTATCCGCCAGTCGATAACGACCCCGAGTTGTTTGCCCACATTGCGCCTGCCTTGCCCGAGCTGCAACTTGTGGACGAGCCGCTGTTAATTGCCGAGGACTTTGCTTTCTATCAGCGCCATCTGCCGGGCGTGTTCTTCTTGCTGGGCACGGGCGTGCCAGAAGGACAAGAAAACCCGATCGACGCTGATGACTGCCCAGCCTATGCGATGAGCGCTCTGCATACCGATACCATGCTCTTTGACGAGGAGATTCTTCTCAAAGGCCTCGATGTCTACAAACGATTGCTTTTGCTTGACTAAGGCGCAAAGGACTATTTGTTCTAGAAAACACGAACAAACGTACGATATAATAGAGATGTAAGTCTATAGAAACGTTTGACGTTACTAACGTAAGGCGATACTATGATTGCATCGTAATGAGCGCTATCGGGTCTGTTTTGAGTGGAGACAGGAGATGGCTTGGAATGTCGAAATCGTCGATTATCACAAGTGATGAGACTTCGGCCGATTTGCTGTCGCCGGTGACTCCTGGTGAGCTTCTCAAAGAGGAGTTTCTTGTTCCCATGGGCATTTCTCAATATCGCCTTGCGAAAGAGACTGGGATTCCGGCTCAGCGTATCGGGCAGATTGTCTTGGGAAAACGTCGCGTGACGGCCGACACCGACCTCCGTCTTTGCCGTTATTTTGGCCTGACGGATGGTTATTGGCTGCGCGCTCAGGTGGCGTTTGACCTTGAGGCCGAGAAAAGGCGGATCGAACCGGAACTCGACAAGATCGTTCCTGTTCAGCAGGCTATCGCACTGTAGTGCTCAAAGATGATGGGGGTGGCGCGGCGATGAGGCGACGCCGACAGTCTGCCGTATATAGTCCGGGTGGATGCGGGTGCGGTTTGCTGCTGCTTCCGGTTATTGCTGTGAGCATTGGCGTGATGTTTGCGCTTGCCGGGCTTGCCGCGGCGGCGCTCGTGCTGTTTATCACTGCCATCGGCGTGACGATTTGGCTCTGCCGCAATCGCGAGCAACGCCGTGCCGACGGTAAAACCAATGTCGGCTGGGTCGTCTTTCTGATCATTGCGTACCTGCTGAGTGCCAGCTACCTTGTTTTCTTTGTCCTGTTGATGATCAGTGCCTTTACCGGGGAATCCGTCACGGTGGGTTGATGCACTGCCAGCAGACGGTCGCGCGCAGTGCGTTTGCTCGGCGTTTGGATAACTGCATTGGTCGTTTACCGCAGCCTTAGCTCTCAGCTAATGAATTCAAGTTCAATCCTTCCTACGATGTGCTGTGTACCGGCACGGTAGCCGGATCGTAGGAAGGATGAATAATGGCAAAAGAGGGAAAGAAGCCAATCGGCAAGATTGTCCTAGGCATCATCGTAGTGCTGGTTATTGTCGGTGCCGTGGGCTCTATGGGCGGCAACTCAACCGATTCGTCTGCGAGCGATTCGGCAAAACCTGCCGAGACGACACAGCAGGCTAAGGAGCAAAAAGAACCGCAAGAACCGTATACCATTGCTGACGAGGCTGAAGACACTTCCAATCAGTTTACCTATAAGATCACGGGCACCCTGACCAATAACACGGACAAGGAAAAGAGCTACATTCAGATTGAATATGTTCTGTATGATGCCGATGGCAACCAGGTTGGAACGGCTCTTGCAAACACCAATCATCTGAAGGCGGGCGGCTCCTGGAAGTTCGAGGCGCTGGGTACGGTGTCTCCCGACCAGGTTGCTAGCTGGGAGCGTTCGGACGTAAGCGGTTTCTAGCATGTTGCATGCACTGGGGGAGGTGAAGTCGTATGTCCGATAAAAAGCTGACCGAGGAGTTGCTCAATGAGCTTCTCGATGCGCCGAACATCGATGGCTATATCAAAGAACACGACTTTGCCGCTCCGTCGCTTTCGAACTACCTGAAGCAGCTACTGCAGGAAAAGGGCTTGGAGCGCTCGCGCGTGGTTCGTATGGCCGATCTCAATGAGACCTTTGGGTATCAGATCTTTACCGGTGCGCGGCATCCGAGCCGCAATAAGGTGCTGCAGATTGCCTTTGCGATGGCGCTGACGCTCAAAGAGACCAACCGTGCGCTGACGGCTGCCGGGGTAAGCGTCCTTAACTGCAAGGACCGCCGCGATGCGATTATCATCTTTTGTATCGATCGCGGGTGCAGCCTCCAAAAGGTCAACGAGGAGCTGTATCGCTTTGGCGAGGAGACGGTGAGTTAGCGGTTGATATCTGAGCTGGCGGAGCTGCCGAACAACGACGCAAACGAACGGGGCGCGGATGCCATGGGGTGTCTGCGCCCTGCGCTATGATGGAGGCTATGGATACTCAGACCCCAACATATTCCGATGACGAGCTGACCGCAGCGCTTGTCGAGCACCTGGCGTCGCTCGATCGCGACGACAGCTATCGCGTGGAGCGTGTACTTAAGCGCTCGTCCGTTGAAACAACCGAGCTCGTGTACTTTGAAGGAACCGGCGGTGGTTCGCTCGGCCCCTTTGTCCGTAAACGCATCGATGCTTCGGCTCAAATCGGCGGGGCATACGGGCGTTTGTTTGCCGCTCAGCGGGCAGGCAGGCGTTTTGAGCACCTGCCCAGAATCGTCGATTGTCGTCGTGTGGGCGACGAGCTCAACGTGGTTATGGAATACATCGAAGGGGAGACGCTCAGGGCGCTGGTGTACCGTCTGGGAGCCACCCCCGATTATGCGCGTGAATTGTATCCTGCCCTATGCGATGCCGTGGGCGGGCTCCACGCCGGTTTTGCAATGGCGGGGGAGACGTCGGCGCCGGTGATCCATCGCGACCTCAAGCCGTCGAATATCATCGTGACAGGTGCCAACTATACGCCTGATGACGGCCTGACGTTTTCATCGCTGGTGATTATCGACTTGGGGATCGCGCGCGTATGGCGCGATGGCGCCGATACCGATACCGTCAAGTTTGGGACACGGCCCTATGCGCCGCCCGAGCAGTATGGGTTTGGGCAGACGAGTGTGCGAAGCGACGTCTACGCACTCGGCGCCCTGTTGTTCTTCTGCTTGACGGGAGTCGACCCTAAACCAGGGCTTGACATGCGCGAGCAATGCGAGGCGCGTGGCATTCCCACTCCACTGGCCGATGTCATCTGCATGTCGATGGCGCTCGACCCGGCCAAGCGTTTTGCGAGTGCGGAAGCGTTGGGACGGGCGACGCGCGCGGCATACGACCTGATTCACCCCGTGCGGCCTCCTGCGCCTGCGCTTGTCCATACTCCGGCCTTGGAGACGGGGTTGACGCCCCAAGGGCTCCGAAACCCCGCAGAGCTTCCTAGGCCTGCCACCTCCGCTGCATGCGGTCTGCTCTCTCGTGTTCCGGAGTCTCTGGGACGCATTTGGAATACGCTCGTCTGCTTCTCGCTGCTTGTGTTCTTTGCCGGAAGTCACTTTGCCGTCTTTCACCCCACCGGAGCAAACCAAAGCTACCCGACGTGGTTTCTCATAATCGAGTATTTTTTCTTTGTCGATGGCCTTATGGTGCTTATGCATTTTGCGCTGCTCGATAAGCGCCGTCTTCGTCGGCGATTCGCACTGCTCGACAGCTATCGCGGCAAGAAACTCGCGAAACTCTGGCTCAAGGCATTGGGTGTGCTGCTCCTATGCATGATTGTCATAGTCGCGGTTGCCAATGCGACCGGCGTCGTCGATACCTCCGCTACCTAAAAGAAAAGGGCCCCGTTGGGGCCCTTTGCAGTTGCACTTAGATGCGGTTCATCTGAGCGGCGACTTTGTTGTACCAGTCCTGCCACGTGGGCGGGCAGTACTTTTTGGCCGCAGCCGGGGTAAGGGTGGAGCCGTAGTTGGCGCCCAGATAGGCAACGTGAGCGGAGATGCCCTCGCTCCAGCTGCCAAAGCTGCGCCAACCGCCGCCACGTGCACTCCAGCCCCAGGCGTTATAAGAATTGGCGCAATAAGCACCCTTTGTGCTCTCGATGCAGGCGATGGCGGGGGACCAACGGGGGTCGACACCGGTATTCCAAGCGGCGACGGCAAAGTTGTAGCCCTGGCCTGCCATGGGGGAGCCGGCGAGATAATTGTCGATGCGGCTCGTCCACTCATTAATGAACGAATCGTAATCGGAGCTACCGGTATTGGCGTTGTTCACCGTGGTGTCGATGGTGGTGTTGGTGTTGGTGGCCTGGCTGCTGGAATTGCTGCCGCTTACGCCCTCGCCCGAGAGCTTCTCGGCGGCAGCGGCCTTATCGGCCTCAAGCTTGGCAAGCTCGGCGGCATTTTCCTGCTCTGCTTTTGCCTGTGCCTCGCTGCGGAGCTGCTGGGCCTGCGCCAGCGCATCCTCGGCGTTTTCCTGCTCTGCCTCAAGCTGAGACTTGGCTTGCTGGAGCTCGGCCTTGTTCTGCTCGAGTTCGGTTTGCATGTTATTGAGCTCTTCGATCTCGTCGACGCTCGAGCTCGTGATCTGGTTGGTGTATTTGCAGGTCGTGATGAATTCACCCAGGCTCTGCGCATTGACCAGGAAGCTCACGATGGGATTGGTGCCCTTCTGATACTTGTACAGATCGCGCATGGCGGAGCTTGCCTTGGCCTGCTGCTCGGGAAGCTTAGCCTCGATTTCCTCGATGCTTGCCTCATTGGAGTCAATCTGCTTTTGCAGGTCATCGAGTTTGGTGCGGGCGTCGTTGTAGGCGCTCGTGGCGGCTTCGATCTTCTGCTGGGCTGCGGAAAGCTGGTCCTGCGTTGCCTGCGAGGCGGCATACGCCGCAACGGGGGAGAGCATCGGCGAGGCCGTCAGCGCAACGGCGAGCGCGGCGCTCGTGATGATACGAGCCGGCTTCGACGCAATGAGCGCTGCGGTGCGATGATTCGAATGCTGCATCCAGTCCCTCTGCAATCAATCGTAGGTTATGGTTCGAACGGTATTCTACTACTGCTTTCGACCTCAACTTGAACCTTAAAGGTTCCAAAGGGTCAAGTTGAACTTGAGGCTTTGGCTTTGACCTGCAGTTATGATGAATTGTTGAGAAACCATAGAGTTCAACTTTAACGTTACGGGGGCCTGTTTAAGAGGAGCTTTGGGCTGTAAAAGCTATCTCAACGTGGGGTTTTACAACTACAGCGTGCCCTCCTGGCGAGCCTGCTCAATCTCTTCGAGCGCCTCGGCGGGGGTGAACGAGCAAGTGCCGTCGCCGAGCTTGACCACCTGGATTTCGTCGCCGGTATGGACCTCTCCGCCCTTTAGTACCACGCCAAAAACGCCCTCGTGGGGAAAGATGCAGTCGCCGGCGAGATAGTAGATGGCACAGCGGGTGTGGCAGACCTTACCGATCTGACTGATTTCGACCAGGACATCGTTGCCAATCTTGAGCTGCGTTCCCAGGGGGAGCGAGAGTAGATTGATGCCTTGCGTGGTGAAGTTCTCTCCAAAGTCACCCTCGTGTACGTCGAGCCCGCGTGCCTGCGCCGTCTGGATGGACTCCGCGGCTAAAAAAGAGACCTGGCGGTGCCAATGTCCGGCGTGCGCATCGGTAGCGAGGCCAAATTGCTCGATGACGGTGTCGCGTCCATCGGCGACGGGCGACTTGCGAGTGCCTTTGTGCTCCGACGTGTTGATTGAGACGATACGGGCAGGCCCGTTGTAAGCATCGTTTGCGGTGCGTAGGGGAACTGCCGTCTGGGCACGATCCGCAAGTTCGCGCTTGGCGGCGTCAATGATGGGGTTGTTGATCGGATGAGCCTGGGGCACGGTGCACCTTTCGACGGGGCGGGCAACATGTTGAATCCTACAACAATGGTAGGTTCATTGCCCATTGTCATACAACGGTGAGCGCCGTCTTCGTGCTGGCCTTCGTGCTGGACAATTACGTTGATGGTTGATTTCCGATCTCAGCCGAACACATTGAGCAAATAGGCCATTCCCGCAGTTAGCTGAACGCCCCCGCGGCCCCTCCTGGGGTCCGGGGGCGCCGTTTTCCCAGTTGATGGAACGGTGGAGATGTGTTTCGATGGGTCCGGTGGCCATGCTCCGCCCGCCGCCCGGCACCTCTTCCCAGACTCAGCCGTACGGTCGGTCCGTCTATTCCGTTTTCGCCCTTAGGCTAGGCCAGCGGGGCATCGCCCCTCTCTGCGCGCGCCCTCTCGGCGGGGCCGGCGGGGCCGACCTGTCGGTCTACGACGGGTTCCTGAAGGGGGCGGTCGCCGATGGCAGCTAGCGAGGAGCTGGCCCGCAGGGTCCTGGAGGCCGGGCGGTCGTGCTCGCTCACCACCGCCGTCCTGGAGGAGTGGTCGAGGCTCGGCACCCCGAAGCAGGTGGAGTACCTGGCGGGCTACCTCGAGGCGGAGAGGTCCAGCCGCGAGGCCTCGAAGCGCGCGACGCTGCTCAGGCGCTGCGCGCTGCCGGCGCCCAAGACCTTCGACGGCTACGACTGGTCGGCCGTGTCGTGGCCGGAGGGCATGGGGCGCGAGTCGCTGCTCGCGCTCGACTTCGTCGAGCGCAGGGAGGACCTCGTGCTCATGGGCGACGTCGGCACCGGCAAGACGCACATGGCGTCGGCCCTCTGCGCGCTGGCGTGCGAGAGGAGGCTTGAGGCGCGCTTCTTCACGGCGTCCTCGCTCGTGATGCGCCTGAGGCGCGCCCGCGACGACGGGAGGCTCGACCGGGAGGCCGCGCTCATCGGCAAGGCCCGCCTGCTCGTCATCGACGAGCTCGGGTTTCTCCCGCTCGACGCGGACGGGGCGAGGCTGCTCTTCCAGGTCTTCGCCGACGCATACGAGAGGCAGTCGGTGGTAATCACCACGAACCTGGAGTTCAGCAGGTGGGGGTCGGTGTTCGGGGACGACCAGATGGCCGCCGCCGTGATCGACCGCATCGTCCACCACGGGAGGCTCGTCCAGTTCCGCGGCGAGTCCTACCGCGTCCGCCATGCCCTCATGCAGGAGGGCTAGCCGCTCAAAAAGCGTGCGCGCTTCCGATGCTGCGACTGCTCAATTTCCGATGCTCTTTTTGCTCAAATCCTCTTGACGAAACACAGAATACGTGCGGGCGGCGCTTGCAGCCGATCGCACGGTACCGGCCGCACCCGTTGCAGCAGCGCGGCCACGC
>UQZL01000010.1 GCA_900545605.1 uncultured Collinsella sp.
GGCCTGCACGGCAAGCGGCGCCGAGATGCGACGGCGGTACTCGGCCGAGCCCCACAGGTTGGTGCCGTAGCTCAGCGCGCGCACGGACGCGGCAAGGGCACGCAGCTCATCCTCGGAAGGCTGCTCGTTCACCAAGCCGCATGCCTCGCCCTGCAGCAGGGTCGCGCGCAGCGGACGGGCACCCACGGTGACATGCCAGCTGTTGTCCCACCAGGCGGCGGTGACATTGAGCGAGGGGAAGTCGGTCGCGGCCTTGCGCACGGCCTCATAGCTCGCGCGGTAGTCGTGCTTAACGACCACGACGCGCTCGATCACGTCGCGCACGTAGCCCATGTCAACGAACTCGGCGAGCGGCACGCGGCCGGCACCCGTCAGCTCAACATAGGAATCGAGCGCGAGGAAGGCAGAGAGAACGTCCGAGAAGCCAAAGCGGCCGTAGATGCTGCCGCCCACCGTGGCGGTATTGCGCAGCTGCACGCCCACGATGTCGTGGACGGCGAACTCAAAGACATTGTTGACAAGCGCGTTGAGCCCGGCATGACGCTCGAGCTGGCGCAGGGTGCACATGGCACCGATGCGAAACTCGGTCTCGGTCTCCTCGATCTGATCGAGTCCGCAGGCCGAAAGGTCAATCGCCGTCGCCACACGACGCGAACCCAGACGCATCCAGATGCCGCCGCCCACAATCTTGTTGTTGCGGTTCTTCTGCAAGAGCTCATAGGCTTCGGCCGCGTTTCCAACACGGACGTAGGTACCGAACTTGAGCACGTTCTCCCCCATCTCTCCACTTGTCCAGTACGTTTAAGTGTACCAAACGAGGGGGCGCCGCCATCGTCACCATAGAAAAAGGCTCCCAGCCGGATAGCTGGGAGCCTCATCACATGCTATGTCGAGCGAAGATTTAGCAGACGCCCTGGGCGAGCATGGCGTCGGCGACCTTCAGGAAGCCGGCGATGTTGGCGCCCATGACAAAGTTGCCCTCCTGGCCGTACTCCTTGGCGGTGTCGTCCACGTTGTGGAACATGCCGCGCATGAGCTGCTCGAGCTTGCCGTCGACCTCCTCGAAGGTCCAGGACAGGTGCTCGGCGTTCTGGCTCATCTCCAGGCCGGACACGAGCACGCCACCGGCGTTGGAAGCCTTACCGGGCATAAAGGCGACGCCGTTCTCCTGGAAGTAGGTCGTGGCCTCGATGGTCGTGGGCATGTTCGCGCCCTCGCCGACCACCTTGCAGCCGTTGGCGACAAGCGCCTGGGCGTCCTCGAGCAGCAGCGTGTTCTCGCGAGCGCAGGGCAGCGCGATGTCGCAAGGCAGCTGCCACACGCCGCGGCCGTCGCCCTCGTGCCACACGGCGTTGGGCTTCTCGTCAACGTACATAGCGAGCGTAACACCCTTGTCGTGGCCGGAGCGCTTCTTGTTGTAGATGTGCTCGAGCACGGTGTAGTCGATGCCGTCGGGATCCTCGACCCAGCCGTGGGTGTCGGAGCAGGCCAGCACCTTGCCGCCGAGCTGGGCGACCTTCTGAACCGCGTAGATGGCGACGTTACCGGAGCCGTGAACGACGACGTTCTTGCCCTCGAAGGACTCGCCGCGGCTCTTGAGGTACTCGTCCACAAAGTAGACCAGACCGTAGCCGGTGGCCTCGGTACGGGCGAGCGAGCCGCCAAAGGAGAGGCCCTTGCCGGTAAGGACGCCGGTCCACTCGTTGGTCAGGCGCTTGTACTGACCGAACAGGTAGGCAACCTCGCGGCCGCCAACGCCCAGGTCGCCGGCGGGAACGTCAGTGTTGGGGCCAATATGGCGATAGAGCTCGGTCATGAAGGACTGGCAGAAGTGCATGATCTCGTTGTTGGACTTGCCCTTGGGGTCAAAGTCGGAGCCGCCCTTGCCGCCGCCCATGGGAAGGGTGGTCAGGCTGTTCTTGAGGATCTGCTCCAGGCCCAGGAACTTGAGCATACCCAGGGTGACCGTCGGGTTAAAGCGCAGGCCGCCCTTGTAGGGTCCAATGGCAGAGTTGAACTCGACGCGATAGCCGCGGTTGACCTGAACCTTGCCCTGGTCGTCGACCCAGGGGACACGGAACATGACGATGCGCTCGGGCTCGACGAGGCGCTCCAGCAGGGCGGCCTCCTCGTACTCGGGATGGGCGTCGAGCGCCGGCTGGATGGTGCCGAGGATCTCGGTCGCGGCCTGGATGAACTCAGGCTGCTCGGGATAGCGGGCCTTGAGCTCGTCGAGAACTTTCTGCGTGTAGCTCATGCTTCCTCCAATTGATGGAAAAGAAAAATGTCAGTCGCGACACCCCATGCGCCGCGAGCTTTATCGAGTATGGATAATATCGCACTGTTGCAGCAAAGTTTCGCATAAGCCGACGAGCAGATGTTTCGTTTTGATTACGATGCAGGTAGATGCGTTTTTGAGTGCCTGACGTGCAAAACCTGTGTTTCAAACCTGTTTCGTCCACGTGTTCCAAACCACCACATTGGGGACAGGCACCTTTGTGGTGGTTTTGGTGGTTAGAGGACGAGCTGATGGTAGTCGGCGGGGGTTACGCGGCCTTCGGTAGCAGCGCGGAAGGCGGCGAGCGCATCGCCGGAGAACGGCATGACCCAGCACAACCCACAGCCAGCGGTAATGGAGCCGGGCAGCGGCATGATGTGCCCGGGCACACCGGCGGCAAGGCACAGCTGCTCGCATTCCATCACATCGAAGGTGCTGTCAAACGACACGATAATCTTGCGCTCGTGGTCGAGGGCATCACCGGACGGGCCTTCGCGGTGTGCCTCACGATACGCCGCAGCGGCCGCTTCCTCTTCCGCAGTATGTCCACAGCTACCGCAGCCGCAGGTACAGGGCTCGGAACCATCGCAAGTGCAAGGCTCTCCCGTGTCGGGACAAATATCGTGAGACATGGCAACTCCAATCGTCTAGGCGAGTAACTCGGCCGCCGCAAACTCCTCGGGCGTATTGACGTTCTCGAAGCAGAGCGTCGAACCCGCGGCCTCAACGATCTGCGGCTCATCCATATAACCAGCCTGAACGCGATTGATCAGGCAGCGAATACGCTGGCGGTCGCAGGCGAGCAGCTCTTGGGCAACCGGCGCACACGCGTCACGGCGCCAGACGGCGCAAAGCGGCTCAATCCCCCGCTCCTCGCGCGGCACGCACACGTCGAGCGCCTCGGCCTCAACACGATCGGCAAGCGCGCCGATGAGTTCCGGCGAGACAAACGGCATATCGCAGGCGACGATCGCCGCGAGCGGCAATCGGGCGGCGGCCAACGAGCTCGCGATGCCGCGCATGGCACCCGCCGGCCCCTCAAGGTCCGACACTATTCGCGGCACTAGACCGCCAAACGTGCGCTCCTCAAGATAGGCAAGCTCGCTGGGGCGCGAAGTCGTCACGACCAACTCGCCGGCAACTGGCGCCAGCCGACCCAGCACGCGCTCGATGAGCGGCTCGCCGCAAAACGCCATGCGTGCCTTATCGCAGCCCATGCGCGACGACAGCCCGCCCGCCTGGACGACGCAAGAAAGATCGGCTCGTCTTACGGTAGTCATACGGCAAAACACCCCCATCGGCATGCTCGAAACCCTATGCACGAAGCTAAATACCGCCGCCGAAATAGCGGCGCTACGAAAAGCTCGTGCAAAAACAAAACAGCGCCTTTGCGGCACGCAGCAAGACCGCGAGCACAAAAGCGCTGGTAGCGTGTGGCGGGAACGTATGTGAATCGAACACATCCAAGACGTTTTGCACGCCTCGCAACGGTTTTGAGGACCGCGGAGCCCACCGGAGCCCATCCGTTCCCAAGTGCGGAGGTATTTTACCAAACCGAGCAGCCAATCTAGCGCAGGGAGCGCAGGCCGCCGGCCTCCTTGTCGAGTACCGTAAAGCGCACGGCATCCAGGTGCTCCAAGATGCTGATGGCACGCTTGCGCGACACGCCCAGCGTCTCGCGCAGCACGCTCGTGGTGGCAGCACCGCCGGCGTCGGCAATGGCAGCGGCGACGAGCTCACGCGCGTGGGCCTCAGCGGCAGCAGACAGGGCAACGTCGCGCTCGACCTTCACGATCGAGCGGTTGAGCGAAAGCTCGCGCAGGGCGCGCGTCATGGTGTCGCGATCGAGCTGCAACTGCTCGCCCACCTCGGGCAACGTCGGTGCATCGAGGCCGGCTTCATCCAGCAAGGCAACGATACGTTCGCAGGCCTCGCGCACCACGCGTGCCGCGGCGGCAGCAGAGTGCGGGTCGAACACCTCGGCACCCTCCGAGGCACACACGCCGCGCGAGCAGCCCTCGGAAATCAGGGCTGCGGCAACTGTATCATCAGCGGTAGGCCACGCAGCATGAGCAACGGCGCCGGGCGTAAAGCCCGTTTCCTTGGGAGCTGCCGCGTGCATGGCTGACAAGCTTGAGGCGAGCGAGTCCATTGCGGCGTCGAGCCCAACAGCGCTCGCGTATAGCGCCACGTCGCCCGCGGTAAGCACGCGCACCGTGCCCTGGTCCGCCAGTACACGCAACGCAGCGTCGACATCGCGGGCAACAAGATCCAGTGCCGCGGCAACATCAATTGCCGTAACCGGCAGCGTCTGTAGCGCCAGCCAAGCGCCCACACCGCCCGCGATATCGCCGGACTCGAGCGCCGCATACAGCGCACGCTCCCCTTCAGAAAGCTCGCGCGAGCGACGGCAGCGCGAAAGCAGCACGCGCCCGCCGCCAACAAGCATCACGGGCGAATAGGACAGCACTACGGCATGGTCCCCGGCACGTAGCGGCAGCGAGTTTTCCAAGCGCACTTGAACGATACGGGTCTCGCCCACCGCCATGGGGGCCTCACCCTCCATGAACATGATGCGACCGACAACCTCAGCCGTACCCGCCATCACGTGCACACGCGCACCCGACTCGAGCACACGCGGCTTAGCTCCCTCGCGACCCAAATACGTAAACGTCATCATAAAGCGCATCGTCTGGCCAAAGTGGCCCGCCACGCCCAGCATCTCACCGCGATCGAGCGCGGCGACACCATCGCCCACCAAGTTGAGCGCCACGCGCTGTCCGGGCAGTGCTCGCGGCGTATCGCCATGCACCTGAATCCCGCGCACGCGACAGACCGTACGCGACGGCAACGCGACGAGCTCATCCCCCACCGCGACGGGCGCATCGTGCAACGTTCCCGTCACCACGGTACCGGCGCCCTTGATCGTAAAGCAGCGGTCGATGGGCAGACGCGGCGCGGCATCGGTGCGCTCGGCACGGTCGCGGCAGGAATCCCAGCAAGCGGCAACCTGCTCGTCGAGCGCAGCCAGCAGGTCATCGATCCCCGCGCCGGTCTTGGATGACACGGGCACGATCGGCGCGTCCGCAAACACGGTACCCGACAAAAAGTCATCGACATCGAGCTCGGCAAGCTCGGTCATCTCGGCGTCGGTCAGGTCGCACATCGTCAGCGCGACCACCATGTGTGTGACGCCCAGCAGCTCCAGCACATGCACGTGCTCGCGGGTCTGCGGCATCACGCCTTCGACGGCCGATACCACCAGCACAGCAACGTCGATGCCCGTGGCACCCTGCACCATGGCGCGCAGATAATGCGCGTGGCCCGGCACGTCGACCAGGCCAACGATCTTGCCACTCGGCAGCGCCAGCTCGCCAAAGCCAAGCTCAACGGTCATGCCGCGACGACGCTCAACTTCCAGGCGGTCGGGGTTTTTACCCGTCAGCGCCTCGATGAGCGCCGACTTACCGTGGTCGACATGTCCCGCCGTACCTACGATAACGGGGCATTCCACCAACGCTTCGGCCCCACTCATCGGCGCACCGCCTTGGCAACGCATGCGACAAGCGTCGATGCCGCCGTCTCGATATCGCGCTCGCCCACAAGCGTACGGACGTCAAACAAAATGCGATCGTGCGAGGTTCGCGTGACGACCGGCGTGTCGAAGTCCTGGACAAGCGAGCGCTTGAGCGCGTCGACCGTCAGGCGCTCGTCAACAAGACGCACGGCAACGCACATCGTGGGCAGCTCCACGGTAGGCAGCGAGCCGCCACCGGGGGTCGACGATTCCTCGACAATCTCCAACTCAACGGCGCACGGGCAACCGGCCTTATCGAGCCCAGCGACCATACGATCGCGCAGCTTGCGGGCACGTCGCTCCAGATGAGCCTGCGGAAGCGTGAGCATGCTGAGCACCGGAATATCGCGATGGGCAACATCGGCGCCGTCCATGTAGATTCGCAGCGTGGCCTCGAGCGCCGACAGAGCCAGTTTGCCCGGACGCAGAGCGCGCATGAGCGGATGTGCGCCGCAGGCCTGGACCAGATCGCGACGACCCATGATAATGCCCGCCTGTGCGGCACCGAGCAATTTATCGCCCGAGCACGACACCAGATCGAGCCCTGCCGAAACCGAAGACGGCGTGGTTTCTTCGCCGCCGCGCACCAAGATGTCGTCAGGCAACAGTGCCCCCGAGCCCTGGTCTTCATAGAACAGCAGGCCGTGCTTATGGGCCAGTGCGGCGAGTTCCCTTGAGCTCACTTCCTCGTGAAAACCCTCGATGCGATAGTTGGAAGGATGAACCTTCAGGATCATGGCCGTTTCGGGCGTGATGGCGCGCCCGTAGTCGCCCAGATGCGTGCGGTTGGTGGCGCCGACCTCGACGAGTTTGGCGCCCGAAGCCGCCATGACATCGGGGATGCGGAAGCTGCCGCCGATCTCGACAAGCTCGCCGCGGCTGACGATAACCTCTTTGCCCGCGGCATGAGTCGCCAGCACCAGCAGCACCGCGGCGGCATTGTTGTTGACGACCAGCGCATCCTCGGCACCGGTGAGTGAGCGGATCAGTTGCGCGGCATGCTCCTTGCGCGACCCGCGCGAGCAGGTGTCGACGCTGTACTCGAGCGTGCTATACCCGCGCGCAACCTCGGCCACGGCCTTGGCGGCCGATTCCGCGAGCGGGGCGCGACCCAGATTGGTATGGATAACGACACCCGTAGCGTTGACGGCAGGACGCAAGCTCGGCAGCGCGGAGCGATGCGCACGCCACTCGATGGCCGATGCCAGCTCGCGCTTGGAGCGCGGATCGGCGCCGGCACGAATCGCGGCGCGCTCCTCGTCGAGCTCGGCCGTGACGGCGGCATGCACCACCGCGTCGCAGGTCTCCCCCGCCGCCTTCACCACCGGCCACTCGGCAAGCAGCTCGTTGACGGAAGGAATGGCGCGCAGGCGGGCGCGCACCTCATCGGACATGTTCTGGCTATCGCTCATGTGCGGCCTTTCAAAAGAAACGTGGATCAGTCGAATACATCAGCTGAGTCAATTACTCGTCATTATCCCCGCGCGCGACAATCTTTTCCACGCGAACGGCGTTTTCCTGGGTAAGCGCGGCACCCGTCAACGGGTCCCAGCGCAGCGGCGTGTGATCGAGCGGGCCAACGCCGAGCGCTTGGGCGCCATCCGCGCCGGTGCCAAACGAACGCCCACCGGGAGCGGCCGACGTAAAGATGCACGCCGGATGCAGATACGGCGTCGTCTCCACGCGCACGCGGTCGCGGCCCAAATCGCTCACGAGTTCGACGATCTCGCCGTCGGCGATGCCCATGTGCGCAGCGGCATCGGCATTCATCTGCACGGCATCCTGGTCCGATCCAGCCTCGGCGGCACCTTGGACCGCAAGCCTGCGCGAGGCATGCGACTCAAAGGGCCGGTTACCGCTAATGAGGCGAAACATCCCCGGGCCAGGCTCCACCATCGGCGCGATCCAGTTGGGTACACGACCCATGCCGGCTCGCTCCCATACGTCGCTTGCCAGCGCAATCTTGCCGCCGGCAAGCGGAATCACCGGCTCGCCCGTACGCGACGGCAGCGCCACGCCCGTATCGGCCCAACCGCGCTCCTTGAGTGCGGCAAGATCAATCCCAAACGGAGCAACCTGGGCGGCGGCGAGATCGTCGGACGTAAAGTCGAAGTACTCGCCCACGTCGCAGGCCGCAGCCAACCCGGCAAAGATCTCCCGCCCTGGCCTCGTGTCGTCATGTAACACGGGCAGCACGGCGTTGCGGTAGAACACGCGCGAATCATTGGCGCCCACGACTGCGCCCACGCCGCGGTCGGCCTCCAGATACGTCACATCGGGCAGCACAAAATCAGAAGCACGCGCCGTCTCGGACCAGCGGATATCGATGGTCACGAGCAGGTCGAGCTGCTGCAAGATGCCAAGCCACGCATCGGCGTTGCCATAACCCGCACCGGGGTTACTGGCATAGACGATGAGCCCACGCAAATCGCCGGCAAGAATGGACTGACCGATGGTCGTGCACAGGCCGCGAACCGGATCGACCAGTGGATAGCGCTCAGACCCCAACTTGGGCTCGCGCGGCACCGGCGGCGTCGCAAAGCGCGTGGGATCAAGGTCGCCCAATACAAGCGGCGTCGGTGGATTGAGCGCACCGCCCGCGCGTCCGATGCAGCCCAGCAGCACATCGACCAAGCAGATAGCGCGCGCGGTCTGGGTGCTATTGGCATACGCGATACCGATGCCACCATGAAAGCCAGCGTCCACCACTGCAGCAGGCGCCGCGGCAGCCAAATCGCGCGCCGTCGCGACAATCTCTTCGGCCGGCACGTCGCACATCGACTCGGCCCACTCGGGCGTCCAAGCACGGGACGCCTGCGCCAGTTCATCAAACCCCGTGGTATAGCGGGCAACAAACTCACGGTCGTACAAGTCCTCGTCAATGAGCACATGCGCAATACCCAGCAGCAACGCCAGATCGCAGCCCGGGCGCACGCGCAGCCAGCGGTCGGCAAGCACAGCCGAGCCGCTGCGCCGGGGGTCGACCACGATAATCTTCGCCCCACGGCGACGGGCATCGTTGAGCGCATCAACAGCCCCCATCGTCGACGAATCGACAATGGAACGCCCGAGGTACATGATGCAATCGGTGTGCGCCAAGTCGGAGGCAGGACTATAGCCCAAGCTATGTTCCCAGCCGGTGAGACGGCTCACCTCGCAGGCGCCGTCGGCACCGTACACGTTGGGCGAGCCCAGCGCATGCATAAAACGATAGGCCCAGTAGAGGTCGAACGAGGGCACGCCGAGTGTCATGCCCAGCGCACGAGGCCCGCGCTCGTCAACAATCCCCAAAAGGCGCTCGGAAATCTGGGCAAACGCCTCATCCCAGGAAATCGCATCAAACCCCAAGCCATCAGCTCGGCGGCGCATGGGATGCAAAATCCGGTCGCGCTCGTCAAACGGCATTGACAGGCGATGCCGCCCGCGGGCGCACAGGGCACGCGCCGTGCACGGGTGCCCCGGCACCGGCAACTCGGCCACCACGCGACCGTCCTCTACGCGAGCCGCAAAGGCGCAATCGGCATAGCATCCGCCGCATGTGGTCACCACGGCGCGACCGTCACGCTCCATAGCAGATGCCATCTCGATTACCCCTTTCACAAGCCATACACAACAGGCCAACAGCCCGGCAACGAGCCCCAGACCCAAAAAGCCTCCCGCACGGCAACGCCCCGCGGGAGGCCCAACGTCAAACAGACGGTACTTTACGCCTCGGACTTCTTGGCGTAGATAAACCAGTAGCCGAGCGCGATCAGAACCGCGCCGCCCACGATGTTGCCCAGCGTGGCAGCGGAGAGGTTAAACGCAATGCCCGCAACGTTGAGGGCATCGGCCCCGGCAACCTCGGCACCATAACCGCACGCGTGCATCACGGCGCCCATAGGCAAAAAGTACATGTTGGCGACGCAGTGCTCAAAACCGCAGGCCACAAAGGCGGCGATGGGCAGCAGAATGCCCACGACTTTATCGACCACGGTCTTGCCGGCGGTACCGATCCACACGGCGAGGCACACAAAGATGTTGCACAGGATGCCGCGGAAGAAGATCGTCACCCAGTCGATCGTCACCTTGCCGGCGGCGACGCTCACCATGGAGTTGGCGACCGCCTCGCCGTTGAGCTTATAGATGCCGGCCATGTACACCAAAAAGACGATGAACAGGGCACCGACAAAATTGCCGAGCCACACGACGACCCAAGCCTTGAGCATCTGGGCCAGCGTAATCTTTTTGCTCTTGAGCGCGCAGACCATAAGCGAATTACCGGTAAACAGCTCGGCGCCGCACACCAGCACCAGCACCAGGCCCAGGCAAAAGCACAGGCCGCCCACGACGCGCTGGGCACCCCAGCCCAGCGTGCTGTCGCTCAAAAACACCGTAAAGAACAGGCCGCCGAAGGCGATGAACGCGCCGGCGAACATTGCCAACAGAAAGGCCTTAGCGACCGGCAGGTTAGCCTTGGTCACGCCGGCGGTCTCGGTCTTGGACTCGATCGCGGCGGGCGCCAGGCAATCGGGAGCGGGGTACTCCACCTTGGAATCTGCCATGTCAATCACTTCTTTCCTATTCAGCAGAGGCAAGCGCTGCTATAACTCCTGCCCCAAGCGGACAAAGTGGGAAAAGTCGTTGGCGGCCACGGCGTCGTACACGGCGTCGACGGCCTCAAAGACCTCCGGGGACATGGGGTTATAGAACTCCGTATCGCCCGGCTGAATCCCTATGAAGACGATATCTTCGCACGATTGCTCGATTTCTTCGATCAGAATCGACAAGGGAAGCGAATGCGTGGTAAACATCGACTTGCGGGCCACATCGCGTTTGTCGAGCAGGCGGATGGCGCCGACGGGCAGCGCCATGTCGGCGGCATCGACCAACACCAGGCGCGGCGGACGCTCGCGCTTGACCTCGATGATGTCGTCCTCGGGCGTTTGCCCACCGTCGATGGTGTACCAACCGGCGATGGGCGTGTCCTCCATCTTTTTGGAGAGCACGGGGCCGGCGGCATCGTCGGCGCGCAGCACGCTTCCCGCCGTGAGCACAATGCCCGCAAACGGGGCGCCGTTCACACGGCCATCCACAACGCGACCCATTACTGTAGCCTCCCCGTCAGATACACGCCCGACACATCGCGCACACGCTCAACCAGATCGCGAAACTTCATTAAGAACGCAACCTGCTGGGCATGCAGGCCAAAGTCGTCATCGAACACCGAGATGCCGGCCTTGGCCGAACCGCGAAAACCACGATCGTCGAGCAGCGTGTCGCAGGCCTCGAGCAACGACGGCACCGCCGCCTTGTCGAGCTGGCACTCGCCAAAGGAGCGGATGGCCTCGAACTTGGTCTTGGCCTCCCCCTCCGGCAGCGCGTCGACGAGCGAATAGAACACGTTCACCGGCACCGACAGGCGCGGCTCAAAGCAGTCGAGCACGCCGGTGTGGTGGCCCACGGCGAGCGTGTAGTACAGCACGTCGCAGGCCTCCTGGGGAACGTCTTCCTCGGTCTCCACAAACTTACGCGTGAGCTCATAGAAGACCACCTGGTCGGGCGTATGGCCCAGGCAGGGGTCGGCGACGCCCTCGGCGGCCTCGTCGCTTGCGCGCGAGGCATCGCCAAAAGAGCCGCCGAGCATGCCGGGGCCCGCAAAGTAACCAGAGCGGTCCGTGAGCTCCATCTAGCGACCTCCGGCCAGCACCAGATCCTGTAACGCCGAGTACACCTCAACGCGGCGAGGATCATCCTGCTTGTCGATGAGCAGCGCCATGGCACCGCGGATATCGCCCTTGGGCGCGCCCTCGAGCGTATCCATAAACTCGTTGGCCAAGTCGCGGCCGTAACGGTAGCCGCTCATGGCGCGAGCTTCGCGCTCAATGGCAACGCGCAGCTTGTACGGCACGCCGGGGTGCAGGATATCGGCCTGCTCGCCGGCGGCCTCCACCGTGGTCTCGGCATGGAGCTTTTGGTCCAGCAGGCCAAGTGCCATGGCAAAGCCGTAGACGGTCTGCGCGGGGCTGGGCGGGCAGCCGGGGATGTAGACATCGACCGGCAAGATCTTGTCCGTGCCGCCCCAGACGCAGTAGTTGTCGTAGAAGATGCCGCCGGTGCAGCCGCACGCGCCATAGGACACCACGATCTTGGGATCGGGTGCGGCCTCAAAGGCGCGCAGGGCCGGCATGCGCATGGCGCGCGTCACGGCTCCGGTGTACAGCAGCACATCGGCGTGACGGGGCGAGGGCACGACCTTGATGCCAAAGCGCTCGACGTCGAAGACGGGCGTGATGGAACCGAAGATCTCGATCTCGCAGCCGTTGCAGCCGCCGCAGTCAACACGGTAGACGTACACCGAGCGCTTGATCTTCTTAAGAAGGGTCGCCTTGGCCTTCTCGATGCTCTCGTCGAGCTCGATCTTGGTCGGGCGGTACTGAAGCCGCTCGGGCAAAAGCGTGGGTTCGGCCATGGTTACTCCTCCTTCGTTTCAAAATCCATGATGATGCCCTCGACCGGCGCCGGACCGGCGGGAATCTCGGGCGCATCGGGGTTGAGCTCGCGGTCGATATACTCCGGGTTCACGCCGTGGCCGCCCAGATACTCCATGCCGGGGCCCTGGGGCTCACCGGACGCAAGCGTCTCGTTGGCAGCCATGCCGTGCGCGTTGCCGGTCTTTACGGCCGAGGCGGCGCGCAGGGCGTCGAGCTCGCGCTTGCACTCCTGGCACATACCGACGGTACGGGCGGCCTGCTCGGCCTCCATGCCGCCGGCCTTTTGCAGCAGGCGCTTGGCGTAGTCAATCTCCTTGTGCGGGGCAAACGGCTTGCCGCAGCGCGAGCAGTGCTCGAGCGTGTAGACGCTCTTGCTGGTGAGGTCGTCTTTGCTCATGACGGCCAGCTCAAACTCCTCGGTGAGCTTGATGGCCTCCATGGGGCAGGCTTCCTCGCAACGGCCGCAAAAGATGCAGCGGCCGTAGTCGATCGACCAGGTAATGGTATCGGCCGCAAGGTCGGTGTCCATGCGAATGGCATCGGCCGGGCATGCCACGCCGCAGGCACCGCAGGCGATGCAGAGCTCGGCGTTGTGCTCGGGCTTGCCGCGCATGTCCTTGTTGGTGGGGAACGGCGCAAACGGGTACTTGACCGTCGCGTCGCCGGCCTTGGCGTTAACCTTCCAAAGCTTCAGCATATTAGAGCGCCTCCTCATCGAGCGGGGCGGCCATGGTGCCCTCGCCCGCAAGCGGCGACTTGTCGCGCCAGACGTTCTCGAACTGCTCCTTGTCGAGCACATGGTCGCGCTTGGCGGCGACATCGGTCACCGTCACGCGGTCGGTGCAGGAGTAGCACGGGTCGAGCGAGCCGACGATCAGCGCCGCGTCGCCCACGGTGTTGCCGCGGAACATGTAGCGCAGGACCGGCCAGTTGCTGTACGTGGCGGCCTTGGCGCGCCAGCGGTAGCACTTCTGGTTGTTGCCGAGCATGGCCCAGTGCACATCCTCGCCGCGCGGCGCCTCGGTGGCACCGATGGCGTACTTGTGCGGGGTGTACTCCCAATCCGTAGTGAGGATGGGGCCCGACGGGCAGTTCTCGAGCATGGTCTCGATCATGTCGATCGAATCGTAGACCTCCTGGATGCGAACGGCGGTACGGCCGAAGGCATCGCAGGTGTCGGCCGTGGCAGCGTGCATCTTTTGAACGTCCGGATCGACGTAGCCGTCGAAGGGATGGTCAAAGCGCACGTCGCGGGCATAGCCCGAGCCACGCATGAGCGGGCCGACCGGCGAGAAGTCGCGAGCGATCTTGCGGTCCAGAATGCCGATGCCACTCGTACGCTCAATGAAGTTGGGCGTGGAGAGCAAGACGTCGACGAGCTCCTGAACCTCGGAGCGCAGCTGGTGGATGGTCGTGAGCGTGGAGAGCTTCTGCTCGGCCAAAATGTCGCGACGCACGCCGCCAATCACGTTGAGGCCGTAGGTCTTGCGGTGACCGGAGAGCTTCTCGGCCAGGTCCATGGACTTCTCGCGGACGCGGAAGAACTGCTGGAAGCCGGAGTCGAAGCCCGTGTAGTGCGATGCGAGGCCAATATTGAGCAGGTGTGAGTGCAGACGCTCGACCTCAAGCATGATGGCGCGGATGTACTGGGCGCGCGGCGGGACATGAATGCCCTGGGCGCGCTCGACGGCCTCGGCATAGGCCACCGAGTGGGCGCAGCCGCAGATGCCGCAGATACGGTCGGCGAGGAACGTCACGGCGTCATAGTTCAGGCGCGTCTCGGCGACCTTCTCCATGCCGCGGTGCACGTAGAACAGACGGTAGTCGGCATCGACGATCGTCTCGCCCTCGACGAACAGGCGGAAGTGGCCAGGCTCGTCGGAGGTAATGTGCAGCGGGCCCATGGGGACGAGCGTGGTCTCCTTGCCCTTGGTGTCGGCCAAGAACTCGTAGTTTTCCATGTCGCTCGCGGGAGCGGGACGGAAGCGGTAGTCCATGGAGTCCTTGCGCAGCGGGTACAGGCCGCTGGGCCAGTCATCGGGCAGTACCAGGCGGCGACGGTCGGGCAGACCCTCGGGGATCAGGCCGAACATGTCGCGCAGCTCGCGCTCGCCCCACACGCAGGCGGGGACGAACGGCGTCACCGACGGGAACGTCATCTTGGCGGGATCGACCTCGGTGCGCACGGTCACCCAGCCGGGGTCCTCCCCCTCCATGGAGATGACGTAGTACACGGCGTAACGGCCGCACAGGCCGCGCTCATCGTTGCCGACGATCACGGGGATCCAGCCGTAGCGCTCGTAGTACAGGTAGTGGACGGCCTCGGGCAGCTTGTCCTGCTTGACGGTAATCGTCAGCTGGTCCTCGCACTGCCACTCGACCTTCTCGATGCAGCCCGGAACGGCACGGCGCAGGGCCTCGACATGGCTCTCGCAGCGGCGGGTATACACCTTGTTCTCAGTTTCAATCATTCGTTACTCCACCTCGCTCTGAGCGGTCTCGGTACCGAACACAGCGCGGTACATCGGCGTCGCGTGAAGTTCCTCGGTGCTCTGCTCGAGCACGATGCCGGTCGCAGTCTCCACACCGTGCACGAGAGGCAGCGGGGTGGCGATGCCAAACCACAAGATCATGACAGCCAGGATGATTTCGGGGATAAGCATGAGCGCCGGGGCCTCATGCTTGCCCATGCCCTGGGGCGCATGGCCGAATACCGACTTGAGTGCGATGCGGGTGAGCGCGGAGATAGCCACGGTAAGACCGAGGGCGACCACGACGACCAGCCACATGGGACCGGCGGTAACACCGGCGACAAAAGTCAGGAACTCAGAGATGAACATGCCAAAGGGCGGGAAGGCACCAAGACCGAGCAGCGCCAGGATGGCGAGCGCGGCGGTTGCGGGGGCAACCTCGACGACACCCTGGATCTTGGCCAGGCTACGCGTGCCAAAAGCGTGCTGGATGTTGCCGGACACGCAGAAGGCAAGCGTCTTGGTAAAGCCGTGGAACACGCAGTGCAGCAGGGCTGCGGCGATACCCAGCGGGCCACCGATACCCAGGCACAGGGCGATAACGCCCACGTTCTCCACAGATGAGTACGCAAAGCGGCGCTTGAGGTCGTCCTGGCGAAACATCGAAAGTGCCGCCACCAAAATAGACAGCGTGCCGACGATCAGCAGCAAAAGTTGCGGATACTCGGCACCCACGGCTTGGATAGTAAAGCCGTAGAAGCGCATGATCACAAGCATGGCGCACTTAAGCAGCACGCCCGAAAGCAGGGCCGAGACAGGGCTCGGGGCCTGGGAGTGGGCATCGGGCAGCCAAGTGTGCATGGGGAACAGGCCGGCCTTGGTGCCAAAGCCGATCACGATAAACGCAAAGGCGAGGCGCATGAGCGTCGGGTCGAACTGGTCGGCATACGGCAGCACGCACGACAGGAATGCGGCCTCGTGGGCGTTGGGAATCACGTCGGCGGCGTTGGCGTAGATCAGCAGCGTACCGAACAGGCCAAAGGCCACGCCGGCGGTGCAGACCATCGCATACTTCCAAGAAGCCTCGAGGGCCGTCTTGTTCTTGTAGATACCCACGAGGAACACGGTGGAAAGCGTGGTTGCCTCCACGGCGGCCCACGTGAGGATCATGTTGTTGGACAGGCACGCGAGCAGCATGGTGAACACAAACAGGCTAAACAGCGCAAAATACTGCTTGGCGCGCTCGGCGGGCATGGAGCCCTCCTCGATATCGGCCTTTACATAGGGCAGCGAGAACAGCCCCGTAAGAAAACCGATAAAGCCGATGAGCAGCACAAAGATGGCGCCCAGCGAATCGAGGTGGAACCACAGGCCAAGAGCGCTCGCGGCGTCGCCGCTCATAAGGACGTCACCGGCCGTCATAATCGACAGCACCAGGACGGCTGCGACGGAGACCAGGTTGAGACCGGCAAACACGTTATAGGACGTGTTCTTGGGCAAAAACGCCATGACCAGCGAGAACACCAAAGGAGTCGCGAGCAGGGCGAGAATCAACGTTTCCATGGACTACCCCCTCAGCTCGGACAGGTCGCGCGCATCGAGCGAGTGGGAGTCGTCCCAAATGCGACGCACGACGATGGACATAATGATGACGGCAAAGATGGCGTCGGTGGCGATACCGATCTCGATGATCTCGGGAGCGGTGGGGGCCAAAAGTGCGAGCGTCACATGGCTGCCGTTTTCCATAAGGCAGTATCCAAAGATCTGCTTCATGATGTTGCGCTGCGAGATGATGCAGGTAAGGCCCACAAAGAAGTGAGCGAAGCTAATGGCGAGCGCAGGCGTTGCGACCTCGGCCGTTGGCAGGCTGATCTGCGTCACGACGGCAAAGCAGATCGCGACCTCCACGGCGATGATGCAGATAGCCCACGCGGGCTTAAGGCCGGCCTTGAGCGATGCGTCGCTCGGCTTGCCCATCTTCTTGTATGCGCAGTTGAGGATATAAGGGACCAGGACGACCTTGGTGATAAAGGCAGATCCAGCCCACATAAGCAGCTCCTGCGCACCGGTGGTGACACCGAGCGTGGCGAGCAGTCCCACGAGTACCAGCGACTGCACCGCATACCAGCGGATGGAGTGTTTGATGTTCTTGGAGACAACCACCATGGTGGACGTGACGATCAGAAGGCCGCCAAGGATGTTGACGATCGAATAACCCATGTCGTTCTACCTCCTAACCAATCCAGCTGGCCGAAAGCGGGCCGCTGACGATGACCATGATGATGAGCACGATGAACACAAACGCCATCGCGCGGGGAAGCGGGGCTCCCGCAGCGACCTCTTCGCTCGGCTCGCCGGGCAGGCAATAGCCCATCCACTTAAGGAACCAGGCAAAAGTGGCGACGGTCTCTGCAACCATGATGCACACGAGCACCAGGATCGCGACGTTGCCGGCACCCACAGAAAAGCCGCCGGCGATGATCTGGAACTTCGAGAAGAACGTGTTCATGGGCGGCACGCCGGCAATGGCGAGTGCCGCGACACCAAAGCCCACGCCCGAGATCGGGTACTTCTTTACGATGCCCCGAAGCTTGGGCAGCATACGCGTGCCGAGCGTAAAGGAGAACGAACCGGCGATCAGGAAGAACAGCGTCTTGGCGAAAGCGTGGTTAAAGATGTGGCACACGGCGCCATCGAAGGCAAGCTGACTGCCAAAGACCGAAAGGCCCAGACCAAAGAACACATAGGAGAGCTGGGCGATCGTGGAGAAGGCCAGCAGACGCTTCATGTCCTTTTGCGGCAGGTACATCAGGAAACCAAAGAGCATGGTGACCATGGCGTCGATAATGGCGACCCAGCCCACGATCTCGGGAATCTCGCCGGCAGAGACGAGTGCACGCGCGAACACGCACACGCCGACCTTGACCATCGAGGCACCATGCAGGTAGGCCGAAACAGGCGTCGGCGCCTCCATGGCCGAAGGCAGCCACATGTACATGGGGACCTGTGCGGACTTGGCCCAGGCCGCAAACAACACGAGCAAAAGGACGATAGCCTTGAGCTTGGCGTCGAGGCCGGCAATCGCGGTAATGGCGAAGGTGCCGGTGTGGGCAAACACGATGGCGGCGCCCAGATACAGGCCGAGCGCACCGATATGCGTAATGATCAGGGCCTTCATGCCGGCCTTCTTGGCCGTAGGCGTCATGTAGTAGCTAATGAGGCCCCAAGAGCAGGCACCCGTGATCTCAAAGAACACGAGCTGGCCCAAAAGGGTCGAGCTGTACACGAGGCCGGCCATGGCACCGATGAAGGTCGCGAGGTACGCGTAGAAGCGACGACGCGGCGCGTCGGGATGCTCACGGTTATTCTCGCTCATATAGGGAATCGAATAAATCACGACAAGCAGGCCGATACCCACAAAGGCGGGCGCGAGCAGCGTGCTCATGCGATCGAAGGTGAATCCCATAACGAGGGTCTGCCCAAACGAGATCAGGGGGACCTGCGTGTCGGGCATGCCGGCGCCAGCGAAATTCGCGGCGAGGGCGATGGTGCAGGCCGTCGAGACGGCGGCACCCAAAACGCTGAACCACTTGGCGTACGGACGGGGGAACAGGGCGACGAGCACCGAGGCCACCATCGGGGCCGCGATAGCGACCAAGCCGAGAAGGGACAGACTGACTGCAAATGACATTGTTTCTCCCTTCTCCTACACGCCGACGACCACGAAGACAAACGCCAGAACGGCGATGCCCACGACGGCCCAGGTCTGATTGCCGAGCACCTTAAAGCGCGAACGCGAGCAGGAGTTCTCGATCACGCCGCAGACCACAAAGTCGATCAGGCACTTCACCAGGAAGATGACCGCGCCCAGAACGGCGGCGGCGCCCACGGCTGCGGGCTCGCCCCAGGGGACGAAGATCGCGCAGAACCAGGCGACGACCAGGACCTGCTTCATGGACATGGCGAGCTTGGCCATCGCAAGCGACGGTCCGGAAAGCTCGGCGAGCGGACCTTCCTGAAGCTCCTGCTCGGCCTCGGCCTGGTCAAACGGCAGCTTGCCGAGCTCCATATAGCAGGCAATCGCAAAGGCGATGCCGGCGAGGATCACGGCGACCGGCGCGTCGACGGCACCCGTCATGATGTGCTGACCCATGGTGGCGATGTCGGTGGAGCCGCACACCAGGGCGGCGGCAAACAGCGCCAGCAGCATGGACGGCTCGATGAGCACGCTCATGAGCAGCTCGCGGACGCCGCCGATACCGGCGTAGGCGTTAGACGAATCCACGCCGCAGAGGGCGAAGAAGAAGCGGGCGAGCGCCAGGCTGTACATGATGGTGATGGCGTCACCAAAGACCGGGATGGGGCTTTGTGCCGTAAAGAGCGGCAGGCCCATCGCGAGCATAAAGGCGACGGCGAAAAACAGCGGCGGCATAATGCGAAGCGCAAAGCTCGCGTCCTCGCTCTGGGACTCGGGGCGCGCAAAGAGCTTGGCCAGGTCGCGATAGTCCTGCATGATGCTGGGGCCGCGACGGTTGTGCATCTTGGCGCGGATCACGCGACCGAGACCGGAGAAGAACGGCGCGACGGCCATAACGACCACGCCCTGCAGAACGGCAAGTACGATGTTGTTCATGCTCTCCCCTCCTTAACCCATTTGCACGGCGAGCACGAGGAACACCACGAGAGCCGCGACGATGTAGCAGATATAGATGCTGTAGTTGCCGCCCTCGAGCTTAGTCGCGAGGTCGGCGAGCTTCTCGACACCCTTATGCGGGGCATCGACGAGAACCTTGTCGGGTACGGGCTCCACAGCCTCGGCCACACCGGTGAGCTTCTGGAAGAAGTGCGCGATGGACCAGCAGACGGCCGTGCAGCGGTCGCGCAGCGTGTAAAGCGGTTGCATAAACCAGGACACCTCGGAGGCAAAGGTCGTGGCCACCACGGGCATATGCTCGTTGGGAGCATAGCCGCATGCCCACGGCTGGGACTTCTGCACCTTGCCGACGGTCTTGAGCTTGCGATAACCGCAGGCAAGGCCGACAAGCACCACGAGCGCAAGAGCGATCGCGGGCGTGGAGGTGGCAGCGCCGGAGTACTGGTTCATGAGCTCCATGCCCTCGGTGGCAAACACGCCACCGTACGGATGCAGCACGGACGCGGCGACATCGACCAGAACGGGCGCGATCACGGGAGCGCCAATGCCCAGCACGACGCAGATGGCCGCGAGCAGGCCCTGCGCAAACACCATGGGGGCGGGGACCTCCTTGGCATTGGCCGCGGCCTCGGAGCGGGGCGCGGAGGCAAAGGAGACGCCATAGGCCTTGACGAAGCACGTGACGGCCAGCGCGCCGGTAATGGCAAGCGCGACGGCAGCGAACACGGCCACGATCATGACGGCCTTGTCGCCCTGCATGGCGGCGTTAAACAGCGACTGGTAGGTAAACCACTCGGACACAAAGCCGTTGAAGGGCGGGATGGCCGAGATGGCAAGTGCGCCAATAAGGAAGCAGATGGCCGTTGCCGGCATACGACGGAACAGGCCGCCCATCTTCTCCATATTGCGCGTACCCGTGGAGTACAGCAGCGCACCGGCGCCCAAGAACAGCTCGCCCTTAAACATAGCGTGGTTAAACGTGTGGTAGAGGGCGGCCATCAGGGCCAGGACGGCGATGCCGACAGAGTTGAGCGCCATGGCGGCCATGGAGGCGCCGACGCCGAGCAGAATGATGCCGATGTTCTCGACGGAGTGATAGGCCAGCAGGCGCTTGATGTCATGCTCCTGCAGGGCGAAGGTCACGCCGAGGACCGACGAGATCGCACCGAAGACCATGACCATAAGGCCCCACCAGACCTGAACGCCCGAGGCGGAGAGCAGGTCGAGACCAACCTTGAGGATGCCGAAGATACCGATCTTGATCATGCCGCCGGACATGAGGGCCGACACGTTGGACGGCGCCTCGGGATGTGCCTTGGGCAGCCAGCCGTGCAGCGGGATGATACCGGCCTTGGCGCCAAAGCCAAAGAAGGCGAGCACGAAGCACGCGGATGCGACCGCGGGGCTAAACTGCGTGGCGCGGAAATCCGCAAAGGCAAACGAGCCGCCGGCGAAGTTGGTCATGGTGAGGAAGCTCGCCATGATGAGCACAAAGCCCACGTGCGCGATCACAAAGTAGAGCCAACCGCCATGGATGGAGTTCTCGTTCTCCTCGATCACGACCAGGAAGTACGAGGTCAGCGACATGAGCTCAAAGGCGACCAGGAACCAAAACACGTTGTCGGCGGTGATGACGAGCATCATGGACGCCACGAAGGTGTTAAAGAAGAAGCCGGCACGGCCCTTTTTGCCCGGGTACTCATCAAAGTAGTTGAGACCGTAGATCGAACCGGCAAACGCGAGCACCGAGATGAGCGCCACGAACAGGCCGGACAGCTGATTGAGCAGCAGCTGGAAATGGGCAAACGGGAAGAACACGATGGTGTCGACCGACGTGACATCGCCCAGCACGGCCTGGATACCGGCCACAAACGAAAGCACCGCGGCGACGGCGCCGATAAGGCAGCCGGCGGTCTTGGCGGCGTTATCGGCCTTGATCAGCAGAACCGAGGCGAGCGCACCGATGCACGAGACGGCAAGCGATGCGATAAACAGCGTCATGCTACCCATTGTTTACGCTCCCTTCTGCTTTCTCGGACAGGCCCTGGGCCACGGCGGTAACGTCGACGACCGGACCGTTTTCGATCGAGCGCAGGCGCTTGGCCTCGTCGAGCTCGCGATCGGCCGCGCCGCCCATGACGGTTAGCGCCTTGGTGGGGCACGCCGCCACACAATGCGGGCCATCCGGATCGAAGGCGCACAGGTCGCACTTGACAGCGCAGGTGTACTGGCCGGGAGCCCACGTAAGCAGGCTGCTCAGGGACTTGGGATACGAAGGCGTCGGGTCGCACATGCCTGCGACACCGGCGATAGACGTGCCATCGGGATGGATGGCTCCGAAGGGGCACGCGATGGCGCACAGCCTGCACCCGATGCACTCCTGCTCCTTGACGTGGATGCGGTCGCCATCGTGCTCGATGGCATTCACCGGGCAGACCTCGGCGCAGAGGGCACCCTCGCAATGGTGGCAGGCAAGGGCGGCCGAAATACCGCCGGTCTTCACGAGCGCCAGACGCGGCGTATCCTGAAGACCCTGCATCCGGTGGGCGTCGGCACAGGCGGACTGGCATGTTCCGCAGCCGATGCACCTCTCCGGGTTGATGTCGATGAAGCGGCTCATCCCCACTTCCTTTCAAAATAACGGGCCGGGCTCCCGAACGTACGGGACGCCCGGCCCAAAAAGCCAACGAGAACGGGACTACACGATTTGATTCACGTGCGTCTCGTCGTCGAACTTGGCGGCGCCGGGCTCAACGTCCTGGGGAGCGGCGGCGTCGACCAGAGCCTGCTTGAGCTCGGTGTACTGACGCTCCACCTCGCCCTCTGCCCAAACCTGGTCGGCAATGGCGTCGACCTGGCAGGCGGAGAACTTGTCCTCGGGCGTGTGCGAGACCGGGTCGACCTTGTGCATGGTCAGCTCGTTGCACTTGCCGATCCACCACTGGTAGGTCATATAGACCGTACCCTTGTTGATACGGTCGCTCACGTCGGCGCGGCTGTATACCTGGCCGCGGCGGCTGTGAATCGAGACGATGTCGCCGTTCTTGATGCCGCGCGCCTGGGCGTCCGCGGGATTCATGCGGACAAAGCCGGGCTCGTCAGCGAGCAGCGCCAGCGTCTTGCAGTTGCCGGTCATCGAGCGGCAGCTGTAGTGGCCGACCTCGCGGACGGTGCACAGGATGAGCGGGTACTCATCGTCGGGAAGCTCGGAGGGCGCCTCCCAGTCGTGCGCCATCAGGTTGGCGCGGCCGTCCTTGGTGGTGAACTTGCCACCGGCGAACATGTCGGGCGTACCGTGGTCGTTCACATCAGTGCTCTTGACCGGCCACTGGGCGTAACCGCCCTCGGGAGCCATCTTCTCGTAGGTCGCGCCCACAAAGTTGGGGCACAGGCTAATGCACTCGTTCCAGATCTGCTCGGTGTTGTCGTAGTGCATGGGATAGCCCATACGCGTGGACAGGTCCGCGAAGATCTCCCAGTCGTGACGGCACTCGCCCTTGGGCGGAACGGCCGCGTCAAAGTGCTGGAAGCTACGGTCGGATGCAGTAAAGACACCCTCGTGCTCGCCCCAAGAGGTAGCGGGCAGGATGACGTCGGCGAGCATGGTCGTCTGCGTCATAAAGATGTCCTGGCAAATGAACAGATCCAGCTCGGAGAGCGTCTTGCGCATTCCGGCCGAATCGGGCTCGGTCTGTACCGGGTCCTCGCCGTAGTTGTAGAAGCAGTGCACCTTGCCCTCGTCGACCAGGTGACCCAGGTCGGTGAGCTTGTAGCCCTCCTCGAGAGGCAGCTTCTCCTCGGGCACGCCCCAGGCCTTGGCGAACTTAGCGCGCGCGGCCGGGTCGGTGACCTTTTGATAGCCAGGGTACAGGTTGGGCAGCATGCCCATATCGCAGGAGCCCTGGACGTTGTTCTGGCCACGCACGGGCGCGAGGCCGGAGTTGGGTTTGCCGATCTGGCCGGCAACGCAGGCGATGGAGGCGATGGTGTGCACCGTCTTCAGGTTCTGCTTCTGCTGGCATACGCCCATGCCCCAGCCAATGATGGCAGAAGGCTTCGCCGTGGCGTACATCTCGGCAGCTTGGTGGATCAGCGCGGGCTCGACACCCGTGATGTCCTGTACGGATTCGGGAGTGTAGTTCTTGATGGTCTCCCACCACTCGTCAAAGCCGTTCGTGTGCTCGGCGACGAATTCCTTGTCATAGAGGCCATCGTTGACCAAGCAGTTGGCAAAGGCGTTGAGGAACGCAACGTTGCAACCGTTCTTGATCGGAAGGTAGAGATCGGCGATACGCGCGGTTTCGATATGGCGCGGGTCGGCGACGATGATCTTGCAACCCTTTTCTTTGGCTCGCACGATACGCCTTGCGACGATGGGGTGCGAATCGGCAGGGTTATAGCCGAAGAGGAAAATGCAGCCCGCATCCTCCATACCGGGGATGGAGCATGACATGCAACCTGAACCAACCGTGTCCATCAGACCGAGGACAGTAGGGCCGTGTCAAGTACGGGCGCAGTTGTCTACGCTGTGGGTGCCGATGCACGCACGCGTAAACTTCTGCATGACGTAGTTCGCCTCATTGCCGCCGCCTCGCGAAGAGCCGGTGGTCATGACAGCGTTAGGACCATATTCGTCAATTATGGCCTGCATCTTAGATGCGGTGAAATCCAGTGCCTCGTCCCAGCTTACGCGCTCAAGATCCGCGCCCTTGGTGCGGCGGATCATCGGGTGCAGCACGCGAGGAGTCAAGATCTTGGTGTCGTTGATGAAGTCGTAGCCGCTCATGCCTTTAAGGCACAGCTCGCCCTGATTGGTGATGCCGTTGAGCGGTTCGGTACCCACGACCTGGCCGTTTTGGACCAGGAGGTTAAACTGGCAACCGGCGCCGCAATACGGGCAGATCACTTTATGCTTCTCCATGACACCCTCCTTCCTTTCTCTGCTACCGATTATTCGGTACTTATTTGGCAATCGTTGGGTTTGTCGCCTCGACGTTTACGCCTCGTTTTCGATCGTGGCGCGGGCACGCTCGGCGGTGAGTTCCGCCAGACGTTCGTCGTCCACCAAGGTGAGGCCCTTGGTCGGGCATGCCTCGGCACACGCCGGACCGCCGGGACGGTCGACGCACAGGTCGCACTTGAGCACAAAGCTCTTGGTCTGCGAACCCACGCAAATATCGCCCATCAAAACGGGGGCCTGCGTGGTCGCCACGCTCACGGCGCCAAAGGGACATGCCATGACGCAGCTCTTGCAACCGATGCAGTTGTCTTCGTTGACGCCGATGCGATGGTTCTTTGGATCAAAGAACAAGGCGCCCGTGGGGCAGGCCTTGGCGCACGGAGCATCCTCGCAGTGATGGCAGGCCACCGGTGCGGAGATCTCGTACGTACGCGTCACACGCAAGCGCGGCGCCGCGATGTTGCCGGGGATGTCATGCGCCTCGATGCAGGCCGCCATACAGGTTTGGCACCCGATGCAGCGTGAAGAATCGGCGACGACTCGTTTATTGCCCATATTGTTCACTCCCTCCTGAATCCCTAGCCGAAGGGATCCTGCCGACGTTGTCCCAGACCGCCCGTGATCTGGCATCGGCGTATCGCTTGCTCGCGGCGAAACGGGCAATCGATAGAATTCCTCCAACGGTATACAGGTTGAATATACGCAGTTGCAGGGGGCAAACTTGAGCATAAGCCCTGCAATACGGGTGTATTGCAGGGGTTTTGGCAGGTTGGAATTATTCTCGATAGGATATAAAGGTGAGTGTATTACACGCGTACGTTCGAGAGAGATTTCACGCCCGCTTCTAAAGGATGTAGTACGTTTGTAGTATTGTTCACACTCAATTACTCGAGTGCAATAAAGTAGTCGTTATAAAATTGGCTATTATTAGCCGATACTGTATTTGACTATTCATATTGCCCGCTCATTAAGGGAGGCCAGTGATGTCATCGACTCAAAAACGAGCCATCCTGCAGGTGCGCATTCGCGAGGAAGATAAGCAGCATGCCGAGCGTCTCTACGACGCCATGGGCACATCGCTCGCCGAGGCCGTCCGTCTTTTTGTCGCGCAGAGCATTTTGATGCGCAAGCTTCCCTTTCAACCGGTCGCCGTGCGCTCAAAGGACGGCACCGCCGCCTATGGATCGCTCAAAGCATATGGGGACCCCAATCGCCGCTCCGAGGAGCGCAATTCCTGGATTGAGTACCTTGCTACAGAAAGCGACGATTCGATTTTGGGTCCCGAGGAAGTAGATATCCATGAGTAGCACCATCATCGACGAGACCGTCATCCTACGCTACCTGCTTGACGACGACGAAGTTCTGTCGCCGCGCGCCGCCAAGGTCATCGCCACGCGTACCGCCCGTGTCTACCCCGAAATCATCACGCGCGTCGTGGTCACGCTGCGCGACGTCTATAAGGTTCCCCGCGTTGAGATTGCCGCGGCCATGAAAAGGCTGCTCGATGACGTCATGGTCGACGAGCCCACCGTTGTCGCCCTTGCCGTCAAACTCTTTGGCAAGACCCATATGGACTTTACCGATTGTCTCCTCGCAGCCCGAACCGCCATCTACAACGATGATGTCGTGAGCTTTGGCAAGCCCATCATCCAAGGCATGATCGATTACCGCCGCAAGCGCCAAACCGCAGCCGACGCTCGCGACCGCGCCGCCGAAGCCCGCAGCCGAAGCACCGACTCCACCATCGACAAGCTCCGCCACCAATCCCGCCACTAACCGACAGGCAACGGCATCGCCCGCCACTCAGCCCCATCCCCACCTGAGTTGCGGTGAAATAGTTCCTGGATTTAGGCTTATTCGAGCCTTTCAGGAACTATTCCACCGCAACTTTCTGTAAGGGTGGTTTTTAGTGCCGCCGAGGGGCACTAATCAACCGTTTGCCGATATGTTTGGCTACGACTCATGACTCTGACCTGCCCCGTCAAGCTTTTGGTCAGTTCATGGCAAGGTCAGGCGGGCCAAATATGGGATAGCGTAGTGTCATTCACTCCCCCTCGAGACCATGGGGTCGAAAATGAGTCATGATAAACGCTGTACCAAACCGCAATTAGAGCTATTCTTCCGGTTATTCGAGGCCCATCATGGCGGGCACCTGTTTGTAGCTACCAAAAAATGGGATGAACGCTGTGCCTACGCGCTCATGCAAAAAGAGATGATTATTCGACTCTACAACCATGTCTACGCTGATCCCGCGTATTGGAATGACCTCGGCGTCGAAGATCGCATCTTTCAATTGGCATCCGCTATTGCGGTCGTTGAACCGAATGCCGTGTTTTGTGGAGCAACGGCGGCACTGCTCTATGGCATCGGTTCTGCATATTCGCTTCTCGACAAGGTGCAAGTGCTGTTGCCGCGTTCCACCAGACGCGATATGTACGAATTCGTTGAATACCGACGCTGGCGGCCGGGCGACGTATGGCAGCTCGGTCCTTTTACGTTAACGAATCCATATCGCACGGTGGTCGACATCGCCCGAACTAACGCTTTTCGATATGCACTAGGCTATGTCGACGGGTTGGCTCGTGAGTACGGTGTCGAGCGTGAAGAATTGCGTGCATATGCACAAACGAACTGCCGCGGACTGCACGGCATCGCGCGCGCATTTGACGTTTTTGAACACATGGATGGCAGATCGGATAACGGTGGAGAATCCGAAGCACGGGCGGCAATGATTCTGGCGGGAGTTGCCGCTCCCGAACTTCAGGTTGAAATCACTCGACCGGGAAACGCCGGCTATTATTTGGCAGATTACGGCTGGCAGATGCCAAACGGCTCATGGATGCTGGCTGAGCTGCATGGACTAGGCAAGTTTGAGGACGATGCCCAAAATGATCCGGAACATACTGCGGCAAAAACCTATCGAGCTGCCCTCATGCGCGACACGAACCTGCGTGCCATGGGCCACAACGTCATTCATTTCAAGCTCTCAGACACCTACGATGTCAAAGCGTTCGGCTCCATGATGCGCGGCTACGGTATACCAACCACAAAACCCTACGCAGACTCCTGACCGGCTGTCTTCATCTTCTCGACAACAGAACCCATCATCGACCCAGCCCGCTCGGCCTCAATAAGTTGCGGTGAAATAGTTCCTGGATAAAAGCTTTTGCGGCTAATCCAGGAACTATTTCACCGCAACTTAGGAGGGGATGTGGGGTCCCCGGCATGTATATGAAAACAGCTCTGGTCCCAAAAGGAGCCAGAGCCGTTCGTCTATCTTATGGAGCGGGCGACGGGAATCGAACCCGCGTCATCAGCTTGGAAGGCTGGGGTTCTACCATTGAACTACGCCCGCAAGATATGGTCGGGACGACAGGATTTGAACCTGCGACATCCTGCTCCCAAAGCAGGCGCGCTACCAAACTGCGCCACGTCCCGAAGGTGTTGAGCAGCTAAGGTCTAAACCTTGCGTGTCCCAAAGCGAAGGAAATTATAGGGGAGACTCCCCGCCTGTGCAAGCATTGATGCCTTAGCTCCTCGAATGTGCGACAAAACGACTATGGAGCAGACCGATCACAAAGGCAACCACGGCAACCGGCGCCCACGCGGCACCGATATCCGCCAGCGGAAGAACATCAAACGGCAGCCACGTGCCCACAAAGAACGCATCGCGGACCGAGGTGATCACACTCTGCACGGCGACCACGCCGCCGACCCACACCCACACCTGCGGATTTGCGTCGCAAAAACCGTGTACCAAACCCATGAGGACCAGCACGATGGCGACGGGATACAAGGCGTTGAGCATGGGCACCGAGAACATAAGGATCACGTCGAGGCCCACATTGGATAGCACGCACGAAAACGCTGCGAACACAAAGGCGAGAACCGCAAAGGGACGGCGCATGGCCTCCTCAGAGGCCTCCGCTCCCCCTTCGACCACATACGTTTCGCAGAAGTAGCGCGAGCAGCAGCTGATGAGGCCGATGCACACGTTCATGCAGGCGAGGAAGAAGATTGCGAAGACCACGACCGTGCCGGCAAGGCCAAAGTGCATGGAGGCCGAGCGAGCAAGGATGGCAGCGCCATTGGTGGCGTCGGGCATCACGGTGCCGAGCTGCATGCCGGCAAGGGCCAAGCCGCAATAGATGATGGCCATGAGCACGCCGGCGATCACACCGGAGCGCGAAATTTCAAAAGCGACGCGCTTGTCGTCGGTCACGCCCAGCTCGTGAATGGTCTCGGCGATGATGATGCCGAAGGCGAGCGACGCAAGCAGGTCCATGGTCTGGTAGCCGGTCAAGAAGCCCTGCACGGCAGCACCGGCATCATAGGGAGCTTGCGGGGCGGCAGCCGGTCCCAGCGGCGAGATCACGGCGGCACCCACGACCAGCACGATGAGCGCAATGAGCGCGGGGCCCGTAATGCGGCCGAGCACGCGCGTGATGACGCCCGGACGCAGCGTGAGCGCAAACGCGACGACAAAGAAGCCAACGGCAAACACCAGGCGAGCCGTGCCAAGCGAGACGCCCTCGGGCAGCAGCGGCACCAGCATCTCGAAGGCCGTGGAGCTCGTACGCGGAATGGCCAGGCACGGGCCGATCGCTAAATAGACCGCCGCGACAAAGAACTCACCGAACTTGGGGTGCACGCGGCCGGCAAGCTCGCGCGCCGTTCCGGCAAGCGCCACGGCGATAAAGCCCATGACGGGCAGGCCGATGGCGGCAATCAAAAAGCCAACCATGACAAGCGGTGTGGCCGTGCCGGCCTGGAGCGCCAGCAACGGCGGAATGATGAGGTTACCGGCGCCAAAGAGCATCGAGAACAGCGCAATGCCGACGGTAACGACATGGTCGGAGCGCAGGCCGCGCGGAGCGGATGAGGCCATAGGCACACCTTTCGGGTCGAAACAAAAACGGGACGGGCAAATACACCCGTCCCGCAAGTATAAACGGTCTAGCAGCTTTAGCAGGCTAAATCGCACAGAGCATCGATAGCCGTGTCGACTTCTTCGGTAGTGTTGAAATACCCAAACGAGAAGCGGACGACGCCCTGGCGCTCGGTCCCCAGCGCACGGTGCATGAGCGGGGCGCAATGGGCGCCGGGGCGCGTCGAAATCCCCCACCCTTGCATGAGCGCATCCGAGATCTCGGCAGAGTCGATATCGGCTACGTTGAGCGACACAATCGCAGAGCGCGTCGGCTGGTCAAAGGCACCGTAGAGCTTAATCCCCGGAATCTTGCGCACACCGGCAAGGAAGCGATCAGCGAGCGCACGCTCGTGGGCAGCAATCGCCTCGACCCCACCCTGGGCCTCGATAAAGTCGAGGCCGGCAGAAAGTCCCGCGATGCCGTGACCGTTGAGCGTGCCCGCCTCAAGGCGCGTGGGCCACTCGAGCGGCTGCAGTGGGTCGAAGCTGTGCACGCCCGTGCCGCCCATGGCCCACGGAGCCACGTCGACGCCCTCCGCCACGGCCAGGCCGCCGGTGCCTTGAGGTCCCATGAGCCCCTTGTGGCCGGTAAAGCACACAACATCGAGCCCCATGGCATCCATGTCAATCTTCGCCGTACCGGCAGACTGCGAGGCGTCGACGATCGCCAGCGCGCCGGCCGCGTGCGCGATGGCAGCCACACGCGAAACGTCGACCGCGTTGCCGGTCACATTGGAGGCGTGCGTCACCACCACAGCACGCGTGCCCGGCATGACCAACCGCTCGAGCTCGTCGTAGTCGAGCACGCCGCTCGCATCGCAACCCGCATGCTCAACCGTCACACCTTGCTCCGTTGCCAAGCGATTGAGCGGACGTAGCGCGGAGTTGTGCTCAAGCACCGTTGTGACCACACGGTCGCCGGGGCGCACCACGCCATTGATGACGGTGTTGAGCGCCGCAGTGGAGTTAGGCGTAAAACAAACATGGTCGGCCCGCGGGCAGCCCAGCAAGCGCGCGAGCTTGGCACGGCAACCGTGAATGGTACGAGCGGCGTCGAGGGCACCCGACGTGGCGCCGCGCCCGGCATTGCCGAGCGAGCACATCGCTTGCATCACGGCATCGATGACCGCCTGCGGCTTGTGCATGGTCGTCGCCGCGTTATCCAGGTAGATCATCGCACGACCTCCCACATGTCGATCACCGTAAAGCCCTCGGTGGGAACGCCCGCCGCGGCGAGTTCGCCGCGCAGCAGCTCCTCATCGGCAGGCAACGCCTTCCACGCCAGACCGCAACCGGCAGCGACCTCCCCGGGCACGGGAATCGTTCGCCCAGGAAGGCCGCGCTCGATGCACAAGGACTCGCAGCCCATGGCGGCCGCCGTGGTGGGAAACGTGATGACAAGCGCCGGGCGCTTCTCCCTCATGGCAACTCCAACCAATACGCTACGGGCGCACGACGCGCACGGCCTGCTCCATCTTCTCCACGATCACGTACATGTTGGTGACCTCGCCCACCGCGAGCTGGTCTTTAATGCCATAGTGGTCCAGGCAGGTGCCGCAGGTGAGAATCTCGACACCCTGCTCCGCCAGGCCCTTCAGGTCGTCGAGCACCGGCGAACCCTCGACGGTGAGCTTGGCACCGCCGTTGTAGAACAGCATGGTCGCGGGCAGTTCCTCCTGCTGCGTCACGGCAAAGATAAACGCCTTCATGAGCTTGTGGCCCAGCTCGTCGTCGCCACGGCCCATGCAGTCGGTGTAGACGGAAATGACGAGCTTGCCCTTGCCGGCGCTGGCATCACAGAAGGCAGCGCCATCCTGCTCGGGATCGGCCACGGCAACGGCGCCAGAGGTCGCCACGGTCACGTGCCACTCGGCGTCAGAAACCTTCTCGACCAAGGCCGTGCAGCCCTTCTCCTGCGCCATCTTGGAGATGTTCTTGACGGCGGTCTCGTTATCGACCGAGGTCACGACTGTGCCCTCGCCATCGAGCTGCTTCAGGGCTTTGAGCGTCTTGACGACGGGCAGCGGGCAGGCATCGCCCATGGCATTGACTTCAATTTTGGTAGACATAGTTTTTCCTTTCAAAAGGGACCGCCCAGAACAGTAGGCGGTCGCATAAACGGTTTTCCTTAATGCACAACGCGAACGGCAGGACCGCCCGGCACCGGCTCGCACACGCGGCCGATCGTAGCGGCAACGCGCCCCTCGGCATGTAAACGACGCGCAAGCTCATCCGCATCCGCCGCGGGCGCCGCAATAAGCAAACCGCCCGAAGTCTGCGGATCGTACAGCGCATCCAGCATGCCCGGCTCCAGGTCATCGTCGGCAGCTACACGCGGGCCAAAGAAGTCCTGGTTGCGGTAGGAGCCCGCGGGGATAATGCCCAGACGCGCCATGTCGAGCACCTGGTCAAAGAGCGGCACCGCCCCCGACGCGAGCTCGATTTGCACGCCCGAGCCCTCGGCCATCTCGCACGCATGCCCGATCAGACCAAAGCCCGTAATGTCGGTGCAGCCGTGAAGCTCAAGTCCCTCGGCCAGACGAATCGGAGCCTCGTTGAGGGTGCGCATCGAGTCAAACATGGCTGCGGCCTCGTCCTGCTCGATGAGCTCGCCCTTAATGGCCGTGGTGATAATGCCCGAGCCGATCGCCTTGGTCAGCAGCAGAACATTGCCCACGCGTGCGCCGCTGTTGGCGAGCATGCGGTCGAGCGCGACAAAACCACTCACGGACAGGCCGTACTTGGGCTCGTCGTCGTTGATGGTATGGCCGCCCGCGATGGAGCAACCCGCCTCGACGCACTTGTCGGCGCCGCCCGCCAGAATCTGGCCGGCGACCTCGATGCCCAGGCAGCTCGGGATGCACAGCAAGTTCATGGCATGGCTCGGCCGCCCGCCCATGGCGTAGATATCCGACAGCGAGTTGGCCGCGGCGATCTGGCCAAAGAGGAACGGGTCGTCGACCATCGGTGGGAAGAAGTCGATGGACTGCACGAGCCCCAGGTTCTCCCCTACGCGGAAGACGCTCGCATCGTCGGAGGTATCGAACCCTACGAGCAGGTTGTCGTTATGCACATTGGGTAAATCGCCCAGGACCTGGGCGAGGGCTCCGGGAGCCAACTTAGCGGCTCAACCGCTCGCGGCCGTCATGGACGTGAGCCTAATCTGATCGTCAGCCATCGATACCTCCTCTCATCGGTCAATCATTTTCTCCCAGTATACGCATGAATGCGAGCCTGCGGCGGATGCATTAATTGAGCGCCTGTGCGCGAATCGCCGCGCCAATCGCTCCGGCAAAGCGAGCCTGGGGCGAGGTGGTCACCGGCGACCCCAGCAGCTCGCCCAACCGCTCCACCACGAAGGCGTTCTCGCACAGGCCACCGGTCAGGTAGTACAGGGCGCCCGCGGCCTGCCCGGCCATGGTCGCCACGCGCGAGACCACGCTGTCGATCACGCCACGTGCAATGTTCTCGCGCGGCTCACCGCGACCGATCAGGCTGATGACCTCGCTTTCGGCAAACACCGTGCACATGCTGCTGATCTTGGTGGGCTCACCGGAACGCGCAAGGTCGGCCATCTGCTGTTGGGAAATACCCAGACGGTCGGCCATGATCTCCAAAAAGCGCCCCGTACCGGCAGCGCACTTGTCGTTCATGGCGAACTTGGCCACGCGGCCACTTTTAAGCTGAATGACCTTGGTGTCCTGGCCGCCCACGTCAATTACCGTGCCGTGATCGCCAAACAGGCGCACGGCACCGGTGCCGTGGCAGGTGATCTCGGTCACGACCTTGTGCGCATAGGGCACGGCGACACGGCCGTAGCCGGTCGCGATCACGCGCACGTCGTCGGCAGCCACGTCATAGTCGGCTGAAGCGAGCTCGCCGCGCAAGCGCTCGGCCGCATCGACCGACGAATACCCCGTCGGCATGACGCAGGTCCACGCAATGGCGCCGTCCGTCTCCACCACTGCAGCCTTCGCGGCCGTCGAGCCTATGTCGATACCAATGCCAACCACGGCATCCTCCTTCTATGCGGCAAAGCAACTATCCCTTTGCCGCATTTGTCCTACAGGGTTTCGATAAAGGCGGCGATGCGGGTCTCGATCTGGCCCATGTCACCGTTGCTGTAGTCGGTCTCGATCTTCATATACGGAATACCCGCACCCTCGACGGCCTCCTGCATGCGCGCGCTCTCAACGTTGAAGGTGTGGCACGCCTGGAGCACGCTCTCTACCACGCCATCGACATGGTACTTCTCGCACATGGTCAGCGTGTTCTCCATGCGGCCGTCGTTAGGCGTCATGACCGAGCAGTTGATATCCAGGTAGCGGTCGGCGATGGCGCGCAGAATGTCGGGCGCGTCCGGGTCGATCATCATAGCCGCCGTGCGCTCGCCCGAGCAGTCGTCCATGCACACGACCACGCCGCCGTTGGACTCGATGGTGCGGCCAATCTTGTTGATCACACCGCCCACCGGGCAACCGGTGATCAGAATGCGCTTGGCGTCCGCCGCAACCGGGCGCTCGCCCGCGTCGTAGGCCTCGCGCAGCATGGCGACCTTTTGCTCCAGCTGCTGCGTATAGGCCTCAATATCAAAGCTGAACGTACCGGCAAACATAGTGCTCATCAAGTCGACGCCGCTCATGGCCGCCGGCTGATTGGCCTGCAGCGCAAACATCTCGAGCTGGGCCGCACGCAAGCGGTTGCGACGACGGACGGCAGCACGCAGGTCATCGTCGGTAATCGTGATGCCGTAGAAGCCCTCGAGCTCCTCCTTGAGCAGGCGGCACTCCTCGTACCAGCCTTCACGCTCGTAGGCGCGATCGCGACCCTGCGGAAGATGCAGGATGTGCGTACGCTTGAGCTCGCTGAGCAGTTCGTACATCTTCTTTTTGCCGTCGCAGGTGGTCTCGCCGATAATCATGTCGCTAAAGTACGTAAACGGACACTTTTGCGAGTAGGCAAAACCGTACGTCGACTTAATGAGCGGGCAGAGGTTTGCCGGCAGCACCTTCTCGGCCTCGGGAATCACCTCGTCGGATGTGCCGCACAAGGCCACACTTGCAGCGCCCGCGGCATCGATAATCTCGAGCGGCGTGTAGCTGCACAGAAAACCGATCAGGCGATTACCGGCCTGCTTGTAATCCTTAACGCGAATAAACGCCGCCTTGCGCTGCTCGTTGAACTCCTCAAACGTAGACGGCAACGGCTGCTCATTATTTTCCGACATATAACTCCTTAACAAACCTTTCAACCAACCAAGGAAACGGCTTTCCCAGGTGCCCGAGGTTGCCGTGAAAGAGAAGCGCCGCATACTTTGGTACGCAAGCGACGGTTTGAACGGCAAGATCGGGCGCCTAGGGAAGCCGCCAGGGCGGATAGTCCTAAATGGTTTCCAAGAAAGCCTCGATCCTGGTTTGCAGTTGGCCTGCATCCTCGCCGGCGTAGTCGGTCGTGATGTGCATAAACGGAATGCCGGCTTCCTCGGCGGCCTTCTCCACGACAAACGACTCCATCTCGTAAAGCGTGCAGAACTGCAGGGCCACGTCGACGATGCCGTCGGCATGCAGGTCCTTGGCCATCTGGACAATATCCTTCATACGCTGGTCGTTGGGCGTAAAGACGGCGCAGTTGATCTTAAAGTAGCGCTCGGCAATGGCATCGAGCATCTCGTCGACCGTCTCACCGGACTCGTCGACCAGATCCTTGTAGTAGCGCGAACCCGTGCAAGACTCCTCGCCCACCACGACGCCGCCGGCCTTCTCGATGAGGTTGAACAGCTTCCAGTTGGGCACGGCCATGGGCGTGCCGGTGTACAGGATGCGCTTGGTCCCCTTGGGCGCCACGCCCTCGCCGGCCTCGACACGCTGCTCGCACTCAGCCGCCATATCGTTAATGGCTCCGGTCAGACGCGGCGTGTCGTCCATAAAGGCGGCCTGAACGGTCAGCAGGCTGTCGAGACCGCTGATGGGCGCCGGGTCGGCAGCGCGCGTGGCAGCGAGGCGCTGCAGGGCGCGACGCTTCTCATTGACGGCGTGGATGGCGGCCTTCAGACGCTCAGGCGTGATCGTGACGCCGCACTCTTCCTCGATCTTGGCGGCGAGCTTCTTGACCTCGGCCTTCCAGGTCACGAGCGTAGACTCGTCGTGCACGTTGGGAATATCCATGACGTACATGTTCTTTTGCGTTGCAAAGAACTCGTAGGCCTTCTTCTTGCCATCGCAGGTGTTCTCGCCTACCACCAGGTCACTCGACTCAATGTAGGGGCAGACCTCGCCCAGCTTAAAGCCGGCAAAGCTCTTGATGAGCGGACAGGTGTTGCGCGGCAGGTGCTCCTCGACCTTATCGGTTGCCCAGTCGGCACCCGAGCACAGACCAACGGGAATGCCGCCACAGGCAAGCACGATCTCCTCGGGCACGTACACGCAGAACGACCCCACGATCTTGGTGGCCTCGCCGGCCTCCTTCTTGTCGAGCATCTCCTTAATACGGCCGCTGTGGATGTTGGTGGCCACAAAGTCCAGGTAGGACGTTGACTTGGGACGGTTGTTCTGCGACAGGAACATGTCCCCGTACATCTGGCCCACGGCGCCCAGCAGCATATCGTGGTCGGCAAGATTCATGCCGAGGCTCTCCCACATCGGATGGAAATCGAATTCTTCAGCCATAACGGTTCCCCTCTCGAACCAAAAATGAATAGCTACGGTATTGCTGCACGGTGGAAGGCGAAAACCCAGCCGCGCCTAAACCCGGAATTTTAGGGAACCTGCTTTGCGGTCGATTATTTAATTGTTCGTCGTCTCTCCCGGAGCCGTGAACATACCTGCTCATATGCGACTCCGAGCTATATATAGGGCACGCGCGGCAACGCGGCAAATGTATGTCGTCTGCGGCATGTGCGCACCCTCCTTAACCAGTTGATGTCAACTATATCAACGGTCATCGACCATGCGAACACCGTTGACATTCGTACGACAGCATCGTGTGCCGTCGTTTAATAAATTATTATCTTGATTAATAAGAGTTTGTCATCTCTCATTCAGCGAACGGCAAACAAAACCGCCGAGGCTTATACCCCGACGGCATTACCCAGCGCTATCGACAAACCAAATGGATCCTGCTGGCATCAAAATGCATGCGCAGCGTCTCGCCTGCTTGCGGCAGCTCGTCGACAGGCATGCTCACCTTGTTGACCTTCCACTGAAGACGGGTGGGCGCATCGGCCCGCGGCGCATCCAACAGCACCAGGCGCTCAAAACGCGAGTCGCTCACGCGCGCCACGTGCAGGTCGTAGCTGTTGCGACCCCGCTCAGCGCGATTGTCAACATGGAAGTAGCTTGCGCGAATGCCCAGGTACTCCACATTATCGGGAACCTCGCGACCCACGTTAAAGGTCATGCCCCAGTCGAGGGCTTCAACTTCTTCGTCGCCGATCTTGCGCGCCCGGCTCGTGTTCTTGCAGCCCGTCAAGCGCAGCGCGGCCAAGGTTTGCGGCCGGCGGACCACGTCCTCGACGGAGCTGATCTCCTCCACATGCCCGTTATGCATAACGCAGATGCGCTCGCACAGACGGCACGCCTCGTCGATATCGTGACTCACGTAGAGCACGGTGCGGTTGCATACGTCGAACAGGTCAAGCATGTTTTGCTCAAGCGCGCTCTTAAGATAGGAATCGAGTGCGCTCATGGGCTCGTCGAACATAAAGATGCCCGGGTGCGCCGCCACCATGCGCGCGAGCGCCACGCGCTGCTGCTGGCCGCCCGAGAGGCGCGCGGGATAGCGGTCGGCGAAATCAGCCAGACCGAAAATGCCCAGATAGCGCTCGGCCAGCCTTTTGCGCGCCGCGGCGTCGCCCGCGCCCTTTACACCGGCACATACGTTATCGGCCACCGTCATGTTGGGAAACAGCTGATAGTTTTGGAACAACAGGGCGCATTTTCGCTCCTGAGGCGACAGGTTGATGCCCGCCGCCGAGTCAAAAAAGGTCACGCCGTTGACAACGATCTTGCCCTCGTCGGGCGCCTCCACACCGGCAATGCAGCGCAGCGTACAGCTCTTGCCGCAACCCGAGGCGCCCAGCAGCGCCACACGCTCCTCGCCGGCCTCAAGCTGCATGTCGAGCATAAACCCGGGATAGCGCTTTTTGATATCCAGAACGAGCGACATGGCCTATCGACCTCCCTGCAAAGCGGCATCATCGCGCATAAGCTCGGCCAACGCCTCGCGATCGATACGCAGCGCATCGCCGCCGACTGGGTCGAGCGAATCGACCTGGCCGCCCAGCGGCTTGGCCTGCTTGCGCTCCGCGCGGGAGAGACCACGCTCGCGATACTTTTGCGAATGCGCCGTGTACATGTTGATGAATAGGATGACCAGGAAGCTGAACGCAATTACGACCACGACCCAAAAGAGGGCCACGGACGTGTTGCCGCCCATCCACTCAAAGTAGATGGCGATGGGAATGGTCTGCGTAATACCGGCGTAGTTGCCCGCAAAGAACAGGGTGCAGCCAAACTCGCCCATCGCGCGGGCAAAGGCAAGCACCGTGCCGGCGGCAATCGAGGGCCAGCCGAGCGGCATCATAAGCTTGGTAAAGATGCGACGCTCGGACCAGCCCAGCGTGCGCGCCGCATCGAGCATCTGCGTGTCGAGGCTCTCGAAGGCTCCGAGCGCCGTACGATAGACGAGCGGGAACGACACGACGACGGCAGAGATCACCGCCGCGGGCCAGGTAAAGACGATCGAGATGCCGTGCGCGATGAGCCACTGGCCCACCCCAGTCGAGCGGCCAAACAGCATGAGGAGCAGAAAGCCGCAGACCGTGGGCGGCAGCACCATAGGAACCGTAAAGACCGAATCGAGCAGGCCCTTGATGCGACTCGAGGTACCCATAGTCTTCCACGCGGCGAACAGGCCCAGCGCAAAGGAGATCAGCAGGGCAAGGCCGCTCGTTTTTATGGACACCCAAAACGGGCGATAGTCGATGTCGCCCAAAAAGGAAGCCAGAGAGGTCAAGGGCCCCTGCTCATCCCGCATCACGACAGACGATGCTTCTACCATTTGAGCGCTATCAAGCCAACGCGCGCCGCCCTTGGCATCACCCGAGGCTGATGCAATCACCACATAGCGGTCCCCATCCGCGCCACGCTCGTCAAAGCCATAGGTATACCCGCCAGCATCAAACGTTGTTTCCGCCGTGACATACCAAGGAAGGTCCACGTCACCCAGCTGCGCACCTCCCATGCAGTTTGCGCTGTCGAGATCACAGACGAGGGCCTTGAGACCCGATACGCACTCGTTGTCCTGCGGATCCAATCCATATTTCTCGACCGCCTTGGGCGATATCCACACCACAACGCGATCGGCAGCAGGCGCCACTACAAGGTCCACGTCCTCGTCAACGGGAAACCGGTAGCCCTCAGGCTGGCCCTCCATGATACGGGCGGTCCCCTTGGCCAACCGCTCAAAACCCTCGATCCCATAGGAAAGCCCATGAGCGGTCGCAGCAACCTGGGCCCCGTCCTCAGTGTCCCCAGCAAACGCAAATCCCGGCACCCAACAAAGCGCGAAGGTCAAAGCACAGGCGACAAGCATGCGGAATCTATTAAGCACGAAAAGCTCCAAGAGAATACAAGGACGGAGTGAAACGCAAAACGATGGAATTATAGCGCCAAGCCGCACTACGCGGAAAGTTCAAAGCCGTACTTAGCCCAAATCTTCTGAGCTTTCTTGTTGGTCAGACAGAAGTCGATGAACGCCTTGGCCTCGTCGTCATGCTCGGAGCTCTCAGCAACGGCACCCGGGTACACGATGGGCTTGTGCGAATCCTCGGGGCACACGAAGGCCTCCTCGATGCCGTCGTAGCGGAAGATATCGGAGCTGTAGACAAAACCAGCCACGCAGTCGCCTGTAGAGACGTAGGCGGCAGCGGTGCCGACCTTATCGGCCAGTGCGACCTTGTCGGCGATCTCGGGAGCATACTCGCCGTCGTCGCCCTCGATGCCGGTGTAGAGGCCCACGGAGGCCAGGGCCTGGTTAGCGTACTTGCCGGCGGGAACGGTCTTGGCGTCGCCAATGGCAATCATGCCTTCCAGGTTCGCAACGTCGGCAATGGCCTCGACCTTGGTGTCGGAGCCCTCGGCGCGAATGATCACGAGGTCGTTGACGAACATGTCCTCACGCGTGTCGGCGTCGACGAGCTCGGCGGTCTCAGCGTCATCCATGGTGCCCTTGGAGGCCGTGATGAGCACGTCGACCGTGGCGCCGGCACGCATCTGCTCAACGAGGTCGCCGGAGGCCTTAAACTGCGTGTCGGCAAAGGTGGTGCCGGTCTGGTCGGTGTAAAGCTCTTGGACCTCGGGCAGAGCCTTCTCAAGCGAGTTGGCGGCAAAGACTTGCAGCTCGACAGCTTTCTTGGAAGATGCCTTGGCAGAACCGGCATCGGATCCGGCCGGCTCGGACGTCTTGCTGCCCGAGCAGCCGGCAAGACCAAGGCCGGCAGCGGCGACAGCAGAAAGCGAGACGAATCCGCGACGAGAAACCATATCGAACATATTCAACCCTTTCGGACCTTGTGCCCGGGTACCCCACCGCGGGCTATAACCTGCAATCAGATTATACTTTCGCGCGAATAATGATAGTGAGAAATTATTCTCGTCAGAGAATATAGTTTCGAGTTAGCGTGCACCTCGGCGTCGCTTCGGTGGAAAACAAAGGCGGAGCAGCCGTTCAGGTCGCCCCGCCGCAGGTAAACCGCTTAGTTGGTATGTCCGCCGCCCGCTGTCATCTGAGCCGCATGCTCCAGCTGGTCTGCTATGGCCTCCCAGCTTTCGCGGGCGGCCTTCGTAGAACCGGGAAAGTTAACGACAAGTGTATGACCTCGTTGCATGCAAATAGCGCGCGAGAGCATGGCGCGGCGCGTCTTGGTCATGGAGTAGGCACGAATTGCCTCGGCAATACCCGGCACATCGCGGTCGCAGACGGAACGCGTCGCCTCGGGCGTTACATCGCGCATCGAAAGACCCGTGCCGCCGCAGGTGAGCACGACATTGGCGTGACACTCATCGGCGGCTTCCACAATGGCATCACCGATCTCGCTGACGTCGTCGCGCACGACCACATGCGAGGCGACCGTCCAGCCCTGCGCCACGATGAGCTCCTCGAGGGCAGCGCCCGCCTCGTCCTGGACAAGGTCGCGCGTATCCGAGCACGTCACGATCGATATCTTCAGCTCCATAGCATTCCTCCTACAACACGGCGCCCTCGGGCAGGTCGACGCGAACAACGTCCACGGCATCGCCCGCCGCAAGGTCGCACGGACCCTCGTCAATACGCAACAGGCAGTTCGCACGCTGCATAGTTCCAAGCAGCGCCGAATTCTGCGTCTTGGCCTCGGTCACCAACAGCTCACCGGTCTCGGGGTCGCGCAAAACCGTGGCGCGATCGAAGAAGCGTCGGTCCTGGCGCTTCTTCACGCCGTGCGTGAGCGTCGCCTGCTGCACGGGACGCACGCCCTCGGCAAAGCCGCGCATCTTGCGGATCGCCGGACGGGCAAGCATCTCAAAGCCTACATACGCCGCGGCCGGATTGCCTGAAAGCCCTAGGTAGGGCTTACCTGCGAGCAAGCCAAACGTGATGGCCTTGCCCGGACGCATCGAGATGCGGTCAAACAGCACTTCGCCCTCGCGCCGGACGAGCGCCGTCACATAGTCGTAGTCACCCGCCGAGGCACCGCCGCTCGTAATGACAAAATCGCACTCCTGCACGGCACGATGCACCAGCTCGGCAATCGCCCGCTCATCGTCGGGCGCAATACCGTAGAACACGGGCTCGGCGCCGGCATCGAGCGCCTCGGCCATCAGCGCCGAGGAGTTAGAATCGCGAATCTGACCGCGCGCCGGTACCTTACTCGGTGCGACCAGTTCCGTGCCCAACGAGATGATGCCCACACGTGGGGCAGCGTGCACCTTCACGCTCGCGTAACCGGCGCTTGCCAGCAGGCCCGCGCCCGCCGGAGCCACGACCTCGCCGGCGTGTATCACAACATCGCCGGCATGGGCCTCCTCGGCGGCAGAGCGAACGTTCTCCCCCACCTTGGCCGGCGCCGAGAAGCGGACGTGCGAGCCCTCGTTGCCATCGCCGTCAAGCACCTCGACGATCTCGTATTTCACTACGGCGTCGGCACCCTCGGGCACCGGCGCGCCTGTCATAATGCGGACCGTCTCGCCCGGGCCAAGAGCACCCTCAAACACATGGCCCGCAGCCTCGTGTCCGATAACGTCGAGCGTCACCGGCGTCTCACCAGACGCCTGCGCCAAGTCCGCCGAGCGCACGGCATATCCGTCCATAGCGCTGTTGGCAAACGGCGAAATGTCGATATCGGCCACAGCATCCTCGGCCAAGGGAAAACCAGCCACCTGCCACACGGGAATCTCTACGAGATTGGTCGGAGCAACGTGCGACAGAACAATCGACTGCGCGTCCTCCAGCGGAATGAGTTTCTCTGCCATATGCACCTCTTAATGCCACGGCGCACAACAGGAGCGCCGATTCTTTATGCTTGTCTCAGTATAATCCCCGACGCGCGACCGCGATTTGGCCTGTACCCGCAAATACACCTGTCGGCCGCAAGCCGCGAAACAGAATGGAAACCAAGCCACCGGCTCGTCGCGTTTACCGCGTTCTATAATGCTTGCGTTGCAACCTAAAAGAGGAACGTATGGCTCATAACGACAAACCCGAAAGCGCAAACGAGGCTCAGGATCATTCCCAGCCGCTCGACGACGGCGGCTTTTTCTCCCTGAACGACGTCATCATGGCAGGCAGGCATCAGCTCACCCGCTCCGAGCAGCTCTTGGCTGCCGACACGCGCCGCAACGCCCGCAACCTACTCGCGAGCGCCAAGTTGCTCGTACTCGTCGTCATCGTCTCGCTCGCCATGGGCGTCGCCGCTTGGGCGTTTTTGGCCTCGTTGAATATCGCCACCGACTATCGCGAACACCATGCGTGGATTTACGCACTGCTTCCCGTTGTGGGCGTTGCCACCGCATGGGTGTACAAAAACCACGGTCTTGCCGCCAAACGCGGTAACAACCTGGTCATCGACTCCGCTCTGGGCACACGCCTCATCCATATGCGCATGGCCGTCCTCACCTTCGTCTGCTCCACGCTCACGCACCTAACGGGCGGATCGGCCGGTCGCGAGGGAGCCGCGGTTCAGATTGGCGGCACCATCGCCAGCAACATCTCGAGCCTCGCCCACCTCAAAAAGCATGATCACCACGACCTCATGCTCGCCGGCATCTCGTCGGCCTTTGGCGCCGTATTCGGCTCGCCCCTTGCCGGAGCTTTCTTTGGCATGGAGATGTGCTTTATCGGCAAGATCGACTACACCGCGGGCATCTACTGTCTGGTCGCCTCGTTTACCGGCTACTTTACATCACTCGCCCTGGGTACCGAGTACGAGGCGAATGTCATCGCCAGCGTTCCCGCCATGACGCCCAAGACAGTCGTCATCGTTGTTATCAGCGCCATCATCTTCGGTCTGGCGGCACGCCTCTTTGCCTGGTCGGTTCGAACCGTCAAGAGCCTGTACGGTCGCTTTATCACCAATTACCTCGTTCGCGCACTTATAGGCGCACTCGTGGTTTTGGCCGCCTATGCCCTCCTCGACGCTTGGGACTACGCCGGCCTTTCCACGTGGCTTTCCGGCGCTGGATTTGCCGGCAACACCACCCTGGCGGACGCAGTCATCAAGTTGGTCGTCACAGCGCTCACCCTGGGCGCGGGCTTCCAAGGCGGCGAGGTCACGCCCCTGTTTGGCATCGGTGCGGCACTCGGCGGCTGGATCGGTTGCCTCGTCGGAATCGACCCCAGCTTTCTGGCGGCGCTGGGCATGCTCGGTGTATTCTGCGCCGGCCTTAACGTGCCCATCACCACCTGCATGATGGCCATCGACCTGTTCCACGGCACGGCCGCCGGGTTCTTTGTCATCGTGGCCTTTATCAGCTATCTCGCCGGCGGACACCGCGGCGTGTACCCCGCCCAGCGCATCATCTCACCCAAGCGCCGTTCGCTTATTGTGGATGAGGGCGGTACGGTAGCGGATGCCATCGAGCGCCACAACGACCTGATAGAGTAGACGTTAGTATTCGCCGTGCAGCCACAATCGGGGGCAATTCGACCTGAGCGCGACCGCACCGTCACGTCATACGCCGGGAGTCGCCCCATGCATGCAACTGATTTTGCCCGCACGCTCATCATCGCCAACCCAGCCGCCCAGTCGGGTGCGGCGCGCGAAGTTGCCGAGCGCCTGCAACGCTTTTTGGATATGACCGCGCGCGCATCCCAGTTTGACCTGGTGCTGACCGAGCGCATGGGACACGCCAAGGAGCTGGCCGCACAGGCTCAGGGCTATCGCACCGTTATCGCCCTTGGCGGCGACGGCGTGATTCACGAGGTCGTCAACGGGCTTATGACGCAAGAGGAGGGCACCCGCCCCGCCCTTGCCGTCCTGCCCGTGGGCTCCGGCAACGATTTTGCCCAAACGCTCGGCATCGACGATTTCTCCGGCAAGGATTTTGGCGCGCTGCTCACCTGCGAGCTGCAGCGTCAGGACATCGGGCGCATTCGCTCGTGGAGCCCTGCGAGCGGCAGCGGCGAGGCTACCGTTGAGTACTACGACCAGACACTTTCGGTCGGCATCGATGCCGCCATCGGCCTGGGCACCACCAAGCTGCGCAAAAAGACGGGCTTGACGGGCGCTCCGCTCTACACTCTCTCGGGACTTGAGCAGTTTGGCCTACGCTATCGCAACTACCCCATGACCATCAGCTTTGATAGCGCGCCCGCCGAGCGCGTGCGGGCGATTATCATGGCCATCCAGCTGGGACCCACCTATGGTTCGGGCTATCGCATCTGTCCCAACGCCGACCCGTGCGACGGCATACTCGACGTCTGCTACGCCTGCGGCCCCGTTCCGCGCGCGGTCGCGCTTCCCATGTTCCTTTCGGCCAAAGATGGCCACCATACCAAGCTGTCACCGGTTCGCATGCGCCGCTGTCGCCATGCCGAGCTTACCTTTGAGGAGCCCGACTACCCCATTCAGGCCGACGGCGAGCCCGTTGTCGCCTCGCGCATCGAGGTCGACATCCTCGCCGGCGCCCTCCACGTCTGGCACCCCACCCGCTAACCCCACCTAAGTTGCGGTGAAATAGGGACTGTTTATGCAGCAAAAGCCGCAAAACAGTCCCTATTTCACCGCAACGTATTGAGAAGATCATTCGTCGCTGCCCAGTTTGCGACGGTTGGCCTTTTTGATAGCGTTGAAGTGCTTGTCGTTGAGCCTGCGCTGGCGCGATCGCTGAGGCACCTTGGTCTTTACGCGTCGGCGCGGTGGACGCCCGCGACGCTCAAGCTCTGCCCTCAGCTTACGCAGACAGCAGCTGCGATTCTGAAACTGACTGCGGCTCTCACGCGCCGTCACGACAATCCCCGTGGGCCCATGCTTCATGCGCACCGCCGAGTCCGTCGTGTTCACGCCCTGTCCGCCCGGACCCGTCGCGCGAAACACCTGCACCTCGCAATCGCGTGCCAGCTCCTCGACCGACATCTCGGCATAGCGCGCATACTCGCGCCATCCCATCTTGTTCTCATCCATATCAATACCTCCCCTCATACAAAAAATGTGACAAAGGGACAGTCCCTTTGTCACATCGCATACCAATCGCTTGTGCTGCGCGCCTAGGCGAACGTGATCTCGCCGTTCTCGCAGTCCATTTCGGCGATACGGGCCAGGCTCTCAACGCGGAAGCCGCGCTCGCGGAGCTTATCGCCGCCGCCCTGGAAGCCCTTCTCCACCGCAATACCGATGCCGGCAACCTCGGCGCCCGCAGCCTCGCAGATCTTAATAAGGCCCTCAAGTGCGCAGCCGTTGGCCAGGAAGTCGTCGATAATCAGGACCTTATCGCCCTCGGACAGGAAACGCTTACCCACGATAACCGGGTACTCCTTCTGCTTGGTAAAGGAATAGATGGTCGTGGCATACTGCTCGCCGTCGAGGTTGATGGACTGGGCCTTCTTGGCAAAGACCACCGGCACGCCGCCAAAATGCTGAGCCGCGATGCAGGCCATACCAATGCCCGAAGCCTCGATCGTCAGGATCTTGTTGATCTCGACACCCTCGAACAGACGGGCCCACTCGGCACCCATGTGGTCGAACAGCTCAACGTCGCACTGGTGGTTGAGGAAGGCATCAACCTTAAGGACGTTACCGGCCTTTACGATGCCGTCATGGCGAATACGATCCTCAAGCTCCTGCATGGCGCAACCCCTTCTCGCGGCAACGATACCGCGCGATTAATAAACGTTGTTCGATAGTCTACCACGGACCGACCCCCGCCCGCCCCACAAGCCACATCGCACCATAAAGCTGCAAGACCAGTAGATAGGCCCGATTCGTGGCAGACAGCCTCCCAACACGCTAATGCCGGGTGCGCGTCCTCACCAAACGTACCAATGTGAGCGCAAAGCCCACGGTAGCAACGGCCATCAGCACGTAGAATACCAAACGGAAGCCAAAGAGGAACACGTCCGGACGACCCGCCACATAGCTCGTGACCGTCTTGCCCATCGCCGCGCTCGTCTGTCCATACAGGATGCGCGACGCCGCCGTAATACCCAGCGCTATGCCCGCATAGCGCGCCAAGCTGCTCAAGCTGCCCGCAAAGCCAAGCGCCTCACGTGGAGCCGAACCCATATACAGCGAATTATTGGGACTCTGGAAGATCGACGTGCCGCACGACATAAACGCGACGCAGCACACAATCATCAAGATGGAAGAGTGCTCGTCAAGCGTGCTCACCGCAAAGAGACCGCACACGTACACGCCCAGGCCAACGGCCGTGGGCGCTTCACAACCAACACGGTCGGACACCGAGCCCGAAAGCGGGCCCACAAAGGCATTCACGACCGGCATCGCCAAAAACAACAGGCCGGAGATATCGGAGCTAAAGCCGTGGGCATCCTGAAAGTAGAACGGCAGCACAAACTCGGAGGCACCGATACCCACGAACACGATAAGCATGCAAGCCAGGTTAATCGTGAAAGCCGAGCTCGCAAAGCAGCGACGCGCCGCCTCTGTCAACGGCATAGGGCGTTCGCCAGCCTCCGGCTTCACATGCGGCAGCGTATAGAGTCCCACGATAAACGAGATTACGCCAATAAGCAGGTTGATGAGGAAGATGCTCTCCCAGGGAAAGCTCGCCACCAGCACGCCGCCGAGCACGGGGCCGCACATCATGCCAAGAGCCACAAAGGTCGCCAGAATGCCCATGGCACGGCCGCGCTCACGCGCCGGAAACGACTCGGTGATGATGCCCATATTGTTAGCCATCGCGGCGGCACAGCCAATGCCCTGCACGAAACGCGCCAAGATAAGCACCTCGAGCGAAGCCGAAAGCCCGCAAAGCAACGAGCCACCCGTAAAGACGATTACACCAAGCTGGAACACATTCACCTTGCCGCGCACATCGCCCAAGCGGCCAAACGGCAGCATGGCGACGCACGTCGCGAGCAGATACACCGAGCTCACGAGCTGAATGCGGTCGAGACCCACCCCCAGCTCCTTTTGCATCACTGGGAGCGCCACCGTCACGATGCTCGCATCCAGACACGCCATAAAGGTCATGACGAGCACGGTGAACAGAATCGCCCATTTATTCTTACCGTGGGTGTCGCCCTCTAGGGCAATGTGTTCGCGGCGCAGCTGCTCGGCAGTTTTCTCCATGTATATCCTTTCTATCGTGCAACGCAAAAACGGGACCCCAATCGCCTACAAACGGACACGATCGGGGTCCCGCCTACGGAATCGGAACTATGAGGACGTCGTCAGCCGAAAAGCCGTCCCACGCCCCGCACGCACGCTAGCCTAGCACTGCTCGAGCGCCTGCTCAAGGTCGGCAATCAGATCGGCCGTGTCCTCAAGGCCGCACGACAGGCGCACCATGTCGGCGGAGATGCCGCAGGCGATGAGCTCCTCGTCGTTCATCTGGCGATGGGTGGCGTTTGCCGGGTGCAGGCAGCAGGTGCGGGCATCGGCCACGTGCGTGGCAATCTGGGCGAGCTTAAGACTCTTCATAAAGGTCTCGGCCGCCGCACGACCACCGGTAAAGCCAAAGCTCACGACGCCGCAGGTACCGTTGGGCATGTACTTCTGAGCCATGTCGTAGTACTTGTCGCCCTCCAGGCCCGGATAGCTCACGAAGCGCACTTTGGGGTGGCCCTGAAGGAACTTGGCGACCGCCAGACCGTTCTCGCAATGGCGCGGCATACGCACGTGCAGGCTCTCGAGCGAGCTGTTCAGGAAGAACGCCGCCTGCGGGTTCTGCATGGGGCCGAGGTCGCGCATGAGCTGCGCGGTTGCCTTGGTAATGAAGGCACCCTCGCGACCGAACTTCTCGGCATAGGTCACGCCGTGATAGCTCTCGTCGGGCGTGGTGAGACCCGGGAACTTGTCCGCATGGGCCATCCAGTCAAACTGGCCGTGATCGACGATCACGCCACCCAGGTAGGCCGCATGGCCATCCATGTACTTAGTGGTGGAGTGCGTGACGATGTCGGAGCCCCACTCAAAGGGACGGCACATCACGGGCGTCGGGAAGGTGTTGTCGACCATCAGCGGCACGCCGTGGTAGTGCGCGGCCTTGGCAAAGCGCTCAATATCGAGCACGGCAAGGGCGGGGTTGGCAATCGTCTCGCCAAAGACGAGCTTAGTATTGGGCTCAAAGGCTGCCTCGAGCTCCTCGTCGGAGCAGTCGGGGGCAACGAACGTGCAGGTCAGGCCCATGCGGCCCATAGTGTGAGCCAGCAGGTTGTAGGTGCCGCCATAGATGGCAGAGCTCGCGACCACATGATCGCCGGCACCGGCCACGTTAAAGATCGCGAGGAAGTTCGCAGCCATGCCCGAGCTCGTGAGCATCGCAGCGGTGCCGCCCTCCATCTCGCAGATCTTGGCAGCAACCAGATCGCACGTGGGGTTCTGCAGGCGGCTGTAGAAGTAACCGGACTCCTCCAGGTCAAACAGCTTGCCCATATGCTCGGACGTATCATACTTCCACGTGGTGGACTGGTAGATAGGCACCTGGCGCGGCTCCGCGTCACCCGGGCGGTAGCCGCCCTGAACACAGGTAGTACCGATGGTCTGCTCGCTCATATCTAGCTCCCTTGCTTGGGTTTTGATTTATTCGGTTCACGATACCGCTACCCCGCAGCCCTCTCAACCCATCCCCAAGGTAGGTTATGGGACAAATCGATCAGGGGTATTTATCTCAAGCCTTGGGCATTTGCTCGACAGAGAAAAATGAGGCATCCATGAAGCTCTCGATGATTACACGCACCGTCACGGGTACCATAAGCGGGTACACCGTGACCAAGGAGACAACGATGAAGCAAATCGATACGGCCCAGCTCGACATCACCGCCTGTCAGGCTCAGGCTGCCGAATACCACGCCCGTGGCTTTAACTGCGCGCAGGCCGTCGCCTGCACGCTCGCACCTGCCGTCGGACTCGACCCTCAGGTCGCCTTTACCCTCACCGAGGGCTTTGGCGCCGGCATGGGCGGCATGACCGAAACCTGCGGCGCCATCTCGGGCGCCGTGGCCATCATGGGCTTCGTGATGAGCGACGGCATGGAAAACCCCAAGACCAAGGGCCAGACCTACAAGCTGTCGCGCGAAATCGCCAAGCGTTTTGGCGAGAAGAACACGACGACCGTCTGCGGCACGCTCAAGGGCATCGGATCGGACAAGGGTCCGCTTCGCAGCTGCCCCGGCTGCATCGACGATGCCGTCGAAATCGCCTGTGATGTACTAAAGCAGCTCGCCGAGTAAACGGCAGCACAGAAAAACGACGGCCGGCGCGCTTGGGATCCATCCAAAAGCACGCCGGCCGTCGCCGTTAGAACTCGGCAAATACGGGAGCACCGACCTCGATCTCCTCGCGCCCCGCCATAAGCTCGCGCATCCTGGCGCAAAAAGACTCCTGCTCCCCCGCCTTAAACACCAAGTGAAGTGTCACGGCATCCGCGTAATCGGTATCCGAAACCTTGGCACCCGAATCCTGCGCCAAGCGAAGCACCTGCTCATACTGCGGATAGGCCACATGCACGTCAACAGGCACGACGCTCGTCATCTCGACGATCTGCCCGGCCTCCCGAGCCGCGGCCACCGCCGCTTGCGTCGCCGCGGTATAGGCGCGTACCAAGCCACCAGGCCCCAACAGCGTGCCACCAAAATAGCGCGTCACTACGCAGCAAACATTTTTGAGCCCCGCGCCGCGCAACACCTCGAGCGTCGGCATACCGCTCGTGCGGCTCGGCTCACCGTCATCGCTTTGACGCTCGCGTCCATCGACCAAAATCCACGCGGGAACATTGTGTCGAGCGTCGTAATGACGTTTGCGAACGGTCTCGATAAAGGCATTCGCCTCATCCTCGGACTCAATATGGACCAGCTGGGCAATAAACCGGCTCTTGCGGTCCACAAATTCGCCCGAAACCTCAATATTCGATTGCAGAGTAAAATAGCTGTCCAACAAAGCCCCTCAACAAAATAAAGCGCAGCAACAAACAGCCTCAATAATACGGCAAAGACAGCACCGTTGACCTCGCCAACAAGAACGGAAACGCCAATGATACCGTCACCAACAGCGAGAACCCGTCAGCGCGAGCAAGGTGCCTTGAAAGACAAGGGCATTGACCTTATGGTCATGCCCGAAGGCTTGAAAGGCAGATTGCCGCGCTGACGGGTTCGCAGCGTCAACAAAGTGCTGAGTGGGCCGATAAGCCGGGTTCTGTCGTGAACGGTCATTTATCTTGTCTGCACGTTACCGTGCAGTTCCACGCACGCTACCCGAACGCGGACCGGGCCGGCCCATAGCGTTCCTATTCGCGCTTGCTCCGGATGGGGCTTGCCAAGCCGCCGTGTTACCACGACGCTGGTGGTCTCTTACACCACCGTTTCAGCTTTTCCCTTTACGCCTTGCGGCGCAGGTGGGAGTCTTCTTTTCTGCGGCGCTTTCCGTCGGATCACTCCGCCCGGCCGTTAGCCGGCATCCCGCCCTCTGGAGCCCGGACTTTCCTCACGCGTGCTGCAAGCAGCACATCGCGCGACCGTCTGGCCCACTCAGCAGTGCAAGAGTGTAACACACCGTTGCCGCAGGCAATGGCACAACGCAAACGCTCGACACGATAAACCAAGAACCGCCATGCGCTACAATGGTCCTGTCGATGGGCAACGTCGTCAGTCGAGACGCGACCGCGCTCCACACCCCTCCGTCTACTCGGTGTGTTCCCGCCTCCTCCCCGAGGCGGGATGTCGGCATTTTTCATGCACTGACAACCCAATAGCCTGTGGACAGCCCGGGCAGCATCGCGCACCTCAGCAGCAAATGCAAAAAAGGGACCCGTCCATTGCGGACGGATCCCTTAAAACAAGTGATTGTCAAACCGATTTACTCGGCGTCGGTCTCCTCGTCCTTCTTCTCGGAAGGCAGCGGGGTAACCTCGATCTCGACGCCCAGAGTCTCAGCAGCGGACTTCATGGACAGGGAGATACGACGACGGTCGAGGTCGATCTCCATGACCTTGACCTGAACCTTGTCGCCCACGTGGGTGACCTGAGAAGGCTGATCGACGTGCTTGTTGGCCATCTCGGAGATGTGCACCAGGCCCTCGATGCCCTCGCCCAGATCGACGAAAGCGCCGAACGGGACAAGCTTGGTCACAGTGCCCTCGACGATAGCGCCGACGGGGTACTTCTTGACCAGTGCGCGCCACGGATCCTCGGTGGTCTGCTTGAGACCCAGGGAGATGCGCTCGCGGTTGAGATCGACGTCGAGAACCTCGACCTCGACCTCCTGGCCGACCTTGACAACCTCGGAAGGATGGTTGACGTGGTTCCAGGAGAGCTCGGAAATGTGGATGAGGCCGTCGATACCACCGAGGTCGACGAAGGCGCCGAAGTCGACGATGGAGGAAACGGTGCCCTGGAGACGCATGCCAGACTTGAGCTTGGACAGGATCTCGGAGCGCTCGGCCTTACGGGACTCCTCGAGCACGACGCGACGGGAGAGGACGACGTTGTTGCGGTTGCGGTCCATCTCGATGACGCGGGCCTCGATGCGGGTGCCCATGTAGGAGGTGAGGTCCTTGACGCGACGGAGGTCGACGAGGGAGGCGGGCAGGAAGCCACGCAGGCCGATGTCGAGGATCAGGCCGCCCTTGACAACCTCGATAACCTCGCCCTCGACGTTCTCGCCGGAGTTGAACTTCTCCTCGATGCGGTTCCAAGCACGCTCGTACTCGGCACGCTTCTTGGACAGGACCAGACGACCGTCCTTGTCCTCCTTCTGGAGTACCAGAGCCTCGATGGGATCACCGAGTGCAACGATGTCTGCAGGGTTAGCGTCCTTGCGGATGGACAGCTCGCGGACCGGGATAACGCCCTCGGACTTGAATCCGATGTCAACGAGCACCTCGTCATGCTCGATCTTAACGACAGTGCCGTTAACGAGATCGCCCTCATCAAAGTCGGTAATCGTACCGTCGATGAGGTTGTTCATCTCCTCCTCGTTGACATCGTCAAGAGAGAAAATGGACGAGTTCTGAATCTCACTCAAAGGTGGACCCCTTTCGAACTACGGGGCCCCGATTGCTAGGACCTACAGAAGGGTGCGACAAGCACACAACGTTTAGGAACACTCGGGAGCCGACAGATACTAATGTGACGCTTATGCAATCACGTTCGTATAGGTTACGGGGAAATGAGTTCGATTTCAAGCGTGAACTGCGATTTTTTACTCGTGTGGAGACTTTTTCGTAATCTTATGAACACACGTCTCCGCAACTTGACGATAACCAGCCAGGCATTCGGCTTTGGGGTAAAGTATCCGGAGCCAACGATTCTAGATCGATTTTTCGAGAAAGGTGCCCGCGTGCTCAAAGCAGTCGTTTTCGATATGGACGAAACGCTTCTCAGCATCAACCTCAACGCGTTCATCCTTCGCTATTTTAAGGATGTCTCTTCGATGCTCGCGGATATCGGGCGCCGCAGCCGCGGTGGCACGATGGCGCGCCTCGGCACCATCCTGGTCGACCTCAACGCCAATCGCCGCAGCGGCACGGACAACCGCACCAATCTTGAGTTTTACCAAGAAGAGGTCGAGCGCCGATGCGGGATCTGCCTCTCCGATCCCCTCATCTACGAGGCGTTTACCTACTATGACCGCGAAGTTCTTCCGTACAAGAACGACGATATCATTAACGCCCACGCCATGCCGGGCGCACACGCCGCGCTCCAGGCCGTACAGGACGCAGGGCTGCGCTGCGCGCTCTTTACCAACCCCAGCTTTCCCCAGGGGGCCATCGAGTGCCGCATGGGTTGGGGCGACCTGGCCGACGCCCCCTTTGAACTCGTGACGCACATGGGAAACGCCACCCGCTGCAAGCCCGATGCCACCTACTATCTAGAGCAGCTTCAGGTGATGGGGCTCGAGCCACACGAGGTCCTTATGGTGGGCAACGATCCCAAGCGCGACTTCCCCAGTCCCGCCTGCGGCATTCAAACTGCCTATGTTGGCCAGGGAAAACCCGGCCGAGCCACCTGGCGCGGAACCATGGAAGACTTCGCCCGCGACTTTAACGCCGTAATCGAAGCCTTCTACGAACACCAAGTAGCCGACGAACTGTCGTAGGACCCCTCGCTCCAAACCAAATATCGCCGCAGGTTGAGCACAAGTCAGCGAAAATGCCCCTAAGCGAGCAATGTGCCTTGAAAGAGGAGGGCATAGGCCTTCTGGCCATGCCCGACGATTGAAAGGCAGATTGCCGCTTAGGGGCATTTGCAGCGTCGACTGGTTACGCGGTTTGGTAAAACCGCGTAACTAGCACACCTGGGTTTTGCCGATCATGATGTTGAGGATCTCGATGTCGGTGTCCTTCATGCCCACGCGGCCTACGTAGCCCATACTGGCGATTGTTTGCTCAACGGTATCTTGGATCAGGCCCTCGCCGGCGCGGAAGCCGCGACCCTGCATGGCCATATCATGGCCCAGAATCGCCGCATCGACGGCAGCCGAGATCTTGGCGGCACAGCTCGCCTTGGCGCCGTCGCACACGATGCCGCCCACGTTACCGAGCGTGTTCGAGACGGTCGCGCCAATCTGTTCGCGCGTGCCACCGCACAGCCAGGTAATCGCAGCGCCGGCGCCGCACGCAGCGCAAATAGCGCCGCAAAACGCCGAAAGCGCACCAATATAGCTCTTGATATGCACGGCGATAAGATCGGACAGCATCACGGCGCGCACCAGGCGCTCGTGGTCGCAACGCAGGTACTCGGCATACTCCATGACGGGCAATGCGCAGGTAATGCCCTGATTGCCCGAGCCGCACACAATGGCGACCGGCAGCGCGCAACCGTTCATGCGGGCGTCGGACCCGGCGGCCGCACGGGCACGGGCGCGGCAGGCGACGTCATCGGCACGAGCACCCAGCAGCGTACGGCCCACCTCGGCGCCCCAAGCGTGCGCGAGACCCTCGGCACTGATCGCGC
>UQZL01000011.1 GCA_900545605.1 uncultured Collinsella sp.
AAATCCAAGGGTTATACCCTAAGAGCAAACCACCCCTTTTAGGGGTGGTTTTGATTATCGAAATACATCTCGATCCCGCGCTTCCCCAAACGTGTACGTCAGCCTCCAAAAACGACATTTTTCGACATCTTTGGAGGCTGACGTACACGTTTGGATTGAGCTCACGGGAGTGGCGCTATTCGGAAGGTGCCTCCTCGTCTCGTATGCTTTTCCAGTTGCGGATAAGTGCCTTGCGCAGTTCATTTTGCTTTCGTTGGTACTCGGTATCGGTGCATCGAGGCATGCCGAGTGCTTCGCGAATGTTGTTCATGGCGCGGTGAAAGGCGAGCTGGCTGCCGAACTGAGCCGAAGTGAGCGTAACGATTCGATATCCCATTTGGGAGAGAACGGCCTCTCGCTCCGCATCTGCTCCCTTGCGCTCGAGCTCATCGTGAAAACCGCCCTTATATTCGATACCGAGCTCCCTGCGCTTATAGGTCACGAGCGCATCGATTTTGAGTGTTCGAGCTTTGGCGCAATGCCAGAGACGTTGAGGGATCTCGAGCGGTTTGTTGAGTTCGATACCTCGGATGCCAACGCCGCCTTCGCTTGTTGGGAGCGAGAGGGCGATTGCCGAAGCGGTCTCCATAGGCGAGGCCGAGTGATCGTAGATGTGCCTGAGCGCGAGCCGTGCACGTGTGGCACCGGGTTTGCCGGGGTGCCGATCGAGCAGTTCGGTTATTTCATCCTTGGAGGTGGTGGCTGGTTGCTCGGTATAAGGGTCGGCGGGATTGAGCCTCATGCGATAATCGGCGCAAACTTCATAGCCATATTCGAGATATTCGATCCTATCCATCCACTCGGCAGCGAGCACGAAGGCGAAGGCTTCGTCGGTGATGAAGATTCCGGGCGTCAACTCGTTAATATGCTCGTAGGGAAGATTTTGTCCAAGAATGTGGCAAACGACGCCTTTGGTACGAATTCGCTCGAATTCGAATACAACCGCGATATCGATAGTCTTAAGCATATCGGACGGAATGCCGCAGTCGGTAAGGGCCTGTCGTATGCGCGCAACACGTTGCTGGGTGGAGATGCCTTGTGCGCCTATCTGGTAGTCGTGCCGCGCAAGAGACTGAACCAAATTCTGGGGTGCATGATGGACAAGCCATGCGGTTTTATGCGAAATGAGAACAGGGGTATCCATTGAGGGCCTCTCGCTCTGAGCCGGTATCCAACTCTTATGTCCGTTGAAGTGGGGAAATATACCGGATGTGAGTAAATCAACTCACTCATGCTGTGAGCTCAATCCAAACATGTACGTCAGCCTCCAAAGATGTCGGAAAATGTCGTTTTTGGAGGCTGACGTACATGTTTTGGACCCTTGGCATTCCAGTAACGCCACGCCCGCATCCAGTCCCGACCGTTTGCCGAGCAATAGGATCGCAATCGGCGCCGAACATGTACTATGTACGGGCATTGTCTAAACCCACAATCCAAAGGACCCCATCTTGCCCGTCGTCGCCGCTATGACCGTTACCCCACATGCCTCGGATGCCATGGTCGCTATTCCGTTTTGGCTCGAGATGTTCGCTGTTGTCGCTGCATCGATCTCGGGTGTGCTGGTTGCGCGTGAGCACAAGCTCGACCTGGTGGGCGCGGTCGCGCTCGCGGTGGTCTGCGGTCTGGGCGGCGGTCTCTTGCGCGACATGACGCTGCAGGTGGGCAACGTCTACATCCTCAACCAGCCGATGGCACTCCCGCTTTCCATTGCCACGGCGGCCATCATCTATATTTTCCCGGCAATCGTCGACAAGCCCGAAAAACTCATCCCCTTGCTCGACATCATCTCGGTCGGCATCTACGCCGCCACTGGAGCAGACAAGGCGCTGGTCTACGGCTTTGCGCCGGCGGTGTGCATCATGATGGGCTTTTTTACCGCAGTAGGCGGCGGCATGCTGCGCGACGGCTTTATGGGCGTGGTTCCGGGCATTTTCCAACGTACTAACTTTTATGCCATCGCCGCCATCGCCGGATCGACAAGCTATGTGTGTCTCGTTATGAGCGGCATCATGAGCAATGTCGCCGCGCTGGTCGTATGCGTTGTCGTGACCATGGGACTGCGCTGGCTCTCGCTGCGCTTTGACATCAAAAGCCCCACCGAAGAAGACATCGCGCGCTTTTTGCACCGTAAAAAGTAGGCAGCACGACACAACCCCTCGAAATGCAACCGAGAGGTTCTTTTAGAGCGCCCGCGCGTTGGGTACCCTGTTAGATGCATATCGAGCATCTGACGAAGGATTCACTATGCCCTGTAATCAATTCCCGTTGACCCAGCGCCGTAAAGCATGGGGCCGCATCACCATCCTGTTCGCGCTCATCGCGCTGGCGATCACCGTGCTTCCCACGGCGTCGTTCGCCGGCACGGACACCGCAGGCAACGTACTTGCGACCGACAATGACGCCAATCCGTCCGGCGTCGATGGTGACCTGTACTGGGCCGGCCAGGCCCTCAACTTGGACGATGCGTCCATTGACCGTGATGTCATCGCCGCGGGCGATACCCTCTCGATCCGCGACTGCACGGTTGGCGGCGCCGTCCGTCTGGCGGCACGCACCATCGACATCGCCAAGACCACGGTTGATGGCAGCGTCACGGTGGCCGGCCAGCACGTTGTGCTCAACACCGGTAGCACCGCCAACTGTTTTTACGCGATGGGCGAGACGGTTGCCCTGCGAGGCTCCACCAAGTCGGCAGCGCTGGCAGGCGATACGGTGACCATCGATGGCACCGTCGAGGGCGATGTCGAGGTTTGGGCCGACAAGCTCATCCTGGGCAAGAACGCCCATATCACCGGCACCGTGAACGCGCACGTCTCCGAGGACCCTGAGCGCGCCGCGGGAGCCGAGGTAGGCGCACTTAAGATCGACCGCACCGAGAACGAAGATACTTCCACCGTTAACGATGTCATCGGCGGCATCGTCGCCTCGGCGCTCTCGACTTGCTTTGTCGCCCTGCTGCTCGAGCTCGTCTTTCCGCGTGCGACCGCCAGTGCCGCCGGCATGCTTCACCAGCGCCCCACGCCCCTGTGGGTGAGCGGTCTTCTGGGTACGATTGCTGTCGTCCCCGCCGTCCTGCTGCTGATTATCTCTATCGCTGGCCTGTCGCTTGCCGGAACCCTCCTGTGCGGCGTTATCGGCATCGCGTTGGTGTCGAGTGCCTTTGCGGGGTGTGCGATCGCCCGCATGGTCGGACACAGCCAGAACCGTTACGCCATGGCGGCCGTAGGTGGCATCGCCGCGGGCGCGCTTACGGCAATCCCCCTCGTAGGCGACTTCATCAGCGGCGTGGCCTTCGTCTTTACACTCGGCTACATCATCCAAATCATCTGGCGCAACGCCCACCTCAAACCGCAGCAGCCGGCTAACACGCCAGAACTCCCCACCGCTTAGCCGCCAACCAACATAAAGGGGCCAGGCACCTTTATGGTGGCGCAGACCAGCTCAATCCTCTTGCACAAAAAGGGCGCCGACCATTGCGGTCGACGCCCTTTCTCGTTAGACGTTATAAAACCCAGCGCTTATTTGTTGACCTGGCCGGCGCGGACGGCAGCCTTCTTGCGGTCGGTGGCGTTGAGCAGACGCTTGCGCAGGCGGATGTTCTTGGGAGTGATCTCCACCAGCTCGTCGTCGGCGATGTACTCCAGTGCCTCTTCCAGAGAGAAGGTGCGAGGCGGCACCAGCTGGACGGAAATATCGGAGGTCGAGGAACGCTGGTTGCCCAGGTTCTTGGTGCGGGCGATATTGACGACCATGTCGCCAGCTTTGCTGCGCTCGCCCACGATCATGCCCTCGTAGCACTCGGTGCCCGGCTCAACAAACAGCTGGCCACGCTCCTGCAGCGTACCCAGAGCGTAGGCAACGGCCTTCTCGGTGGTCATGGAAATCATGGCGCCGTTCTGGCGGTTGCCGATCTCGCCGGCATACGGACCATACTCCAGGAAGGTGTGGTAGAACACGCCCTCGCCGTGGGTAACGTTCATGATGCGGTTCTTAAGACCCATGATGCCGCGGGTCGGGATCTTAAACTCGAGGTGCGTCACGATGCCCGAGGTATCCATGCTCGTCATGATGCCGCCGGAGGTACCGAAGACCTCAACAACCTTGCCCGAGTACTCGTCAGGGCACTCGACGACGGCCTGCTCGACAGGCTCCATCTTGTTGCCGTTCTCGTCCTTCTTAAACAGAACGCGGGGACGGCCGACCTGGAACTCAAAGCCCTCGCGGCGCATGGACTCCATCAGAACGGACAGGTGCAGAATGCCGCGGCCCGAGACCTCAACGCCGCTCTTATCCTCGAGCTCCTCGATCTTCATGGTCACGTTGTTCTCGGCCTCGTTGAACAGGCGCTCCTTGAGCTGACGGGCGCCCACGATGTCGCCATCGCGGCCGACGAGCGGGGAGGTCGAAGCCTCAAAGACGATGGACAGGGTCGGCGGGTCGATCTCGATGGGCTCGAGCTCGACGGGGTTCTCAGGATCGGTGTAGACATCGCCGATATCGGTGCGGTCAATACCCACGACGGCAGCGATATCGCCGGCGCCGACTTCCTGGCACTCGGTACGGCCCAGGTAGTCGAAGGTAAAGAGCTGCTTGACGGTGGCGGTGGCGCTGGAGCCGTCGTTCTTCACAACCAGAATCTGGTCGCCCTGATGGATGGTGCCGGAGTACACGCGACCGATGCCGATGCGGCCAACGAAGTTGGAGTGGTCGATGGTCACGCACTGCATAGCCAGCGGGGCGTTCTCGTCAACCTCGGGCGCGGGCATGTCGTCGATGATCATATCGAGCAGCGGGTACATGTCCATATTGCCGTCGTTGGGGTCAAGGCGGGCAAAGCCATTCATGGCGCTGGCGTAGACCACGTGCTCCATGGCGAACTCAAGCTGGTCGTCGGTGGCGCCCAGGTCGGCCATGAGGTCCAGGCAGTCGTTGTAGGCCTTCTCGGGGTTAGCACCCGGACGGTCGATCTTGTTGATGACGATCATGATCTTAAGGCCGGTGTCGATAGCGTGGCGCAGCACGAAGCGGGTCTGGGGCATGGGGCCCTCAAAGGCGTCCACCAGCAGCAGGGCGCCGTCGGCCATACGCAGCACGCGCTCGACCTCGCCGCCGAAGTCGGCGTGGCCCGGGGTGTCGATGACGTTGATCTTGACGTCCTTGTACTCGATAGAGATGTTCTTGGCGAGAATCGTAATGCCGCGCTCGCGCTCCTGGTCGTTGGAATCCAGGACGCGGTCCTCGACCTGCTGGTTGGCACGGAAGGCGTCCGTGGCACGCAGGAGCTTGTCGACCATCGTCGTCTTGCCGTGGTCGACGTGAGCGATGATGGCGATGTTCCTCAGATTGTCTACGCGCATGTAGTTCCCCTATCTTCTATCTATATACAACCGGCACGCGTATGCGACCCACCCAGCAATGCAACGCTCGGCGGGAATATTGAGCCTTTTACCGAAAACTCGTTTATTTTAGCGATTTTAGATGAGAGGGGTTTCCTCACCTGCAGGTTCAGGGTCGCTCCACATAAAACCATCGCCGGCGCCCATGCCCTCATACAGCACATATGCCGAAAAACCGCTCTCGAGCGTGGTTTCGAAGAAGCTCACGAGCAGAGCATCGTGATAGCCGCCGTCAACCTCGACGCAGCCGGTGTAGCCGATGGCATATCGGGCGATACGGCCCAGGCCCTCGTCCTTAAGACCCATCTTGTGTTCGGAGATAAAGTTGGTGGCCGCCTCGAGGCACGCCTCTTCGCCGTCCTCGTCGAGCGCCGCCAGATATCGGTTGGAAGCAGCGTCCTCAATCGCCACAACTACGCCCGGATTCTCGCCGGCGGCAAGGTCGTCCAAGAACGCACCAATCAGGTCACACACCATGGCGTCGAGCTCGGCGGAGACGTTACCGGCGTCCTGCATATCCTGTGCCATCTTTAGACCTTCCCATCGAGTCCGGCGTCGTTACAGTTCCTGTGCCTCGGCGGCGATCTTGGCGGCAGCGTCGCGGGCGCGCATCATATCCATCGCGCGCTTGTCGAGCACCTTGATCTGACTGGTCAGCATTACCGCGTCGACCACACCCCAGATCACCAGGCCCGTAGAGATCGAAAACCCAAGCGCACCAACTGTACCACGAAGGCGCGAACAGATTGCCGCGACAAGGGCGGAGATGACAACCATCTTGATAAACGAGCCGCGGCGTTCGCGAAGCGTGCGGGCCTGCGTCACATAGGCAATGCGTGCCGCCTCGGACGCCTCAGAGCGCATCTGGGCCTCGCGGGCGATCGCAGCCGCCTCAGCAGAAACTCCGACGCTCATGAGCGCGCACTCCGTCGCGTGTTTGTCGAGCATTTAAAAATCATCGGGCGAGAGCGTGTGGACGAACTCATCGAACTTTTCGAACTCTTGCTCGTCGTCGACTTCCTCGGCGTGCGGCGAGACGGTGCCCAAGCGATTCATGATGTCGTCTTCAACGAACATGGGGGCATTGCTGCGTACGGCGAGGGCGATGGCGTCGCTCGGGCGCGCGTCGATCCTATGCTCGCTGCCATCGGCCAACACGACAACCGTCGCGTAAAACACGGGCGGCTCGGCGCGGACGATTTCGACGCGTTCGAGCTTGGCACCCAGGGCGTCGACGGTGTCGAGCAGCAGGTCGTGCGTGATTGGGCGCTCGGCGCGGCCGCTATCGATGCCACGGCTAATGGCAGCAGCTTCAAACGAACCAGTCTGGATGGAGAGGGAGCGCAGCGGCGCGGGGGAATCCGACTTGCTGCAGCGTTCGCGAAGCACGATAAGCGATGGCACGGGACCGGCGGCCATGACGATAGTCTCTATGTCGACACGAACCATGGAACACCTCCGGTACGTAGCGGTTAACATGCGGCGGCCCGCCGCATTGAATAGCTATACTACCCAAACTTTCGCGCAGCACACAAAATCAAAGTAGTTAATTTGAGACAGAGCTTTTTTGACTACCTTCTGTGGGTAAGAAAAAAGCCCCGAGGCAACGCCCCAGGGCTCTTCACAGTTTTGATGGTGGACCTGACAAGATTCGAACTTGTGACCTCCCGGTTATCAGCCGGACGCTCTAACCAACTGAGCTACAGGTCCATCGCGCAAGGGATATATTAGACGAGTCGTTACGCGCGCGTCAACAACTTTTTTTGAAAATCTTTGAAGGGTGTTCGCCCCGGTCGCACGGCGGCATGTGAAGTCGCCTACTCGGACAGTCCTGACTCGCACAGAGAGCACATTAAGTGCTCTCCGGCTCGTGCGGAACTCGCGATCGACTTCACATGTCGCCGTGCGACCGGGGCGAACACGAGTCCCAAGGTTTTCAAAAAAGCGGTCGGCGCGCAGTGCGCCGACCGCCGATATATGGGGTCTGATATTTTCTACCAGCCAGGGCCTCTTACTCGTCGAGGAGATCTTCTGGCATGTCGTTGCCGTCGCCTAGATCGACAGGGGTTTCTTCGGAAGCAGAGCCGTTTTCTGTGGCTTCGCCTTCGGGTTTTTCCTTGGCTGCCGTCATACGGGCGACAGCGCAGATGCGGTCGTTGTCGTCGACGGTCATCATCTTGACGCCCTGGGTGGCGCGGCCAGTCTGGCTGATTTCGTCGGTCTTGACGCGAATGACCGTCGCGCCCTCCGTCACGATGAACAGCTCGTGCTGCGGGCCCACCGTCTTCATGGCCGCGAGGTTACCCTTACGCTCGGTCATTTGGATGGTGTAGACGCCCTGGCCGCCGCGATTCTGCTCCGGGTAGTCCGCAACCGGCGTGCGCTTGCCGTAGCCGCGCTCGGTGATGACGAACAGATCGCCGTTGCCGTTAGTGACTTCCATGCCCAGAACGCTCACGCCGTCCTTCATACCGATACCGCGAACGCCGCTGGTATCGCGGCCGGTGGCGCGCACCTGCTCCTCGGAGAACATGATCGCCTTGCCCGCGGTGGTGGCCAGGATAATCTTGTCGCCCTCGCGCACGCGGCGCACGTTCAACAGCGCGTCGTCGTCGCGCAGGTTGATAGCGATTAGGCCGTCGCGACGGCTGCGGTCATATGCGCTCATCACGGTCTTCTTGACCATACCGCTCTTGGTGGCAAACATCAGGTACTCGTCGGCCGGGAACTCGCGGCAGCTGATGACGCTCGCGATCTTCTCGCCCTCCTCGAAGGGCAGCAGGTTGACGATCGCGGTACCGCGTGCCTGGCGCGTACCTACCGGCAGCTCGTGCACCTTCAGGCGATAGACCTTGCCCTTGCTCGAGAAGAACAGCACGTACTCGTGCGTGGACGCGATGAACATCTCATCGATGACATCGTCCTCTTTGAGGTTGACGCCCGACACGCCCTTGCCGCCGCGCTTTTGGGCGCGGTAGGCGGCAACCGGGATACGCTTAACGTAGCCGGTGTGGGTGATGGTCACGACCATATCCTCGTCGGCGATGAGGTCCTCGACATCCAGGTCCTTCTCGACCTGGCTGATCTCGGTGCGGCGCTTATCGCCGAACTTCTTGGAGATCTCGCGCATCTCTTCCTTGATGACGCCCAGGATCTTCTCCTCATGCGCCAGCAGGTCCTCGTAGTAGGCGATGGCGCGGCGCAGGCCGTCCAACTCTTCCTGAATCTTGTCGCGCTCCAGGCCGGTCAGGCGGCGCAACTTCATCTCGAGGATGGCCGTGGTCTGCTCGGGCGTAAAGCCAAAGCGCTCGATCAAGCGACTGCTGGCCTCGGAGTCGGTCTGCGAGGAGCGGATGATGCTAATGACCTCGTCGATATGGTCGAGAGCCATCAAGTAGCCCTCAAGGATATGCGCGCGGGCCTGGGCCTTCTTAAGGTCGAAGCGGGTGCGGCGGGTGACTACGTCGACCTGGTGGTCGATGTAGTGCTGCAGCATCTCGCGCAGGCTCAGGCATTTGGGAACGCCGTTGACGAGTGCCAGGTTGTTGGCGCCAAAGGTCGTCTGCAGCGAGGTGTACTTATACAGGTTGTTGAGCACGACCTGCGGAATGACGCCCTTCTTGAGCTCGATGACCAGACGGATACCCTTCTGGTTGGACTCATCGCGCATATCCGAGATGCCCTCGATGCGCTTGTCGTTGACGAGCTGGGCGATCTTCTCCTGCAGGGTGCCTTTGTTGACCATATAGGGAATCTCGGTAAAGACCAGGCGGCTGCGACCGGTCTTGGTGGACTCCACGTGCGCCTTGGCACGCACGGTAATGGAGCCGCGGCCGGTCTCGTAGCTCTGCTTAATGCCGGCGCTGCCCATGATGATGGCGCCGGTGGGGAAGTCCGGACCGGGCATGATCTGCATGAGCTCGTCGACGGTGGCGTCGGGGTTGTCGATCAGGTAGCAGGTGGCCTCGATCGCCTCGGCGAGGTTATGCGGGGCGATGTTGGTGGCCATGCCGACGGCGATGCCCTGGCTGCCGTTGACCAGCAGGTTGGGGAAACGTGCAGGCAGTGCCACGGGCTCGGCGAGCGATTCGTCGTAGTTGGGCTGCCAGTCGACGGTATCCTTCTGCAAGTCACGCAACAGTTCCATGGCGGGCTTTGCCAGGCGGCTCTCGGTGTAACGCATGGCCGCCGCGCCGTCGCCGTCGATATTGCCGAAGTTGCCGTGACCGTCGATGAGCGGCGTGCGCATGGAGAACCACTGCGCCAAGCGGACCATGGCCTCGTAGACCGCAAAGTCACCGTGCGGGTGGTACTTACCGATAACTTCGCCGACCGTCCACGCCGACTTCTTGTGCGGGCGGTTGGGGTAGATGCCGCTCTCGTTCATCGCGTACAGGATGCGGCGGTGCACCGGCTTTAAGCCGTCGCGCACGTCCGGCAGGGCGCGCGCCGTGATGACCGACATCGAATACTCGATAAACGACTGCTTCATCTCGCGACCGAACTCCGAAATCTGGAGCTGGCCGCCGTTGATATCCTCGCCGGCCGAGGCGCCACGGTCGACTTCGCCAAAGCTCTCCTCGAGCTCGCCGTCGTCGTCCTCTTCCTCGTCATCATCGGCATCGGGGTTATAGGCGTCCGGGTCGCCGTCCTCGCCCTGCTCAGCACGGGCAAGCAGGCGCTTCAGATCGTCGGGCATACCGGCATCGCCGGCCTCGTCCATACCCTCATTGTTGTTGATATCGTCTGCCACGTTACCTCCTCTTAAGCATCAAGGAATCGTGCATCATGTGCGTGTTTTTCAATGTATTCGCGGCGATAGCCGACCTCGGAACCCATCAGCTCGCGCACGGCGCGGTCCGCCACCACGGCGTCTTCGATCGACACACGCTGCAGGATGCGGGTCTTGGGGTCCATCGTCGTCGAGGCAAGCTGCTTGGGGTCCATCTCGCCCAGACCCTTGTAGCGCTGGACGGTATAGCCCTTGCGCTTCTTGGTAATCTTGCCGTCCTTGGCCTTGCCGTCCTCGTCGTTATCGTCGGGGTTCAGGCCCAGACTCTGGATGGTGTCGCGCAGGATCTCGTCTTCGGGCTGGCGGCCGTTGGGATACACGTAGTGGATCTTGTTGCGCACCTTAATGCCAAAGATGGGCGGGCAGGCAACATAGACGTAGCCGGCATCGATCAGCGGACGCATGTACTTGTAGAAGAACGTCAGCAGCAGGATGCGGATATGCGCACCGTCGACGTCTGCATCGGTCATGATGATGATCTTGTGGTAGCGCGCCTTGGTGATATCGAAGTCGCCGCCGTCGCCGGCACTCGTCGTGACGCCGCAGCCGATCGCGGTAATCAGCGACTGAATGGTGTCACTCGAGAACGCGCGATGGTCACCAACGCGTTCGACGTTCAAAATCTTGCCGCGCAGGGGCAGAATCGCCTGGATGTCTCGGCGACGGCCGTCCTTGGCCGAACCGCCTGCCGAGTCGCCCTCTACGATGAAGAGCTCGGTCAGCTCGGCATCGCGCACCGAGCAGTCAGCGAGCTTACCGGGCAGGGACGCCGTCTCGAGCAGGCTCTTGCGGCGGGTCGCCTCGCGCGCCTTGCGGGCGGCATTGCGCGCCTTGCAGGCCTGTTGCGCCTTCTTGACGATCTCGCGAGCGGGCTTGGGATGCTCCTCGAGGTAATCGACAAGGCCGTCGGTCACAATCTTGAGCGTGAGCGCTCGCATATAGGAGCTGCCGAGCTTTGCCTTGGTCTGGCCCTCAAACTGCGGATCGGGCAGCTTGACCGAGATAACGGCCGAAAGGCCCTCGCGCACATCGTCGCCGGTCAGGTTGGCGTCTTTTTCCTTGAGCAGGTTCTGCTTGCGCGCGTAATCGTTGATCACGCGGGTGAGCGCGGTGCGGAAGCCCTCAAGGTGCATGCCGCCTTCGGGGGTGTAGATGTCGTTGGCAAACGACATGACGTTCTCGCCGTAGCCGCTATTCCACTGCAGGGAAACCTCGACCTCTCCCATCTTGGCCACAGGCGCGTCCGGGTCCGATTTGCCCTCGATGTAGATGGGCTCCTTAAAGGCCTCGGGGACGTCCTTGCCCTCGTTGAGGAACTTGACGAAGTCGATGATGCCGCCCTCGTAGCAAAACTCCTCCACGTGGGGAGTCGCTTCGCGCTCGTCGGTCAGCACGATTTTAAGGTTCTTATTGAGGAACGCCGTCTCCTGCAGACGGTTGTGCAGCGTATCGAAATCGTAGATGCAGGTCTCGAAGATCTCATCGTCGGGCCAGAAGGTGACGGTGGTGCCCGTCGAATCCGAGGTGCCCACGACCTCCATCTTCTTGACGGTCTTGCCGCGCGAGAACTCCATCTCGTAGGTGTTGCCATCGCGACGAACCTGAACGACCACGCGCTTGGACAGTGCGTTGACGACGGAGATGCCCACGCCGTGCAGGCCGCCCGAGACCTTATAGGCCGAGTTATCGAACTTACCGCCGGCGTGCAAGATCGTCATGACGACCTCGAGCGTCGGGATCTTTTTAACAGGGTGCTCGTCGACGGGGATGCCGCGGCCGTTGTCGACGACCGTGATGGAGTTGTCGGCGTGGACCGTCACCTGGATCTCGGTGCAGAAACCGGCCATGGCCTCGTCGACGGAGTTGTCAACGATCTCCCACACCAGGTGATGCAGACCGCTGGCGCTCGTCGAGCCGATATACATGCCCGGGCGCTTACGAACGGCCTCGAGACCTTCGAGAATCTTAATCTCGCCGCCATCGTAATCGTTTTCGTTTGCCACACGTCCTCCTTCAGTCAAGAAAATGTGTACAGCCTTACTAGTTTATCGTAAAAAAATACCCTCGGGAACGAGGGTATTTGGCTCTACAAGGCCACCAGATGCGATTTAAGGCTCTTTTTTGCCTTGCACGCCCTTGGCCCACTCGGCACTGGCTCTCATGGCGTTCTCGAGGGCCTCGCGCAGTTTTTGGTCTTCGATGGGCGCCACTTGGCGCTCAATCTCGGTGCGCTCGGCCTCACTTAGGTCAGCATGCGGAGCCGGCGGGCGCTCGGCCACGGCAGGACGCAGACGCTCTTTGGCAGCGGGCGGCGTGTGACCGGGCGCGGTGGTTTTGAACACCAGGCCATCCACATGCGCACCGACGCGCTCCATGCGCGCGCGGATGATCTCGCGCAACAGCGTCATTTCCTGCGTCCACGAGGGCGAATCGAGATATACCAGCAGCTCATTGGACTCGGGCAGGTAGCGCAGGCCCGTCACATGCCGCCCCTCGCGCGTGCCCGAGCACACCGCGTTCCACGCGCGATAGACCGCGCGCGACTCCTCGGCAGCCTCCATCTGCGCGCGGCGCTCAGGTGTTGCAGCCGCCAGGATGCGCTGGCGCTCTGCGTTTAAAAACCCACTGAAGGCGACCGTTTCGCTCTCGCGCTCGTAATTAGCACGTCTCACCCATGCTCACCACCTTGGCTCGATCAAGCAGGTCATCGGTAAAGTATCCCAGGTTGGTCGTGGTTATGACCGTTTGGATATCATCGCCGATCAGCCGCAGAAAAGCACCGCGGCGCTCGCCGTCGAGCTCGCTCATCACGTCGTCCAGAAGCAACAGCGGAGCAGTACCCAGAACATCGCGAGCCACGGCCACCTCGGCCACCTTCCAGGACAGTACCAACGTTCGCTGCTGTCCTTGGCTGGCAAATGAACGGGCGGAGCGACCCGCCACGGTAAATTCAATCTCGTCGCGATGCGGTCCCACCAACGTCACGCCGCGGCGAATTTCCTCGTCGGCGTGCTCATCAAGGGCGGCCAGCATGCGCTCGTACGCCCAGCCCTTCAGCTCTTCGCGATCCTCGACCTGGGGCAAATCCCCCAGTGTGGACGTATAGGTCACGTTGGCAGCCTCGCCGGACGCCACTTGCCCGTAGGCAGTGTGTACATGGCCCGCCAGCCGGTCGAGCAGGGCCAACCGGTGCACGAGCAGAGCCGCGCCCGCGCGGGCAATCGAATCGTTCCACGCGCCGAGCATCTCACGGCAGCACCAGGTCTCCTTGAGCAAGGCGTTACGCTGGGTCACGCAGCGCCCATAGGTGCTCGCAAGATCGGCATAGCGTGCGCTCAGTTGCATGCCAAAGTCATCGAGGGCGGCGCGGCGCACACTGGCGCCTCGCTTAACCATGTCCAGATGGTCAGGGCAAAACAGCACGCTCGGCAGAACCCCGCGTACACCGGCGGCAGAGCATCTCTTGCCGTTGCGGCTAAACGAGCGCTTACCGTCCTCCGCGCTCAATCCCATATCAAGCACGCGGCCGTCGCCCTCGAGCCTCAGCTCGACCTTGCACGAGCCCACGCCGTCATGGACGAGCTCGGCTGCGGTCGGATGCCTAAACGAGGCGCCGCTCGTCAGCAGCTGCAGCGCCTCTATGAGATTGGTCTTTCCCGCCGCGTTTGGTCCCGCAAGTATCGTCACGCCCTCGTCCAGGGCAAGACGATAGCTATCGAAGCTGCGGTAGTGCGCGACGGAAAGATCGCGGGCGAACATGGTCATGGCGCAGCGCTAGATGCGGACCGGCATGACCAGGTACAGGTAGTTGATCTTGTCGTAGGACTTGAAGATGCCCGCCTGCGAGTAGCTCTTGAGCTCCAGCGTGATCTCCTTCTCCTTGGACAGGGCATTGAGGCAGCCGAAGATGTAGTGGTAGTTGAAGGCGATGGTGCCCGACTCGCCCTCGGCCTCGACATCGATCGTCTCCTGCGCAAGGTCCTGGTCATTGGAAATGGAGGACAGGCCCATCTGCCCGTTCTCGACATCGATCTCGAACTTGACGGCGGGGTTGGCGCTCGCGATAACGGCCACGCGCTTGAGGGCGGCGTTAAAGGCGGCGACGTCAATCTTGACGCTCGTCACGCACGAATCGGGGATGAGCTGCTTGTAGTTGGGGTACACGCCCTCGATACGACGCGACACGTAGGTGGTGTTGCCGGCCTCAAAGACGACCTGGGTGTCGGTAGCCCCGATCATGATGGTCGCCTGGCTGGCCATGATGTTCAGTGCGTCGTTAAAGGCGTCAGCCGGAACGTTGAGCTCAAAGGAGCCCTCGAGGGTCGAGGTCTCGACCTGCGTATCGCACACGGCCAAGCGGAAGGAATCGGTCGCCACCAGGCGCACGGTGTTGTTCTCGACCTTCATGTGCACGCCGCCCAGGATGGGGCGAGCCTTGTCGGTCGAGGTGACGCGCCACACGCGGCCGACCATCTCGGACAAGATATCGGTCGGCAGCTCCACGGCACTCTCGATGGCATAGGCCGGAAACTCAGGGAAGTCATTGGCATCGAGCGTGTTCAGGCGGAACGAGCTCTTCTCGCAACTGATCAGCACCTGGCGCTCGGACAGCTCAAAGGTGACCGGGGCATCGGGGAGAGTCTTGGTGATATTGGAGAGCATCTTACAGGGGATAACCATCTCGCCCTCTTCTTCGACATGCGCCGCGATGCGATGACGGATCGAGATGGTGTAGTTAGAGGTCTGGAATTCCAAGATGCCGTCTTGCGCCTTGACGAGCACGCCCGACAGGATGGGAAGGGTGGATGCCGAAGCGACACCCTTCATAACGACGCCGATGGCTTGTGTAAGCGAGCTCTGGCTGACGGTGAACTTCATCTTTTAATACCTTTCTATAGATATAAATATCTTAACAATAGTAATAGCACTGACGAAACTGTTGATTACTCACAAAGACGCAGGTCAGACCCAGAAAGAGAATCGACAGCAACCTGTGTGCAACAGGGGTGGTTTTCCACGTTCAAAACCTGCGCAAAACTTTTCATCACCGCGGATTGGGTTTTAGACACCTTATGCCCGTGGTTTCGACAAGTTTTCAACAGGTGTCTCTATTTCCCTACGAGCGTAGTGTAATTTTATCGCGCAGCGACTTGAGGTCTTCGGTGACGGTGCGGTCTTCCTGGATCATCTTCTGGACCTTTTTGTAACTCGTGCTGACGGTCGAGTGGTTGCGGTTGCCAAATTCGGCGCCTACCGCCGTGGTCGTCATCTCGCACATTTCGATGGCCAGGTAGATAGCGATATGGCGTGCTTTGGCGATATTGGCGTTGCGACGCGGGCCGATGAGCTCCTCGTGCGTCACGCCGTACTGCTCTTCGATGACGGACTGAACCGTTTGCACGTTGATCTTTTTGGCCGATGTGTCGAAGTACTGGCTGGCGATGGCGTCGATATCGTCAAAGGTGAGCTCCCCGCCCTCGCGCTCGCGGTCGCCCGCCTCGCCGGCGCAGCGCTCGCAGAAGCTCTCGAGTTCGCGGATGTTGGTGCCCGACACCTCTGCCATGTGCTTAAAGTGCTCATCGGTCAGGTGCCCGCCGTCGCCCCCGTAGGCCGCCAACAGTGAGTCGTCGCCTGCCTCGGGAGCGGCGACGATGGTGTTCTCGTAATAGCGCTGCAAGATCTTGTATTTCATCTCGTAGCTGGGCTCTGCGACCAGGCAGAGCATGCCGGCGTTGAAGCGGCTGGTCAGGCGCTCGTCCATGCTCAGGTCCTTGGGGGCGCGGTCTGCCGCGATGACGACCTTCTTGTTGTTGCGGATGAACTCGTCCATGAGCTGGAAAAAGTAGTCCACGCTCGCGCGCTTGCCGATGATGTTTTGGATGTCATCGATGATGAGCACGTCCACGCCGTGGTACGCCTGCATGATGGGGGCGTTGCTCTTCTTTTGGCGGTCGAACTCGGTCATCAGGTCGTCCAGATATGCCTGGGAGTTGGCATACTTGACCTTGATCTCGGGCGACTTCTCGGCGAGCTCGTTTTTGATGGCAAGCAGCAGGTGCGTCTTGCCCAGGCCCGATTTGCCGTAGATAAACAGTGATGTGCATGTGCCGCGCTCGTCCGCGAGGGCGGCAAACTTGAGTGCCGAGCGATAGGCATGGCTGTTCTCGGGGCCGTAGACAAAGTTCTCAAAGGTAAATTTTGAGTTCGCGGCGAGCGGGGCTCCATCCGTATTCTGCTCGGCCGGCACGGTCGGTGCTGGCATGGGTGAAGCGGGGGTCGCAGCTTGCGTGGATTTAGTCGGCGCTCCGCCCTTCATCTGGTTCATCATGCGACGAAAATCGTCGGCCGAGAGCGTGTTCTTGATTGCAATGCCCGAATCCGCGCCCGCCGCTGCGTCGTGAGCAATGGGCATGTGCGTGACGGGTGCGTTCGTTGACGTCGCTACCGCGGTCGGCAACGGCGCCATGGTTTCACGGGAAACATCGCTGTGCTGGTGCTCGATTGTCGGCACGTCGCCTGCGGAGGCCGGCACCGCCGGGGAAGCAGCGGGAGCCGTGGCGGGCGCCGTCGCGGCAGCGGATTCCGTCGCGGCGCCTTGCGGTGCCACGATGTCGAGCGCAATCGGCGCAAAGGCGATTTCTTCCAGATAGGCCTCAATAGTCGGCTGATGCTTTTTGAGCTGCGCGATGGCAAAGCGCGAGGGGGCCTCGATCGTGAGCGTATCTTCGGTCAGGCTTATGGCGCGCGATTGCCCCAGCATGTTGATGAGGCGTGCATCTTGGCCGTCGCGCTGACAAAAGGCGATGGCATCCCCCAGGATGATGCTTGCTTCCTCGTCCACTGTCTCTCCCGTTCTTTAGCTCTGAGCTCGCACGCGAGCGGCGCCGAGTTCGGTCAGATGGTATTTCTGGCCATGCTTGATGACCAAGCCGGCCTGCGCCAAGTCATTGAGCGTGCGTGACCAAGTGGGGGCCGAGTTTCCAAACGTCCTCGCCAGATCGGTTGCACCGCACGCTTGATTTTGCGCCAGATAGCCCAGCGCGGCGTTGCCGCGATCGCTTACGAACACGTCCGGTTGTGGCTGCGCATACTGATTTGCTGCATTAGGATACATCATTTGAGCTGCTGGTTGTTGAGAACTCTGCATCGGCGGCATTTGCTGTTGAAAACTTTGAGGCCACTGTTGGTAAGGCTGTGGAGGCATCTGCTGGGTCCAAGGGCTGTACTGCTGCTGCGGCATCTGCTGGTACGGCTGCTGATATCCCTGCTGGTACTGCTGCGGGAACTGCTGGCCATACCCCAGTGGCGGCATCTGCTGATATGGATATCCCTGTTGGTACGGCTGATAGCCCATTTGCTGGCCACCCGGCGCCCCCGTCGCCTGCTGCATTGCTGCTGCATCCTGATCAGCCAGCGGCATGGCCTCTGGCATGTTTGGCGGCATCGACATAGATGCCGCCTGGGGTTCTTGTGTGGGAAGCATTCCGGGCTGCTGCATCTGTCCCACGGGGGGCTGCATCTGCTGCGTTGCCACGGGCTGCTGCGCAAAAGCTCCCGGCAGGGGATATGTGGGCTGCTCCGTCTCGGGCCGCACGGCAGCGCCGCGTCCGCCGGCACGCTCGATTTCCTGCACGCGTTTAGGGTTCAGGCTTACCGTAACCACGGTGCCGTTGCCCATGTTGTCCTCGATGGATACGGCACCGCCGGCGTTTTCCAAATACTCCTGCACCATGGGAAACCCTGCTCCGGTTCCACGGATATAGCGCTTCATCTTGCTGTTTGCGCTGGTAACGCCAAAGTCGAAAGCACGTTCCTTGTCGTCGATGCCGGGTCCTTGGTCAGCAAAGCGGATGGTGTCTCCGCCGTCCAGAATCGAGATGATGGGCTCGGCAAAGTGTGCGTGGATAAAGTTTTCGACAATCTCGCGGATGACCATGAGCGAGATGTGGCCACCTTGTTCTTTCATGCACTGGTAGACGGTGTTGGTCGTCTCTTCCAAATACGTGCGGACATCTTGCGGATCAATGACGATCACACGCGGTGTCGACAGCATGTCGTCATAGACGGCGATGCGCGCGGCGTACATGGCTTTTGGCGCCTGCGTTGTCGTCTGTTCACCTTCGTCACGCTCTTCGCGCACGCCGGTGATGTGCTCGTTGTCGGGTGCCGGGTCTCCGGAATCGACCATGGTGTAAAAGTCGTCAGACATGCCGCTCGCAATCTTCCAAAAGGTTTCGAACAAATAGTAGCTCACCGTGCAATGTTTCTCATCTTTCGACAACTTTTCAAAACCTGTTGAAAACTTTGGAAAACGGACGAAAAGTTCTCAACATTGCCAACATGACCTGTTGAAAACTCGATGAAATATCGTGAAAAGTTGCCATGCACCGCTAAATCGAGCTTGGCTTATGGGGGAACCGTGTGAACTGCGCAACCTTTTACCTTTGATTTCTTGACATTTGAACATTGATTTCCCTACAATCTTCAAGCTCACGTGTCTATATCTGCGTCCGCGTCCCCGCGGACACTCGAAATGCAGCAGGAGGAACTTAAGATGAAGCGTACGTATCAGCCTAATAAGCGTAAGCGTGCCAAGACCCATGGCTTCCGTGCCCGTATGGCCACTAAGGGTGGTCGTGCCGTGCTCGCCCGTCGTCGCGCCAAGGGCCGCAAGCGTCTCACTGTCTAGCAGCGATACACACATCTCGCATGAAGACTATTAAGTCTCGGCAAGATTTCGAGCATGTGTTCAGTCAGGGGCGTCGTTTCAATCACCCTCTGATTCGAATGACCATATGTGAATCGGTTGGCGAAGGCGACTCCGGAAGGGTCGCCTTCGTTGGTGCTAAGCGACTCGGTTGTGCCGTCGTGCGCAACCGATCCAAGCGTGTGATGCGCGAGGCCGCCCGCAGCTGCGGATTTCCCGTTGCGGGTTATGACATCATCTTGTTCGCAACTCCCAAGACGAGGGTTTCCTCGCCGCAGGAGATGGACAAGGCGTTGCGTTCGCTTATGAAGCGCGCCGGCGTTGCCGGGGAGGAGCGATGAGCAATCACGTTTTGCGACGTGTTGCCATCGCTCCTATTCGCATATATCAACAGGTTATTTCGCCCTTATTGCCTGACGCCTGCATTTATTACCCAACGTGCTCGCAATACGCCGTCCAGGCGATTGAGAAGCACGGTGTTTTGAGAGGCTGCTGGCTTGCCGTGAGGCGCATCGCTCGCTGCAATCCCCTGCACGTCGGCGGTTATGACCCTGTGCCCTAGCGGGCACTCGCTATCGGAGGAAAACTTACATGTGGGATTGGATCGTTAACATCCTTTTCGAGCTGCTCAAGCTCATCCAGACCTTTGCGGTCGACTGGGGCCTGTCCATCATCATCCTGGTGGTCATCATCCGTCTGCTGCTGACGCCGCTCATGCTCAAGTCGACCAAGTCGACGGCTCGCATGCAGGTGCTGCAGCCCAAGATGCTCGAGATCCAGGAGCGCTATGCCGACGATCCCCAGCGTCAGGCCGAAGAGATGCAGAAGTTCTACAGCGAGAACAAGTTCAACCCCATGGCTGGCTGTCTGCCGCTGCTGATTCAGATGCCTATCCTGTTCGCCCTGTTTACATTGCTGCGCAACCTGCCGCAGTACTTTAACGACGGCACGTTCTCGTTCTTCAACATCCTGCCCGACCTGACCACCACGCCGAGCGCTTCCTTTGCCGATGGCTTTATGGTTGCACTGCCTGCGCTGGTTTGCCTGATCCTGTTCGCCGTCCTGACCCTGATTCCGCAGCTCTATATGTCGCGCAACCAGACCGGCCAGCAGGCTCAGAGCATGCGTATGATGGCCGTTGTCATGACGGTCATGATGCTTTGGATGGGCTGGAGCCTTCCCGTTGGTGTTCTGCTGTACTACGACGTCTCGTCTGCTTGGCAGGTTATCCAGCAGATTTTTGTGACGCAGAAGGTCATCGACAAGGCGAAGGCCGATGAGGAGGAGCGTCTTAAGAACGCTCCGCTGCAGGTTGAGGTCACTCGTCGAGAGAAGAAGCCGCGCCCGCACAAGAAGAAGTAACGGGATATCAATCTTATTTAGGTACCTAACTTTTGGAGTACGTTATGTCTGAAGAGATCATCGAGGATATGCTTGAGGAGGTTGCCCCGCAGGTCGCGGGCGATTATCCCGAGATTGCACAGCGCTACAAGGCTGGTGAAGAGCTGACCGATGAGGAGCTCGACACCATTGCCGATGTTGCGATTTCCATCCTGCGTTCCATCCTTTCGCACTTCGATGCCGCCAACTCTCCTATCGATGAGTATGAGGGCGACGAGGGTGAGCTGATTTTGGATGTAACGGCTCCCGACCTTGCTGTTCTCATTGGCCGTCATGGTCGCACCCTTGATGCCCTTCAGGTTATGTTCTCTTTGCTGGTGAGCCGCAAACTTGGCTTTAGGTATCCGGTTGTGGTGGACGTAGAGGGATACAAGAGTCGCCGTCAGGACAAGGTTGCTTCCATGGCCCAGTCTGCTGCCGAGCGTGCCATCCGCACTCATAAGAGTGTTTCGCTTCCGCCCATGAATGCCTACGAGCGTCGACTGGTTCACATTGCACTTCGTGGCAATGATGCCGTCGATACTCATTCTGAGGGTTCTGACCCTGATCGCCATGTGGTGATTGTTGCTCGATAATCTTCTCGAGCTTATGCTAAGGGGACGTGGTTTCCACGTCCCCTTTTTTTGTCAAAAGTTCTCGATACACTGATTTTTGTCAGAAAGGAGCTTTCGTTGTTAGTACTTACTGATCAGCAGGCTGACGAGATGTTGAGTCGTCTAACTTCCTATTGCAAAGAGTATTCCTTGAGCGTAACTGATGTTAAGCTGAGGAAATGTATTCAGCATTTGGATTTGGTTCTAGAAACAAATAAGACAACCAATCTCACCCGTATTCTTAACGTAGAAGATGCTGCAGTACTTCATATCCTCGACTCACTTGTTTTGCTCCCCTATATCAACAAGGCTCCTGAGGGAGCTTTGCTCGATATGGGAACAGGTGCGGGCTTCCCTGGTATTCCATTAACCATAACCACGCATCGTAAAGCTACTTATATTGACTCTGTTTGCAAGAAGGTTGATGCGGTTAATTCCTTTGTCCATGCTCTTGGATTGAAACATGCTCATGCGGTTCATGATCGTCTTGAAGAATATGCTCGAAGCCATAAGAAGCAGTTCTCCGTTGTAACCGCCCGCGCACTGGCCCCTCTACCGATTCTTGTTGAGTATGCGGCTCCGTACCTGAAGGATGGAGGGCTATTTGTTATCACCAAGGGCAATCCTTCGGATGAGGAGCTTGCTTCCGGTATGTCAGCAGCTAAGATTTGCGGCTTCACTTTGCTTTTGAATGACGCAATTGATTTGCCTGAAGGCTTGGGTCACAGGGAGTTCATTGTTCTTAAGAAGAGTCATTCAGCATCTGTTTCATTGCCTCGTGCAAATGGCATGGCAAAGAAGAATCCGCTTGCCTAGATGTTTCACGTGAAACATAATAGATACTAACAACTTGCAGTGTTTCACGTGAAACATGGCGGTTGATATTGAATCGGAATGTTTCACGTGAAACATCCTCCGTTTGACAGCTTCAATACACACCAGGAGGGACCGTGGGATTTCGCGACGTTAAGCGTTCTAAGAGCGCAAAAGACACGCGTATCATTGCAATTATCAATCAAAAAGGCGGCGTTGGTAAGTCAACGACGGCTGTAAACCTTGCGGCGGCACTGGGCGAGCAGGGTCGTAAGACACTGATTGTCGATTTTGATCCGCAGGGAAACAGCACCAGTGGATTCGGAATTGAAAAAGAAGACCTTGATCACTGCATCTATGATGCATTGTTGAATGATGTGCCGGCAGAATCGCTTGTTCTTGATACAAATTGCAAAAAGGTATTCGTAATTCCGGCTACAATTCAGCTTGCAGGCGCGGAAATTGAGCTCGTAAGCGCAATCGCTCGTGAAACCCGCCTCAAAGATTTGCTTGAGCCGATTCAGGACGAGTTCGATTTTATTTTCATTGACTGTCCCCCTTCGCTCGGCCTGCTTACTATCAACGCCTTGACCGCGGCAGACAGCGTTTTGATTCCGATCCAGTGCGAGTATTATGCACTCGAGGGCGTTACGAAGCTGCTTGAGTCAATGAAGATGGTTAAATCACGTCTGAACAAGGGCTTAGACACCTATGGTGTGCTTATGACCATGTATGACTCGCGTACTTCTCTATCGAATCAGGTTGTTGAGGAGGTTCAATCGTACTTTGGTGACAAGGCGTTTAAGACGCTGATCCCCCGTACGGTTAAAATCTCCGAAGCACCGTCTTTTGGAGAACCGGTAATTACCTATGCACCTCAAAATAAGGGTGCAAAAGCGTATATGAACCTTGCAAAAGAGGTGATCAAGCGTGCCTAGTGTAAAGAAACGTGGTGGATTGGGACGTGGACTCAATGCTTTGGTCTCAGAGGCCGAGTATGAGACCGGTGGTTCGGCTGCATCCGCGTCAAAGGCTGCATCTGAAACGAAACTACCTATTGAGGATATTGTTCCCAACCCTAACCAGCCGCGAATTCACTTTAACGAAACTGAACTTCGTGAGTTGAGCGAGTCAATCCAAGAACATGGCGTTTTGCAGCCGCTTTTGGTTCGCAAGCATGGAAACGGCTATGAGATCATCGCTGGTGAGCGTCGTTACCAGGCGTCAAAGCTTGCTGGCCTTGAAGAATTGCCAGTCATCATTAAAGAGGTAAATGATGAAGAGATGCTGGCTCTTGCTCTTATCGAAAACCTTCAGCGTTCTGATCTGAATCCCGTCGAAGAGGCTAAGGGCTATCGCCAACTCATTGATGCCAGCGGGATGACCCAGGAGGCATTGTCGAAGGCAGTAAGCAAGTCACGCTCTGCAATTACAAACTCGCTGCGTCTTCTCGATCTCCCCGAAGTAGTTCAGCAGATGATTTTTGAGGGCAAACTTACTGCTGGTCATGCACGTGCAATTCTTGCAGTTCCCTATGAGGACGCGCGTATTCGACTTGCAGAGAAAGTTGTTACAGAGGGCCTTTCCGTAAGAGCGACAGAAAATCTTGCTCCGTTGTTTTCTGCCGGAGAGACACCTAAGACGCCGAGGCCTGCAACGCCTCAGTCTTTTAAAAAGGCTGCCCGCGTGCTTCGTCAGGTTTTTAATACCAACGTGCGTGTGAAGAGCTCGCGTGGAAAGAATAAGATTGAGATTGAGTTTAAAGACGAGGAAGAGCTCTCTCGTATTCTTGGCGAAATGATTCAGTTTGATCAAGGAGGCCAAGATGAGGAATAAGATTATAACAGCGATTGCATTGGTGACGACTGTCGCGGCTGGTGCCTTTGCTGGCTATAGGATCGCTACAGACGATGAACTTCGAGGTCGTTTGCTTCGTAGCGCGCAAGATATCGTCGATACTTCCAAAAAGAAAATGGATGTTATGACAGAAGATGTTGCCATGCGTACTGCTCAGGTAACGAAGAATCCCAAGATTAATCAAGGTTGGGTCAGCAACCAATGGGAAAATGTAGGCTATTAGGTACCTAACAATTACTCAGCATATTTTGAGGGGTCCTTGTCTGATTCATGAGACAAGGACCCCTTATTTTGGCCGTAAAAATGGGACAGGTAGCAGCTGATTCAAAATTAAGGTCAATAAATGAAACGACCCCGGTTGCATATTCTGTAACCGGGGTCGTTCGATGTTTCACATGAAACGTTTTGGGATGCGACTCCCCTATGCGTTCTTCTGAACTTTGAAGCGCTGCTTCAGCTGTCCGCAGGCGGCGTCAATATCGTTACCACGGGAGTTACGAATCGTGGTCTCGATGCCACGGGACTCAAGACGACGCTGAAGATCCTCAACCTTATGAATCGGCGACGGCTTGAGCGGGCTACCCTCGATGTCGTTAAGCTGAATGAGGTTAACGTGGCACAGCGTTCCCTCGCAGAAGTCGCAGAGCGCCTGCATTTCGGGATTCGTATCGTTGACGCCTTCGATCATGGCATACTCATAGGTCGGGCGGCGGCCGGTCTTCTCGGTGTAGAGCTGAAGCGCTTCGTGAAGGCGAAGCAGCGTGTACTTCTTAACACCGGGCATGAGCTTATTGCGCGTCGACTGGATGGCGGAATGCAGGGAAACGGCAAGCGTGAACTGCTCGGGGATGTCGGCAAATTTGCGAATACCGGGAATAACGCCGCTGGTAGAGACGGTGAGGTGACGAGCGCCGATACCGATGCCATCGGGGTCGTTGAGGATTCGCAGCGCCTTGAGAACTTCGTCGTAGTTGGCAAACGGCTCGCCCTGGCCCATGAAGACAACGCTCGTGGCGCGCTCGCCAAAGTCGTTGGATACATGAAGTACCTGGTCGACGATCTCTTGAGCGGTCAGAGAGCGCTTGAGGCCGTTGAGACCGGTAGCGCAAAAGGCACAGCCCATGCCACAGCCTGCCTGGGTGGAAACGCAGACGGAAAGCTTGTTACGACGGGGCATGCCGACGGTCTCGACGGAAACGCCGTCGTGGTACTCGAGCAGATACTTGCGAGAGCCATCTTTGGAAACCTGCTTGGTGAGTTCAGTCGGCGTGTCAAAGGCAAAAGCCTCTTTAAGCTGCTCGCGGAAAGCCTTGGGAAGGTTGGTCATATCGTCAAACGAACAAACGTTCTTCTCAAAGACCCATTCGATGAGCTGCTTCGCGCGGAAGGCGGGCTGGCCAAGCTCGGCCACGAGCTCGCGAATATCGTTTTGGCTCAAGTCGCGAATGTCCTGAGATTTAGTCCTGGGATTCATGGAAGCCTTTCGATTTTGGGGAAACGTAGAGGGTATCGCTACAATATGGTATCAGCTGCAGAAATTATAGAGGAGGAGTCTGCCCATGCCGGGTAAAAGCCTAGAGAACATGCACGTAGCGGTCTTGGCGGGCGGTCATTCCGCTGAGCGCGAGATCTCGCTCAATTCGGGAAAGAACGTCGTGGTTGCCTTGAAGGAGGCCGGCTACACTTCGGTGGAGCTGCTCGACACGGCTGCCGATGATTTTATGGTAACCATGGCGACCGGCGGCTTTGACGTGGCGTTTATCGCCATGCACGGTGCCGGCGGCGAGGATGGCGCCATGCAGGGCGCCATGGAGACCCTGGGTATCCCCTACACGGCCTCGGGCGTGCTTGCCAGCGCCTGCGGTGCCGACAAGGAGGTCTCTAAGCTCCTGTACGCCAAGGCGGGCATTCCCATTGCCCCCGGCCTCGCGCTCGAGGTGGGCGATGAAGTCGATATCGATCATATCGTCGAGGTTTGTGGCGAGCGCTGCTTTGTGAAGCCGGCCGTCAACGGTTCCAGCTATGGCATTTCCCTGGTCCATGAGCCCTCCGAGCTGCCCGCGGCAATCGCCAAGGCGTTTGCGTACGGCGACAAAGTGCTGGTCGAGAAGTGCATCGAGGGTACCGAGATCACCGTCGGTGTGTACGGCGAGGACGACGTGCGCGCTCTGCCGATTGTCGAGATTCGCAAACCCGAGGACTGCGAGTTCTACGATCTGGACGTGAAATATGTCGACCCTACGGACATCCATCGCATTCCGGCGCAGATTTCACCCGAGAATTACGCTCGCGCTCAGGAGCTTGCCTGTGCTGCTCACAAGGCCCTCGGTTGCCTGGGTATCTCGCGCAGCGACTTTATCGTGAGTGAGGACGGCCCCGTTATCCTCGAGACCAATACCATTCCCGGCATGACCGATACGTCGCTGTATCCGGACGAGATCCGCCACACCGACGACATGACGTTCCCGCAGGTCTGTGACAGCCTGATCCGTATGGGCCTTCGTCGAGCGGGCATTGCATGCTAATCGAGGACGCGGTTTCGTCAGGAACGCCGCAGTTTGTCATCGACTCCTATGCCACGCTTGCCGAACGCGCCAAAACGCAGTCCTTCGGCCTTATCGAGGAAGATGTGATCGTCCTCGATACCGAGACCACAGGTCTTTCGGTGCAGGACAATGAGCTGATCGAGATCTCGGCGGCCCGTCTTTCGGGCCGCGAGGTCGTCGACCGCTTCGATACCTTCGTGCATCCCAAACAGCTGATTCCCGCCGAGATTACCGAGCTCACGAGCATTACAAATGCCGATGTGGCAGATGCCCCGTCGGCCGTTGAGGCCGTAGCCGCTCTCGCCGATTTTGTCGGTGGTTGCCCGGTAATCGCACATAACGCCACGTTCGACCGCTCGTTTATCGAGTCGGTCAAAGGCGGCGTCAACGTGAGCGATATTTGGATCGATTCGCTGGCGCTGTCGCGCATCGCGTTTCCGCGCCTGGCCTCGCACAAGCTGTCTTTTATGGCCGATCTGTTTGGCTGTGACTCGGTATCACACCGTGCCAATGCCGACGTCGACGCCCTGTGTGGCGTATGGCGCGTGTTGCTCGTGGCACTCACCGACTTGCCCCAGGGCCTCATGGCGCGCCTAGCCGACATGCATCCGGACGTGCCTTGGTCCTATCGTCCAATCTTCTCATTCTTGGCGGGGCAGAACCCTGGTTATATCTTCTCTCTCAGCGCCGCTCGTGCTGACGTTCTCAAGGCCGATCGCGCCGACGATCGGGTGGACGCCGACGAACTGCCGGTACTCAAGATGCCGAGTCGTGAGGAGATTGAGGCAGACTATGCGCCAGGTGGCCTGGTCAATCGCATGTACCCCACCTACGAGCCGCGTGATGAGCAGATCGCGATGGCGCTCGAGGTCCGTGATGCGCTGGTCACGGGCACTCATCGTGTAATTGAGGCGGGCACAGGCGTCGGTAAATCGATGGCCTATCTGGTGCCTTTTGCCGAGGCAGCACGCCGTAACAACATTACGGTTGGTATTGCGACCAAATCGAACAATCTTGCCGACCAGCTCATGTACCATGAGCTGCCAAAACTTGCCGAGCAACTGGACGGTGGCCTGTCATTTTGCGCTCTCAAGGGCTATGACCACTATCCGTGCCTGCGCAAGCTTGAGCGCATGAGTCGCGGCCAGGTCGAGATTACCACCAAGCGCGATCCGGCGGACACGCTCACGGCGGTCGCGGTCATTATGGCGTACGTCTGCCAATCAGCCGATGGCGACCTCGACTCACTTGGCATTCGGTGGCGCAGCGTCAACCGCCCCGACTTTACGACGGCCTCGCGCGAGTGTGCTCGTCGCCTCTGCCCGTTTTTCCCTGATAAATGTTTGGTCCACGGCGCTCGTCGCCGTGCGGCGCATGCCGATGTGGTGGTCACCAACCATTCCCTGCTGTTCCGCAATGTCGCGGCCGAGGGCAGGATTTTGCCTCCGATTCGTCATTGGGTAATCGACGAGGCCCATTCTATCGAGCGCGAGGCGCGCCGTCAGTGGGCGCGCGTGGTGTCGGCGGACGAATCACGCGTTCTGTTTGAGCGCCTGGGTGGCTCGAGCACCGGCGCGCTAAGCCAGGTTTCCCGTGATTTGGCAACCTCCGAGGGCTCTACGCTCTATCTGGGCCTTACTGCCAAGGCAACGTCGACGGTTGCGCGCGCGAGCATGGCAATCGCCGACGTGTTCGATGGCGTTCGCGAGCTCGGTCGCCGTGCCCGTGGGGGTTATGACAATGCCAATCTATGGATTGGCCCCGAGCTGCGCGAATCTGACGACTGGCATGATTTCTTACCGTCGGCCTACGCTGCCATCGATACATTGGAACAAGCTGACAAGAGCGTCGACGCGCTGGTGCAGGCTGTCGCCGCCGACAAGCCCGAGGTTGTTGTCGACCTGGGCGATATCTCGCGCCGCCTGCACGAGCTGGCCGAGAACCTCAAACTCATCATCGACGGCACCGATGAACACTACGTGTATTCGCTGCAGGTCAATCGCAGGTTGCGTGCCGGCGGAGAGTCAATGACCGCAGAGCGCATCGACATTGGCGAGGCCTTGGCAACCGAGTGGCTGCCCGAGGTTCACACGGCTATCTTTGCCTCGGCGACCATGACGGTGTCCAAAAGCTTTGAACACTTTAACCACGCGGTCGGCCTCGATCGCATCGGTGCTTCGACATCCTCATCGCTGCACTTGGATTCGAGCTACGACTTTGATTCGAACATGGCTGTAGTCGTTGCGGGCGATATACCCGATCCGCGCGATCGTGAGAGCTATCTTACGGCGCTCGAGCGCGTGCTGGTCGACGCCCATCTTGCCATGGGCGGATCGGTGCTCACGCTGTTCACCAATCGGCGCGACATGGAAGACCTGTACACCCGCGTTGAGCCCAAGATGGCCCGTGCGGGTCTGGAACTCAACTGCCAGCAGCGCAACTCATCTCCCCGTCGCCTGCGCGACCGGTTTATCAGCGAGCCGACTTCATCGCTTTTTGCGCTTAAGGCCTTCTGGGAGGGATTCGACGCCAGCGGCGAGACGCTGCGCTGCGTCATCATTCCCAAGCTGCCGTTCTCGAGCCCCACGGACCCGCTCTCGTGCGAGCGCAACCTGCGCGAAGACCGCGCTTGGGCGCGCTATTCGCTGCCCGAGGCGGTGCTCGAGGTCAAGCAGGCGGCTGGCCGCCTTATCCGCTCGTCGACCGATTGCGGCGTGCTGATTCTGGCCGACCCGCGCCTGGTGACGAAGGGCTACGGAAAGAAGTTCTTAACGTCGCTGCCCACGAGCTCCTACCAGCGCATCGAATCGGCGCAGATCGGTCACTATCTGCAACTGTGGCGCGCACGTCACGAGCGGCGGCGCTAAAGCGGACAGACGAGGGTTTTTGCCATATCGCACAGACGCTTTGACAGGGCGGGGTCATCCAAGATGCGGATGGCTCCGCCCGCTGCGATTACCTGGCTCAGTAGCCAACGCCCGGAGCCGTAATGCACGGTTACCGTTGCCATGTCTGCCCCGCTGCGCTCGATTAGGGTGATGCCGGCCCAGTCCAGATGCTCCGCCATATCGAATGGCATCAAGAGCTTTGCGCTACGCTGCGTCCGGGCAAGGGAATCGTGGAGGGATGCGACGCCCGGTGTGTGAGGCACGACGGAGTCTTCCGTCAAGGTGAGTCCCTCGATTTTATCCATGCGATAGGTGCGCTGCTCATCGATCGCGATGTCCCAGGCAATCAGGTATGTTTGGTCGCCGTTTGCCGTAATGCGCAAGGGGTCGACCAGACGCTCGCGTGGCCGCGCATCGTCCATCGAGCGATACGAGATGCGGCAACGAACACCGTCCTGAATGGCGCAGCTCAGCTGCTGCCAGTGCGACCCGTGGTTGACGGTGTCAAAGACGCGCTGGTTATAGCCGAGCTCTTCGGGCAGAAGGGCATGTCGAATCCGAGCTGCCGTCTGCGGCTCGATCCCCAACGATTCAAGTTCATGGTTGAGCACGGCGCCCTCGGCGGCACTCAGGCGCAACGGTAGCACGCGCCCGGCGTCACCAGTGAGGGCCACGCGCTCGCCGCGGCATTCGCAGATGATGCGCGCGCCCGATTCTCGGTCCGCGAGCGTCGAGACGATCTCGAGAATCTCGTCGAGCGACGCCCCCGTGATGTCAAAGCGGCTGCAAATCTCGGTTCGTGTCATGCCGCCATCGCCGGCGGCGTAGAGGGCCTCCATGATGTCGATGGCGCGCGAGAGTCTCTGCTCGCTGGTGAGTTTACGCACGGGCATGCTCGTGCACCGTCCTTTCTATGAGGTGGTTCCACGCCTGCTTGAGCGATTTGGGGGCCATGGGCCTCATGCCGTCCATGGCGTGGGCCATGCAAAATGAGGCGGCGGCTTCAAGGTCACGCACGTCAACGGTCCAGGTCCATCCCGCATCGGTGTGTGCGAGCTCACCTCGCCCGCGCGCGAGGCCGTTGATCATATCGATCTGCGTCTGAGGGGCGAACGAGAACGTGGCTGCAACGGGCGGTCGGTCGGCGAAATCGAATTCAAAGAACAGATAGTCGTTGAGATTGAAGTCCGCAGGGATGGCGTAGGCCTTCGAAGGACGCCATGCGCGAACGATACGGTCGCAGCGGAATGTCCTGATGTCGTCGGTGACATTGTCGAGGCCGCAGAAGTACGCCACGCCCTCGCGTTCGAACATGCCGTAGACACAGACGGTACGTTCTTTCTGCTCGCCGCGTCCGTTCTGATATAAAAATCGCAGCGCGCATCGCTCGGCAAAGGCGCTCCATACCGCATCGACGGTGGGAGAGCGGCGGATCGGTACTTCGTCCACCGTCGTCCTGCCGGTGAGGTAGGCAATTTTGGAGCGAATATCGGCAAGCGGCGCGGCAAAGGTGGAAGAGCCGGCCGCTAGCGTCTGGTCGATGGCGTTGAGTAGGATATCGGCGTCGTCTGCGGTGATGAGGCCGCCTGCAGCAAACGTGTGCTCGCGGTCGATTGTCCACGAGCTTTCCTCGGTCTCCTGCGCACCGGCGGGGCGAACCTCCTTGATTAAGATGCCACGCTCGAGCAGTTTGTCACGATCGCGCCGAAACTTGCGCTTATCCGAGTCGATATTGCCCGAGCCATATCCCAGGTCAGAATCCAAGACGATCTGCTCGGTCGTCAGCGGTTCGGGGGAGCTGTTGAGCACAAAGAAAAGATTGAGGATGCGCTGAGCCGTTTTATCGAAACCGGGCTCCGAATTCCCCTTTTTAATTGTCGCGGTCGCGTCGCTTGCCGTCATAGAGTCCTCGCATGAGAAGGTGGTTTGCTGCCATGATTTTAGTCCGATATGGAGATTAGGCTATATCCTTGTCCGCTCGAGGCGTTAAGATGGCCCGAATTCGGTCGTTTGCGCTCGCTCGGGGTATACTTTCGACTATATACGGTTCTAATGTACATGCATTGGGCCTATTTGTCGGATTATGGATGTGGAGCGCACATGGCGAACACCCAGAACTATATTAACCACCTGCTGCAGAACACCGGCATTACGCCGGCATGCAGCGAAGAAGAGCGCTTGGCTGCCGAGGATATCGCTCAGATCTTCCGCAACCACGGCTTTGACCCCGAGGTTCAGGAGTTCAATGCCCCGGCGCCCAGTAGATTGGCATTTGCCGTTACCGGTATTCTTGCGTTTGCCGGCGCCCTGCTGATGGGCATCGGCGGCGGTATCGGCTTGGTCGGCACCTTGCTGGCCATTGTCGGCGCCGTTCTTTACGTGCTCGAGCGCACGGGCCACCCCGTGGTTTCGCGCCTGGGCAAGACGGGCGTGAGCCAAAATGTCATCGCCTACCACAAGGCCTCGGGCCCGCTCGCGTCTCCGCGCAACCGCCCGGTGGTCGTTGTCGCACACTACGACTCTCCCCGTGCTGAGCTGCTCGCCCGCGAGCCCTATGCTTCGTATCGTGCGCTCATCGCCAAGCTGTTGCCCGTTGCCACGATTGCCCCTGCTGCCGTTGCCATCCTGCGTATCCTGCCGCTCCCCGGCGCGCTCAAGGTTCTGCTGTGGATTGTCGCGATCCTCGCTTCCCTCGTTGCACTTGCCAACGCGGCAAACATCATCTCTAACCGCCACGTTCTTCCCTATACGTCCGGCGCGGTGTGCAACAAGTCTTCTGTCGCCGCTATGCTCGGCGTTATGGACAACGTTGCTCCCTTCCAGGGCGAGAACGAGTTTCCCGACGATGTTCCGTTCGATACCTATTTTGGGGAGCAGAAACGTCGTGCCGAGGAAATGGCGCGCGCGGCGGCGGAGTATGCCGCGGCCCAGCAGCAAAACGACTACGGCAACACCATCGAGTACGAAGAGCCTACCTACGCCGAGGACGAGTTCGGTCAGCCGATTGCTCCCGACGCTCAAACCGAGCCCGAACAGGGCGAGGCTTTTGACGAGCAGATTGAGGGCTTTGAGGGTGCGTCTGCCGACGAGACGCTGATTGGCGCCATCGTGCCCGAGGATCAGAATCAGGCTGTCCAGGCCGAAGAGTTCAATGACGAGGTTCCCGCTGCTGAGCCGGCGGAGGAGCCTGCCGCGGCCGAGCCCGAGCCCAAGCTCTATCGCAACGCCGCCGGCAACATTCGCTTTGGTTCGGATGCCATCCGTGCACTCGGAATGCTTCCCGAGTCCTGCACGCTCGATTACGAGGAGGGCGAGGAGCCGACGTTTGAGCCCGAGCCTGCGCCCGTTGTCACTGCGGATGATGAGTCTGCCGCGGTTACCGCTGCCGTTGCCGAGCCCGAGGCGGTGTCCGCGATCGATCCCGCGGCAGGACTGGACATTTTGGCTCCCGCCGCGCCGGCGCAAGACGTTGCGGACGAGTCTGACGACGATTACGTTGAACAGCCGAGGCGCGTGTCTTACGAGAGCGATACTGATTTCTCTGCCGAGATTCCCGCGGCAACGCCCCATGCCGATATTGCATCCGCGTTCTCTTCGATTGGCGCCAGCGCTTCCAGCTTCTTTAAGGGTGCGCTTGCAAAGGGCAGGAAATTTGTCGACGATTTCGAGGAGAAGCGCGCTGCCGCACGCGAGGCTGCCGAGCAGGAGGCTATCGCTCAGCAGCAGGCAGCCGAGGCGGCACGTGAGCGCGCGGCGCAAGAGTTCGAGCAGAACGAGGCTATGCAGTCCGGGCCCGTCGACGCTGCCGAAGCTACGACGTCCTTTGAGTCCCAGCAACCGACGTCAGCGGATGTTGTTGAGGCAACAACGTCTTTCGAGGCTCAGCAGCACGTCGATAGCACCATGTCGTTTGATGCCGCGCAGTTCGATTCCACGATAACGTTTGAAAAGCAAGGCACCGCAATTGCCGAGCCCCTTCCTATTTCCGATGAGCAGGGCGACGCGGCAGACGATGACGAGCCCATTGATGCTGCCGAAATCCAAGATGCCGCCGAGGACGAGTCCGTCGAGGCCAACTCTGACGAAGAGCAATACGCGGCAGCCGATCAAGGTGATTCGACCGAGGTCGAGCAGGAGGAAGTGCCTGCGGTTTCCGAGACTCCCGAGACGGATGAGTCGAGGCCTTACTCCACGCAGATTTTCACCATGCCGACCCCGAGTGGTTCCGGTGCCACGGTTGCCAATGTCGCTCCCACCCAGGACGAAACGGTCGATTCCCTTATGGCCCAGATTTCCTCCCAGGCATCGCCGCGTCCGCAGATGAATGTTCCCGATCCGGCGTCGGCACCGTCGCCTGCACCTTCCTCGTCTCCGCTGGCTTCGGTCCCCGATCCGTCGCTGCCGTCTATGAAGCAGGCAAACGTTGCGTCTCGCACGTCGCTGTTCGACCTTCCCGATCCCTCTGCCCAGGTCAACGACCCCTTTGCTACTGCCCAGGGTCCCGAACCCACATCGGCACCCGTTGCGCCTTCTATGCCCGTTGCGTCGGGCGCGCAGCCGATCGAGACCATTTCGGCTCCCGCCCCGGCGGCACCCAAGTCTCGCAAACGCGGCCTGGGTGGCCTGTTCGGTCGTAAAAGGAAAAACGAGCAGGACAGCATGAGTGATTGGCTGGGCGTCGAAGACGATTACGATGCCAAGAAGTCCGGTCGCGGTATCGGTTCGTGGGATAACTTCGAGGACGATAACGATGGCTGGAAGGGCGGCGCTACGTCTTCCGATGGCGCTTCTTCCGAAGATATGCTCTCGGCTGTCGCCTCTATGGGCGATGATGAGCTGCTCGGTCACGATATCTGGTTTGTGGCAACGGGCGCCTCGGATTGTGATGGCGCCGGCATGAAGGCCTTCTTGGCTTCGCATCGCGATAAGCTCCGCGGCGTATTCTTCATCAATCTTGAATCCGTCGGCGCCGGTAGGCTTTCGGTGGTGACGGTCGAGGGCGAACAGCAGCTGCTCAAGGGCGATCGCCGCATCATGAACCTGGTCAGCAAGGTGTGCAAGTCGTTCCATGTCGATTGTGGCGCGCTCGAGATGCCCTATGCCAAGACCGATGCCTATGCCGCGCTCGAGGCGAGCCGCCGAGCCCTCACCATCGCCGGCGTGGACGGCACGCGTCTGGCTTGCGCTCGTACCGAGGACGACCTGCCCCACAATGTCAACCCGACGAACATTGCCACGGTATCCGAGGTCGTGACCGAGGTTATCCGCCGTTCGTAGACGGAGCTCTAAGGAGTCAACGTGTTTTCGTATATTAAGCGCCATTGGCCTGTCTACGTGATTTTGACCTTGATTGCCATTGCGTTAGGATTTGGGGCTGCCTACATCGTGGGTGCAAAGGGCTCGACCCCCGCCTCCGCAATCAGCGAAGAGGTGGAGCAAGAACAGAGTACGGGTGCCGATGGGATTCCTGAGTCCGAGCAGGCAATCGTTGATGGTGGATCTTCGTCTGCAGAGTAGATACGGCGATTTACATGATTGAAAGCGGGCGAGCCAGGGGACTGGCTCGCCCGCTTTTTCATCGCGCTAGCGCTTCTTTGGGGTCGACCTAAGGCGAGCGAACCATAGGGCTGCGGCACCCGAGGTCAGGAGCGCGGTGATGCAAGCGGCGATGGGAACTGATCCTGTTGCCGGTAGGTCCTGCAGTAGGGTACAGCGTTGAATGACACGGTCCTCGTCATGTGACTCAAGTTTATCGCCGCCGCCGTTGCGGCAAAGATCGACGCGTGCGCTGTTGGTGAGTGCGGTTTGGGGCGTATAAGCCGACGTCGCCTGCATGTGCACGATTGCGCCCCGAGCGTCTGTGCCAAGGATTGCTTTGGCATCGTCAAGGTCGTCGTGCTCATCTTTGAGATCATCGCGGGTCCAAGAATCCGCATCGCTTCGAGTCGTAAAGTCGGCGGCTACCGCACCGTATTCAATTCGAATGCCCGTTACGACGGTATTGGGTGTAAGGTCGAGCTCTTCCGCCTCGAGTGTGGTGGATTCCGTGGTCGAGACATCCGCCTTCCAGAGGCGCCAGCCGTCGTAATCGACGAGGCGACAGTCCTCACCAAGGCTCTCTTTTACTTCGTCGGACTCAAGCCAAGGATTTTCGTGTCCATCGTCAAGTGTCGCGTTCGCCGGTTCATCGACGTCTGTCGAGTCCAACGGCGTCGTGCGATACCACACGTTGCACAGACCGTTGAGGTCGCCGATGGCGACGGGGGTTTCGATTGAGACGAATCTCGCCGTATCGTCCTCGGCACACTCAAGATCATCGGTAATTGTGAACTCATCAACCCAGGTAGTTGAATCGTTTCGAGCGTCGATGGTATAGGAGAAAAGCCCATCCGTATTGGTTTGCATCGCGGCACGGTTTTTACCATCGCCGTTAGCCAACAGGCCCTTTTCGATAGGTTGGACAAGTTCCTGACGCTTGTCGACCTGCCCCTTGATCTCGATGGGCGCATCCTTCATCGCGACGGATTGGACTTCTCCCGTATCCTTTATTTCAAACGTTATCTCCTCGGCAAGGTCATAGGTCCGCGGAGACATCATTTCGCGCAACGAGTAGGTGCCGGGTGCAAGATGTTCGACGCGGTGTGGCTTGTCGGATGAGGTCCAGGAGTCTATTTCGGTTTTATCGGGACCATATAAGGCGAGCTGTGCGCCTTCCACTTCCTGCTCACCGCTTGCATCGACCTTGGAGATATCAACCTTGGTGTAATCGTCGGATACGTTAAGCCGTGCTTCTACAACGGGTGTTTTCTGGTCGGCATAAGTAAGGTCGACAATATGGGTTGTCTGATCGAGCAAGAAGCCTGCCGGCGCTTGAGTCTCGACAACCTCGTAGCGTGCGGTGTCAGATCCCAGTGGGAGGTTGTCCGCGCGTGCTTCTCCAGTTTCATCCGTCGTGACGGTCGCGACAGTCTCACCGTCGAGCGCGGCAATGCTACCGTCGGGGCGCACGATATCACCCGAGGCACGGATCTCAAAGACGGCGCCCGCGAGGCTGCTCCCGTCTATGGCATCGGTTTTAACGATCCTGATGTTTCCGGTCGCGGCGTGGTCATAATACGAGGCGATTGCAACGGGCGTTAGGTTCATGTCGGTGGGTATGTTTACCTCGATCTCTTCGCCGACAAGATAGGGCTCTTTGGCCGAGGTTTCGCGTACATAATAGGTGCCCGGCACGAGCGATTCGGGCAGTGTGACGGTCCCGGTCGCGTCAGTCGTAAAGGTGTCCATTACGTTATGTGCTGGATACCAGCAAGTTTGTGAGACAGGTTCGTGATTGCTGTCGAGGAGTTGGAAGGTGAATCCGGCTAGGGGAACAGAAGCGCCTGTTTGGGCATCGCGTTTTACAATCTGGAGATGCGTCGACAGAGCGTGGTTGTCTACGATATATTGAAGCTCGGCGCCGTCGGAAATCTGATTGGCCCCGACGGTCCATTCCCCTGCACGTTTAAAACCCTCGGGGACGGTTTCCGGAACCTCGCGAACCGTGTAGCCGGCACGGTCGTATGGGACGGCTCCGTGGACACCGGCGGGTCGCTTGCCTGTGCCGAACCATGCTTCGGGCTGATCTTTGGTGGAGGCAAAGCCATAGATGTTTGTGGTCAGTGTGCCAACAACCTGCTGAGAGCTGTTGCTGACAACCTCAAAGACAACACCACCCGCCGGCTGCTCCAGGCCGGATTGGTCGCTATTGCCGTAATCCTTGAATTTGGAAATCTCAAGGTTAAACGCAATGGGGATATCGGAAACGCGAGATTCGATCTCGACCACGCCTGAATCGCCGAGTTGGTCGGCTCCAACGGTATAGGTCCAGCTGTCGTTGGATGGCAGGTAGCCCTCGGGGGCTTTTGATTCGTAGATGGTAAAGGTTCCTAAGGGGACATCGGCGAGGGTGGCCCGACCGCTTTCGTCGGTCGTGAGGATTTGTGCCCATCCAGGGGTTGATTGCGACACACACGTGAACTTTGCTCCTGCGAGCGAAGCTCCAACTTGGGGGCCTGCATTCGTCGCGGCATCGAGCTTTGCGATGCGCAAGGTAATGGTGCCGGGCTGTTCATCAATGGCGACCTGTCCACCGTCATTCCCCGTGGTAAAGGCGATGCGATCACGACGGGGGACATAGCCGGCCGGCGCCTTCGTTTCAACTAGGTAGTATGCCGTGTTGGGCAGAAGTGTTGCTTGCGCCCGACCGTTGCTGTCCATCTGGATGGTGCCGACATGCGCGCCGCTGGCGCTCTCAAAAATATCGAATGTTGCCCCGTCAAACTGATAAGTATTGTTTCCGCTGGTAATGGCGGCGTTTGCAGACTGTTTTTTGAAGGAAACAGAGACCGCCGGCAGTACATAGAGCATGTCTTGACGTTTGCTGCCGCCCGATACGGCTCCTAGATAGCGTCGCGCGCGGTGCGGAGCGGCTTTGATGCTTCCTGATTTTACGCTGTCGTGGAGCCACCGCGCCGCCGCCACGACTTCATTGTCAGTGGTAAAGTGCCCACTCTTGGTTTTGCCCTGAGCGGTCGTGTAAGAGTAAGTACCGTCGACATGGGTAGTGCCGTTGAGCATCCATACGGCAAGCTGGGTTGCGGCGCGGGCGCGATCGGGTGAAAGATGGTAACCGCCAAACGACGTGGCGGTAGGATATCCGTGACAAACGATTGCCGCGAACTCGTCGTCGAGCCACACCCAGCCTTGATCAAAGTTGAGCCATGGGCCGCCCGGCTTGGTGGGGCCGGGGCGCTCCTGGTTCATGCAGTAGGCAATCGAGGCGTCTTGAGCTTCATACTTGCCGACGAAGAAGGGCCCACAATCATCGCTAATAGTGCGGAAGCCGAGCTGGTCGTAGCCATCGACGGCAAATGCGGCTCCCGGTGCCAGGCAGCCGAAAAGCAGGAAGAGGAGCAGGAGCAGCGGACCTGTTGCGATTGCGCTGTGGACAGAGTGCGTGGGTGCGTTGGACATGGCTGCTCCTTATCCCTCGTGCGCCGCACGGGGAGGCTGCGACGCGTAGGATGAGGCTACCCCCGAGGTTCATGCGGGTAAGTACCGGAGCCTGACCAAAAGCTTGCCCAATTCCTGACAAATTGAGCTCAAATACAACAATCAAGCAAAAGCGCAGGTAGAAGATAAGGGGAACAGGAAGCCAAAGGTCCTCGTCTCCACAATTGACGCGATTTTCAAACGAATCTCCACAGCTAAAACAAGCATCGCCACCCTTGTATCGAACAAGACAACCGCGTTATACTATCCCCCACATATGCGGGCATCGCCAAGTGGTAAGGCATCAGCTTCCCAAGCTGACACTCGCGGGTTCGAGTCCCGTTGCCCGCTCCATTCGAATTTCAGGCACGGTAACGTTTCGTTACCGTGCCTTTTTCAATAAAGTGCCGGGACTCGAACCCGACAGGGTGCGAGCGTTAAATAAACGCGAAGCGTTTATAGCGAGCAGGCAAGGTCGCCGATAGGCGGCCGCAGCCGGTGCGGATTTGCGAAGCAAATACGCGGACGTCCCGTTGCCCGCTCCACCGAGCGCGGGAGAACTCGGGACGGCCAATTCAACAAAGTTTTCCCCATCGTCTCCGTGAATCCGAGGAGATCGCCGCAGCCGGTGCGCGTCCGCGACGCGGGCGCGCGGACGTCCCGTTGCCCGCTCCATCGAGTACGGGGGACCTCGGGAACGTCGGGTCCAACCCGCTGTGCCCGTGCGTGTGCGCGGACCGGGTCTGCCGACCGCAGCCGGTGCGTATTTGCGAAGCAAATGCGCAGACGTCCTCATGGTCGCTCCAATTCCAAAATGTTAGGTTAATGCCTACTGCCCATACTTGCACCTGCGCACGGTACAATGGTTGGGTTACGACCAACGTGCCAATAACCAAAAAGGAGCCGCTATGATCGATCGCTATACCCGCCCGGAGATGGGACACATCTTCTCCCTCGAGAACAAGTACGCCATTTGGCAGGAAATCGAGGTTCTGGCCTGCGAGGCCCAGGCGGAGCTCGGCAAGATCGGTATTTCCAAAGACGAGGCCCAGTGGATCCGCGACCATGCCAACTTTGAGAAGGCGAAGGTCGATGAGATCGAGGAAGTCACGCGCCACGACGTCATTGCCTTCCTGACCAACATGAAGGAATACATCGATGCCGATGTTCCCGAGGACGACCCCAAGCCCAGCCGCTGGGTTCACTATGGCATGACCAGCTCCGATCTGGGCGACACGGCCCTGTGCTACCAGCTCACCCAGGCCTGCGACCTGATCATCGAGGACGTCAAAAAACTCGGCGAGATCTGCAAGCGTCGCGCCTTTGAGGAGCGCAACACGCTCTGTGCCGGCCGCACTCATGGCATCCACGCCGAGCCGATGACCTTCGGCATGAAGTTTGGCTCTTGGGCCTGGGAGCTCAAGCGCGATCTGGACCGTCTTGAGGATGCTCGCAAGAACGTTGCCTTTGGTGCCATCTCGGGCGCTGTCGGCACGTACAGCTCCATCGAGCCGTTTGTCGAGGAATATGTCTGCGAGCACCTGGGCCTGGTTCACGACCCGCTGTCCACGCAGGTTATTAGCCGCGATCATCACGCCTACCTCGCCGGCGTTCTTGCCACCACCGCGGCCACCTGTGAGCGCATCGCTACCGAGGTTCGCAATCTGCAGAAGACCGATACACTCGAGGCCGAGGAACCGTTCCGTAAGGGTCAAAAGGGCAGCTCAGCCATGCCGCACAAGCGCAATCCCATCACCATGGAGAAGGTCTGCGGTCTGTCGCGCGTCGTGAAGTCCAACGCCCAGGTCGCCTTCGATAACGTCGCCCTGTGGCACGAGCGTGACATTTCGCACTCCTCTGCCGAGCGTGTCGCCCAGGCCGATAGCTTCATCGCACTCGACCACATGTTCCAGTGCCTCATCCGCGTTATCGACGGCCTGCAGCTGTACCCTGCCCGCATGATGGCCAACCTCAATAAGACCCGCGGCCTCATCTTCTCCTCCAAGGTGCTGCTCGCCCTCGTCGATACGGGCATCACCCGCGAGGACGCGTACGCCATTGTGCAGGAGAACGCCATGGCAACCTGGCACGAGGTACAGGATTGTGTCTCCGGCCCCACCTTTAAGGAGCGTCTCGAGGCCGACCCGCGCTGCACCGTCAGCCAGGAGAAGCTCGACGAGATCTTTGATCCATGGGACTTCCTCACCCGTATCGACACGGTCTTTGATCGTCTGGAGCAGCTGAGCTTCGAGTAGGTTCGGGCATAACGTTAGCTTTTTAGGGCGCTTTGCTGGTAATGTGTGTTGCCGGCAAAGCGCCTCGTTGCATTTAGGGAAAGACGGGGATAATAGTCGTCTCGAATAACATTCTGAGAGGGGATCGCATGATTTCGTTTGATTACAAGCCTCAGGGCGTGTGTGCTCGCAATATTCACCTTGACCTTTCCGATGACGGCAACAAGGTGATAGGCGTTGAGTTTACCGGTGGCTGCGACGGCAATCTCAAGGCAATCTCCAAGCTGGTCGAGGGCGCTCCTGCCGATCGCGTAATCGAGGTTCTCGCCGGTAATACCTGCGGTATGAAAAAGACCTCCTGCGCCGACCAGCTTACGCGCGCCATCGAGGCCGCTCGCGCCGAGATCGCCTAATGGGTATCGCCGATCACATCAAGAACGGAATATCGCGTCGCGGCTTTGTACTCGGTGGGGCTGCCGCGGGCGCTGCCACGGTGCTTGCCGGATGCTCGAAAAAAACGGGTACCAGCGATGATGCCGCCGGCGAGCCGCAGGTTATCAAGGACGATTCCAAAATTATCTCGATTACGGATGAGTATGAGGCTGTCGACATCGATCTTGAGCCGGCGGCGTCGTGGACGCTGCCTCTGGGTACGCTGCTGTACTACTGCGACGGCGATTACGCCGCGGCGATGATGGCGCCCGCATCGGCATTGCACGCCAACACGCTCGGTGTGCTCAACCTGGGCGATGGCTCGCTTACCACATTAATCGAGGATCCTGTCGAGGGCACGGGATATGCATTCTACGATGTCCGCGCCGGCGACGGCGTATTCGCGTGGGTTGAGATGAACTTTGCCAATTCATCGTGGAAGCTCTACGCTCAAAATCTGTCGGGCGCTTCGCTCTCTGGCGATGTGGTTGAGCTCGATCGAGGTGGCAAGGACTATGATCCGCCCCTGTTTACGGCGTTCGGGTCATCAGTCATCTGGTATAAAATGCCTTCGGCAGGCGGCAATAAAACGAGTAGTGATTCGTTTTGCTATCGTCGCTCACTTGATGAATCCAAGGCCGAGACAATTTGGAAATCGACGGGCCGCTTTGCATCGGCCCCGCGCGCGAGCGACGGCATTTTGACCATCTCGCCGCGTGTCCGCAACGACGAGGGCGTCTACTACGGCATAACGGCAATCGATCTGACCGACGGCAACAACACCAAGCGTGCCCAGCTAGTCCTTCCCTCGTCAGTCTCGCCTTTCGAGGCCGTGTATATGGGCGATACCTTCGTGTTTTCTATCGAGGCGGCCTATAGCGGCGTGGGCAGCCTGGGCAATATGGGCACGTATATCGGTAATGAGGGAGGGCCGTACCTCTTTCTGTCACGCGAGCCGCTCGCATGTGCGGCTGGCAAGAAGAATAAATACCTTGTTAAGGTACAGGCGTCGCATTTCCTGATCGACACCTCTGCCAAGACCTATGGCTCGCTGCTGTCGCCCGACCGCGCTTTGGAGTATGGCGATTATCCAGCTACGGCGGGAAAATCGGACTCATTCCTTACGTACGCCACGGTGCGCAACAGCCAGGGTATACCAGAGACGGTCACTGCACGCCTATTCTCTCTTTAAGCTTAGAGGGGTTAAAAAGGCGCCAACAGGGGAATAAACGCGTTGTAATTGTGAGTACCGCCCGCCGAGCTGCCGCGTCATAGCGGCATCCGGCGGGCTCAGGTGCGTTAAAATGGGCTTGTTCTTAGCTAATTGAGACAGGGGGGCCGTGTTATGGCTTCAGATGCAAAAAAGATTCTGCTGGTCGAGGATGAGAAGGCAATCCGTGACGCCGTCGCTGCCTATCTCGAGCGCGAAGGCTACTGGGTTGTGGGCGTCGGCGACGGCCAGTCCGCGATCGAGGAGTTCGAGAAGCATCAGTTCGACCTGGTCGTGCTCGACCTTATGCTCCCCAAGATTCCCGGCGAGCGCGTTTGCCGCACCATTCGCGATACCTCGGATGTCCCCATCATCATGCTGACGGCTAAGGGCGAGATCGAGGACCGTATTATCGGTCTTGAGCTCGGCGCCGACGACTATCTGATTAAGCCGTTCTCGCCGCGCGAGCTCGTCGCCCGCGTTCGCGCTCTGTTCCGCCGTGCCCATCAGGCCGACGAGCCCGCCGTCGAGGTACTCGACTTCGGCGATCTGGTCATCGATATCTCGGGCCACAAGATCTTGGTCGAGGGCAAGGAAGTCGATCTGACGGCTTCCGAGTTTAAGCTGCTCACCACGCTTGCCCGCCATCCCGGCCGTGTGTATAACCGCATGGAGCTGGTCGAGAAAGTGCTCGGGTATGACTTTGAGGGCTATGAGCGCACCATCGATAGCCACGTGAAGAATCTTCGCGCCAAGCTGGGCGATGATCCCAAGAAGCCCAAGTGGCTCTACACCGTCCATGGTGTCGGCTATCGCTTCGAGGCTCCGGCCAAGACCGATAAGTCGGACGAGAAATAGGGAAATCACATATGACACCTGCGCGCTTTGAAATCGGACAAAAGCACAAGCAGGAGAGCGAGGCGGGTTCCAAGGCTAGTTGGAACACGCCTCGTTCCGATTCACGGCCAACGATGAGCTATCCCTCGCGCATGGCACTTGCTTTTGCTCTGACATCGCTCATGACGGTATTGGTGCTGGTGGGCGTTGTCTCTGTTGTGTGGGGCACGGTCTTTTCGGATTACACACGCTCCAATATCGTCGAAATCGCAAATTCCGCTGCCGAGAAGTTGGCAACCTCATATGAGGAAAACGGCTCTTGGACCGCGGGAGAACTGCGCACGGTCGCAACGTCGAGTTTGGTTTCCGACGATCTGGGTATGCAGGTCGTCAATAAAAAGGGCGTGATCGTTTATGACGATTCCTGGCCCTCGGCAAGCGCCACCGCCGATGTACGCGAAAACCAGGCTACGACCGACGACACGAGCGGCAAGAGGGCATCGCATAGTCCGGTCTCGTCTGCTCCAACCGACTCCGATAGCGTTGCTAACGTCGAGATTGTAACGTCTTCCGGCGAGCATGTCGGACAGGTAAAGCTGTGGGCCATCGGCTCCGACGCTCTGCTCACCAAGGCGGACTCTGCGTTTAGGGAGAAGACCTTTAACGCCATGGCCCTCGCCGCGGTTGTTGCAATTTGCATTTCGGTCGTTATCGGATCGCTCGTGTCGCGCATGCTCACCAAGCCGATTCATCGCATCACCAGTACCGCAAAGCAAATCCGTGACGGCGACCTGTCGGCTCGCACGGGACTGCGCGGTGATGACGAGATCGATCAGCTGGGTGAGACCTTCGATGAGATGGCCACTTCTCTCGAGAAGGATATGAAACACGAGAAGCGCCTGACCTCAGACGTTGCACACGAGCTTCGCACGCCGCTTATGGCCATGCTCGCAACGGTCGAGGCCATGCAGGATGGCGTGTATCCCACCGACGATGAGCATTTGGAGACCGTTGCTTCCGAGACGCGTCGCTTGGCTCGTCTGGTGCAGCAGATGCTCGACCTGTCGCGCATGGAAAACAGCGCGGCTCCGCTCAACCTTGAGCCGGTGGACATGGTTCCTTTCGTGCGTTCCATCGTCAATGCCCAGGAGCGCCTGTTTGTCGACCGCGATCTGCGCCTGCGTTTTGCGGACGAGACCCAGGGTCACGACGATGTCGTCGAGGCCGATCCCGACATGATCACGCAATGTGTTATCAACCTCATGAGCAACGCCATGCGCTACACCCCCGAGGGCGGTTGGGTCGTGGTGTCGGTGCTCAGTGACCGCAAGCACGTCAGCATTGCCGTTTCTGATACCGGTATCGGTATTGCCAAGGACGATCTGTCGCGTATCTTCGGACGATTTTGGCGCGCCGATGCCAGCCGCGCCCGCGAAGCCGGCGGCCTGGGCGTTGGCCTCGCCGTGACCAAGCAGATCGTCGAGCGTCACCATGGCTACATATCCGTGGAGTCGGAGCTTGGAAAGGGTACGACTTTTACAATTCATCTGCCCCGCGAGCACACGGCAGACGCGGCATCTACTACAATGGAACACTAGCTTTTCGCTATTCGGTGAAGGAGGGGCCGCGTCCCTGCCGCTCCGAGTTTGCGAAAACATGCGGGAAAGAACCCGCATTTCTGTCGTATTTAGGTAAGGAGTGACTCACGTGACAACGATGGAGCGTCGTCCGGATTCCCGTGGCAAGGTTCGTGATATTTACGATGCCGGTGAAAACCTGCTGATGGTCGCCACCGACCGCATTTCTGCGTTTGACTTCATTCTTCCCGACGAGATTCCGTTTAAGGGAGAGGTACTCAATCGCATCTCGGCATTCTGGTTCGATAAGTTTGCCGACATCGTCCCCAACCATCTCGTTTCCATCGACCCGGCGGATTTCCCCGAGGAATTTGCTGAGTATCGTGACTACCTCGCTGGCCGCGCCATGCTGGTTAAGAAGGCCCAGACGATTCCTATCGAGTGCATCGTCCGCGGCTATCTGACCGGTTCGGGCAAGAAGACCTACGACGAGAACGGCACCGTCTGCGGCATCCAGCTGCCTGAGGGCCTGACCGAGGCTTCCAAGCTTCCTGAGCCGCTGTTCACGCCGTCCACGAAGGCCGAGATCGGTGACCACGACGAGAACATCTCGTTTGAGCGTTGCTGCGAGATCGTGGGCGAGGACATCGCCACGCAGATTCGTGACCTTTCCCTCAAGATCTACAAGGCTGCCGCCGAGTACGCCGCGACCCGTGGCATCATCATTGCCGACACCAAGTTCGAGTTTGGTGTTATTGATGGCAAGGTCACGCTGATCGACGAGTGCCTCACGCCCGACTCCAGCCGTTTCTGGCCTGCTGCCAGCTACGAGGAGGGCAAGATCCAGCCTAGCTACGACAAGCAATTCGTCCGCAATTGGCTCAAGGCCAACTGGGATATGACGGGGGAGACCCCGCACCTGCCCGCCGAGGTCATCGATGGCACGTCCGAGCGCTATCGCGAGGCCTTCCAGATCATCACGGGCTCCCAGTTCACAAGCATGAAGGAGAACGCATAAGTGAGTACCCGTAGCGCCACGAACAAGCGCACGCAATCCCACGAAGTTACCGGGGTTGCGCGCAAGTCTGCCGCATCTGCTAAGCCCGCCCGCCAAGCAGCGAGCTCCGTTCGCGTCGTGCCGGCTTCGTCTAAGGCACGCCGCAAAGAGCTCGAGAAGGGCGAGAACCTCGAGGGCCTCTCTAAAGAGGAGAAGCGCGCCCGCAAGGCCAAGCAGCGCGCCAAGGAGGACCGCATCTATACGGTGTCGAATATCCTCCTCAAGCAGGACGAGGACTACACCAAGCGCCGTCGCATCTGGTGGATTGTGCTCGCCATTGGCATGGTGCTCGTCGTGGCAATTTGGGCCTCGCTGTACTTCGCTCCCGCTGGCATGGTGTCCAGCCCTGTCCAGATGGTCGGCATCGTTTTGTCCTATGTCATCATCCTAGGTGACTTTATCTACGACTTCGCTCGTATTCGTCCCTTGCGCAACATGTACCGCGCGCAGGCCGAGGGCATGTCCGAGAACAAGCTCAACGCTCTTATCGAGCGCGCAGCTGCCGAGGAGGACAAGAAGGACTCCAAGAAGAAGTAGCGTTTGCATACATACTTATCGCTAAGATATAAGGCGCGTCGTTTTTGCGGCGCGCCCTTTTACTGTTCTATAGATAGATGGAGTGGCACATGATTCGAGCTGCCCTGACGGTCGAAGAGGCCCTGGAGGGTATGAAGTCCCTGGAGCCCAAGATTAAAAACTATGCGCGCCTGGTTGTCCGCAAGGGCGTAAACGTTAAGCCCGGCCAGGAAGTCGTCGTTCAGTCTCCGGTTGAGTGCGCGCCGTTTGCGCGCGTGGTGGTCGCGGAGGCCTATGCTGCCGGCGCCGGCCACGTGACGGTCATCTGGGCCGATGATGCCGTGACGAGGCTCACGTACGAGCATGTCGAGAAAAGCTATTTTGAGCAGACGCCCGAGTGGAAGCGCCTGCAGCTGGATTCCCTGGCCCAGGACGGTGCCTGCTTTATCTTTATCGAGGGTGCGGACCCCGCCGCCCTTAAGGGCATCGATCCCGCTAAGCCCGCTGCAGCTTCTAAGGCAAAGAACACGCAGTGCAAAGTTTTCCGCCGTGGACTGGATTACAACATCAATCCGTGGTGCATCGCCGGCGCTCCGGTCGTGGCTTGGGCGCGCGAGGTGTTCCCGGGAGACGCCGATGAGGTTGCAATCTATAAGCTGTGGAATGCGATTCTGCACACCGCTCGCGCCGATGGCCAGGACCCAGAGAGCGACTGGGAGCTCCACGACGCCGCATTCGAAAAGAACCTGCGTTTCCTGAACGACAATCGTTTCGACTGCCTGCATTACACCGCGGCAAATGGAACCGATCTGATGATTGGCATGACGAAGGGTCACGAGTGGGCCGGCGGCAAGGGCAAGACGCCCGATGGGCACCCCTTCTTCCCCAACATTCCCACCGAGGAAGTCTTCACTTCGCCCGATCGCATGCGCGCCGACGGTATCGTGTACTCGGCCATGCCGCTCATCCACCACGGCAATAAGGTCGACGATTTTTGGATTAAGTTCGAGGGCGGCCGCGTGGTGGACTACGACGCCCGCGTGGGCAAGGCAACGCTTGCAAGTATCATCGATACGGACGAGGGCGCTGCTCACCTGGGAGAGGTCGCGCTCATTTCCAAGAACACGCCGATCCGCGAAAGTGGTGTTCTGTTCTACGATACGCTCTATGACGAGAACGCTAGCTGCCATCTCGCGCTAGGTGTCGGTTTCCCCGAATGCATCGAGGGTGGGTACGACATGTCCAAGGAGGAGCTCCTGGAGCATGGTGTTAACGTCTCGAGCACGCACGTCGATTTTATGATCGGCACGGACGACATCGATATTACGGGCATTACGCCTGATGGACGTGAAGTTGTGATTTTCCAGAACGGCCAATGGAGTTGGGAATAGTCCCAGACCGTGGTACAATGCCACCCGCGGGCCGTTAGCTCAGCTGGCAGAGCAGGGGACTTTTAATCCCAAGGTCCAGGGTTCGAACCCCTGACGGCCCACCCAAAGATTGTTGAGACGGTCAACTTCGGTTGGCCGTCTTTTTTGTTGCCGGTGCACGGGTTCGAACCCGTATCTATCTATATATAAGAACGCTTAGCGAACAAAACCCGCCTTTTACCGATGGGAAACAAATAGCTGATGCCTTTGGAGTAAAGTAGCGCTCCAGAGATGACCGATGTCTCAATACTCATAAAACAGCTGGTCATCGCCAATATCAGAAGCCAATGCTTCAGTTTTAACCTCAGTGACGCGACTGAGGGATCTATTCATTTGTGAACAAAATATGGAGTGCGCGATTCCCGCCCCCGGGGCCCCTCCGGTCTGGCAATATATCTCCTTGCCGCGCGGCCCGGTCGGACCGGATCAGCCGCG
>UQZL01000012.1 GCA_900545605.1 uncultured Collinsella sp.
ACGCTCTTCCGATCTATGCCGCGGGCGCCGCTGCTCAGCCCGCTGCGGCTGCCGGCTCCGATGCTCAGCACGATGGGGCTGCTGCGAAGGCGGCGCTCAAGGCCGCCGAGATGGAGGCAAAGCTCGCCGCCATGGATCCCGAGAAAGCGGCCAAGGTCCGCGCGGCGCTTGCCGCCAAGGCCGCCCGCGACAAGCAGAAAAAGGAGGCGTAAGGTCCATGGCACATCGCTCCGTTATTCCGTTTGGCCCGCAGCACCCGGTGCTGCCCGAGCCGCTTCATCTGGACCTGGTGATCGAAGACGACCGCGTCATCGAGGCAATTCCGCAAATCGGCTTTGTGCACCGCGGGCTCGAGAAGCTCACCGAAAAGCGCGATATGCATCAGTTTGGCTACATCGCCGAGCGCATCTGCGGCATTTGCGCCGTGGGCCACAGCTGCGGCTATGCCAGCGCCTGCGAACGCATGCTCGACATCGAGGCGCCCGGCCGCGTGCAGTATATTCGCACCATTCTGCACGAGCTTTCGCGCATTCACTCGCATTTGCTGTGGCTGGGCCTGCTTGCCGACGCCTTTGGCTTTGAAGCGCTGTTCTATCGTTCGTGGACACTGCGCGAGCAGATTCTCAAGATCTTCGAGAGCACCTGCGGCGGCCGCGTGATCCTGTCGATCAACGAGATCGGCGGCCTTAAGCACGATATCGAGGATTCCGAGCTGGCGGGCATTGTCCAGACACTCGATGCCATGCGCCCCGACTACGAGGCCCTGGTGCATACGTTTTTGGATGACGACAGCTGTGGCGAGCGCCTGCATGGCGTGGGCGTGATCAGCAAGAAGGACGCGCTGGATCTGTCGATGGTCGGTCCGTTTGGGCGCGCCTCGGGCGTGGACTACGACGTGCGCATGTTTGGCGACGGCGCCTATGCGGATCTGGCTGCGTTTGAGCCAATTGTCGCTACCGATGGCGACTGCTATGCCCGCTGCCAGGTGCGTTGCGCCGAGGTCACGCAGGCTATGGACATCATCAAGGAGCTTGTGGGCAAGATTCCGCACGACGGTATCGGTGGGCGTACCAAGCTCACGCCGGCCGACGGCGCGCGCGGCGAGGTTGTGATTGAGCAGCCGCGTGGCGAGGCGTATTACTATGTGCGCGGCAACGGCACCAAGAACCTGGACCGTTTCCGCGTGCGCACGCCGACATCGCAAAACCTGGCGGGTCTGACGCATGCGCTGCAGGGCGTGCTCATTGCCAACGTGCCCATGATTATCTTGACCATCGACCCCTGCATTAGCTGCACGGAAAGGTAGGCGCGGCATGAGTTTGCTGACATTTGCCAAGACGGCCTTGGGCTCTATGGTCAAGCAGCCGGTAACGGTGTGCTATCCGCAGGAGGAGCTGGCAACGCCCGAGCGCTTGCGCGGACATATCGTCAACGACATGGACGTGTGCATTTGCTGCGGCATGTGCGCGCGGCGTTGCCCGGCAGGTGCGCTTGCGGTCGATCGCAAGGGCGGAACGTGGTCAATCGACCCGTATGCTTGCGTGGTGTGCGGCGAGTGCATCGAGAGCTGCCCCAAGCATTGTTTGACTATGGACACCGCCCGTACTCCAGTTGCGGCGAACAAGACTCCCACGGTAGAAACCAAGCTGGAGTAGCTCTGGAATGGGGCCGGTGGGGCAAAATTGCCCCACCGGCCCCGCGCGTGAACGTGCGGTTGGGCCGCCGCGAACAAAACTATGCCGGATTACGGGGCTGGATAGCGAACCTCCGACCATACAGAAAATCGCAAAAACAAAACCGCAGGTAGACAGCCTGCCGTTTTTTAAAAATAGGGGATATGGATGAAGGCTCCGACTTTAGCCCCGTAACCCGGCATAGTTTTGAAATGGCACCATATCCGTAGCATCCCTTGATCTCCCGTGGACAGAGGGAAACGGATCATTTTGGCCTTGCGAGGGCTGCCGCGTGACCCGTCTGCCACGAAATGGGCCCATCTACTACGTTTAGGCTGCTACCCTCAACCATAACGAACAACGCAAAAACAAAACCGCAGGTAGAACGCCTGCGGTTTTTCGTAAAACGTGGGCATGGTCGGGGGTATCGGGTCAAACGTAGTAGACGGGCCGGTTTCGTGGTGGGTGTCGCCAGCTGATCCCTCGGGGACGGAGGAAAACGGATCGTTTTGGCTCGTCAATCTCGAGTCGCACCTGTTTTCCTGCGAAAACGCTGTGTCTCAACTTTGGTGAGACATTTGTCTCACACCCAAAACCGAATCTGGAACGTGTGTCACCTGCCCTAATTGTGTCTCATTCCGTAACTTTAGGCTGATGCAAGGTCTAATCCTGCGAGAAGGGAGACGCGATGGGTAAGTACACGAGGGGTCTCTTGGCGGTGATACTGGCCGTAGTGCTGGTGTTGCCAGCCGCAGCATTCGCCATGCTGCCCGAGGCCAACGCCAGGTCCAGTACGGGAATGGACGGGCCGACAGCGAGCGGGCCGACGGTCGTCGACCCCGACACCAGCGGACGCTGGGAAAAATGGGCGGCCGGCCACAGCGGCAATAAGGTGACGACTCAAAACGTCGGTCGAATCTGGACCGACAAAACGGTTGAGGCAACCGGAGAAAACGAAGTGTCAGATTTTGTGACCACGCTTTCGGCGATGTCCTCGACGTCTAATTCAACCGTGACAGTCACCACGCCACTCGACATCGTGCTAGTGCTGGATGCATCCGGCTCGATGAATGATCCTATGGGTGGTGGAAATTCCACCAAGCGTATCGATGCGCTGAAGAGCGCTGCGAAAAGCTTTATCGACACCATCGCCAAACAAAACGAAGGTATCGAGGGCGTCGATAGGCAGCATAAGGTTGCCATTGTTAAGTTTGCGGGTGATGAGACCGACAAAGTTGGAAACGACAAGTACCGCTCCGGCGGCCATAGCTACAACTATTCGCAGACAATGCAAGAGTTGACAGCGTGCACGGTTGGCGGCGCAAAGGGTCTTAAGGGAACGATCGATTCTATCGAGCCTGCTGGCGCTACGCGTGCCGATTATGGTATGAAACAAGCCGAGAAAAACATTAAAACTTTTGGACGCGAGGGCGCCAAGAAGGTCGTTGTGTTCTTTACCGACGGCAAGCCAACGAGCTACAGCGAGTTTGATTCTGATGTCGCCAACGCTGCCGTGACGGCTGCCAAGAGCATGAAGGACGGCAAGGCCACCGTTTATACTATCGGCATCTTTAGCGGAGCGAACCCCGCTGCCGATCCCTCGAATAAGGGAACGAGCGACGTAAATAAGTTCATGCACGCCGTGTCGAGTAACTATCCCAGCGCCACGTCGTATACGAGCGATATGCTTGGTGCGCGCGTGGAAAACTCCGACTACTACAAGTCAGCGACCAATGCCGAAGAGCTCAAGAAGGTTTTCGACGACATCTCGCAGGCCATTACATCGGAGGCGCCTTATCCGACCGAAATCCATAAGGGCTACGACGAGACCAAGTCCGGCTACATCACGTTTACCGACGAGCTGGGCGACTTTATGCAGGTCGACAGCTTCACCGAGGTCGTCATCAACGGCACGCCGTTTACCAATCCGAGCAAGACGGTCAACAAAGAAACCAAGACCGATACGTACGAGTTCGATGGCAAGGCAAAAGACCTGCTCATTACCGTGCAGCGTGCCGGCGACGACAATCCCCAGAAGGGCGATATCGTAACGGTCAACATTCCCGCGTCGTTGATTCCGCTGAGTCACTTTAAGACCGTAGACGGCAAGCTTTCGGTCGATACCGTTAAGCCCATCCAGGTGAAATATGCCTCGAGCGTGAAGAAGGTCGCACTCGACAACCTGTTTACGCCCGAGAAGGTAGCGGGGCTCAAGGATTACATCGAGCATAATACGACCGTCGTTGACGGCACCAAGACCGTGAACTTCTTTGCAAACAAGTGGAAGACCGGTGCGTTGGGTGATACGGTTGCGAACTTTGAGCCGGCCGATACCAACCGCTACTACTACTTCCAGAAGCAGACTCCAATTTACACCGATAAGGAATGCACACAGCCTGCAAAGATTTCACTGGCAGAAAAAGGCACCTATTACTACAAGGATGAGTTTGAGGAGCAGGGCGAGAACAACGAGGCCAAGTCCGCCACTGCCGTCATCGAGTTTATCGGCGGCGACGCTGCGAAGTTTGACGGCGCCATAGTTCGCGACAAGGACGATAACCTTTCGTTTAGCGTGGGAACCGCGCGCCTGACCTTTATCGACGAGCTCCACACCACCAAGAAGAGCGTGGGCGGCAACAACACTGGTACCGCGACCGACGTTCTCAACCCCAAGTGGAACAACGTGTCCGCCAAGGCGACCGCGACGCATGTCAATTCCTACCTGGGCAACAACGGCAAGATCAGCTATAAGTACGACATGACGCCGGCAAAGGTTGACACCAAGGCCAGCTTTGGCCTGACCAAGGTGCTCGAGGGTCGCGAGTGGACGAAAGAGGACAAGTTTGAGTTTGGTCTGACGTCCGAGAACGGTGCCCCGATGCCGAAGTCCACGACCGCGGTCGCGACCCAGGGCAACAAAGCCATCGATTTCGGCGAGATTACCTACACCGAGCCCGGCACGTACGTTTATAAGGTCAGCGAGAAGAACGCCGGCCAAACTATCGATGGCATCACTTACAGTGGGAATGTCGCGGAGATTACCGTGACGGTAACGCCCAACAAGAAGGGTGAGCTCAGCGCTGACGTACAGGTGACTTCGGGCGAGACTGAGTTCAAGAACACCTACGCTGCAAATTCCGTCGATTCAAGCGTCACCGACAAGATCAAGGTGACCAAGGTCCTGACCGGACGCGACCTCAAGGCCGGCGAGTTCAGCTTTGAGCTGCGCGAGGGTCTCGGCGAAGACGCGAAGGTTATCGAGACCGTCAAGAATGACGCCAACGGCAATGTTAAGTTCAAGGCTATCAAGTACACCGAGATCGGTCAGCACATCTACACGCTGAGCGAGGTCAAGGGCAATGCCGGCGGCATCACCTACGATGGCACGACCTACGCCATCGTGACGACCATCAGCGATAACGGCAAGGGCCAGCTGGTGGCCACGCACAAGCTGAAGAAGGGCACCGAGGACGTCAAGAGTATCGAGTTCAAGAACGCCTACACCGCGAATGCTGCCGAGGCATCGCTTGCGGGCATCAAGAACCTGCAGTTCGCCAAAGGTCTGACCCCGGCCGACATTAACGGCAAGTTCACCTTTACCGTGACCGGTGAAGAGGGCGCACCCATGCCCGCGAACGCGAGCGTGACCAATGATGCCGAGGGCAAGGTCGACTTTGGCAAGATTACCTTTACGCTCGACGACCTTAACAAGGCTCTGGGCGAGAAGCCCGAGAAGCGCGAGCACACCTTTACCTACACCGTGACCGAGTCCGGTAAGGTTGCTGGCGTGACCAACGACGCCAACGCCACGCGCAAGGTTTCCTACACCGTGACCGATGACGGCAAGGGTAATCTGAGCGTATCCCACAAGCCGGACGGCGATGTGGCATTTACGTTCACCAATACCTACAGCGCGACGCCTGTCGAGACGAGCGTCACCGACCAGATCACCGCGACCAAGGTTCTGACCGGACGCGAGCTTGCTGCCGACGAGTTCTCCTTCGAGCTCGTCGAGGGCGAGGGCAAGGACGCCAAGGTCGTCGCCACCGGCAAGAACGCCGCCGATGGCAAGATCACGATGAGCCCCGTGAAGTACACCGAGGCCGGCAAGCACATCTACACGCTGCGCGAGGCCAACGGCGGAACCACCAGCAAGGGCGTCACCTACAGCGATGCCGAGTTCACCATCGAGACCACCATTACCGACAACGGTGACGGTACCCTCAGCGCTACGCACGAGCTGAAGAGCGCCGCGCCTGCGACCTTCGAGAACACTTACAGCGTGACCCCGACCGATGCAGACCTCGACTTTGATCTGAGCAAGGCTATCGACGGTCGCGCCTGGACGGACTCCGACGAGTTCAGCTTTACCATCACCGCCGCCGAGGGCACCCCGCTGCCCGATCCTGCAACCGTGACCGTGAACAAGCACGATGCGAAGGATGGCATCGCTGCCGTCAAGTTCGGCAAGATCAGCTACACGGCTGCCGGAACCTACACGTACGAGATCCGCGAGAACGCGGGTAACGCGGCCGGTATGGCGTATGACGGGCATGTCGCGACCGCCGAAGTGACCGTGACTGAGGACGGCGAGGGCCAGCTGACCGCCAATGTCACCAAGAAGGAAAACGGACGCTTCACCAACACGTACCGCACTGAGCTTAACTACACCGCGGCCGGCGGCCTCAAGCTCAGCAAGAGCCTCTCCGGACGTCCTATGACCGAGGGTCAGTTCACGTTTACCGTGAAGCCTGCCGACGAGGCCTCGGCCAACGCGCTTGGCCTGCTGCCCGGAGCCAACAACTTCAAGTCCCCTGCGACGGCAGAGGCAACGGTCGGCCTGATCGACATCCTGGCTGGCCATGAGGTCAAGTTTACGCAGGCTGACGCCGGCAAGACCTTCACGTACACCGTAGCCGAGAAGAATGACGGCAAGTCCGGTTACACCTACGACGACGCCGTGCGTACCGTGACGATCGCCGTCGCCGATGACGGTGCCGGTACGCTTACCGCCACGACGACCGTTTCCGGTGGTCCCGAGGGCACGCATGAGACGGTCCACAAGAGTGGCGAGAACAAGGTCGAGAAGGCCCTGGTGCCGTTCCACAACAGTTACAGCGCTACGACCAACACGCCTGGTGGCACCGCTGCTCAGGTCGTTGCCACCAAGACTCTGACCGGTCGCCCGATGGCCGACGGCGAGTTCTGGTTCGGCATCGCCTATCAGGGTGAGCTTGTGGCATACGAAAACCTCAAGCCCAATATCGGCGGGCACGTGAGCTTTGATACGCTGCACTACGACACCAAGATGCTTGCTAATCTTGAGGCTGCTGGGCTTGCTTATCGTACCGATAAGGACGGCAAGCTTGCCTGGACCATTAACTACACGGCCTACGAAGATTTATTCGGGCTGCCGAATGGCGTTTCCGCTACAACGTGGAGCTTTGGCTTTAAGGTTATCGTCGTCGACAACGGTGACGGTACCCTGACGGCGACGGTCGACTACGGCGGCGTCGAGCCCTTGTTCGAGAACGTCTACGGCGCCGACGCCGTGGATGCCGCGCTCACCGGTACTAAGAAGCTCCAGGTTGCCGAGGGCCTGACCCCGGCCGACATCACGGGTAAGTTCACCTTTACCGTGACCGCCGACGAGGCAGGTGCCCCGATGCCCGAGCGCACGACCGTAACCAACGACGCAGCCGGTAACGTGGACTTTGGCAAGATCCACTTTACGCTCGAGGACCTCAACCGCGCTCTGGGCGTGACGGACGATGCGACCGATAAGGCCGAGGCAGACGAAGCTGACGAAGCCGAGGCCGACGAGGCAGAGGCTGAAGAGGCCGACACCGATGCCAACGCCGACGAGCCCGAGCCCGCAGCCCCCACCGCTCCGCGCTCGCACACCTTTACTTACACGGTGACCGAGTCCGGTAGTGCCCCTGGCGTGACCAATGACACCAACGCCACGCGCAAGGTTTCCTACACCGTGTCTGACGACGGTGCCGGGCATCTGAGCGTCAAGCGCGAAGGCGATGACGGTGCTGCCTTCACGTTTACCAACACCTACGGCGTGGCACCTACCGATTCGTCCGTGACCGATCAGGTCAAGACAGTCAAGCGCCTGACTGGACGCGACCTTGCAGCAGGCGAGTTCACGTTTGAGCTGCTCGAGGACAACGTGGTTGTCGCTAACGGCACCAACGACGCTAACGGCACCGTGACGCTGAGCCCGATCCGCTACGAGGCACCCGGCACGCACACGTACACGCTGCGCGAGGCTTGCCCCAACGCGCTCGGCCTGTACAAGGGCGTCACCTATGACGGCACGACCTACACCGTCGTGACCACCGTCTCCGACAACGGCGACGGCACGCTGACCGCGACGCACAAGCTCGAGGGAACCACCGAGTCGGCTGGCTTTACCAACAAGTATCACGCCATGCCTACGCAGGTTTCCATCGGCGCTATCAAGGTGCTCGAGGGACGCGAACTCAAGAAGGACGAGTTTAGCTTTAAGCTCGTTGGCGAGGACATCGAGTCCACCGTCGCCAACGATGCCGACGGCAAGATCAGCTTCGACAAGTTTGAGTACGACGAGCCCGGTACGCACGTCTACACCATCAGCGAGGTCAAGGGCGACGAGGTCGGTATGACCTACGACAAGTCCGTCTTTACTGTGACCGTCAACGTGGTCGATGACGGCGAGGGCAACCTCAAGGCGAACGTTGCCTTTACCAAGGACGACAAGAGCGTCGAGGGTATCGTGTTCAACAACACGTACAAGAAGCCCGAGACGCCCGTGCCGACGCCCGACCCCGGCACGCCCAAGACCGTGACGAACATCGTCAAGACGGTCAAGGGTTTCCTGCCCACCACGGGTGACCAACAGGCCGCCGCACTGCTCATGGCATTTGTTATTGCCATGGCCGGTGTCGGTGCCCTGGTCTGGGGTATCCGTAAGCGCTAGGCACGCTGGCAGCGCCCGGGGCCAAAAGGCCCCGGGCGGCCGGCGGGGAGCCAGAACATAGCCCCCACCCCACCCCAGGCCGTCACGGAGGTATCTCCCTCCTCCGTGACGGCACTTTTGTGCGACTGCTCTATAAGTTGCGGTGAAATACGGACTGTTTGGCGGCCCTAGAGGGCACAGCAGTCCGTATTTCACCGCAACTGAGTCGCCGATTCTTTGAGTTATCCGCGCAGGTAGGCGATGGCGATCTGCGTGCGGTTGCGCAGGCCCATCTTTGCAAGGATCGAGCTGATGTGGTTGCGCACGGTGCCTTCGCCCATGCAGGCGGTGGCGGCGATCTCCTTGTTGTCGAGGCCGCGGGCGATGAGCTCGGCGACCTCGAACTCGCGGTCGGTCAGGCTGGCAAAAGCCGCGGGCCGGTGGGTCGCACCGGCTTCAGCGTTCGCCCCATCAAAGTCGACATCCTCGATCGCCTTGCCCTCGAGCACGCGCTTGCCAGCCATGACCTGCGCCAACGCTGGCGGAATGGCGGCGACATCGGTCTTGATCAGGTAACCGCGGGCGCCTAGCTTGAGCGCCGACACAATGTACTCGTCATCCGAAAACGTCGTCAGAAATACCACGCGTGCCGAAGGGTCGCGCTCGAGAATCTCGCGCGCCGCCGACAGGCCGTCGCGCCTTGGCATCTGAATGTCGAGCAGCGCGATATCGGGCGCGTGCTCGGTGTAGAGTTCGACCGCGTCGTCGCCGTCGGCGCCGGTGCCCACTACCTCGATCTGCGGCTGGGCGCCCAGGATAATCTTGAGCGAATCGACCACCAGACGGTCGTCGTCGACAACTATGAGCCTCATCGACTCTCATCTCCTTGCCGTTTGGGAACGGTGGCAAACACACGCCAGCCGCCGGCGCCGGCGCGCGGGCCGGCGGTGAAGGTGCCGTCAAGCGCCTCGACGCGCTCACGCATGGAGCCGAGCCCCATGCCTTCTGTGGCGTTGCGGGTACTCGCCCGAACCTCGCCAATACCATCGTCGGTAACAATGAGCTGGTAAAACGACGGATGTTCCATGCACCGTACGGTGACAGCATGGGCGCAAGCGTGGCGCATGGTGTTGGAGAGCGCCTCGCGCAGGACCGCTGCAAAGCAGTTGGCGACATTTGCGGGCGCATGCTCGGCCAAAACTTCAAGCTCAATCTGCGGCCCGCCGTCCGAGCGTGCGCCTTCAACGATGCGCTCGAGCTGCACGGAGAGGTTGGTCGCATTGTCGTTGAGCGCGTGGACGCTGGCGCGCACGAGTTGGAGCGCCTCGTCAACCGTGCGTTTGACGTCGGCGAAATCGGCGGCAACCCTGGGCTCGTCGGCATGGACCACGCGCAGGGCTTCGGTTTGAAGCGAAGCGCGCGTGAGCTGGTGGCCCACGTTATCGTGGATCTCGCGCGCGATGCGGGCGCGTTCGGCGAGCGTCGCGAGTTCGACTTCGTAGTCCTGGCGGTCGGCGAGGTCACGGTTGCGTGCCTCGAGTGCCAGGGCGCGTTCTTGCAGCTTGTCGCGGATGCGACGCATGCGTTCCTGTTCGCGCTCCAGCTGCGCGGTGCGCAGCGACAGCAACGTGGCGGCGACCGAAAGGATGGCGGTCAGCAGGAGCGTTCGGGTGGTGAGCGCGCCGCCGCGAAGGTCCGCGACAAGCGCGCAGACAAACACGGCGCCAATCGCCAGCGCGGGCCAGATGCGTTCACGGCGCACGCGTCGCGCGATGTCATAGAGGGCGAGAGGCGCAAACGGCACAAACGGCGGCACGAAGACGGCCGCGATGATGTAAGCGTAGCTCGCGGCCTCGCTTGCGCGTCGCGTGCGTTCCTCCTGTGCGACCTCGGCCAGCGAGGTGGCAATAACGCCAAGGCAAAACGCCGCGACCAGGCGAGCGTCCACAGCAAGACCCATGGCAGCCGCAATACAGCACGCCAGCACGATCGATTTGTCGAAAAGCCTGTTCATACGGGTATTATACGCGATGCCGCGCATGGGGGAGGCGCCACCCGGAGCAACCGTGACATTCCTCCCACGCGGCAAAGCGGGGGCACCGGCGGGCCGCGCGACCAAGCCCTACACTCGTGACAAAGCTCACTGGTGCGCGCCGCCCGCTCCTGCGATGATGCAATCGTACCGGGCCACGACCAACAGAAGGGCCGCCTCATGACAGACATCGTCCATGTCGAAAACCTCGTCAAGCGCTATGACGATCTTATTGCGCTCGACCACTTTAACCTGAGTATCGTCCCCGGCGAGATCTTTGGCCTGCTCGGACCCAACGGTTCGGGCAAGACCACGTCCATCAACTGTATCCTGCAGCTGCTTGCCTACGACAAAGGCACCATCGAGCTCTTTGGCGAGCCCATGACGCCCGCCCGCTATGACCTCAAGCGCCGCATCGGCGTGGTGCCGCAACAGGTGGCGGTGTTCGACGAGCTCACCGTGCGCGAGAATATCGACTATTTCTGCAGCCTTTACGTTAGCGACCGTAAGCGCCGCCGTGCGCTGGTGGACGAGGCGATCGGCTTTGTCGGGCTGAGCGACTTTGCCAAGTTCCGCCCCGGCAAGCTCTCGGGCGGCCTGGCACGTCGCCTCAACATTGCCTGCGGCATTGCGCACAAGCCCGAGCTCATCTTCTTTGACGAGCCCACGGTGGCAGTCGACCCGCAGAGCCGCAACGCCATCCTGGAGGGCATCTGCCGCTTGCGCGACGAGGGCGCCACGGTGGTGTATACCAGCCATTATATGGAGGAAGTCGAGCAGATCTGCAGCCGCATCATGATCATGGACGGCGGGCGCGTGCTGGCGCAGGGCACCAATGACGAGCTCAAGCGCATGATTCAAATGGGCGAGCGCGTGACTGTCGAGGTCGGCGCCGTCGAGACCGCCACGGTCGAGCGGCTGCGCGCCCTCGAGCACGTGCTCAGCGTCGAGCTGTCCGCCGGCGAGCTCATCTGCACCTGCGAGGCGAGCCCGCACAATTTGGTCGACATCCTCGACACGCTGCGCGCCGCCGATGTGGCGCTCGGCCGCGTGTGGAGCGAGCCGCCGACCCTCAACGACGTGTTCCTCGAGATCACCGGCCGCGAGCTGCGCGACTAGGGGGCAGTCATGTTCAACACCATCATCACTACGGTCAAGACGCTGCTGCGCCGGCCGAGCACATGGGTCTGGGGCGCGATCTTTCCCCTCGCGCTTTCCACGATGTTCATGTTTATGTTTGCGAACCTCAGCTCCGACGGCAAGATCGACCCGGTGCCGGTTGCCGTCGTGGCGGACGAGGCTTGGGACGCTTCGGCCTTTAAGGGCGTGGCGACGTCGCTTGCCAAGGAAGGTGACGATCATCTGCTCGAGATCCACGAGTTCGACGACGCAGCCGATGCGAACCGTGCGCTTAAGGCCGGCGAGGTTGCGGGCATCTATACGGTCGACGACGCAGGCGTGCCCAAGCTCACGCTGCTATCGAGCTATGACGGCTCGCGTGCCTCATCGGTGCTCACCGACCGCAGCATTCTGGAGACGGTGGCAAGCTCGTATACGCAAAATGCCGAGCTCATGTCTCAGATTGCCCAGGACAACCCGGCGGCGCTCGCCGATCCGGAGGCGGTTGCGCGCGCCCTGTCGCTCGAGGGCGGCACCCGCCGCGTAAGCCTGACACGCACCACGCCCGATGGCACGGTCATCTACTATTACGCGCTCTTTGGCCTGGTAGCGATGATGTCTGCCGAGTTTGCCGCCTTGAGCGTCGTCGATCTGCAGCCCAAACTGTCGGGCCTCGGCGCGCGTCGCTGCGTGGGCGGTCTTTCCAAGACGGCGTCGCTGGCCGGCATCTTTTTCGGCTCGTGGCTGGTTTCCTTCGCCTCGATGGCGATCGCAATCGGCTACGTGCGCCTGGTCGTAGGCGTCGACTTTGGCGGGCGCGAGGGGCTGTGTCTGGTGGGCGGCGCCGCTTCCGCGCTTGCCGCCACGGGCCTGGGACTCTTTGTGGGCACGCTTCCCGTTAAGGGCGGCAAGGCGTCCAAGTCCGGCATCCTCACGGGCTTTGCTACCACGTGCGCCCTGTTCGCCGGCCTCTACGGCGAGCCGGCGATGGCGCTTGCCGACGACGTCGCCCGCGCCTGCCCGGCCGAGTGCTGGCTCAACCCCGTCAAGCTCATCTGCGACATGTTCAACCGCCTGTATTTCTTTGAGGACCTGGGCCCCTTTGTCGTTCGCGCCGGCGCGCTGGTCCTTATGGCGTTGCTGTTCGTTGCCGCCGCCACGCTGATCTTTGGAAGGAGCCGCTATGAGCACCTTTAAGACCGCGCTTCGCATGGCGCTAGCGCACCCGTTCTACCTGCTCATCTATACGGTGTTCATCTCGCTCATGGGCGTATTCATCGCGGCCTCGGTGAGCTGGAACTCGTCGCAGCTCACCGAGTACAAGCCCTACGATGCCAACGTGATCGTGGTCGACCGCGACGACAGCGACCTTTCGCGTGCGCTTACCAAGCATCTGGGTTCGCGTTTTGAGCTGGTCACGGGCATCGGCGACGACACGTACGGCCTTGCGGACGCGCTCTCCAAGAGCAACAGCGCCAAGGGTAGCGCCGACTGCGTGTTCTTTATCCCGGAGGGGTTTGAGGGCGACCTCGTTGCAGCCGCCCGTGCGGGGGAGTCCCTACCCAAGCTCGATGTGACCTACGGTGCCGGCACCATGGCGGCGGCGCTTTCGTCTGCCGAGGCCTCGCGCTGGATCTCGCTCGCGGGCGCTGCGGCCGCACTTGAGCCTGCTGCCTCCAACGGTGACGTCGCCAAGGCCGCCGAACATGCCGCTGCAAAGCGCGCGGAGGTCCAGATCGAGCGGGTCAAGGTCGACTCGGCTGCTGCCGCCACGCTCGAGTCGTACTTCAACTTTGGCGCGTACGCGATTATCTCGTCGGTCATCGTATCGGTGGGGTTGGTGTTCTCGGGCATGAACGAGCCCGAGCGCGTGCGTCGTATGGATGCCGGCCCAATCTCCGAGCGCCAACGTTCGCTTGCCGTGTTTGCCGCCGCCGCCGTGCTCACCGTCTGCATCTGGTTTGTGTCGAGCATGATGGGCGTCGTGGGCTTTGCCGGCGCGGTCGCCGAGGTCGGCGTGGGCCGTGTGTGCCTGGCACTGGCGGCGACGTTTGCCCTGGCGTGCACGCCGCTGGCCGTTGGCTTTGCCCTTTCGAGCCTGGGTGCGCGCGAGGAGCTGCTCAATGGCGTGGGCAACCTGCTCGGCATGCTCATGACGTTTTTGGGCGGCGCTTGGATGCCGCTGTCGCTGATGGGCCCGGCCGTGCAGACCGTGGCGCACTTTGTGCCGACATATTGGGTGAACGACGCGATCGGCAAGGCGCTCGCGTCGGACCTGACGTCTGCCATGTTGGGCGACATCGCCTGCGACCTGGGCGTCACCGTGCTCTTCGCCGCCGCCATCGCCGCCGTAGGCCTAGCCCTCGCCCACAACAAATCCCGCGCCTAGCCACCTAGTCATCGGGTATTCATTGGGGACAGACTTAAACGGCCAAGAGTGGTCATTGGGGACAGACTTAAACGACTAGTCTTTGGGGACAGTCTTTGCCGATTCGCCGGCTCGCCGGCCGGGTTGGCAAGGACTGTTCCCGGCTGCCGGCAGGAAGGGAACGTCCCTAACTGCCGGGTGGCGAAAGAGTGTCCCTAGCGGCTAGTCGTTCAAGAACGTCCCCAGCGACTAGTCATTTAAGAACGTCCCCAATGACTAGCCTGAAATAAATTTTAGGCCTCGCCCAAAAATAGTTCGCCAAGGTTTACTATTACCTTCATAAAGTAGTACGAGGCTAACAATGGGGGATAGCATGGCAACGAAGCAAGCCTACGTCCAGGTCAAGGGGCTCAAGAAGCACTACGGCGACGGTGATGCGCGCCTGACGGTACTCGATGGCATCGACGCGTCCATCAACCGCGGCGAGATCTGCGTCATGCTGGGGCCCTCGGGCTCGGGCAAGTCGACCTTTCTCAACCTGATCGGCGGCCTGGAGGATGCTGACGGCGGCTCCATCATGGTGGACGGCTGCGACCTCACGGTGCTCAAGCCTACCGACCTTGGCGAGTATCGCCGCCGTGAGCTGGGCTTTGTCTTCCAGTTCTACAACCTGGTGCCCGACCTCACCATCAAGGAAAACATCGAGGTTACGGCGCACCTGTCCAAAAACCCGCTCAATGTCGACGACCTGCTGCGTTCTCTGGGCCTCTACGAGCACCGCAACAAGTTTCCGCGCCAGGTCTCAGGCGGTCAGCAGCAGCGCTGCGCCATCGGCCGCGCACTCGTCAAAAACCCGGGCCTGCTGCTGTGCGACGAGCCCACGGGCGCACTTGACTACAAGACGTCCAAGGAAATCTTGCAGCTCATGGAGGATGTCAACCGCACCTACGGCTGCACCATCATCATCGTCACGCACAACGCCGCCATCGCTCGCATGGCCAACCGCGTGCTGCGCCTGCGCGACGGGCGCATCGTCGAGGATGAGCTCAACGAGTCGCCCATCGCGGCCGCCGAGCTCGATTGGTAGGCGGCGCCATGACACCTCTCGCAAAACGTCTCCCGCGCGAGCTGCGCCGCAATATCGGCAAGTACCTGGGCATCTTTTTGCTTATGTGCGGAAGCATCGCCCTTACCTCGGGCTTTTTGCTCGCGGCGCATTCCATCGGTTGCCTTATCGACGACATGCGCGATGCGTACACGATTGAGGACGGCCGCGTGACCACCTCCTTCGAGGCCACTAAAGACCAGCTCAAGGCCGCCGAGGACGCGGCCGACGACGTCGGCGGCGTCACGCTCTACAAGAATTTCTCCATCGACGCCATCATCAAAAAGACCGCCGGCGACGACGGCACCAAGCGCACGCTGCGCACCTATGCGCATCGCACCAAGGTCGATATCGCGTCCTACTGTGAGGGCAAGGAGCCCAAGGCGGATGACGAGGTGGCCATCGACCGTGTCTTCGCCACCAACAACGACCTCGCCGTGGGCGATAGGGTCGAGCTCGAGGGTCGCACCTACACCATCTGCGGCATCATGACCCAGCCCGATAGCCAGGCGCTGTTCCTCAACAATTCGGACTTTACGGTGAACACCATCACGTACGGCGTGGCCGAGGTCACCGATGAAGGCTTTGCCGCGCTCGAGGATGCCGGCGGCGCACCCGCCTACACCTATTCCTTTACCTTTACCGATCGCGACCTCTCCACCGCGGATCGCATCGATGCGGAGCAGGATATGGTCGAGGCGCTGACCGATGCCGATGCGCGCGTGGATGACCTCATCGACGCCGATTCCAACCAGGGCATTGGCTATGCGCGCGACGACGTAGACGGCGACTCCATGATGTGGATGACGCTGCTCGACATCATCATCGTGATCATGGCGTTCGTCTTTGTGGTCCTTACCGACGCCACCATCGAGGAGGAGAGTGCCATCATCGGCACGCTGCTCGCCAGCGGCTATCGCCGTCGCGAGATCGTCCTGCACTACCTCGCGCTTCCCGCCATCGTGGGCGTGCTCGCGGCGCTGTTGGGCACTGCGCTCGGCGTTGTGTTCTTTACCGAGCCCATGCGCAGCCTCTATTACGGTTCGTACAGTCTGCCGCCCTTCCAGGTGTACTGGAGCTGGGAGATCTTTGTGAAGTGCGCCGTGGTTCCCGCTGCCGCGCTCATCCTCATCACGTTGGTGGGTCTGCTTCGCAAGATGGGCAAGACGCCGTTGCAGTTCCTTCGTCACGAGGCGAGCGGCAAATCGGGCACCAAGCGTGGCCTGCAGCTGCCGGAGCGCATGGGCTTTGTCTCGCGCTTCCGCCTGCGCATCTTCCTGCGCAACCTGGGCAACTTTGCCACGCTCTTCGTGGGTATCGCGTTTGCGTCGCTGCTACTGCTCTTTGGCCTGGCGATTCTGCCCACGATGACGCACTATGCGGACAACCTCGAGACGAGCCTGGTCGCCGAGCACCAGTACACGCTCAAGGCCCCGCTGGAACTCGAGGGCACCGTCGAGGAGCGCGAGCAGTGGTCGGCGCTCGAGCGCTTGCAGTCGGTTGACGGCGCACTCCTCACCGCCGCCCGGGATGCCGATGACGAGCTTGACGACGCGGCCGATGCTGCGCAGGCGGCGGCCGATGCCGCGACCGCATCTCCGTCTGCCGAGAGCCTGGCCGCAGCGCAGGATGCGCTTGCCAAGGTCCAGGACAAGAAGGATGCGCTTTATGCGCGTCTCGATGACCTTGCCGATGCCCTCGGCTGCAACCGCGACGAGGCTATCGACCTGATCGACAAGGCCTCTAAGATCGACGCTGACAACGACGATATCCACCCGGTCAATACGACCGACAACGGCGCGGGCGCAATCGCGCAGGCCGAGAAATACGCCGTCTACCAGCTGCAATACGACCGCGGCGACGGAAATGGCGAGGAGACGATTTCCATCTACGGCATCTCGCCCGATTCGCGCTACTGGAAAGGGCTGGACGTCGGCGACGGACACGTCGTCTTTGGCGGCGGCTTGCTCGACAAGTTTGGCTGGAGCGAGGGTCAGAAGGTTAAGCTTCGTGACAAGTACGAGGGCAAGAAATATTCCCTTGAGTATGCGGGCAAGGATTGTGCCTGGGGCTCAAAGTCGGACATGAATATCTATATGAGCATCGATGACTTTAACGAGCTGTTCGACAACGACGCCGCCTACTTTAACGGCTATGTGAGTGACGAGAAGCTCGAGCTCGATGCACGCTACTTTACCGGCGATACCACGCCCGATGACATGCGTGCCGTGGGCGACCAGTTCATCGGCATGATGAGCAAAATGATCGGCATGATGGTCGGGCTCGCGGTGTTTATCTTCCTGCTGTTTATGTACCTGTTGACCAAGGCCGTGATCGACCACAGCGCCCGTTCGATCAGCTACATGAAAGTCTTTGGCTATCGCGATAGCGAGATCTCGCATCTGTACATCCGCTCGATCACGCTGTGCGTGGCGGCGTCGCTCGTGCTGAGCCTGCCGGTCATTATTGGCTCGCTCACGGCCATCTTCCGCTCCATGTTGCTTGCCTACAACGGCAATATCGAGATTTACGTGCCCGCTTGGTCCATGGCTGCATGCGTCGGCATTGGCTTTGCGACCTACCTGGTCGTGGCGCTGCTGCACACGCGTTCCATCAAACGCGTCAGCCTCGCCGAGGCGCTCAAGGTTCAGGAATAGGAGGGCTCATGGCCAGATCGACAGAAGAGCTCAAGCAGCTTTCCGTCAAAGAGTTCACCGAGGCGGCGAAGATCTACGAGTCCGGCCATGCCGGGATCTACGAGATGTGCAAGGACGACTATCCGCAGATGCTCGAGGAGCTCGCGCTCGAGCCGTTCGAGGACGTGCTCGACGTGGGGTGCGGAACCGGAGCAGTCCTGGAGCTGCTGCACGGGGAATACCCGGGCAAGCACCTGACGGGGCTCGACCTCACGCCCAAAATGATCGAGACGGCATGCGCCAAGCAGCTCGGGAACGTCCGCTTCGTCGTCGGGGACGCCGAAGCTCTGCCCTTCGAGCCGCAAAGCTTCGACGTTGTGCTCTGCTCCAACAGTTTCCATCACTATCCGCACCCCGAGAGGTTCTTCGCCGAGGCGGCCCGAGTCCTGCGCCCCGGCGGGCGCCTGATTCTCCGCGACTACACGTCGAGCGACTTCGTGGTATGGCTCATGAACACCTTTGAGCTGCCGTTGGCGCGCCTCGCAGGTCACGGCGATGTCCGGATCTGCAAGGTGTCCGAGCTTTGCGCACTCGCCGAGAGGGCCGGATTCCTCCTGCTCAAGCTCGAGGCGCAGAAAGGCTTCCGCGCCCACCTGGTTGCGCGCAAGCCCATCTAGGCCGACCACACATCACACGCATTTTGGGACGGGGGATTTTGTCCCACGCGACGCCTTTCCTGCCAGATGCCGATGACGTGCTGCATGCCCAGGCTCACACAGGCGATGGTGACCCAGCAGCAGACGCCCAGCAAGAGTGGTCATTTAAGACTGTCCCCAACGACTAGGTACTTCCGTTTCTGTGCTTGACTTCGACCCTACTCCAACGGGTACCATCCTCTTATGTCTGTAACGCCATATAGACCGAGGGGATAGATCTATGACCGCAACTGCACCCGCAGCACCCGCTAAGGTGTACTTCACCAACCTGCGCACGCATGCTCGCGAGAGCCAGCTCGACAAGCTCAAGCGCCTCATCCGTCGCGCCGGTATCGAGCAGATCGACTTTGAGAACAAGTTCGTCGCCATCAAGATTCACTTTGGCGAGCTGGGCAATCTGAGCTTTTTGCGCCCCAACTACGCCCGCGCCGTCGCGGACGTCGTAAAAGAGCTGGGCGGCAAGCCCTTCCTCACCGACTGCAACACGCTCTACGTCGGTAGCCGCAAAAACGCGCTCGAGCACATCGACACCGCTTACCAGAACGGCTTTACCCCGTACGCTACGGGTTGCCAGATTATCATCGCCGACGGCCTCAAGGGCACCGACGAGGCGCTCGTTCCGGTCGAGGGCGGCGAGTACGTGCACGAGGCCAAGATCGGCCAGGCACTCATGGATGCCGATATCGTGATCAGCCTCACCCACTTTAAGGGTCATGAACAGGCCGGTTTTGGCGGCGCTATGAAGAACCTGGGCATGGGAGGCGGCAGCCGTGCCGGCAAGATGGAGCAGCATGCCGCCGGCAAGCCGAACGTCGCGACCGAGCACTGCGTTGGCTGCCACGCCTGCGAGAAGATCTGCGCGCACAACGCCGTTTCGTTTGACGACACCCGCGAGCGCGAGCTTGCCAACGGTAGTACTCGCACGGTACACGTGGCCGCCATCGACCACGATCGTTGCGTGGGGTGTGGGCGCTGTATTGCGGCGTGCAACCAGGACTGCATCAAGCCCGGCTATGACGCCGCGGCCGACGTGCTCAACTGCAAGATCGCCGAGTACACCAAGGCCGTCGTCGACGGCCGCCCGAGCTTCCATATCTCGCTTGCCATGGATATCAGCCCCAACTGCGATTGCCATCCCGAAAACGACACGCCTATCGTCAACGATATCGGCATGTTCGCGAGCTTCGACCCGGTCGCCATCGACCAGGCCTGCGCCGATGCCGTCATGGCGTCCGAGCCGCTGCCCAACACCGAGCTCACCGATAGCGCGGCCAAGATGGAGCATAACCACGAGCATCTGGAGGGCGAGCAGGCGCACGATCCCTTCTGCATTACGCATCCCGACACCGACTGGCGCGTGTGCATCGCGCATGCCGAGAAGATCGGCTTGGGCACGAGCGAGTACGAGCTCATCGAGGTCAAGTAGCGCCTATCTATTGGACAAAATAAGCGCCTTTGTAGCGTAAGTTGAGCAAAAGCCGCCCACGAGCACAACGCTCGCGGGCGGCTTTTCGGAAGTGCGGTGAAAAAACGAATACCGCCGACCGCAAACCGATTTTTGGCAACAAAACCCCAGACGTTGCTTTTTGCCTAAAAATTCTTGTCGAGGAAGTCATCGACCGTATTCCAGTAGAGTTTGGGGTCAACTTGCGCACTCTTGGCGTGGGTGGCGCCATGGATAGTGAGCTTTTGCTTGACCTTGCTGGCGCACGCGTCGTAGTTTTGGTCGAGCATGCTGTACGGCACAAAGGTGTCCTGGTCGCCGTGGATAAACAGCATGGGAACTGTCGCGTGTTTGAGTTGCTCCACACTGCTTGCCTTATGAAAGTCGTAGCCTGCGCGCACGTTGCACACTAAGTTTGCTACATCGAGCAAGGGAAAGCTGGGCAGGCTGAACACGTCCTTGAGCTGCAGAGAAAACTCGTCCCAAACACTCGTATAACCGCAGTCCTCGATAATGCATTTCACGTTTGCGGGCAGAGACTCCCCCGCGACGTTCATGGCGGTTGCCGCACCCATCGACTCGCCAAAGACCAGGATGCGCGCCTCGGGGTCAGCCTGAACGATTTGCTCGATCCATGCGACGATGTCGAGGCGCTCGGGCCAGCCCATGCCGATATAGTCGCCGCCGGAGCGCTCGTGGGCGCGGGCGGCGGGTGCGAGTACGTTCATACCGCGGTCGTGGAATCGCTTGACGTATCGGGCCATACCGATGGGCTCGTTGGTATATCCATGCAGGCAGACGGCGTAGTCGTGCGTGCTCTCCGACGCAGCAAAATACCAGGCGGCAAGCTCGGTCCCGTCATCTGCGGTGAGGCTGCTGCTCTCGCGATTCTCTTTAAACCACGCCCGCGCCTCGGTTTCCTCGGCATCCGGCTGCTCACCTTCTTTGTCGTTCTTGCTATCCTGCATCATCTTCATGGTGTATGGCGCGCGGGGATTCAGCGCGAAGTCAAACAGAAAGTTGCCGGCAAATCCGAGCAGCGCAACGACAGCCACCAGCGCAACGACGCCGGCTATCTTGAGCTTTCGATGGGAACGTGCGTTTTGAGACATAAGAAGCTTTCCTATAAGATGTTAATACATCAACATTTAATGCAAGCGCATTATGGACGTTCGCCGTTGATGCGTCAACAGGCAAAGAATGGGTAAACAAGGGGTCACGTATGGTGCAAACTTCGCACGTACCCAGACGCTTTGATATAGTGTTGAGAACTCTTTACGTTGGAGGATGTAACCGGCATGTCCGATTCGAGCGACAGTTCTAAGCCGCGACCCAAGACCGCGGCCGTTCCACACTACACGGTGGGCGAGGAGATCATGAACTCCGTCACCCATGGTGTCGGCTGCCTGCTGGGTATCGCGGGCCTGGTGCTCCTGATCGTATTCGCTGCCCTGCGCGGCGGAGGCCCGGCGCATATGGCCGCGGCAATCGTCTACGGCGCCAGCATTATCCTCGAATACCTAGCCTCCACGCTCTACCACGCGATTCAGCCCGCGCGCGCCAAGCGCGTGTTTCGCATCATCGACCACAGCTGCATCTATCTGCTCATTGCCGGCAGCTATACGCCGTTTTGCCTCATCACGCTCGCAAACGACGGCGGCGCTGTGCTGTTCTTTGCCGTATGGGCCATCGCCATCATCGGCATTGCCCTCGAGTGCCTCCTGCGCGAGCGCCAGCCGCATTGGGTAAGCGGCGTGGTCTATCTGCTGATGGGCTGGCTCGTTGTCTTTAAGCTGCCCGAACTTGTGTCGCTGCTCAACCCCGTGGCACTTGCCCTGCTCGCCGTCGGCGGCGTGTGCTACACCGCGGGCGTGCCGTTCTATATCGCCAAAAACGTGCGCTATCTGCACAGCGTGTTTCACCTGTGGGTGCTCGCCGGCAGCATCTTCCAGTTCATGGCGGTGATCCTCTTCGTAATCTAGCGACCATGCCTGCGCGCCCGCGTTCTCGTTTGGGCGCCGGTGCAATTGCCGTATCCGCCATCAACGTTTTAACCTGACGTCCCGAATCTTGGAGGTTCGAGAAACTCCCGATGGACATAACCATCTCCCTTATCACCACCCTCGTTTTGACCCTCATCAACGGCTACTTCTCTATGTCCGAGATGGCGCTCACCACGGCCAAGCGCGCCGTGTTGGAGCACGAGGCCGAGGAAGGCGACAAGTGCGCCGAGCGTGCCATTAAGCTGGCTGCCGACTCCGACCAGCTGCTCGCCACCATCCAGGTTGCCATTACGCTCGTGGGCTTCGCCTCGTCCGCCGTCGCCTCGACGAGTCTGTCCGACCCGCTCGCCACGTGGCTCATGAGCTTTGGCATCGCGCCGCTCTCCGCCATCGCGCGCGGCCTGGCGCCGGTCATCATCACCGTCGCGGTCGCCTTCGTGTCCATCGTGATCGGCGAGCTCGTCCCCAAGCGCATCGGCCTGGCCAATGCCGAGGGCGTGTCCAAGCAGGTCGTGGGACCGTTGTCGTTTTTCCAAAAGATCGCCCGTCCGCTCGTGTGGCTGACCGGCGCCTGCTCCGATGGCCTGGCCCGCATCCTGCGCATCAAGAGCGCCGACGACCGCCAGAACGTCTCGGAGGAAGAGATCAAGTACATGGTCTCGGAGCAGGACGACCTGCTCGACGAGGAAAAGCGCATGATCCACGAGATCTTCGACCTAGGCGACACCGTTGCCCGCGAGGTCATGGTGCCGCGCGTGGACACCACCATGTGCGAGGACGACGAGACGGTCGCTAGCGTGCTATCCACCATGCGCCAGACCGGCTTTAGCCGCATCCCCGTCTATCACGAGGACCCCGACAACGTCGCGGGCATCGCACACATCAAGGACCTGATCCAGCCCGCGCTCGACGGCAAGGGCGACCAGTCCATCGCCAACTATTTGCGCGACGCCACCTTTGTACCCGATACCAAGGACATCCTGCCGCTGCTGTCCGAGATGCAGACCTCTCACGACCAGATCGTAGTGGTCGTGGACGAGTACGGTGGCACGGCCGGCATTATCACCATCGAGGACATCGTCGAGGAGATCGTCGGCGAGATCGAGGACGAGTTCGACCCCGACAACAAGTATCTCACGCGCCTTTCGCGCCGCGAGTGGCTCGTTGATGGGCGTTTTTCGTGCGATGACGCGATTGAGCTTGGTTGGCCGCTCGAGGAAAGCGATGATTATGAGACCATCGCCGGCTGGATTTTGGAGCTTTGCGACTCGGTGCCCGACATCGGAGAGGTGTTTGAGGTCGCGGGGTACAAGTTTAAAGTGCAGTCGATGCGTGGCCAGCGCATCTCGCTCATCCGCGTGATCGCTCCGGCCGAAACCGATAAGAAGGATTCCGAGTCTTCGGCAGAGAAGCCGGCGGCGTCGGGTGCGGGCTCTGTGGATCCGCACGATGGCGACGAGTAGGACAAGGAAGAGTAGGGGAGAGTTATGGCAGGCCTGTTCAACATCCTTAAGGTCACCGTCAGCGAGGACAAGATCTGCGCGCATGTGCTGGTGAACCCCGGCATGCCGCTCATGACCTCGGAGGATATCGAGGCCACGGCGCGCGTGTATTACCTGGTGCCGGCGATTGCCAAGCACCTGTGCCTGGGTGATTCCGGTCGCGAGTTCCAGGACTGCATGGGCCAGACCGAGCTTTGCCATCTGCTTGAGCATGTGACGGTTGAGCTCATGAACGAGACCGGGCTTGCCGGTAGCATCTCGTGCGGCCGCACGCGCGTAAGCGAGCACGACGAGCGCGTCTTTGAGGTTGAGCTTTCGTGCCCCGACGACGCGCTGGCCATCGGCGCGCTGTCGTCGGCCACCTTTATGATGGACTGGGCGTACCTGCACGCCGACCAGCCTGCCCCCGACGTGGAAGGAACGGTCGCGGGCCTGCGCAACCTGGTGCTGGGTATGCGCGCCGAGGCCGAGGGCAAGGATCCTCACGAGGCCGTCGCCGCTGCGAACGGCGAAGATGCTGCCGAGGACGAGGGCGCTGACGAGGGCGATGTGCCGGTCGACGCCGAGCTCGTTGCCGATGCGACCGCCGAGCCCGTTCCCGCCGAGCCCCAGGGCGTCCCCAACTTTGACGACGAGCCCCAGGTGGCGATTGATACCGAGGGCGCGGTTGCCGAGAACCACGAGGCCTCCGCTGCCGTCTTTGGCGGTGCTGCGACGGTTCCGGCAGGACCTGCGCATGAGGGCGGCCTGCCGCTCGTGGACGGCGCCGGCGAGGACCCGGGTGCCACGGTGGCCATGCCGGCTATGCCCCAGGAGTAGGCCTACGCGTTTATCACCATCACGTACCTGCGCCTTTGCCGTACGCAGATGAGCGGAGCGGCAAGTGATGCGCTGCGGGTATAATGGACAGCATTCAAACGGTGGGCACCGACGTGCCCGCAGGAGAGGAATGATCATGGGTAAGACTTTCAGCTTTGTCTCCGGCGCACTTTTTGGTGCCGCTGCCGGCGCTATTGTCGGCGTTGCTCTGGCCCCGCGCTCGGGCGCCGAGACCCGCGCCATGGCTGCCGATATCGCCAACGACGCCTGGGACAATATGCGCGACACCTACGAGCACAGCGCCGAGGAGGCCCGTGCTGCGGTGAATGACTTTGGCCCGATGGTCGACGCCAAGACCGACGACCTGCGCGCCAAGGTCGACCTGGCCCGCGAGCGCATGGACCAGCTGCGCGAGCAGCTCAACGACGCCATTTCGGGCGGCAACGTGACGCCTGCCGCCGACGTCGTGGTCGAGAACGCCGTCGAGGCTGATACCGAGGCTGCGGAGCCCTCGACCGAGGCATAATGCGCGCCGGGGATTTTGTCGGCGCCAAGATCTATCGCAAGCCTACTGAGGACAAACGTACCAAAAAGGACGGCACACCGCGCAGCCCTAAAAAGCTCGGAAAGATTCACTTTCCGGTCTTTACCCCGGGCGGTACGCGCGTGGTCGGCTTTATGGTCCGCCAGTCCGATATCGCGGGTATGATCGAGCGTCCCGACCGATTCGTAGCGCTCGACGCCATTGGTGTCTACGAGGGCGCCATCGCGGTTGACGACGTCAAGGGCACCTACGATACCGCTGCGGCCAAGCGCCTCGACATCAACCTGGACGATTGCATCATCTGGGTCGGTATGGACGTGCGCACGGAATCGGGCGACGTCGTGGGCTATTGCTCGGACGTTGAGTTCAAGCCGCGCTCGGGCATCGTGCAGGCATTCTATGTGACCGCCGGTGCTGCTTCGAGTGTTTTGGTTGGTGACACGCAGGTGCCGCCGACGATGCTGCGCGGCTACGAGAACGGCGCGATGGTCGTCTCGGACGAGGTCAAGTCGCTCGGGTATTCGGGCGGTGCGGCTGCCAAGGCCGCCGAGGCCAGCGTCGTGGTGGGCGACAAGGTCAAAAAGGGCGCCAAGGTGCTCGACGACAAGGGATCGGTTGCCGTGGACAAGGGCAGTCGCGCACTGGGCAAGCAGCTCGGCAAGACGCGCGGCATGTTCAAGGCCTTTAAGGACGAATACCAAAAGGCGAGCGGAGGCTCGTCAAAAGCTACAAAATAGCGACGTACCAAATGATGGGAGGCAAGCCGGAGACCTGTTGCTCCGGCTTGCTGTGTTTATGGGGGAGGGCACATGCGCCAAAACGGATCCAACTTAAACGGGCGTTCGGGTGCGCGTCCGACGGCGCGCCGCGACCTGGGGCAGCTGCCCAGCGGTCAGCGCAAGCGTCACCGTAAGCCCGGCGCGATGTATCTCAACCATAGCCGCGGCTTTAGCGACCGCAGTGCGCGCATCGGCAACAGCCGTACGCCCCGTCGTTCGTCTCGCCTGCCCTACGCGCTCATCGCCGTGGGTTGCGCGCTCGTGCTGTTTATCGCTGCCGTCGTGGGCTACGTCAACCGCAGTGTGGACGTGGAGCTCAACGGCCAGAAGACCGCGGTGCGTGTGGGCTCTACGCTGCAGAATCTCATCGACGACCAGGAGTTGACTGACACCTACGACGCAGGCGACCTGCTGGCCGTCGATGACAGCGTGCTCAAGCGCCATGGGGGCGAAAAGCTGTCGGTGAAGGTCGACGGCAAGCGCGTGAAGCAGGGCAAATGGGATAGCCGCGAACTCGAGGGCGGCGAGAAGGTGACGGTCAAGGATGGCCGTAACACTTACGAGAAGCACGAGGTTCAGGCTACGGTTATCGAGCCCAAGCTCAAGGTCGAGGGCACGGGCGCTATCGAGTATGTGCAGACATGGGGTGTCCAGGGCCGATCCGAGGTGTGGGTTGGTGAGCAGTCAGGCAAGACGCAAGACCGCGGCGAGGTTGTGCCCGCCACCGATTGCGTTGTTGCGTGCGCCAGCGTGGCGCCCAAGGGCAACAAAAAGTACGTGGCACTGACGTTTGACGAGGGTCCGAGCGGCGCCACCAAACAGATCTTGCAGGTGCTCAAGGAAAAGGGCGTCACCGCGACGTTCTTCCTTTCGGGCGATGCGGCCGAGGCCTCGCCTGCCACGGCCAAGGCGATTGTCGACGCCGGGTGCGAGATCGGATCCAACAGCTACAGCGACGATTCGCTCAAGGGTCAGGACCGTGAGGCGGTACGCGAACAGATCACGAAAGGCACCGATGCGATTAAGTCGGCGACCGGCGTGAAGACGATGCTGCTGCGTGCTCCCTACGCTGCCTTTGACGAACAAAACTGGATTGATGCGATGGACCTGGTCTCCGCCGTGGTCTCGTGGAATATTGACTCGGGCGACTGGCTGCTCAACGGTGCCGACGAGCAGGTCTCGACGGTGCTCGATTCGGTGACGCCGGGCAATATCGTGCTGCTCACCGATAGAGACGAATGCGCCGAGCAGACGCTCGAGGCGCTGCCGCAGATTATCGACGGCCTCATTGCCGACGGCTACAAGATCGTGACGCTCAGCGACCTGGTCAAGACGGACACGTCGCTGAGCAAAAAGCTCACCTCGCTGACGAAGGTCACCATGCCCAAGGACGCCGTGTTCCCCCAACTTGCCGAGGACGACGACACCACAGAGTAGTCATTGGGTAGTCGTTTAAGAACGTCCCCAACGGCTATGTCACGGATGCGTCAGCGTTTGGTATGCCTGCAATGTGCAGCGCATAAATTCGATGCCGCAGGGCGATGCTGATGCTATAGTTACTGCGGTTAATGAGGGTCAAGAGAAAGGTTACAGGTGAAATCCAAACCTCGACCATACAGTCGATGACCCCGTGCAGGTGCTTTTTGCGCATGCACGGGGTGTAAGCGTCGAGCGGCGTGCCGCCCGCGCATGCGTATACATATCCAGAAGCCCCCGGACGCCGCACGCGCGGCCGCGTCCGGGGGAATAATGATGGGGAGCACCATTGAATTATCTGAGTGAGATGCTCAAATTGCCGGTCTTGGACGTCGACGGCGAAAAGCTCGGCGTGGTCAACGATTTTGGCATTGCTACCGGCGAAGTTTTTCCGCACGTGACGTCGCTCGCGTTCCGCGGCCCCGGCAAGACGCCGTTTATGATTAGCTGGCGCAAATGGGTCGATCGTATCGACGAGACGGGTGTACACCTTAAGACGTCGGCCACCGAAATCCGTTTTTCGTACCTGCAGCCGACCGAACTCTTGCTTGCCCGCGACGTGCTCAACAAGCAGATCGTCGACACGCAGGGCATGAAGGTCGTGCGTGTAAACGACATCAAGTTTTCCATGTCGGGCGAAAATCAGCTGCGTCTGCTGGGCGCCGAGGTCGGTGCCCGCGGTCTGCTACGCGCCATCAGCCCCGCGCTCGAGCATATCGTCGAAGGCTTTATGAAGCACCTGGGCAAGCCGCTCAGTGAGGACATCATCGCTTGGTCCTACATGGACCTGCTCGACCGCTCGACCAAGAACATTCAACTCTCGGTGTCGCACAAGACGCTTGGCGAGCTGCATCCTGCCGACATCGCCGACATTATCGAGCAGCTCGACCCGCGCCTACGTGCGCAGGTGTTTGCGCAGCTCGATACTGCCCAGGCCGCCGAGGCCATCTCGGAGTTCGATGACGACGAGCTTATGACCGAGATGCTCGAGGGCCTGTCCGACACGGACGCATCGTCGATGCTGGCCATGATGGACCCGGACGATGCAGCTGACCTGATCGACGAGCTCGATTACGAGAAGGCCGAGAAGCTCCTGCGCCTGATGGGCGTCAAGGAGGAGAAGGCGATTCGTAACCTGCTGGGGTATGAGGACAACACCGCCGGCCGCATCATGACCTCGGAGTTTGTCTCCCTGCCCGCCACAGCGACGGTCGGTGACGCCATCGAGGCGATCCGCCAGCTTGATGAGGACTTCGAGAGCGTCTACTACGTCTATACCGAGGACCCGAGCGGCATGCTCACCGGCGTGCTTTCGCTGCGCACGCTGATCGTGGCCGACCGCGACGCCACGCTGGGCCAGCTGGCCTATCGCGACCTGGTTTATGTATCGCCCGACGATGACCAGGAAGACGTAACGGACGAGATGACCAAGTACGACCTGGTTGCCATTCCCGTTTGCGACGAGAACCGTCACATCTTGGGTATCGTGACCTTTGACGACGCCATGGATGTTATCGCCGAGGAGCACCAGGAGGACCTGCAGATCGCAGGCGTTGGCTCGGGCGATAGCGCGTCCGACGATTCGACGAATGTGCTCAGCTGGTTTGTCCATCGCCAGTACTGGGTTGTCGTGTGGGGCATTGCCTCGTGCATCATGGCAACAGTGCTGGGGACGGCGCTGGGCTCCGCGCATCTGGTGGTGTTCCCCATGTGCGCCATGCCGCTCGTGTTGCTGGCTGCCTCGCGCATGGTGTCGTTCGTCAAGAATTACTTCTTGGAGTACGACGGCCATGACGATGAGCCCAAGCCTTATCTGGGATTTTTCTTCCAGAGCACGGGCATGGGCCTGATTCTGTCGCTCGTGACCTACCTGTGCGCCCAGCTGGTGCGCACCGCTGCGTTCCTCGACGCGCCCATGTTTGAGGAGCAGCTCTTTACCGGCTGCTTTAACATCGCGGCCATCGTCTGCCTGATTGGCAACATGAGCGCCGTGATTTACCTGATGGTGCTGTTCTGGCGTGACGAGCACGACCTCAATACGTCGGGCACCGCCATGAACGTCATTGCCGTCATGATTTCATGCGTGGCGTACTGCATCGCCGCAGTGCTGCTCACCATGTCGGTCATGGGGTAGGTGGTCGCGTGCAAAACACGAAGCAAAAGGCGAGCACCAAGCAAAAGCTGACCATCGCGGCCATCTTTGGCGCCATGGGCCCTGGCCTTCTGGCGGCGCTTTCGGGCAATGACGCCGGCGGCATCGCCACGTATTCCAGCGCCGGTGCCAGCTATGGCTACAAGATGCTGTGGATGCTTCCCGTCATGACCGTGCTGCTTATCGTGACGCAGGAGACTGCGGCGCGTTGTGGCTGCGTCACAGGCAAGGGCTTGGCCTCGCTCATCCGCGAGCGCTTTGGCGTGCGCAGGAGCGTGTTGGCCATGGCGGCGCTGCTGATCGCCAATACAGCCGTGACCATTTCGGAGTTTGCGGGTATCGCGAGCGGCCTTGCCCTCTTTGGCGTGCCGGCGAGCATCTCGGTGCCGCTGGTGGCACTGCTGGTTTGGATGCTTACCATGTCGGGCAGCTTCCAGCGCATCGAGAAGATTCTGCTGCTGGTGAGCTGCGTGTTTGTGACCTACATTGTCGCTGCATTTATGGCTGGTCCCAGCTGGGGCGAGGTGGCGGTCGACCTGGTTGTGCCCAACATCCAAAATGACCCCAGCTACGTGTCGCTTGTGGTCGCAACGATTGGTACCACCATCGCGCCGTGGATGATTTTCTTGGCGCAGAACAACGTGGTCGATAAGAATGCGGGCGAGGACGATATCGTGCTGCAGCGCATCGACACCGTGAGCGGCTCGATTGCCGCCGATGTCATCGCTGGCTTTATTATCATCACGACCGGTACGGTACTGTTCCCCGCGGGTATTCAGATCAGCGATGCTGCCGACGCCGCCCGCGCGTTGGAGCCCATCGCGGGCCAGTGGTCCACGGTGCTGTTTGCATCGGGCCTGGTCGCGGCGAGCTTCTTGGCCGCCTGTGTGCTGCCAGGCGTTACGTCCAGCGCCATCTGTGAGGCATTTGGCTGGGAGCGCGGTGCTGATCGCAGCTGGGACGAGGCCCCGGTCTATCGCGGCATCATTACGGCCATCATTGGCATCTCTGCCGTGCTGGTGCTTATGCCCGGTGTTGACCTGTTCCAGATTATGATGACCTCGCAGGTCATCAACGGCGTGCTGCTGCCCGTGGTTTTGGTGTTCCAAGTGGTTATCGCCGCCGATCGTCACATTATGGGCGCCAACCGCAACGGACGCGTGTGGAACGTGCTCACGTGGGCGACTATCGGTGTGATTACGGTGCTGACGGTCGTCATGTTTGTTCTGCAGGCGATGGGCTACAGCGCGTAGCGTCTCTTTTGGGTTTCGAGCGGGCCGTGGCCATGGGCTGCGGCCTGTTTTTGCCTGATGTAGGGGGTTGGTTATATACGCGTGGGCAAAAAATGCCAAATATGAGTACTGTTGCTAATCCGGTGACAATTAAGACAATGAAGATAATGAACATAACTAAAGTATCTGTTAATTAATATCGATACAGCCAGGCTTTAAGCCGATTATTCTGGCCGGTCCAAAGGGGTATGGCGACCGAAAGAACTCCATTTTGTGCCATTTTGCCTGTTACTAAAATGGTATCAGTACTCATATTTGGCATTTTTTGCCCACGGCCCCTTTGGGGCCGGCTCGAAAAGAGCAACCTTGGGGTGTTTGCTGCGGGTGCGGGGCTTGCAGACGACACTCGGGGTGGCGAGGAACTCAGAATTCGGCCGCGGAAGGGCATTCATCGACCGCGTCAGGAGTGTCCCTAAGTGCCGGCACATTGGAACGTCCCTAACTGCCGGAGGGGGCGTCGGTTGTGGCCGACGCCCCCTCCGGGTGCAAGCGGATTTGACAGTGTGTTACTTGTCGGTGCCTAGCTTGTGCGGTTTGTAGGCGAGCGCGTTGACGAGTGCATCGGCGGCGGACTTGACGGCCGCCGGCTGCGGATCGTTAACGTGGTCCTCGGGATGCACGGGCAGGTCCTTCTTGACGGCATCGTGGATGAGCTTAAGGTACTCGGCCACGCCCGCGTTCGAAAGGTGCGTGCCGTCGCCGTCGAACAGATCGTTGCGGTTGGCGCTATATCCGTACCAGTCGATAACGCGCACGTTTTTATAGCGCGTGGCGGCGTTGGCGATGGCCTGATTGGTGGCGCCGACCCACGGCTGCGGGCTGCGCGTGTTTACAAATACGACGGTGCGCTGATTGCCGGCATCGGCCATGATGGCGTCAATCTGGGCATCGGTCACCAGGCCGTTGGTGCCCAGCGCAAAGACTACGATCTTGCCGGCGAGGTTCTGCTGGATATAACCCTCAAATGTTGTGCGGCCCGCATCGAACTGGCGGCCCTTTTCGGCATCGATGTGACTGTGGGGAAACACGCCGTCAAAGGAATCGACGGCGCGCAGCGACACGGAGTCGCCAATCATGAGCAGGTCGTAGGATCCGTCGGGGAAGCCGTCGTTGTCCTTGTCGGTGTCATCGGCCGCCTGCTGGTCCTGGGGTTTTGCATTTTTGGCTTCCTTGTTTAGGATTTCGGCGCCCTCGCCGCTCAGCGCGGATGTGTCGGGCACAAAGACCAGACCACCCAGCGCCACGACAAGCACGACGCCGCAAACGGCGCACACGGGAATATGCGCGCGCACCCAGTTTGCGGGCGTGGTGGTGCCTTCGCGGAGCTCGGAAACGGTGCGTCCAAAGGCGCCCTTCCTAAACGGCGTCTCGATAAAGCGATAGGAGCACTCGGCTACGGCGACCACCACAAGTACCTGCAAGATGTACTGCCACCAGGGCGTATCGCTGATGTTGGCGACCGGGTTCATGAGCAGCAGCAGTGGATAGTGCCACAGGTAGATGCTGTACGAGCGCTTGCCAACCCACACGAGCAGCTCGGCGGACAGCGCGCGGGCAACCATTCCCTGGGGCTGCACGCAGGCCGCGATGACCATGAGCGTGAGGATGGAGCATAACAGCGTGCCGCCGCGATACTGGAACGCGGTGTAGCCGTTGGTGAGCGCGACCATGGCGGCAAGGCCAACCAGACCCACGACGCCCAAGACATCGATAGATGCGGGCGAGGACCAAAAGCGCACGAGGGCGCTCGGCTGTGCCGGGGCGGTATCGGCTGATTCGTCGACCTTCTTGTCAGGCTTGTCCTCGGCTTTCTTGCCGTGCTTGGCGGCGCCAGCCAGGCGATTGAGCCCCAAACGATGAACGAGACGCACCGGCGCCAGGTCGCGATCGGGGATAAAGGCCATCCAGGCACCCAGTAGCAGCGAGAACACGCGGGTGTCGGTGCCGTAGTACACGCGGCTGGGGTCGGCGGCGGGATTGTAGAGTACCATCATGGCGAGGGCAGATACCGCGGCAAGGCCCAGAACCACGCGGCGCGTGTTGGGCTTGCTCACATGCATGGATACCATGGCAAACAGCAATGGCGGCCAAATCAGGTAGAACTGTTCCTCGATGGCGAGCGACCAAAAGTGCGTGAGCGGCGAGGGGTCGCCCAGAGCATTGAAGTACGAGATGTTTTGGGCAATCTGCCACCAGTTATTAAAAAACAGCAGCGACGGCAGGATGTCGGGGCGCATCTTGGTGAGCATCACATGGTTAAAGATAGTGCACAGCGCGCAGGTCACCACCACAACGGTTACCACGGCGGGGAACAGGCGACGGATGCGGCGAATCCAGAAGCTCTTGAGGTCGATGCGGCCGGTCTTTGACACTTCGTTGATGAGCAGGCGCGTGATCAGATAGCCCGAGAGCACAAAGAAAATCGTGACGCCAAGCAGGCCGCCCTGTGCCCATGTGAGGTTGAGGTGATAGAGCACTACCGCGACGACGGCGAGCGTGCGCAGGCCGTCGAGGGCGGGGATATATCGAGATTTGGGGCGCGTGGGCGCCTGTTCTTTTGCGGCGCTGTTGGTGTGGGCACCCTTGTTGGCGGGCGCACGATGAGAGCCTGCGGCGTGGCGCGGCTCGGTGGCTTGTCGGTTAGCGCGCGAACGTTCGTGCGGCGCTTGTTGATCGCTCGCGTGGCGTGAGCTGCGCGAACTCGATCGCGGGAATTGTTCCATAAAACATCATCCAATGACGAGAATAATCAGCACGTCTTCATTGTAACCGCCTGCTCCTGTGAATGCTTGCTGCCGGCGCAAGCTCAAGCGCGCGTCCACATCAAAGTGAACTAAAGTTATAGAGGCGCGAGAGCGCACGATTGACGGCCAAAGGCGGGTGCAGAGCCCGCGGACGAGGAGGTTTCCATGGCAGATAGCGGCATCGTTGCGGTGTTCGGCAGCATGAACATGGACCTTTCGGTGGCGTGCGAGCGCATGCCGCGTGCGGGCGAGACCGTTGGCGGCAGCGGGTTTATCACCAACGCCGGCGGCAAAGGCGCCAACCAGGCCGTAGCTGCTGCGCGCATGGGCGCGCACACGCATATGATCGGCGCGGTCGGCTGCGACGCATTTGGCACGTCGCTCGTGGCGGGGCTCCAAGACGCCGGCGTGGACTGTGTCTTTGTAGCGCGTCGCGATGACGTGGAGACGGGAACGGCGACCATCATTCGCTGCGAGGGCGACAACCGCATCGTGCTGTCGCCGGGCGCCAACCATGCGCTCGCGGGCGAGGGTGTTGCCCGCGCGCTGAGGCGTCTGGTAGCCGATAAGCTCGACGGAGACGCCAGCGATATTGCCCCGGCTGTCGGAAGCGTCTTTATCGCCCAGGGCGAATGTGACCTTGCAGCGACGGCCGAGGCGCTCGTTTGCGCTCACGAGCTGGGGTTCTATACGGTCTTTAATCCAGCTCCTGCCTGCGAGTTGCCTGCGGAGGCCTGGCCTGCGGTCGACCTGGTCTGTCCCAACGAGACTGAGTGCCAGGTGCTGACGGGCATCTTGCCCGCGGATGATGCGAGCTGCGTCGCGGCGCTCAATGCCCTGCTCGCCAAGGGTGCCGGAGCTGCGGTCATCACGTTGGGCGGCGCCGGGTCGGTTACGCTCGGCGATGACGGCGAGCCGCTGCGCATGCCGGCGCTCTCGAGCACGTTGGTCGATACGACGGCCGCGGGCGATACATTTATCGGTGCGCTTGCCGCGGCTCGTCTGGAGGGCCTGCCGCTCTTTGAGTGCATGGCGGCGGGTGCACGCGCCTCGGCGGTGACGGTGTCGCGCCTGGGCGCACAGCAGTCGATTCCCACGCGCGCCGAAGTTGATCGCGTGTTTGATTTAGACGATTTGGTACAAGACGGAGAAGCGGAGTAGAACAATGGCAATCAAGAAGCTGATCCTTGATCTGGATATGGGTGTGGATGATGCGATGGCGCTTGCCTATGCCATCGCGAGCCCCGAGGTGGAGCTCGTCGGCATCACCACGTGCTTTGGCAACGTGCGCGTCGACCAGTCGGCGCATAACTGCCTGGCGGTGCTCGACCTGTTGGGCCGTCCCGAGGTGCCGGTGTACCTGGGTGCCGACCGTCCTCTGCAGGCGACTGAGCCTTATACGCCGCCGGCGTCCACCGCGCTCATTCACGGTAAGAACGGCATCGGCGGCGCGAGCGTGCCCGCGTCGCCCTACGAGCCGGTGGGGGCGACATCGGCTGATGGCAACGCTGCGGTCGATTATCTGATCGATGCCGCGCGCACCTATGGTCCCGATCTGGTCTACGTAGCGACCGGCCCGCTCTCCAACCTGGCGCTTGCCCTGGAGCGCGATGCGGCGGCGGTGATGTCTATCGGCCGCGTGGTGGTAATGGGCGGTGCCCTGACCGTGCCCGGTAACGTGAGTGCGGGTGCCGAGGCCAACATGGCAAGCGATCCCGAGGCGGCCGATGCCGTGCTGCGCTCGGGCCGCAAGCTCACCATGGTGGGCCTGGACGTGACGCATCGCGTGGTGCTCACGCGCCGCGACATTGCCGGTTGGACGGGCTCGGGCACCATGGCGGGCTGCGCATTTGCGAGTATGGTCGAGCACTACATTGGCTCGTACGAGATGAACGCCCCTTGCCTGGGCGGCTGCGCGCTGCACGATCCGCTTGCCGTTGCCGTGGCGATTGATCCCACGCTCGTGGGCGCACTTGGTTGCAACTTGCGCGTCGACCTGCTCGGCGAGTATCGCGGTCGCACCATTTGCGATGAGCACCGCCTGTCCGACCCCGACAAGAGCGCGCTTGTGGCACTCACCGTGGACGCCCCGCGCTTTCTGTCCGAGTTCAAGGCGCGCATGGCCCGCATCCTAGGCTAGGCTCGGGATCGAAGCACGCCCATCTGCTCGATGTGGCCGCTGGCGGGCCGACATCTACCGTTCGCCAGCCCGATGGTCCCCGGGGCGGGGAGAGCGCTATAATGCATTCTGCATCTTGGATTGTTACTCCTGTGTGGAGGCATGCCCAAGAGCAATACAACACGGATTGTTACGTAAGGCATGACCGCAATAGCACTGCTATTGGCTATCATGCCTTTTTCTGTGAGTGTTCTTGAAAGGAGGTTCACCATGCTTGCAATTAAAAAGCTTAACAACAACGCGGTTCTTTGCCGTGACGGACAGGGGCGAGATGTCATCGCCATGGGCAGGGGCGTCGGTTTCGGCGGAGATTTTCCTCGAGAGCTCCCTCTTTCTAAAATCGAGCATACGTTTTACGACATTGATCCTAAAGGACAAGATGTCATGAGGGATCTTCCCTCGGATATCGTGATGTTTGCGGCGAAAGTTATGGACATCGTTGCCAACGAACTGCCCTACGACCTCTCGACCAATGCGACGCTGTTCATGGCTGATCACCTGTCGTTTGCCGTTGCGCGAGCCCAAAAGGGGGTCCGCATCGCGATGCCTCTTGCCTATGAAGTGCGGGAGACGTATCCGAAGGAATACAAGGCTGCCCAGTTTATCGTCATGCGACTCGAGAAGGAGCTCGGAGAGCGGCTTCCCAAGGATGAGATTGCCAGTATTGCGATGAATCTCGTCAATGCGCGGGTTGTTCAGGCCATCGAGACCGCGAGCAAACCCACCAAGCAGTTTGACGATATGCTAGAAGATGTCACTGAGATCGTCGAGAGTGATTTTCGCATCATCGTTGACCGCGATTCCTACGATTTCACTCGCTATGCCACGCATCTGCGGTACCTGTTCAAGCGCATTCAAGCCGGCGAGTCGCTGAACAGCGCCAACATGCAGATGTACAAGAACTTTCGTGAGGAGTTTCCGCAGTTGGCAGAGTGCGTGAAGCATATCGGTTCCTATTGTCGTGAAACGTGGGACGCCACGCTCTCCGAGGAGGAGGAACTCTATCTGATGATCCATCTCAACCGGATCATCTCCAAAAAAGGATTGTAACCCGTAGCCATTCGGGGCATGACCTTTGCCGATTCGAACAGTAAGCCAAGATTGTGCAAAGGAGCCAATGATGGCAAATTACAAAAAGGTGGCAGAGCAGATTCTCTCCACTGTGGGCGGGGCGGAAAACGTGGCTTCGGTTACGCATTGCATGACGCGCCTGCGCTTCAACCTCAAGGATGAAAGCCTCTCGAATGATGAGAAGCTTGAGGACATCTCGTCTATCATCAGCGTCGTGCACGCCGGAGGGCAGGTGCAGCTGGTGGTCGGGCCCACGGTCGACAAGGTCTACGACGAGGTTTGTAAGCAGGGCGGATTCGAGGTCACGGTATCGATTGACGAGGAACTCGATGGCCCTCAGCTTAGCTGGAAGGAGCGCTTGGCGCCCAAGCACCTCTTCAATCAGCTGCTCGATGCCGTGAGCGGCGCTATCACCCCGATCCTTCCGATCTTTTGTGTCGCCGGTATCTTCAAGATGCTCGTTATTCTGTTTGGGCCCGAAGGCGCCGGTTTTATGTCCGAAACGAGCGACCTGTATCGGATCCTTTCCCTGGTGGGCGATGCGGCGTATTACTACTTCCCGGTGTTTGCCGCCTATAGCTCGGCTAAGAAGTTCAAAACGAGTCCTGTGCTGGCACTGCTCATCGCTGTTGTGATGATTTATCCCGACATGCTCGCTATTGTTGAGGACGGAAAGCCTTTCAGCGTCTTCGGCATCCCCATGCAGCTCGTCAACTACACCCAGGCTGTTCTTCCGGTCATCTTGATCACCTGGGCCCAGTCCTATGTTGAGCGCTTCTTTAAGAAGATCTCGCCTGATATGTTGCGCATTCTGATCGTACCCGTGGGTACGGTGCTCGTGATGTTGCCGGTCGCGCTGTGCCTCTGCGGCCCTGCCGTCCAATTTGTCATGGGCCTTGTGGCCGATTTCATCATTTGGCTCGCCTCTGTTGCCGGTCCCGCTGCGACCGCGGTTATCGGCGCATTCTGGAATCTGATCATCGCCACCGGCATGCACGTGCCGATCTATACCGCCATATTGCCCGCCGCGCTCCAGAACGGTTACGACGCCATCTTATACCCCGGCACCGCGGTTGTAGCCTACACCACGCTTGCCATCGCGCTCGCCTATGGCCTGCGCGCTAAGGGCAAGGAGAGTCGAGCCACGGGCTGGAACTTGTTCATCACCTATGCCTTCGGTCGCGTGAGTGAGCCCATCATCTACGGCATCCTGTTTCGCGACAAGAAGGCTCTTGCCTGGAACATGATTGGTGGTGCTGTCGGTGGTCTGCTGGTAAGCCTTCTTCATGCCAACGTCTATATCTTCACTGGCGTTGGTTTCCCATGGATGAACGTGCTCATGTTTGCTCAGGATATCATCCCTGGCACCATCGGGTGTCTTGCTGGCGGTGCCGTGACGTTTGCGTTGGCGATGATTTTTGGATTTGAAGGACAGGAGAAGATGCCGTTGAAGTCCAAGAGCGGCGATTCTGAGGCCGTTGAATCCGTCGAGGCATAAGAGGCTACTACACAAATATGCTCCCCAGCCGTTGCGCGGTCCGACCCCTTGGCCGCGCAACGGTACTGTGCTGTTGCGCGGCACTTGCCGAGTCCGTTGCGTTCGACAGTGTGGGCCGGGAATTTGATAGAAAGGACGACACCATAATGTTTAGAGAAGATTTTTTATGGGGCGGGGCTCTGGCTGCAAACCAGTGCGAGGGAGGATGGAACGAAGGCGGTCGCGGTTTAGCCAATTCCGACATGCTGCCGTTTGGCGATCAACGCATGGACGTCATGCGGGGAGACCTTGATCCGCGTGCGTTGGCACCCGACAGCTTCTATCCCGCTCGCAAGGGCATTGATTTTTACCATAGGTACAAGCAGGATATTGAACTGTTTGCCCAGATGGGTTTTAAATGCCTGCGCTTATCAATCGCCTGGAGCCGCATTTTTCCCAAAGGAGACGAAGCCGAGCCCAATGAAGAAGGCCTTGCCTTTTACGAGGATGTTTTTAGGACGTGTCGCGCGCATGACATTGAGCCTTTGGTGACGCTCAACCACTATGATGTCCCCATGCATCTCGTCGATGCGTATGGCGGATGGCGCGATCGCAGGTTGGTCGACCTGTTCGAGCGATATTCGCGTACCGTGTTCGAGCGCTATCGGGGATTGGTCAATTATTGGCTGACCTTTAACGAGATCAACATCATGACGCAGGCGTGCTTTATGGCGGCGGGGATCATCTTCGAGCAAGGGGAGAATCGCTATGCAACGGTTCACACGGCCGTGCACCATGTATTGGTTGCGAGCGCCCGTGCGGTCGGGGCGTGTCATGAACTGTGCCCTGGGGCGAAGATCGGTTGCATGCTCAACGCAGGTGTCTTCTATCCGGCTACATGTGATCCGGACGATGTGCTGGCTGCGCAGGCTGAGAATCGCAGCCATTACATGTTTACCGACGTCCAGGTGCGCGGTGCGTACCCGAGCTATGTTCTCAAGGAATACGCCCGCCATGGTTTTGAGGTGCCCTATCGGGATGATGACCGCGAAGTACTGGCTGCAAACCTGGTCGATTTCGTCTCGTTTTCGTATTACTCGACGCGCGTCGCAAAAGCGCATGCGGAAGGTCAGTTCGATTCGAACCTTCTTCGCTCGGCGCCTAATCCGTATCTAAAACAGGAGCCTTGGGGGAGGTTTATCGACCCCAAAGGGCTGCGCGTCACCATGAATGAAATCTGGGATCGCTATCAAAAGCCGCTGTTCATCGTCGAAAACGGTTTGGGTGCTCCTGATGTGCCGGAAGATTCGGGTGAAATAGAAGACGACTATCGAGTTGAATACCTGCGGGCCCACATCGAGGCGATGAGGGAGACCGTCGAGCTCGACGGGGTGGAACTCATGGGATATACCTGTTGGGGCCCGATCGATTTGGTTTCGGTCGCCACAGGACAGATGCGTAAGCGCTACGGGTTTATCTATGTCGATCGAGACGATAGCGGTGCGGGCTCGTTTGAGAGACGTAAAAAGAAAAGCTTCGAATGGTACCGACGCGTAATAGCAAGCAATGGCGAAGACCTTGCGTAATAACGTTAAGATGGACAAATGCGCCCGTTGGGGGAATAGTCGTGCCACTTCGCTTGACAACAGGCTAAACTAGCTATTAAACATTTACTATTCTGTTTAGATTGAATTTGCGGTCGTTTATTTGCCGAGCCATCGAGTTGCGATGCTCCGCCACGGCCGTTGCTAGGGGGAACAATGGCCAAAGCAAGTGTTCGCGAGATCAGCCGCATCACCGGTTTTTCGCCTGCGACCGTGTCCAACGCGCTCAACCGCAAGCGCAGCGTGAGTGAGGAGACCGCCAAGGTCATCCTGGAGTGCGCGCAATCGCTTGGCTACCAGCAGTCGACGCAGCTCGAGAGCATTCAGTTTGTGCTCGCGCGCAAGACGGGCGCCATTTTGGACGAGAGCACCTTTCATCCCGCGGTTATTGAGGGCGTGGAGCGCCAGGCGCGTCGTCACGGTATGAGCACGAGCTTTGTCTCGCTCGACTTTAGCGACTTGGACGCCGTGCGTCCGCAGGTCGAGGGCCTGATCGCCGATCCATCCGCCGCTATCGTGCTGATGGGTACCGAGCTGGGTGAGGAAGACTATGCCTTGTTCGCCAACGCTGCCGCCCACTTGATCGTGCTCGATGGCTGGAGCGATCGTCAGTACTTCGATGCCGTAGTCATTGCCAACACCGACTCGGTGCTGCGCGCCGTGGACTACCTTATCGAGAAGGGTCACAAGCAAATCGGCTATCTGGCAGGCGACCTTCGCATCCGCAACTTTAAGGATCGCGAGCGCGGCTATCGCCAAGCGCTTGAGGATGCGGACCTTGAGGCCAACCCGACATGGCGCGTCACACTGGGCACCACGCTCGAAGGTGCTTATCGCGACATGGGCGCATGGCTCGACAGCGTCTCGCGCGACGACCTGCCGACGGCTTTCTTTGCCGAAAACGACGTGCTCGCCGTAGGCGCCATGCGCGCGCTGAACGAGCACGGCATACGTGTCCCCGAGGATGTCTCAATCATCGGCTTTGACGATCTGTCTTTGGGCGCCTTCTCCAATCCGCCGCTCACCACGGTGCACGTTCCCAAGCACGAGGTGGGCGAGATCGCGGTGCGCCGCCTGGTGGGCAACATCCGCAATCCCAAGAGCTATACCTGCAAGACGGCCGTGTCGACCTATTTTGTCGAGCGCCAAAGCGTGCGCGAAATCTAGGCAAAGGCAACGCTAGGCCGTAGGGAGGCAAAGCTCGCTAAGGCAGCCATACATAACGCTACTAAGAGAGGGTCCTTCGGGGCCCTCTTTTTGATGCCCTTGTATGTTCAGTTTGTTTACATACCGTTTAGGCTGATTTCTCTACCGTCTACGGGTATTTCGCGTTAAACTTCTAAACAGTAGAGTAAAACATTTAGTAAACAGAACAAAACGAAACATGCGTCTGTTTACTGAACATGTGATTAGGGGAGGACGTACATGGACAAGATCAAGCTCGGCTTTGTGCCCACGCGCCGCAGTATCTTTAGCGCGCCGGACGCAATCAAGTATCGCGGCCTGACGGCTGATCGCCTGCGTGAGATCGGCGTCGACATCGTGGATATCGACGACATCAATGACGAGGGCCTGCTGTTCGACGACAGCCATATCGAGCCTATCGTGAAGAAGTTCCGCGCCGAGGGCGTCGATGGCATTATGCTGTGCCACGCCAACTTTGGCACCGAGTACGTTTGCGCTCGCCTTGCCCGCGAGCTCGGTCTACCCGTACTGCTGTGGGGTCCGCGCGACGAGCGCCCCGAGCCCGACGGCACACGCCTGCGCGATAGCCAGTGCGGCCTGTTCGCCACCGGCAAGGTCCTGCGCCGCTTCCAGGTTCCCTTCACCTACATGACCAACTGCCGCCTGACCGACCCCGAGTTCGAGCGCGGCGTTTGGGACTTTTTGGCCGTTTGCAACGTGGTCAAGACCTTCAAGCACACCCGCATCCTGCAGATGGCCACCCGTCCATTCGACTTCTGGTCGACCATGTGCAACGAGGGCGAGCTGCTCGAGAAGTTCAACATCCAGCTTTCGCCTATCCCCATGACCGAACTTGTCCAGGCTGTGCGCGACGCCCAGGCCGACGAGCAGGCCATGGCCGCCATGCTTGCCCACATCAACGACAGCTTTGAGATCTGCATCCCCGAGGACAAGGTCCCCGCGGTCGCCGGTCTTGCCATCGCCATGAAGCGCTTGGTCGAGAAGTATGGCTGCAACGCCGGTGCCATTCAGTGCTGGAACGCTCTGCAGGACGAGCTGGGCATTATGCCCTGCGCCGCCAACGCCATCCTCAACGAGATGGGCATTCCTATCGTATGCGAGACCGATATCCACGGCGCCATCACCGCGCTGATGGTCGAGGCCGCCGACCTGGGCCGTCACCGCGGCATGTTCGCCGACTGGACCGTGCGCCATCCCGATAACGAGAACGGCGAGCTGCTGCAGCATTGCGGCCCCTGGCCCTGCAGCTGCGCGGCCGTCAAGCCCAAGCTCACCTACCCGCTGGCTTTCGATCACCCCGGCGCGCTGACGGCCGAGGCCAAGCACGGCGACCTCACCCTTGCCCGCTTTGACGGTGACAACGGCGAGTACTCGCTGCTACTGGGCAACGCCCGCGGCATCGACGGCCCGGCCGGCATGGGCACCTACCTGTGGGTCGAGGTCGACAACCTCAAGCGCCTCGAAGCCAAGATCGTCGAGGGCCCCTACATCCACCACTGCGTCGCTATTCACGCCAACGTGGTGCCGGTGCTCTACGAGGCGTGCAAGTACATCGGCATTGCCCCCGACCTGTACGACCCCATCGAAGAAGACGTTAAAGCCTACCTGCGAGGAGAGTAGAAATGGCAACTATCGAAGAGCTTGAGTCCCTGCGTTGGGACCTTCGCCGCGATTGCGTCGATATCATCATGGCTGGCGCCGGCGGCCACATCGGCGGCGACATGTCGGTGATCGACGCCCTCATGACCCTCTATGCCAACCACCTCAACATTTCGCCCGAGACCGTCGACGATCCCAACCGCGACCGCTTCGTGCTTTCCAAGGGCCACGCTATGGAGGCCTACTACGCGGTGCTCTGCCACGAGGGCTATCTTGACCTCGACGACGTCAAGGCCCGCTTCTCCAAGTTCGGCAGCCCCTACATCGGCCACCCCAACAACAAGCTCAAGGGCATCGAAATGAACTCGGGCTCGCTGGGTCACGGCCTGCCCGTGGCCGTGGGCATGGCGCTCGCCGGCAAGATGGACGGCCGCGATTACCGCGTCTACACCATCATGGGCGATGGTGAGCTTGCCGAGGGTTCGGTCTGGGAGGGCGCCATGAGCGGCGGCAACTACCAGCTCGATAATCTGTGCGCGCTCGTGGACCGCAACCGCCTGCAGATCAGCGGCAGCACCGAGGACGTTATGAAGCAGGACTCGCAGGAGGAGCGCTGGGCCGCCTTCGGCTGGAACGTGCTCTCTATTCCGGGCAACGACGTCCGGGCCATCGACGCCGCGCTGACGCTTGCGGCCGAGACCTGCGGCAAGCCCACGGTCATCATCCTCAACACGGTGAAGGGCTACGGCTCGCCCGTTATGGAGGACAAGGCCGCCTGGCATCATCACCTGCCTAACGATGAGGAATATGCCCAGATCATCGCCGATTTCGCTGCCCATAAGGAGGCCATCAATGGCTAACAAGATCGCCAATCGCAAGGTTATCTGCGACACGCTGCTCGAGGCCGCGAAGACCGATAAGGATATCGTCGTCCTGTGCTCCGATTCCCGCGGCTCCGCATCGCTCACGCCGTTCTTTGATCAGTATCCCCAGCAGTCCGTCGAGGTCGGCATTGCCGAGCAGGACCTGGTGAGCATCGCCGCCGGCATGGCTTCGTGCGGCAAGAAGGCCTGGGCCGCCTCGCCGGCGTCCTTTGTGACCACGCGCTCGTATGAGCAGTGCAAGGTCGACGTCTCGTACTCCAACACCAACGTCAAGCTCATCGGCATCTCGGGCGGCGTGTCCTACGGCGCCTTGGGCATGAGCCATCACTCCGCGCAGGATATCGCCGCCATGAGCGCGATTCCCAACATGCGCGTGTATCTGCCGAGCGACCGCTTCCAGACCGCCGAGCTCGTGCGGGCCCTGGTCGCCGACAACAAGCCGGCCTACATCCGCGTGGGCCGCAACCCGGTCGAGGACGTGTACGCCGAGGGCGAGTGCCCGTTCCAGATGGATCGCGCCACCTGGGTACGCCGCGGCACCGATGTAACGCTCGTCGCTACCGGCGAGATGGTCCGCCATGCCGTGGACGCTGCCGACCTGCTGGCCGAGCAGGGCATCTCGGCAACGGTGCTCGACATGTACTGCGTCAAGCCGCTTGACGCCGAGGCCGTGATTGAGGCTGCCGGTGCCACGCGCGCCGTCGTGACTGTCGAGGAGCACAGTCCCTTCGGCGGCTTGGGCTCTATGGTCGCGCAGGTTGTGGGCGAGCATTGCCCGCGTCCGGTCAAGTGCCTCTCCCTGCCCGACGCGCCGGTCATCACCGGCACGAGCCCCGAGGTCTTTGCACACTACGGCCTGACGGGTGCCGGAATCGCGCAGACCGTCGCCGAATTCCTGCCCACAGAGTAACTGGAATGTGACAAAGGGACCGTCCCTTTGTCACATTCGTTTTGAAAGGGGTGGCCATGGGCCGCTACATCATCGGAATCGATCAGTCCACGCAGGGCACCAAGGCGCTGCTGGTAGACGAGGGCGGCCATCTGATTCATCGTGCCGACCGCTCGCATCGCCAGATTGTCAACGAAGCCGGCTGGGTGAGCCATGATCCGGCCGAGATTGCCACCAATGTGCTGGCCGTGGCGCGTGCCGTGGTGGAGGAGACCGGGGTCAATCCGGCCGACGTCGCCGGCATCGGCATCTCCAACCAGCGCGAGACCACCGTTGCATGGAACCGCACGACGGGCGAGCCGCTGTGCGACGCCGTGGTGTGGCAGTGCGCCCGCGCCTGCGAGCTGTGCGACGAGTTGACCGCGCGCGAGGGTGTGGCCGAGCTGGTGCGTGACACAACGGGCCTGGTGCTCTCGCCCTACTATCCGGCGGGCAAGATGGCCTGGATCCTTGCGAACGTTCCCGCTGCTGCCGAGGCCGCGGCGGCAGGCGAGCTGTGCCTGGGCACCATCGATGCCTGGGTGGTCTGGACGCTCACGGGCGGCGCGGAGTTTCGCTGCGACTGGTCCAATGCCAGCCGCACGCAGCTCTTTGACCTGCGCCGTGGCTGCTGGAGCGAGCCGGTGTGCGAGGCCTTTGGCGTCGACGTGGCCTGCCTGCCGCAGGTGACCGATTCCGATGGCCTGTTCGGCATGACGGATCTGGGCGGCTTTTTGCCAGCGCCCGTGCCCATTCACGGCGTGCTGGGCGACAGCCACGCGGCCTTGTTCGCGCAGGGCTGCCACAGCCGCGGTATGGCCAAGGCGACCTATGGCACCGGCAGCTCGGTCATGATGAACGTCGGCGACGAGTTCGTTGCCAGCTCGCACGGGCTTTCGAGCTCGCTCGCATGGCGTATGGACGGCGTGACCGAGTACGTGCTCGAGGGCAACGTGAGCTACGCCGGTGCTGTCAAGACGTGGCTGCGCGACGATCTGGAGCTCATCAATAACCCCGAGGAAGTTACCGACCTGTGCTACGCTGCCAATCCGGCGAGCCGCGTCTACTTTGTGCCGGCGTTTACCGGTTTGGGCGCGCCGCACTGGGCGAGTGACGCCGAGGGCTGCGTCTTTGGCATGACGCGTACCACGGGTCGCGCGGAGTTCGTGAAGGCCGCCGACGAGTCGATCGCCTATCAGATCTTTGACGTCATTGATGCGATGGTCGAGGATTCGGGCGCGGTGCTGTCCGAGCTTCGCGTTGACGGTGGTCCCACGCGCGATGCGTACCTGATGCAGTTTGAGAGCGACTTGGTTGGCTCGCCTATCCGCATCGCGAGCAACGACGAGATGAGCGGCCTGGGTGCGGCCTGGGCCTGCGGCATTGCGCTGGGCATGTACACGCGCGATGTCGTCGACGTCTATGGGGCCCGCGGCATCGTGGAGCCTGCCATGACCGCCGACGAGCGCGCCAAAAAGATCGCCGGCTGGCGCCACGCCGTCGAGGCGACGATTGCGTACGAGTGACGCCTTGGGGCGATGTTACGGAGCGCTATTCGTGCCGATAGGTGAAGATGCGAACGAGAGAGTGATGTGATGCGGTAGAGTCCAACGCGTCGAATGATGGTCTACGTATGTGGGATTCTATTCCTGAGCTGCGGCGTTGTAATGAATGCACGCACGGGGCTTGGTGTAGCGCCCATGAGTACGGTGCCGTACCTGATGTATATCATCGAGGGTTTGAGCCTCGGTACGGCATCGTTTATCGTGTATTGCGTATTCGTGGTTGCCCAGCTTCTCCTGGTGCGCTACCCGGATGTCAAGATTCTCTTGCAGATACCCGTCAGTCTGCTGTTTAGCGTTTTCATCGACGTGCTGGATATCTGGCTGTTTCCATTTACCGCAACGGGACTCATCGATGGCCTGGTCATGCTGGTCATCGCCGTATCGTTCACAGCGCTCGGCGTGACGCCGATCGTCTCCGCGCGGCTCGTTCCCGTTGCGCCCGACGGCATGGTGCAGACGCTCCCCCAGGTGTTTCACTGTGAATTTGGTAAGGCGAAGTATTTCTTTGACGGGAGCTGTGTGGGCATCTCACTGGTCTACGGGCTTGTGCGTACGGGTGCTGCGGTGGGCATCGGTATCGGCACCGTAGCCGCCGCGCTCCTGGCGGGCGGTATCTGCACGTTTTGGGGTCGTCTGCTCAACCGCAGGCTCATGGCCTTTATGGAAGAGCCTGCGAGCATGTAGACGCATTGAGCGAGAGGGGAGCGGCCATGAGGCAGCTGTTTGGAATTGATATCGGCGGAACGAGCGTCAAATGGGCGATTGTGAATGAGAACTACGAGTTTGGTGACCGTGGTTCGATTCCGACGGCGTTCGTCTCGGCCGATCAGCTGGTCGACGCGCTCGCGGCACTCGTAGGGCCGTATCGCGGACAGGTTGTAGGCGTGGGCATCTCGGCCCCAGGTGGCATCTTCGGTTACGAGGTCGATCCAGACGGGACGATCCATCGCGGTGGTGCGCTGCCGTACATGGACGGGTTTCCGCTTGGCCGAGCGCTGCGCGAACGGCTGGGGCTGCCCGTGACCGTTGTCAACGACGGCAAAAGCTGTGCGCTTGGCGAGTACGCTGCCGGCGCGTTGCGCGGCGTGGACGTGGGTTGCGTGGCGGTAATCGGTACGGGCATCGGCGGAGGCATCGTGGTTGACGGCCGGGTGCTGACAGGTGCGGGCGGCTTCGCGGGCGAGTTCAGCTTCCTGTCCAACAACGTAAGCGAACCGCTTGATCATCGTGATACGTTCGCGACTTCGAGCGGATGGCACGGCCTGCAGAATCTCGTGGCAGTCGAACTTGGCATTTCGGATGAAGCTGAACTGGAGGCCCTCGATGGCCGACGGATCTTCGAGCTACTGGAGCACGGGAGCGCGTCCGAAGTCGCCGCCGTGCAGCGCGGATTGGATGCCTATGCTGAGCTGTTTGATCGTGTGCTTGTGAATCTGCAGTGCGTCATCGACCCGGCAGTCTTCGCGATTGGTGGTGGCATCAGCTGCCATCCCGCGCTGTTCGAGGCGCTCGACCGTAAGATGGATGACGTCATGGCGCACTACACTGGTTTTCTGAAAGATATGCCTCGTCCGCACGTGGTCCCGGCGCAGCTGGGTAACGACGCCAATATCTACGGTGCCGTCGCAACTTGTTTGCAGGTGCTGTAAGTGCAGGCCATCTATTGGTCTGGTGGCGATTACAGTCGCTGCCGGGTTTTTGGCTGTTGAGCTGCTCGCACGCTCTGCATTGCGGACGACGCAGCATCAATAGGTGAGGGGTCAGAAAACTAGATGCTGAACGGTCGATATTATCGGCTGCGCGGCGCCCCGTCCCAAAGTAGTCATTTGGGACGTGTCTCTATAGTTTTGTCAACCGCGTGCTTCGCGCCATTTCGGCATG
>UQZL01000013.1 GCA_900545605.1 uncultured Collinsella sp.
GGCCTGCTGCTGTGCCTGGCCGGCGGCGAACAGCTGGCTGGCGTTCATGCCGCCCATGCCACCTGCCATGCCCATGCCCATAAAGCCTGCCATCGCGCCGTTGGGGTTGGCGGCTGCTGCGCGCATTGCGTCGCTCTGGGCGCTGGCGATGTTGGCGGCCGCCATGGTGGGATCGCGCATGACCGCGGCCTTCTGCAGGTCCTTGATCATCTGCTCGTCCTCTTGCGAGGCGGCGATGGAGTTGACGCCAAAGCTCACGATCTCGACGCCGCGCAGGTCACGCCAGTCGGCCGAGAGGACCTCGTTGAGCGCGCGGGCGAGCTCGGTGGTGTGGCCGGGGATGGCGCTGTAGCGGATGCCCATCTCCGAGATCTTGGCAAAGGCGGGCTGCAGGGCGGTGAGCAGCTCGGACTTAAGCTGGCTGTCGATCTTGTCGCGCGTGTAGCTATCGGTCACGTTGCCGCATACGTTGGTGTAGAACAGCAGCGGGTTGGTGATGCGGTACGAATACTCGCCGTTGCAGCGCACGGAGATGTCGACGTCCAGGCCAATGTTGTTATCGACCACGCGGAAGGGCACGGGCGAGGCGGTGCCGTACTTGTTGCCGATGATCTCCTTGGTGTTGATGAAGTAGACGCGCTGGTCCTTGCCCGCGTCGCCGCCAAAGGTAAAGCGGCTGCCGATATTGGCAAAGGTCTCCTTGATGGAATCGCCCAGGTTGCCGCTAAAGACGCTCGGCTCGCTGCCGGTATCGAAGACGAACTCACCGGGCTCCAGCGCGACTTCGATGATCTTGCCGTTTTGCACCACGAGCATGCCCTGGCCGTCGTTGACGGCGATGACCGAGCCGTTGGAGATGACGTTGTCCTCGCCGCGCGTGTTGGAGCTGCGGCCGCCGGTGCGCTTGCTGCCCTTGCAGGCCAAGACGTCAGCAGGCATCGATTCGCAGTAGATAAATTCCTTCCACTGGTCGGCCATGACGCCGCCGGCAGCTCCCAATCCAGCTTTCAAGAGTCCCATGGTGATCTTCCTTTCTCGTCAAAGGCCGGGTGGTATTGGTTGGATTGCTTAGTCGTCCTTGTCGTCTTTCATGACAACGGTGGTCTCGGTGTGGCTGAAGGTGTCGTGCTTCTCGGTCAGGTCGAGCTCGCCACAATACTCATCGGCATGGGTTGCTTCGTTGGCCGTCTTGAGCTGGCCTACCAGTAGCACGTCTCCGATAATCACGATGATCAGCGGCGCGATGATGTTGATGAGGATGCCCTCGATATCAAAGGTGAGGTAATCCGGATCGAAGGCGTTCTCACCCATAAAGAGAATCTGGGAGAGGATAAATCCGATCACAAAGAACAGCACCGAGGCGATGGCGAGCTTGGGCTTGGAGCAGGGGAGCTCGCCGACCAAGCGGCCGGTCTGGCCGTTCATGGCAAACAGGTAGCTCTTGCCGTTCCACGAGGTGGAGAGCATCCAGACGGGGAACAGGGCGTAGTCGCTGTCTTCCCAGGTGTAGTCGAGCTGCTTGCTTTCGACCGTGGCATCGTCGTATTCGTCGACGACGGTCTCGCGCAGGGCCGAGACCGTGCTTTCTTCCATGCGGCGCTCGGCGCGCGCCTTGCAGGTCTCGCAGTCCTCGTCGTAACGGTTGGCGATGTAGCCGGGCATATATGCGACCGAGAACGGGCGCAGGGCGTCGTAGTCAAACGGCTCGATGGCGTCCATGTGGCCGTCGGGCATCTTGGATGATCCGTCGACGGGCACGCGCTTAAACGAGATATTGCCCTTGCGATAGGCATCGTAGTGGTCGGTGGTCGTGACGGTGCGGTCGGATTCCTCGGTCACGGTCTCGTTGGTCGCGTCAAAGTACACTTCGCCGTCAACGCGGGCGCCGTAGAGCCAAAACGGCACGTAGACACCTTGGACCTCGTCGATGTGGTTGTCGGTGACAAAGCTCTTGGGCAGCAGAATCTTGCCTTTGTAGTGCTCCTTGAGCGCGGCCATAACGTCATCGCGTCCGAGCTTAAACGGGATCACCAGGTCGGGTGAGAAGTCGCCCGAGAGCTGGCCGGGCGCCACGGCAGGGTTGCCGCAGTACGGACAGGTGGTGACGGCGACGGTGCCGTCCGAGACCAGCTCGGCGCCGCACGACGAGCAGATGTAGCCGGCGTTCTGGGCCAGCTCCTGCACGGCATCGTCGACAGCAGGCTTGGGGGCCGCGGCTGCGGCATCGGCTTTGGCATCGGCCTTGTCCTGGCGCTCGCGATAGAGGGCCTCGACTTCTTCGACTTCAAAACGCGAGTCGCAGTAGTCACAGACGAGCTTTTGCTCGGCACTGGCAAAGTGAAGGGGGCCGCCACACGCGGGGCACTGATAGTTGACGCTCTCAAAGGCCATGATCGGTCCTTTCGCTGCCGGAGGCTATGCGCCGATGGCGCCGCCGCAGTATTCGCAGCGCCCGCTGGCATCGGGAATGGTGGTTGCACCGCAGAAGGGGCAGGTGACCGCGGTCTTGGGGGCCTTAGCGGCCACGACGCTGTCGCGCGTTTCCTGACGCAGCTGCACCAGCGCGTCGCGGACCTCGGTTGCCTGGCGCTTGGCCTCGCGGTATTCGATGGAACCGCGCTGATCGATGGTGGAGTCGTTCACGCGCAGGTTGATCTCGGTAAAGTACGGCGTGTTGACGTGGATGGTCAGGTTAAAGTCGTAATCCAGGTCGTAGCGCGGCGGATTGTAGCTCTCGCGCTCGCCGTCTTTTGTCTCGCGATAGATCTCGGTGCGGTGCTCGTCGATATCCATATCGCAGCCGAGTACCTGCGAGAACTCGATGATGTCGGGATTGGCGTCGCGCCAGCGGCTCTGCGAAGTGATGATCAGCAGGCCCGCGTCTTCGTCGAGCATGATGTTGGTGCGCCCGGCCGAGAGTGTGCGCGTGGGGTTGAACGACGCCAGGCGCTCGGCATTGGCCTCGCGGTAGGCGAGTTGCTCGCGGATATCGTCCGCGGTGCTGGAGCGATAGCCGTGGAAGTAGGGGGAGAGCTTGCCGGCACACTCTTTGCACAGGTAGCCTTCGCTGATCTTGGTCTTTCCCAAAAGTCCCAGCTCGGTACCGCAAATCGCGCACTCTTTCTTTTCGAACATCTTGTCAAAGAAGCCCATGGCTGCCTCCCATCAACAGGTAGCGTGTGTCACTTTTGATGATGGGGGAGTGCGCGATCTTTCACGATACCCAGACGGCTCAACGAGTCTCCACAACTGGGACACATGGCCCATTTTTGACTAGTCGTTGGAGGCACTCTTCGGCCACTCATTGGGGACGCACTTAAATGAGTGGCAGTTGGGGACGCTCCATGCCGAATGTGGCGGTTGCCGAATGTGGGCGCCGTCCTTGCTATGCCACGGTTACGGCAATCTGGGCGTAGCGGCTGCAGGGGCGCTCGGCGCGTGTCTGCACGGTAAGGGTGAGCACGAAGCGGTTGCCGGGCTGCGCGTCGGCGGGCACGATAAAAGCGGTGCTCACCGCGCATTCCTGCCATAGCGAAAGATCCTGCGCGCCTGCATAGCCCGACGGGTTCACGGCGACATCCCAATGTGCATCAAAGCCCTTACCGTCGGGGTCGACGACAGTCGCTGCAAGGGCGACGCGCTCGCCGGCTGTAGCGCTGCGGTCGGCCGTGACCTCGATAACATGTGCCGGATGCGAGCAAGCTGCCGGATCATGGGCACACCATTGCGCGCGGGCGGCAAAGTCTTCCTGATAGGCGCGCAGGTAGGGATTGGGGTTGCCGTCTATGGGCGTGCCGATGGCGGCAAAACCGGCGGGCGCGTCCGAATCGGGATGCCCATCAAGAAACATACGGCCGAGCAGTGTATCGAAGTTGCGGTCATCGATACCGCGCAGGCCAAACGGCAGTAGCGGAATGTAGGTCATGCTGTCGCCTTCGGCCATAAAGTCGCCGCGCTCAAACTGCATCGCGGGCATGCCCTCTAGGCCCCAATCCAGATGGGCATGCTTGCCAAACTGGAAGCGCTCGGGCTCGTTTTCGTAGACCTTGCCATCGCCATAGAGCATGTAGCGTGCCATGAGGGGGCCGTTACCCTGCGTGAGATTCTGCTCAGGCCAAGGTGCCTTAAACAGCGGCAGCGTATCGGGTTGAGCCATCTTGGCATCGACATAGCCGCCATACATATAGGGCACACACCAAAAGATGAGCTCGGGAAAGAGCTCACGTCCATGGTCGAGCCATGAGTTGTCCTGCCCCACGCCATCGGCAACGCCCATCACGCGCACCTTCTGATAGACCCGCTGCTGCACGGCAGGCCATTCGGGCGTGGCGCGATAACACTCGGCAATGCTCATGAGGGCGCGAACGATGGTGTTCATGCCACCCCAGCTGAGCAGCCATAACGTACGCGGGTCATCATCCAAAATCGCCTGCGCAATTACGTGAGACCCCTCAGTTTCCTCAGTCACATCACCCTCAAAGGTAACATTTCCCACAAAGGTGCGCTCGATCATCTGGGCAGGCGTGGGAAACGGCGGCTCACCGGCAGCGCCCGCATTCGCTTGCAACTGCGGCCAAGCCTGGGCATATTCATTACTCCAGAGGCTTTCGATCCAATGTTCGGGAAACGGACGATACTCACAAAGCTCCCCGGCCAGCGGATCAGGCTCATGAGGCACAACAGCCCACTCGTAAGAGCGACGCCCTTTGGTCCGCCAATGCGAATTCACCTCGCCCAGCGTATGAACCCCATCCCCAAGAAAGTGATACTGCGAAGCCGTATACACCACAGCCTGAACATCAAGTAAGTTGAGATACAGAGCCAAATGAACGAGCGAGTTCATATCGTCGACTTCCATATCGGTAGTAACAATCACCCGAGTCAAATTCTGGGACATAGGAACAGCTCCAATCAAAATCAATTTAGCCAGTTACGCGCAAGGCAAGACGGGACCCACGCCCTCACCGCCACCGACCCGGCGTGCTGCCGGAAGCGCCCGGCCAGCGTTTCGAACAACGTTAACTTAGGGGGCCCTGACCTTTAGTTTTGTAAACATTCCGCAGCGCGGGCCCCGCTTATCCGATGCTCCGAAGGAGCAGGATAAGCGGGGCTCAGGCGCGAGGACGTTTACAAAACTAAAGGTCAGGGCCCCCGATGGGATGGTTACCTCGAAACTCTGGCCGACCACTCCCAGCAGCCCACCGGCTCGCCGTCGATGAGTACGTTACCCCCGTCGAAGTCTTGATAACACAGGTCGTTGAATTGGTGGATCCACACGCCGTGGTTGAACGTCTTCTTGGGCGAGCCGTCGGCCTCGCGATAGCGCCCGGTCAGGTCCTCGACATGGCTAAAGTAGGTGAGGTGCACGTTGGCTCCGGCGTCACGCAGGCGCGCCGTGAGCGGCAGCACGGTCTGTTGCGGCGGCACGAGCTCGTCGCCCTTGGAGTGCGTAAACCACAGCGGCGTCTTGGCGAGCGCGGCTACGTCCTCGTCCGTGGCGTTGTACCACGGGGCACAGCAGGGAAGGCCCGCGGCGAAGAAATCGGGGTAGTCGGCGCACAGGCGCAGGGTCATAAAGCCGCCGTTGGAAAGGCCAGCGATCACGATGCGGTCGGTGTCGATACGCTCGGCATACTCGGCGACAAACTCGTCAATGAGCGCTTTGAGTACGGGGGAGTAGATGCTCTGGTTGGAGCGACCGAGCTGCTCGACGCCGTTGTCCATCCAAAACGTCGGAGACTGCGGCACGAGCACCCAGGCAAAGCCGCCAAAGTAGCGCTGGATTTGCGTCTGGCTAATGGCTGTCACGCGGTTGCCGGTATAGGCGCGCGTGGCGCCTTCGCCCTGTGTGGCGCCCTTGCCTTCGCCGGCGCCGTGTAGGTACACCACGAGCGGGGCCTTTTGGGGCACGACCGTGGCCTCGGGCGCGAAGGGATTGAAGCAGGCCGAGTCCTCTGCCTTAAAGCTGGGCTCAAAGAAGCCGTACTCGAGCGCGATGCCATCAATGGCGGTCTTTTGTACGGCATTGCTCCAGCCCTTGAGTGCGGGGCAGATGTCGCCGCGACAGGTATCGAAGACCAGGCCGCAGGTGGGGTCGTCGCCGTCGTTGCCGGGAAGAGCCGCGAGCTGCGTGATGTGCAGCTGGTCATCGAGCATGCGCGAGCCCATGACGCCGCCTTCGATCTTTTTGGTCAGGCGCTGCTCGGCGACCTCGAGTGCCACATGGGTGCCCACGGCGAGCTTGCGGCCGTTCTCGTCACATGGATACGCGGCGAGAACGTCGATGTAACCCACGGAGGGCGCGGCATGGTCGGCGCCGTGCTCCTTGCGCATCAGGACCTCGCCCGTGCGCTCGTGACGCTCTGCATATATATGGAAAGTGTTCGAATCGAGATCGTTGGCGCGCACGGTGCAGGGCAGGTCGAGAACGACCTTGCTGATCCAGGGGCCAAAGTCACCCAAGGTGGTGACGGTTGCGTAGGTGCACGATTTGAGTTCCATGAGCTGCCTCCCTTGTGCCGCGAGAGTTAAACGTGTGCGGCAATACAATCTAAACATGTTTAGTGTAAAGCAGAATTAGAGAATAAGCAGATGAACTCGGTAAACGGTCGCATCAAACGCTCAATGAACTACTAAACACTCGTTTACCACTATCTAGCAGGGCTTTTGTTGATGGGTCAACAAGGCATTTGGGTGCCAGATTATATAAAATCCCACGTAGACGGCTATTTATTAATAAACGGTACTATATGTAATGCCTTAGCGTTCAATTACGTTCACCCCCGATTTCCTACCGTTCACCGGACTGCAAACGGCAAAACTGCCACAAATTCAACGCTGCGTGTAAACTAAGTGCTGTAAACGTTCAGTAAACAGATTGTTTACGACAGCGTATCCAAGGGCTCGGCAGCCGTAAGGGGTTATAGTCGCCGGGTCAAAGGCGTGCCTACGTCCAAACGGGTAGGCACACGATGATATGGGGAGGGGTCCCATGGCAGTAGATAACAAGCAGATTGCCACCGATGTCCTCGAGCTCGTGGGCGGTGCGGAGAATGTTGCCGTCGCCACCAACTGCATGACGCGCCTGCGTCTGACGCTCAAGGATAACAGCAAGGCCGACGTGGAGAAGATCAAGAAGGTCAAGGGTGTTCTGGGTTGCCAGTTCGCCGGCAGCCAGCTCCAGGTCATCATCGGCCAGAACGTGCCCAAGGTGCTCGCCGAGTTCGTCGCCATGTCCGGCGTCAAGCAGGGTGCCGCGGTCGACGAGAACCTCGACGCTCCTAAGGAGAAGTTCGAGCTCAAGAACCTGCCCAACATCATCCTCGACTATCTGTCGGGCTCCATGACCCAGCTGATCCCGCTGCTCATGGCCGGCGGTCTGTTCCGCACCATCGCCGCGGTCCTCGGTCCCACTATGCTCGGCGTTCTCTCTGACACCGATCCGACCTACACGTTCCTCTACACCACCCTGTACGAGGCCACGTTTACCTTTATCCCCATTTACCTGGGCTATGCCGCTGCTAAGAAGCTCGGCGCCTCTCCGGTTCTGGGCATGCTCCTCGGCGGTGCTCTCATGGCCCCGTCCGTCGTGAGTGTCGCGACTCAGGAGGGTGGCGGAATCATCTCCGTCTACGGCATCCAGATCGCCGCTGCCAACTACCAGCAGTCCGTCCTGCCGATCATCCTCTCGGTGCCGGTCCTGTACTTTGTCGAGAAGTTCTTTAAGAAGGTCATGCCCGACGTGCTGTCCACGGTCTTCACGCCGTTCTGCACCATGATCGTCACCATCCCCATCGCCTTCATCGTCCTTGCCCCGATCGGCAACGAGATCGGCAGCCTCATCGCCAACGCCCTCTTTGGTCTTGCTGACCTTGGCGGTATCGGTATCCTGATCGTCATGGCCATCCTCGGCGCCTTCTGGCAGCTCTTCGTGGTCTGCGGCATGCACATGCCCGTCATCCTGCTCGCTCAGGTTCAGATCATCGCTGCCGGCTACGATCCCTTCGTCTTCGTTTCCACCAACTGCGCTATGGCCGCTGTCTGGGGCTGCGCCTTCGGTGCCTTCCTCAAGATGAGGAACCCCGACGAGAAGGGTCTTGCTCTGGGTTACGTCATCTCCGCCATCGCCGGCGGCGTCACCGAGCCCGCACTCTTCGGTATCCTCATGCGCTTCCGTCGCACCATGCTCGGTATGTTTATCGGCGGTGCTATCGGCGCTGTGTTCTCCGGCCTCATGGGTGTTACCTACTACCTGGCCGGCGGTGCCTCCAACTTCCTGGTCTTCACCAACTACCTGCAGGGTGGCCAGATGAACACCGTCTGGGCTATCGTCGGTATGGCAATCTCCTTTGTCATCGCCGCTGCCGTCGTCTTTGCCACTGGCTTCTCCAAGGAGGAGCTCGCCGAGATGGAGGCCTAAGGCCAAACCATTCGGACGCATACGACCTTACCTACACGACAGGGCCCCGTCAGGCGCAAGCCCGGCGGGGCCCTTCTTACAAGGTAGACTGATTGGGGGCGCGCGGCGCCTACTCGCCGGGGCTTGCTAAGCGCCAGGGGCTTTCGCGCGGGGTTACCGCGAAAGAATCTGCCGGTTCGCAACTCCTTTATCAAACGAAAGGGCATGCAGATGAGTTTGGGAAAGCTGACCGTTAACGGTCGTCAGGACGGCTTTTTGTGCGAGGGCAAACCGTTCTTTTGGTTTGCCGATACGTGCTGGAGCGCGTTTACGAGCATTACCGAGGCCGATTGGGACTACTATCTGACCCGTCGCGCCGAGCAGGGCATGAACGTGCTGCAGATCAACACGCTGCCGCAGTGGGACCGCTGCTGTCCCGATCTGGGCATTTGGCCCTATGCCAGCGAGGACGGCGTGCATTTTGATTGGTCCCGTCCCAACCAGGCGTACTGGGACCGTGCTGCTGCCATGTGCCGCGCTGCCGTCGAGCACGGCATTCGTCCGGCACTCGTGCTTATGTGGTGCAACTACGTGCCCGGTACCTGGGGCGCCAAGATTGCTGAGCGTTGCGGTGCCGAGGTTATGCCGCGCGAGGAGGTCCGTGCCCACGTTGCCCGCGTCGTCGAGAACCTGGGCGAGTTCGACCCCGTCTATGTGGTGACGGGCGATACCGACTTTACCAGCGACGAGGCGATCGCCTATTACGAGGATGCCCTCGACGAAGTTGTCAAGCGCGCGCCCGAAGCGTTGCGCACCATGCATATCAACCGCGGCAACCGCACCATTCCGTTGCAGTACCTGGACCGCCTGGACTTCTACATGTTCCAGCCCGGCCACAACTACGAGGGCCAGCCCGAGGCCTGGCGCCTGCCGCAGGACTTTATCGCCAACTATCCCAAAAAGCCGATGGTCAACTCCGAGCCCTGTTACGAGCAGATGGGCGCCTCGCGCAACGTGTACTGGCGGTTCACCGCGCAGGACTGCCGCGCGAGCGTGTGGTCGTCGATCCTCGCCGGCGCCAGTGCAGGTGTGACCTATGGCGCGCACGGCGTTTGGAACTGGCAGACCAGCAAGAGCCAGGGCTCGGTGCTGGGCGAGGGCTTCGATATGCCGTTCCGCTGGCAGGAGTGCCTGCAGTTTGCGGGCGTTTGGGACTTTGGCGCGATCGAGCATGTGCTTGCCGGCCTGGGCGCTACGGCTGGCGATGACGCACTTGCCGTGGTTCCGGCGCAGGAGCTGCTCGATGACGCGCGCGAGGCCATTCGTGTGGCGCGCGTTGGCGATCGCGTCGTCACGTACCTGCCGCGTACCACGGCGCTCAAGTTTAAGCTCGACGGTGCGCGCGACTGGACGGCGACGGTCCTCGACATGGAGGACAAGCGCATCGCCAAGCTGCCCGTCCGCGACAACGGTGACGGCACCGTGCGCGTGGCCCAGCATCCCTTTGAGCACGACGCGCTGCTCGTGGTCTCGCCGGCGCGTTAAGGAAAACGGAATAACGCAAGAGAAAAGGCCCGGGTGGTAGCCCGGGCCTTTTTGTATCGACACAGCCGTTGCGGTTGGTAATGGCGATTGCATACCGCCGCTCTTAACGGTAGCCCTCCCAGAGGGGAAGGGGAAAGAGGATGTCCTCGAACTTAGACCACTCGGCGGGATAGTCGATCTCGTCGGGTCGCGCCACCCAACGGCCTTCCAATCCGTACATCGCCGCCAGCGCGCACGAGATGGCTTCGGTGGCGTCGATTCCCTCGGGAACGCTCCAGTTAACATCGGGCTCGGGCTCGATAACTCCGCGCGAGCGGTCGTTGAAATACTCGTGCAGGGGGCTCTCCGTGCTCATGGCCTCGGTATTGAGCATCTGGAAGAGCATGACGAGCTCGGGCTGACTGTTGTTCTCCGCCACGAGCAGACGGCAGTATTCGGGAATCTTGGGGCTCTGGCCCTCAAATGCCCCGCCAGGATGAAAGAGGGAGAGATAGTCGTCTAAGGTTGAGCTGCGATCGTAATAGCGACGGATCACCTCGACCAAAAGCCCGTGCTTGCTGCCCACGTAGTGCAGCACGCCCGCCTGGGTGATGCCCACCTCGTCGGCTACCGCCTGGAGCGACATGCCGTTAAAGCCGCGCGCGTTGATAAGCCGCACGGCCGCCGAAACAATCTGGTCAAGGCGTTCCTGCGCCGCAGCGCTGCGTTTCTTTGCCGCGGGTGTGGGAGTTTTCTGAGTGTCCATATAAATCGCGCTGCCTTATTTAGGGCGGCTCGAGTATTGCCGCCAAATGCCTTTTGTATACCCCCATAGCTTACCTCAGCCGTTCAGCGGTTCAAAACAACCGTTTACCGCTCTTATAGGTTACTAAGTACTTAGTAAGCGTACTATACAGGTCGTGGAGTTACTTACTAGTTAGTAAGTAACAACTCAACAGACGCTCGCGAGCAGCCGTACCCCATTCCACGGCCGCCGCATCCAGCGGGTTTGACCCCTTGACCCTTGGTGCACGAGCGCCCTCGCGCATTCCATCACAGAGAGGATCTATTCCATGGCAAATCAAACCGCCGCGGCGATTGACGAGAACGCCATCGCCCCCGATACCGGAAAGCCCATGACCAAAACCGAGACATGGCGCTTTATGATCGGCTTTATCATCTTCGGAATCATGTGGATGATGTCGGGAACAATCGGCTCCAACGTCTTGTTCCCCGAGCGTTTTAACGGCCTTAATATTGGCCAGCCCGAGGCAATTCTCGCGGCGATGAACTCGGTCGGTTCGATCTTCGCCCTGTTCTCAAATCTCGTTTTCGGCGCGCTTTCCGACCACTGCCACAGCCGCTTTGGCAAGCGCACGCCGTTTATCGTTCTCGGCGGTTTTATCTGCGGCTGTGCTTTCTGGAGCACTTCGGTCGCGACCACACTTCCCATGATCGTCGCCTCCTGGTGCGTGCTGCAGATTGGCCTCAACTGCATGCTTGCCCCTGCTGTTGCCGTGCTTTCCGACCGCATCCCGCTTAACAAGCGCGGCACGCTCTCCGCATTCTATGGCGGCGGCGCAACGGCCGGCCAGTCGATTGGCACCATCATCGGTACGCAGTTCCTCTCCAACCCAGTTCCTGGCTTTATCATCGGCACGGTCTCTTGGTTGCTGACCGGCATCCTCGCCGTCATCATTTGGCCGCGCGAGAAGTCTGCCGCTCTTGACGAGGGCGAGCAGTCTGAGAAGCTCAATCTCAAGTCGCTGCTGCTCATGTTCGTTCCGCCCACCAAGAACTGCCGCGACTTTTATCTGGCGCTCTTTGGCCGTCTGCTCCTCATCTTCGGTTACTTCTGCATCAACGGCTATCAGCTCTATATCCTCGAGAAGTACATCGGTCTTCCCGTGGCAGAAGCCGGCGCAGTTCTTTCGAGTATGTCCGTCGTGATCATGGTCGTGTCGCTTGTCGCCTCGCTTACCTCGGGCGCCATCTCCGACAAGATCGGCCGCCGCAAGCCTATCATCCTCGTCGCAACGATTATGATGTGTATCGGTATCGCCCTGCCCTGGCTACTTAAGTCCGTTATCGGCATGTACGGATTTGCTCTGCTCGCCGGACTTGGCTACGGTATCTACTCTTCCGTGGACCAGGCGCTCAATGTCGATGTTCTGCCCGATAAGGAGAACGCCGGCAAGGACCTGGGCATCCTCAATATCGCCAACACCATCGGTCAGATCCTTGGTCCCATCGTGACCTCGGCAATCGTTGTCGCCACTGGCTCCTATTTCATGGCGTTCCCAATCTCCATCGTGCTCATCGCCGTGGGCTATGTGTCCATCATGCTCATCAAGAGCGCCAAGTAATTTGCCACTCTCTTTCATTCCGTCGGGCTGCGTTCGTGTTGCCCGACGGACTCCGACTATTCAATCGCTTAACTTGGAGGCGTTATCATGACTATCGTCGAGCAGTACAAGGTGCTTAAGCTCGAGCTCGCGGGCACTGCGGCCGGCAATCCCTATGTCGAAGTCGAGCTGTCGGCGCGATTTGACCGCGCGGATGGCCAGGACAGCTTTGAGGTCCATGGCTTCTACAAGGGCAATGGCTGCTACGGAATCAACTTTATGCCCGAGAGCGCCGGTGTCTGGAACTACACGGTGAGCTCCAATGACCCCGAGCTCGATGGTGCCGCCGGCTCTTTTGAGGCCGTGCCCGCCACGGGCGCCAATCATGGTCGCGTGCTGCTGGCAAAGGATGTGCTCGCCCACGGAGCTCCGTTCATTACTGACGAGGATTTCAACTTTGCCTACGAGGATGGAACGCGCTACCTGCCCTTTGGCACCACATGCTATGCCTGGACCAACCAGGATGTTCAGCTGCAGGAGCAGACGCTCGAGACGCTCGCAGAGGCACCTTTTAACAAGATCCGCATGTGCGTCTTCCCCAAGTTCTACGACTATAACGTTGAGGACCCAGCGATGTATGCCTATGAAGGCGAGAAGGGCGATTTCGACCATTTTCGCTTCTATGAGCCGTTTTGGGAAAACCTCGAGCACCGCATCGAGCAGCTTGACGAGCTGGGCATCCAGGCGGATCTCATCGTTTTGCATCCGTATGACAAGCCTGAGGACTGGGGCTTCTCTCGTATGACGCGCGAGGAGGATATTTTCTACCTGACGTATGTCGCTCGTCGCTTCTCGGCATACAAGAACATTTGGTGGAGCCTTGCCAATGAGTGGGACCTTATGCCGTGGAAGCCGGCCGAGGACTGGGACCGCTATGCCCGTATCATCATGGCGAACGACCCGTATGGTCATCTGCGCAGTATCCACAATTGCCGTGAGATCTTTGACCACAGTCATCCGTGGATTACGCACGTGAGCTACCAGAGGTGCGACCTCAAGAACACAGCCGAGGACGTCACCATGCTGCGCGCGCAGTATAGCAAGCCGGTTTTGATCGACGAGGTCGGCTATGAGGGCAACATCAACTGGGGCTGGGGTAACCTGACCGCTCAGGAACTCGTACGTCGTTTTTGGGAGGGCAGTTTGCGTGGCGGTTATGTGACCCACGGTGAGACCTACGTCGACCGCGGACCCAAGCTGTGGTGGGCGCACGGCGGCAAGCTCTACGGCGATTCGCCCGATCGCATTGGCTTTTGCCGTCGCTACATGGAGGCGCTGCCGGCCGATTTTGACTGGGTGCCCGATGAGGTCGGCATCCTTGACGGTACGTTTACCTGGGATGTCACCTGTATGTCCAACGATCATGGCCACGGGACTGCCGATGTCCTTATGTACTTTGGGTTCAACCGTCCGGCGTATCGTGAGTTTGAGGGCGAGGCGGGCGCTCGTTACAAGGTGAATGTCGTGGACACATGGGACATGACGGAGGAAGAGCTTCCCGGAACCTTTGAGGGCAAGTTCCGCATCGACCTCCCTAGTAAGCAGTATATGTTGCTTCGTCTGACTAAAGTAGAGGCGTAATAATAGAGATAATCGGCTCCGGGCGCGATTTGCTGCACGACCATCATAAGGGCAGCCCCTGTGGTGGTCGCGGCGATGCGCGTTCGGGGCTATGGCACGTGAGGGGCGAATATGCAGGAGTTCTTTGGAATCGATGTGGGCGGCACGGCCGTTAAATGGGCTGTGCTGGGCGAGGATTTTTCCATCCGCGAGCGCGGGAGCCTGCCGACGGGCTTTACCACGGCTGAGGAGACCGTTTCGGCGTTGATCGGGCTCGTCGAGCCGTACCGCGAGCGCGTGAACGCCGTAGGCGTGAGCGCACCCGGCGGTATTTACGAGGGAGATGTCACGGGAACGATCCATCGCGGCGGTGCGCTCACGTTTATGGACGGCTGCCCACTGGGAAAGCTCATGCGCGAGGCGCTGGGGGTGCCGGTTGCCGTCAATAACGACGGTAAGTGCTGTGCACTCGGTGAGTATGCGGCTGGCGCCCTGCGCGGGACGCGTTTTGGCGTGGTACTCGCTATTGGCACGGGCATCGGCGGCGGTATCGTCATCGACGGCAAGGTCCTGCGCGGCGCGCACTGCTTTGCAGGCGAGTTCAGCTTCTTGCGCAACGATGTCACGACTGCCGCGAGCATGGAAAACTCCTTTGCGGGCTCGGGCGGTTGGCGCGCGCTCCGCGATGCCGCCGTTGCCGAGAAGGGCCTGCCTGCGGATTCTCCGGTGGACGGCCGCCGCGTCTTTGAGTGGATCGCGGATGGCGACATAGCGGCGCAGCGCGCGCTCGACCGCTACGCTCGCGCATTTGACGGACAGCTCATCAACCTGCAGGCCGTGCTCGACCCCGAGGTCTTTGTGATCGCAGGCGGCATCTCGTGCCATCCCGAGCTCGTCGATGCCCTGCGTGCGCAGATGCCGCTGGCCCTCGCGAGTTACGAAGGGACCCTTGCTGGCATTCCTGTGCCGCAGATAAAGGTGGCCGAGCTCGGCAACGACGCCAACCTTTACGGTACTGTCCAGGAGGCCATGCGCCTGGTGTAGCGCGAGCCAAACAAGGCTGTCGAAAAAGATAAAGGCCGGCGTGAACCGCCCCTATTTCCTTAGCACGGGAAATGGGGGTGGTTTTACTCATTGGGGACGTACTTAAATGAGCGCAGTTGAAAACGCTCCTTGCCGAGCTAGAGGTCGCGCGTGCCCCTTCTGGGCCATGCGGCTCAAAATCTCGGCGTGATGTGGACGACTGGGGTCGAATTAGCAGCATTTCGAGCTTGGTTTTGATATTGAGATTGATTCTTTATTAAAATAGATTCCAGACCAATTAAGCGGCCGGGGGTTAACCGTGAGGGGCATGGGAGACACAACCGCATATCTGCGTCGGGGCATTCGGGAGATTATATGCCTGGCGCTGTTCTTCTTCACGTTTTTGGCGTGCGAGTATCTTTTTGATGTGCGCATAGCCGAGTTCGTGCCATCGAGTGAGGTCGCCATCTACGAGAGCATCGTTGTCGGCGCGAGCGTGATTGGCTTTTTCGTGCGCCCATTTCTGTACTATCGCCGTCCCCAGACGATCGATGCGACGAGCGATATTACAGGCATGCTTTTGGTATCGGCGTTGCTGCTGATGATTATGGCAGTGCGGTTTGAGGTGGTAATTGCCGGCGGCCTGGTGGCGTGCTGCGCCCTGGGCTACTGCGGATCGACTGCCCACGCAAACTTTGCGCGACGCTTTGCGCGGACGCCCTGCTTGGCGCACGCCGCAGCACTTTCCTATGCCATGGGCGTTCTGGTACAGGTGTTCAACCACATGGCGATGCCTGTTGGTATTCCTCAGCAGGCTGTTCTGGTCATCTGTGCGATCGCGCAGGTAGCGTTGCTCCACGGTGCCCGACGCGCCAAGCTGCGCGACGAGTCCGATCCCAACTTCGAACCCAGTGCTGCCGGGCTTTCGGTAGATGCTCCGGAATATGGCGCCAAATGGCATGACGATCCCGAGGCAAAGGCGGCATTTCGCCGCACCGTAGTTCGCCTGACCGTGGCGACAGCGTATCTTTCCGGCGTATTCGCCGCTCTCAACGCGGGCCTCACAACCCTGTATGCTACCGGAGCCGTTGATTTGGGTGACTGGCCGCGCCTGCTGCTTGTCGTGAGCTCGTTGGCCGCCGGCGCACTATTTGACCTGCACGACCGCTCGTATATGAATATCGGCATGACATGTGTCGCCATGCTGTCCACGCTTTCGTTCTTTGTGCTCATCATCGATGGCAATGGCGGCAACGAGCTTGCTGCCACGATCATCTTTTATCTGGGCTCGGGCTTCTTTGTGGTGTTCTTTACCACAAAATTCGCCGCCATCTCACTCTATGCGCGCTGGTCATATTTTTGGCCGTGCATGGGTCGCGTCGTCAACAACGTGTGCTCGATGCTCGTGACGGCGCCGGCGGTGGCGATCATCTCGAGTCAAAACGTGCTGGTGGCAGTCGGCGCGGCGCTCGTGATGTTTGTGGGTATTGCGATTACGCTGCTGGGGCAGTTGGGGCAACGGGCCGATGATGTCGTGATGCAAGGACGGCCTGCCGCTTGCCACTGATGATCTTGGTGGGGATCTTGCGCCCACATGCTCCGACTCCGAGCCCGTGGAGGCAGCGGAGCTCACGTCCGATGAACGCCTCGATGCCTTCGTCGCCACCTTTGAGCTTACAGAGCGCGAGCGCGATATTCTTGAGGCCTTGGTCGTTTCGGACCAGAGCGTTCAGGACATCGCCGCAACGCTTTTCCTTTCGCGCTCCACGCTCTACCGTCACATTTCCTCGATCAACAAAAAGACCGGCACCGCCTCGCGCGTGGCCCTTATCAACTTCTTCTGGTCCTGGACACCCAAGGACTAGCTAATCCTCCAATAAGTTGCGGTGGAATAGTCCCTAAATTAAAGTCGCGGGACCTTAAAGGGGGTGCGGACGATTTCTTGGACCGCGCCTAGGCGTATCCAAGCTTCCTGCGGTACTCCATCGGGCTGAGCCACCCGAGGGACTTCTTGATCCGCTCCTCACGATAGTATACGAGGTAGGCCTCGAGCCTGCCCATGAACTCCCCGGCCGTCACGCCCTCCCAGTCCCTGTAGCGGAAGAACTCGTTCTTGAGGCGGCCGAAGAAGCCCTCGCAGGCCGAGTTGTCCGGGCTGCAGCCCTTCGCGGACATGCTCCTGACCAGCCCGTTCTCCTCGCAGTTCCCGATCCACTCCGGCCAGCGGTAGTGGCCGCCGCGGTCCGAGTGGATCGTCGTGCGGGCGCCCGCCGGCCTGGCCGCGCAGGCCTTGAGCAGGCTCGAGTTCGCGAGGCGCTTGTCGGGGTGCAGCCCGATCGACCAGGCGACGGGCATCCCGTCGAAGCAGTCGGCTATCGGGCTCAGGTAGACCTTCTCGCCGCCCGGGAGCCTGAACTCGGTGATGTCGGTGAGCCACAGCCGGTTGGGCTCGTCGGCGTGGAAATTCCTGTTCACGAGGTTCTCCGGTGCCTTGGAGACCTCGCCGGCGTAGGAGCTGTAGCCCCGGGCGCGCCTCTTGTTGTAGACGACCTCGAGGCCCTCCTCGCGCATCACGCGGGCCACGCGCTTCTCGCTGGCGCGGACGCCCTCGCGGCGCAGGCGCGCCCAGACGGTGCGGTACCCCCAGCACCCCGAGCCCTCGCGGAAGATGCGCACCACGCGGTCGCGTATGTCGGCGTCGCGGTCGCGCGGCGCGGCGACGCGGGGCCTCCAGTACTCATAGGAGCTCTTCGATATCCTCAAGAAACCTGTGATCGAGCGGAGGGGCAGGGCGGTCGCCAGCCTCAATCTCTCGCCGAGCTCGCACTTGCTCCTGTTCGAGATCGAAGCCGGGTCCCACCCTTCCGCTTTTAGGTCGGCCAACACCGCCCTGAGCAGCAGGTTCTCTATCTGGTCCTCGTTGAGCCCGGCGAGCGGGCCGGTCGCGGGCGGGGCGTAGATCGACTTGTCGGGGCCCAAGCTGGCCTCCTTCCGGCGCGGTTTCCTCGCACCGATTCTACAGCGCGCCCCGGTGTAGCTGTGCGGGAGGTGCCCCGTCGCCCACTTCTTGGCCGCGCCCACCGTGACCCCCGCGAACTTCGCGGCGGCGGTCGGCCCCATGCCGTCCTCCGTCGCCAGGAGGAAGAGCTCGACCTTCTCCCTGCTGTACATGCGAACCTCCAGTCCGGACCGCTTCACGGTCCAACTTTCTGTCCGCACCCCCAAACAGGAACTATTTCACCGCAACTGCTGAGGGGATAGACTGCGGCGGCGACAGAGGCAACGGCAGCGGCGTCGGCAGCTGTGGTAGCGGTAATGGCGGCTGGCAGGGTGTTTTTCGCCTGCTTGCTACAGCAGTTCGCCGTGGCGGGCGATGTAGCGGCGTTTTGCCAGCTGGGTGAGCGCGATGTAGGCGGTGACGATGCCGATGAGCAGCGCGAAAAAGCTTGTGGGCAGCGTCATGAGGCCGAGTGCATCGGCGATGGGGCTTGCCGGCAGCCAGGTGACAAGCGCCAGGCCTAGCACGGTGAGCGCGCACAGCGCGGGCGCGGCGTGGTCGCGCGGGCTCGGCAGGCGCGGGGAGCGCAGCATGTGGATCACAAGCGTCTGCGACCACATGGACTCGACAAACCAGCCGCTTTGGAAGAGCGCAGCAAAGGTCGCTATACCCGCGACGTTGCCCGTCCCGGCGAGCTCGGACCAGCTTGCGCCTACGGTGGCAGGGCACACCACAAAGAAGAGCGCGGCGAAGGTCACGATGTCAAACAGCGAACTCACGGGGCCCAGCTCGAGCATAAAGCCCTTGATGGACGCGGCATCCCAAGCACGCGGGCGGGCAGTCCAGGCGTCATCGACGGTGTCCCACGGCAGCGCGATGCACACGATCTCGTAGACGAGCGATAGCAGCACCAGCTGCAGAGCGCTCATAGGCAAAAACGGCAAGAACAAGCTCGCGACGGTCACGGACAGCACGTTGCCAAAGTTGGAGCTCACCGTGGTCTTGAGGTACTTGAGCAGGTTGCCGTAGGTGCGGCGGCCTTCGATGATGCCGCGCTCGAGCACGCCCAGGTCCTTCTGAAGCAAGATGATATCGGCGGATTCCTTGGTAATATCGACGGCCGAATCGACCGAGATGCCGCAATCGCTCGCACGCATGGCGGCGGCGTCGTTGATGCCGTCGCCCATAAAGCCCACGGTGTGGCCGAGCATCTCGCGCATGACACGTACCAGGCGCGCCTTCTGCAGCGGCGAGAGCTTGGCGAAGAGGTGGGTTTTCTCGGCGCGCTCGGCAAGTTCGGCGTCATCGAGCGCATCGATCTCGGAGCCGAGCAAGACGTCGCTCGCATCGATACCAATCTGCTCGCAGACGGTGGCGGCGACGCGGTCGTTGTCGCCGGTTAGGATCTTGACCGCCACGCCCTTGGCCTCGAGGGTGGCGACGGCGCCCGCGGCACTTGCTTTGGGCGGATCGAGGAAGGCCAAAAAGCCCATCAGCACCATGTCGCACTCGTCGGCGATGCCAAACTCGCCCACGCAGCGCGGATTGGTCTTCTGCGCCACGGCAATTACGCGTAGGCCCTCGGCGTTAAGTCCGGCGATCTGCTTGCGAATCTGGGCGAGCTTCTCGTCGGTGAGCGGCTGAGCGATGCCATCGATCTCGACAAAGGAGCAGATCTCGAGCATTTCCTCGGCAGCGCCCTTGGTAACCATCTGGGTTTTGCCTTGGGCGTCGGCGACAACTACGCTCAGGCGACGGCGCGAGAAATCGAAGGGAACCTCGTCGACCTTGGTGTAGCGGTCGCGCAGGCTCTGGCCCAGCATGGAATCGGGTGCGACGGTCGAGGGCGTCACATCGGCGCGGTCGATTACGGCCAGGTCGATAAGATTTTTGAGGCCGGTCTGGAAGAAGCTGTTCAAAAACGCATGGCGCAGCACGCGCGCGTCCTCGTTGCCATCGGTGTTGAGGTAGCGCTCGAGCACGATGCGGTCTTCGGTGAGGGTGCCGGTCTTGTCGCAGCACAGGACGTCCATCGCTCCGAGGTTTTGAATCGCCGGCAGCTCCTTGACGATAACCTGGCGACGGATGAGGTCCTTGGCGCCCTGCGACAGGCTCGTGGTCACGATGACGGGAAGCATCTGCGGCGTGATGCCCACGGCCACGCTCGTGGCGAACAGCAGCGCGTCGATGACGTTGCCCTTGGTGGCGGCGTTGATGGCAAAGACGGCCGGCGCCATAACGAGCATCAGGCGCACCAGCAGCATGGAGACGCTCGAGACGCCGCGGTCAAACGCGCTCTTTTCGCCGCGCCCGTTGAGCATCTTGGCGATGCCGCCCAGGTAGGTGTCCGAGCCGGTGGCAACGACAAGCGCCATGGCGGCGCCGTTTTGCACGGAGGTGCCGGTAAAGACGATGTTCTTGCAGGCAGAGAGTGGCAGTGCGGAGCCGTCGGCGCCCTCGACGACGGTGACGGCGGTGGTCTTCTCGACGGCCTCGCTCTCGCCGGTGAGTGCGGACTCGATGACAAACAGGTCGCGCGCGGTGATGATGCGGGCATCTGCCGGCACCATATCGCCGGCAGAGAGACGGATTACATCGCCGGGGACGAGCTCGTCGAAGGGGATCTCGATGCGCTCGCCGTCGCGCAGGGCGGTGCAAGTGTTGGAGACCAGGTCCTTGAGGGCCTCGGCCGCATTGCCGCTGCGGGCTTCCTGAATAAACTTCATGCCGCCCGATACCAGCAGCATGGTGCCGATGACGATGACCGTGGAGGGGTCGCGCTGCGGTTCGGGCACGGCGAGCACGTCGATGTAGAGCGAGACCAGTGCGAGCGCGGCGAGGATGCCGGCGAAGGGATCGATGAACGCGTCGGCGATGCGGCGGGCGAGCGTTTTGGTCGTTGCCTCGATGGTGTTGGGGCCGACGGCGTTCAGGCGCTCAGTTGCCTGCTCGACGGTGAGGCCGTTTGCCGTGGCGTCAAGCAGTACGAGGGCGTCCTCGGCACTATGGGTGGCGGCGAATATGGTGTTCTTGGACAGGCCGGTATGAGCGGCAGGGCGCGCCGTGCGGCGGCGCTTGGAGATGGCTTCGAGTACCGTGACGGTTTTGAGCATCAGCATAGGGTCCTCCTTGTTGAGGGGAGTTAGCGTACGTGTCGTATTTGCTTCAAAAAACCTAGATGTCGCTCACGTCAAGCTCTTGAGCCCACAAAGGGTGCAGCGCGCCTTTGCGGTGGTTTTGGCGATCTGCCGGTGGCGTTTATGCGTGTGCGGAGTCCTCGCGGCGCGCCGAGGGCGACATGCAGGTTTTTCGACTAGGACTGCCTTCCATGGCACACCTCCTAAAGGCCGAGCGCAGCGCGCTTTGGGTATCTCGTACCCCTTTTTAATCCGCCCGTATTCTTGATGAGGGGGTTTGACATGTCAACCCCATTGTTCGGAAAACCATTCCCCCTGACAAAGCCTTTACGGAATGCCGTGGCCCCAAAGCGCGCCCGCATCGACGCTTCGCCTGCGCTAAACTGGAAGGCACGTACGCGATTACGAGAGGAGCCCGCATGGAGGCTTACAAGCAAGAGTTCATCAAGTTTATGGTCGAGTCCGACGTCCTTAAGTTCGGCAGCTTTACGCTCAAGAGCGGCCGTCAGTCCCCGTTCTTTATGAACGCCGGCGCTTACGTGACGGGCTATCAGCTCAAGAAGCTGGGCGAGTATTACGCCCAGGCCATCCACGATAACTTTGGCGACGACTTTGATGTGCTGTTTGGACCGGCCTACAAGGGTATTCCGCTGGCCGTCGTGACCGCAATTGCCTACCACGAGCTGTACGGCAAGGAGGTCAAGTACTGCTGCGACCGCAAGGAGGCCAAGGACCACGGTGCCGATAAGGGCAACCTGCTGGGTTATGAGCCCAAGGACGGCGACCGTGTGGTCATGGTCGAGGACGTTACCACCAGCGGCAAGTCCATCGACGAGACCTATCCCAAGGTCAAGGCTGCTGCCGACGTCGAAATCAAGGGCCTCATCGTGTCCCTCAACCGCATGGAGGTCGGCAAGGGCGGCGTGACTACCGCGCAGAAGGAGATCGAGGCCAAGTACGGCTTCCCTGTCGCGAGCATCGTTTCCATGGCCGAGGTCGTCGAGACCCTCTACAACCACGAGATCGACGGCAAGGTCGTCATCGATGACGAGCTCAAGGCCGCCATCGACGCCTACTACGAGCAGTACGGAGCTCAGGAGTAGGTGGTTACGCGGGTTTACCAACCCGCGTAACGGCCCGACGCTGCGCGCCGCCCAGGGCGACAATTTGTCATTCAAAAGGCGAGGCATGACCAGAAGGTCTATGCCTTGCCTTTTTCATGCCAACTTGTTCGCTCTGGACGTCGCTCACTGTCCGTCCTCTTCTTGCGGCGTTGCCTTGCTCCGGATGGGTAGTCATTGGGGACGTTCTTAAATGACTAGTCAGAAATGAGCGTGGATAATCTCCCGGTTTTGGTCTATGTACGGCCTCAAAGTGGGAGATTATCCACGCTCGTCGCTACTTGAGCCCCGGGAGGCGGGTGTAGGGGAACGAGCGCTCCAGGAATTCGGAGCAGTGGGCGTAGTCTTTGGCGAAGTAGCTGCTGTAGAGCGAATCGAGCACGTATTGCACGGCGATATGGCTGGCGAACTGCGTGATGCGATGCGTCATGCTCTCGTGGTCACTCACCGTAAGGTAGGCGGCAAAGCCAGGGTGAATGCGCGCGCAATAAGGCGTGCCGATGACGATGACCGGGACATGTCGACTGCTGAGGATCGGCAAGATGTCCTTGAGGTTGGGGGCAAGGCCGCTGTAGGAGATGACGATTGCCGCATGGTCGGGGCCCGAGGCGAGCGCCGTTCGCACCTGGGCCTCGACACCGTCGTGGCACGTCGCGCTTTTACCGGCGGAGAGCAGGCGGTCGCGGAACATTCCCGCTGGATAGAGGTTGTGCGAGCCCGTGTAGATGTCGACCTGTCGGGCGTTCGCAATGAGCTTGGCGGCGTGGTCAAGCTGCGTGGGGTCGAGCAGCTCCTGCGTTTCGGCCAGCGTGGTCTGGTAGAGCCCCTCCATGCGCTCCATAACCTGCGCGGGGCTGGACGTAGCATCAAAGGGAAAGTTGATGTCCACGTCGCGCCGGTTGCCCGCCTCGGTTGCCAAGCGAATAAGCTCGACCTTGAGGTCTTTGAATCCCTCGAGGCCGAGCTTTTTGCAAAAACGGTGCACACTCGCGACCGAAACGTTGGTGCGTGCGGCAAATTCCTTAATAGAAAGCCCGCGGATGTCCTCGCCGATGGCAAGGGCTGCAATGCCGAGCTGTTGCTCGGTAGGGGTAAGGCCCTGTGCCTCGGAAATCTTGCGTTTGATATCCATGCGAACTCCCACACTCAACAAACCTGCCAAAAAGGGACAGGTTTATTTTGGCAGGTTTTGCCCGCAAAGGGTAACGGGGCCGAGGATGCCGCTCGGGGCGACGGGTTCGGTGAGACCGAAGATGTCGGGAATCGCATGATCGAGCGTGTTGATGATGTCGATCGTGAGCTCATGCGCACCGGTGGAAAGTGCGCCGGCGGCAAAACGGTAGGGCGGGCAGATGCGTGTGCCGAGCGGGCGCCCATCGAGCGCGAGCGTCGCGGTTTCGTAGACGTCTCCCAGGTCGATCATGGCGTCGGCGCAATCGTTGGCCAGCTCAAACGACGCATGATATCGGTAGGTGCCGCAGGTGCCGGTGAACAGGTCGGCCGTAAGGTCGCCCAGGTGTTTGAGCTCTTGTGCTTCACCAAAGGCGCCATTGCTGCCGGCAGGGGAGAGGGCAACGGTCCATGGGCCTTCGATGCGCAGGTCGAGCGATGCATCAGCGTCGATTGCGCCGTCTCCGGGCGCATCCTCGCTGCTCGCTTCCAAAACAACGAAGCAGCTCTCGAAGGGTGCGAGCTCCAACGCACCGTCAAACGCAACGGGCTCGATACCGTTTAACAGGTCGAGCCGCGTGCCGCAAAGGCGCTCGCCTGTCGCAAGCGCAACCGTGCAGTCGATGCGCTCGCGTGGGTGCTCGTTGACGAGCATAACGTAGGTCTCGCCGGCGCGCTCGTAACGAAGCGCGCGTAGCCAGGGTTGCGGTGTGTCAGGCACAACGGTCTGCAGTCCCGCGCTTGCAAGCGCGCGGGCGACATCGGCGAGCGGCGTTGCGACGAGTCCTCCCAGCTCGACCGCGCCATCGGAATCGTAGAATGCGCCGGGCACCTCGTCGACGGCAAGCACCATAACGCCTGCATCCGTCATGTATCTCGCCGCCTTTGCCGTCTCCGCGCCAATAAACGTAGCACCGGGCATAACAAATGCCTGGTAGTGGCAGTTGTTAACACCAAGCAATCCATCGGCAATCGAAACCTTGTAGCGGCTCTTGTCCTCAAAAGCCTCGGCGGGCACAAAATCAAAGTCGATCTGCGCGCGCGTGAGCTCTGCCGCCACGCGCTCGATAGGCATGGCGCTACCGGCCCATTCGGCATCGGCATGGTACAGGATGGCGACGGGGCGCGTGGCACAGCCTTCCGAAAGCAGCGTTGCCGTACGGTTCATATAGCTCATGAGCTGGCCAAAGTGCGGCCACTGCGGGTTATTGCCGTGCGCGTAAAAGTGCGGCGGGCAGTCCCAATCGGGGAAGGGCGCCATGCTAAACGCGTGCGGCGTAAACCAATTGACGCCGCGGACGAGCATGTGGTCGGCAATCCATTTCATCTCGCGCAAGCCCTCGTGCCAGCCAAAGGCGCCAAAGACCTCGGCCATGCAGCGCCCTTGCTTTTTGGGGTCGAGGCGCGCGGCCGAAGAACCCAGTTTGGCAAGCGCGTAGGTAAAGAACTCCATGTTCCATGCGCCATGGAAGTAGCTGTAAGGGCCGTGGTCGATGCCGGGGGCGAGCTGGTTAATAACCACATCGATGCCCGCCATGTCCTGACCGGCGACAGCGCGGAAGTAGTGCCCAGCGCCCTGGCCCAAGCGTGTGTGGCGGCTCTTGTCCTCGATTACATGGCCAATGTGCATAACGCCGCGCTCGCGGCACCAGTCACCAATCTGCTCGTCAAAGCACGCACGGTAGAGTTGCGTGGCGATGTCCATGTAGGTGTGGCGGACCCGAGCGCCGGCGGGGTCGCGCGTCCAAAGCCCGCGGAGCTCACTCAGCCAATTTGTGCCCAGTGCCTCGTGCAGGCGTCGCGCAAGTTCGTCCGACCATGGCAGCGCCATGTCACCGCGTCCGATAAAGCTGCTGGTAGAAGCGTCTTCGAGGGTCGCACCCTTCTCGTTCATAAAGCCAGGCTCATCGGTAAAGAACCCCAGAATGGTCTTGCCGAACTCGTCGCCCAGATGCGTGAATGTGGGTTCGTAGACGGCGTTGATGAGCATGCGGCACGAATCGGCGTCGACCATGTTGATGTATTCATCGCGAAAGCCGGTCTTTTGGCTGGTGACGTAGAGCTCGAGGGTGGTGACGCCGGCGGGAGCGTCAAAGCGCAGGCAGACGGGAGTGCCGCCCTCGGTTTGCTCAACGGCGAGCTCAAGGTCGAGCGATGCGCCGGCAGCGTCAAAACCCGCCGCGCCCACAAAGTGCTCCGTGGGATCCATGAGGTTGCCGAGCTTGATGGTCGTGGACGGCTGGGGTCCAACGACCGTTACCGTGTGATGCTTAAGCACAGTCTTCTTGAGCGCGGGGTCTACATCCTCGCCTGCAAGCGCGCCGTTGGCGTAGCCCGTGGGAAAGTGGGCATCATCGAGCAGCCAGATCTTAAGGCCCAGGCGCTTGCACTCGCCAATGATAAAACGCAGGTCGGACCACCAGCCGTCGCGGCAAAATTCGGGATGCGTGCGCGACTCAAGGCAGACCTCATGGATGTCTGCGCCGGCAATCTGCTCTAAGTATTCGGTAATCGTCTCGCGTTCTTCGCCCTTGAGCCACAAGAACGGAAGCACATGGTTGCCGTATGCTGCCATATCCACTCCTCTAAAACCAACATTTTAAATCGATTGAAGTCAGGGTACGTCGTCCGCGCTGCCCTGCCAATATCAAAACCACGGCAGAATATGACTAAATCAACGATGGTGGAGCTATGGATATCGCACGTTTAGACAATCTTTTGCTCGAGCTGACCGATAGCGAGCGCGCATACCGCGCGGGTGCCCGCTATGACTGGTGCGATGCGTTCGACTGGGATTTTCAGCCGGAAATCGACGATAATCACGTCCATAAGATCGGCAATCGAATGCGCGCTCTGCATCAAAAAGGTATGCCCGAGGGCCTGTCAATTGTGCGCAACTCGCGTTTCAATCCCGTACCGGAGCACGTGCACGACTATGTCGAAATCAGCTATGTCTATTGCGGAAACGCGCCGCAGATTGTCAACGGCGCACAACTCACACTCGCCCAAAATGAGGTGCTCCTGCTCGATGCGGCATGTCCGCACGCCATAGGCGAGCTGGGTGAGCATGACATTATGCTGAGCATTGTCATCTCGCGGCCGATGTTGCGCCGCAGCCTGGATCAGAGCCTTTCGTCCGCAGGTACTGTCTCGCGATTTCTACTCAACGCCCTCAATGACGAAACCGACCACCGCGGTCACGTGCATTTCCGCACGGGTGGCAGCCGTCGCGTGCGCCGGTACATGCAGGAGATGCTCTGCGAACTCCTGGAGCCGACAGCGGCGAGTCCTCAGATTGCCTCGAGGCTGTTCGAGCTGCTGCTGGTCGAGCTTATGCAAAGCTACGAGGCCGCGCTGCTGCAAACGGACGCGCCCGCACTTCCCTCGGCGCAGGTTGCGGCGGCGATGAGCTACATCGAGCGGCATGCTTGCGATTGCACACTCGACGACTTAGCCCACCACCTGCACCTGAGTCCCAACTACGCGAGCGCGCTGCTCAAGCGGCAGACGGGCCGCACGTTTATGCAGCTCGTGCAGGAGAGCCGCCTGACACGCGCGGCGGCTCTACTCGACACCGGTGCTACTGCAGAGGCCGCAGCGCGCGAGGTGGGCTATGCCAATATGAGCTTCTTCTACAAAAAATTTGCCGAGCGCTATGGCTGCACGCCGGCCGCCTACCGCCGGCGTTTGCCCAGATAAAACCTGCCAAAATAAACCTGTCCCTTTGTTGGTCGGTATCAGGAAGTGTCAGGGACGGGGCGGCGGCGGTCCGTGGGCGCGAAAAGAAGTGTCGAGTTTGGCGCGCCCGCTTCTGCCCGTCCCGTGCGCAGGCGATACTCGGATTATCGACCCGCGATGCAAAGGAGATGCTCATGGCAAACATCAAGTTCCCCAAGGGTTTCTATTGGGGTGGCGCCACCGCCGCCAACCAGTTTGAGGGCGCTTGGAACGTGGACGGCCGCGGTCCTTCCGTCGACGACCATTTCTTGGGCGGCAGCTACAAGGAGCCACGTCAGATTACGATCGACATCGACCCCAACCGCTTCTACCCCAATCATGACGGTATCGATTTCTACCATCACTACGAGGAAGACATCGCGCTGTTCGCCGAGATGGGCTTCAATATGTTCCGCATGTCCATCTCTTGGAGCCGTATCTTCCCCAACGGCGACGACGCTGAGCCCAATGAGGCCGGTCTCGCCTTCTACGACCGCGTCTTCGACTGCCTGCACGCCCACAATATCGAGCCGCTCGTGACCCTCTCGCACTACGAGATGCCCTATCACCTGGTCGAGAAATACAACGGCTGGGCGAGCCGCGAGCTCATCAGCTTCTTTGAGAAGTACTGCCAGACCGTCTTCGACCGCTATCAGGACAAGGTCAAGTTCTGGCTCACCTTCAACGAGATCAACTGCGGCACCATGGACATGGGCGCCATGATGGAGACCGGCCTGATCCAGGGATTCGAGGGCCCGGCGAGCGCCATCAAGACCACCGCCCAGCAGCGCTTCCAGGCCCTGCATCACCAGTTCGTGGCCAGCGGCCGCGTCGTGCGCTACGCCCACGAGCACTATCCGCAGTTCAAGATGGGCAACATGGATTGCTTCATCCTCTCCTACGCCGCTACGTGCGATCCGGTCGACGTGTTCGCCACGCAGCAGCAGATGAACTCCATGAACTGGTACTGCTCCGACGTGCAGGTGCGCGGCAAGTACCCGTTCTATGCCAAGCGCTTCTGGGCCGAGAACGGCGTCGAGCTCGCAATGGAGGACGGCGACCTGCAGGATATCGCCGACGGCAAGGTCGACTTCTACACCTTTAGCTACTACATGTCCGGTACCGTGGGCACCCACAAGGACCACGAGATGACCGAGGGCAACATGACTTTTGGCGGCAAAAACCCCTACCTGGAGTCCACCGACTGGGGTTGGCAGATTGACCCGCTGGGCCTGCGCATCGCCCTCAACGAGATTTACGCCCGTTACGAGATTCCGCTGATGGTGGTCGAGAACGGCATGGGCGCTTACGACGAGGTCGAGGAGGACGGCTCCATTCACGATCCGTACCGCATCGCCTATCTGCAGAGCCACATCAAGGCCATGGGCGAGGCCGTCGCCGATGGTGTTGACCTGATCGCCTACACCTGGTGGGGCCCCATCGACCTGGTGTCCGCCGGTACCGGCGAGATGCGCAAGCGCTACGGCTTCATCCATGTCGATAAGTACGACGACGGCACCGGCACCTACGAGCGCCGCCGCAAGGACAGCTTCTTCGCATACCAGAAGATCATCAAGTCCAACGGCACCGAGGGCTTGGAGTAATTGAGTTCCGGCGATTGAGTTCCGGCGTTCTGACGAACGCCGGACCGGCGGCCGATTTCGTGACCACGAATGTCGACGACGATGGTATCTGGAATGCCTTCGTGCATCTGGGACTCATCGAGGATTAATCAGCAAAACGGGTATCGATGGGGCAAAGACGTCGGCGGAGTTTTCGATTCGACTCCCCACCTTAGTTTTTGGTCCAATTGGCACTATAATCACCATAGGCATGCGCACTACGTTGCGCTTAATCAAGAGGAGAAAACGTATGGGTCTGTTTGACATGTTCAAGAAGAAGGCTGAGCCCGCGGCTGCCGCTGCTCCGGCCTCCATCTCTGCTTCTGCCGGCGCCGACGTGCTGTGCTCGCCCGTCAAGGGCAAGGTCATCAAGATGGCCGACGTGCCCGATCCCGTCTTTGGTGGCGAGGTCCTGGGCAAGGGCTGCGCCGTGTGGCCCGAGGACGATCTGGTCTACGCTCCCTGTGACGGCAAGGTTACCGTCACCATGGGTCACGCTGTGGGCCTGCAGTCCGATAGCGGCATCGAGGTCCTGGTGCACGTTGGCGTCGATACCGTCAACATGAACGGCGACGGCTTCGAGGGCTTCGTCAAGGCCGACGACGTCGTGAAGGCCGGCCAGCCCATTCTCAAGATCGACCGCGCCAAGATCGCTGCTGCCGGTTACAAGGACTGCGTCGTCGTGGCCGTGTCCAACACCGCCGAGTTTGCCGACGTCGAGCTCACCGTCGAGGCAGAGTCCGCCGTCGCCGCCGGTGACGCCATCGTTAAGGTCGTCCGCAAGTAAACTGCGGCGTTCAAAGGATGTGCAAGGGTGGCCGGGTTTTCCGGCCACCTTTTTTATTGCACCGTGGGGAAGCGTTTTATTGCGCGTTGGGCGGGCTTGCAAACCGTTCGGACGCTAAAACGAACCGACCGCGCCTTCGCGTTGCCGAGGGTGTTCATAAGTGGATAGTATGGGCTTACTTATTACAACGTGTGCCGCGTCCGGGAAGCGCGGTGCCGCTCATTGGGAGGAACAACATGAAAAAGAAGCTGCTGCTTGCGCCCCTCATGGCCGTCTTGGTTGCATGCGTGGTCGTGCTTTCCGGCTGTGGAGGTCCTTCGGTTGAGGAGCTCATCACCGAGGATCTTACGACGCAGTTTGACGAGGTCAAGAACGGTGGCGACGACTTCCTCTCTGGTCTGGAGGAGGCTTCGGGCGACGAGTTCGAGCAGCTGGGTATCGATCCCAAGGAGTATGCCAAGACCTATCTCGAGGGTTTTGACTACAAGATCGGCGACGTGACGGTCGACGAGGACAAGGGCGTCGCGACTGCCGAGGTCTCTATCACCTGCAAGTCTATGAACAAGATCGTCGAGGACTTCTCCACCCAGTATCAGGAGAAGGTCGCCGCGCTTGACACGGTTCCTTCCGATGACGAGCTGTACAAGATGGCCGGTCAGGTTATGGTCGATGTGACCAAGGCCACCGAGCCCAGGAAGACCACGGTTATCTTCAAGTACACCTGCAACGATGACGGCGAGTGGTCTGCCGACGACTCCGTCAACTCCGAGATGATGGATGCAATGCTGAGCTAGGGGAGTTACGCGGTAGTTTGTTACGGCGTTTTACCAAACGCCGTAACTGCTCGACGCTGCGCGGGCACCAGAGCGACAACTTGTCATTCAAAGAGGACGGCATGACCAGAAGGTCTATGCCGTCCTCTTTTCATGCCAATTTGTTCGCTCTGGTGCCCGCTCGCTGTCATTGCCGAAACATCGGCGTTGCCATGGCAGTCATTGGGGACGTTCTTAAACGACTACTTTCCGCGCGACAGAATCTATGCAGCCGTGTTGAGCGACAGCCCCGCTACTCGCCCAGAATCAGCGCCGCGAGCTCATCCTGGGTGTCCACCACGTAGTCGGCGCCGGCGGCTTCTAGCTCTGCGCGGCCACGGAAGCCCCAGGCGACGCCGGCGCTCTTGAGGCCGGCGTTGTGACCGGTCAGGATATCGACATTGGAATCGCCCACATAGAGTGTGGTTGCCGGGTCGGCGCCTAGCTCTTTCATCACATGCAGCGTAACAGGCGCCTCGGGCTTGGGAGGAAACGCGTCGACGCGGCCCTGCACCAGCGCAAAGCGCTCGGAACCAAAATACTTCTCGATAAGCGGAGCGGCCGAGACATGGTCCTTGTTGGTGAGCACGGCAAGCTGCACGCCCGCGACGCGCAGGCGGTCGAGCATCTCGATCGTACCGGCGTACGGTGAGGTGTGGTCTTCCTTGTGCTCGCCGTAATAAGCCCTAAACTCGGCAAGCGTCTGCTCAAACATACGGCCGTCGCCCGCATACTCGGCGGGCATAAAGCGCTCGACCAGCTTGAGCATGCCGTTTCCCACCTTGTAGCGGTACTCGTCTACGGCAAACGTGGGCCAGCCGTGCATCTCGCAGGTATGGTTGCCGGCGGCCGCCAGGTCCTCGAGCGTGTTGAGAATGGTGCCGTCCAGGTCAAAGATCACATGGGAAAAAGCTGCTGCCATGGGTGCTCCTGCCGCTTGAGTTGTAAAACGCACCCCATGATACTGGGCATGCGTGCCGGGCATGTTTGGAATCTGAATATCTTTAATAGCCCTGAGCCTTTGTCGTTAGCAAATCCTCGGCAGCTGCTCTCCCACGAGCATGTCGAGTATGCGGGTCGAGCCCCAGCCGGTGCGTACGCGCACGGCGGGGCGGGCGTCCTCGGCAAGCGGCAGCACGCGACCGATGATGGCGGCATTCTCGCCGTAGCGGGCGGCGCGCATGGCGGCCAGTGCCGCATCTGCCTGTTCGGCCGGCACCACGGCGACCATCTTGCCCTCGTTTGCCACCTGCAACACATCATAGCCGAGCATCTCGCAGGCTGCCTGCACGTCGGGGCGTACGGGCACGGCATCCTCGTCGACCTCCATGGCAACGCCGCTGGCCTGGGCAAACTCGTTGAGCGTGGACGCCAGGCCACCGCGAGTGGGGTCGCGGAAGCAGCGTGTGTCGGGTGCTGCGGCAAGCACATCGGCAATCAGGTGGTTGAGCGGCGCGGCGTCGCTTTCGATGGTGCTCGAAAACGCCAGACCCTCGCGCTGACTCATGATGGCGATACCGTGGTCGCCGAGTGTACCCGACACCAGGATGACATCGCCAGGCTGGCAGTTGGCGCCGCTGAGCGCCACGCCCTCGGGCACCTCGCCCACGCCGGCGGTGTTGATGTAGACGCCGTCAGCTCCGCCGCGCTCGACCACCTTGGTGTCGCCGGTGATGATTTTGACGCCCGCCTCGCGCGCCGTCTCGGCCATGGTCTGCACAATCTGGCGCAGCTTATCCATAGGATAGCCCTCTTCGAGGATAAAGCCGCACGAAAGGAAGCGCACGTTGGCACCCGAGGTCGCAACATCGTTGACGGTTCCGCACACGGCGAGCCTGCCGATATTTCCGCCGGGGAAGAACTGCGGCGTCACCACAAAGCTGTCGGTCGACATGGCGATGCGCCCGCTCGCGGGCAGGGCGGCGACACCGGCATCGTTGCCTTCGAGCAGCTCGGGCGACCCAAAGGCATCCAGAAAGACCTCGTCGATAATGCGCTTCATCATCTGGCCGCCAGAGCCGTGGCCCAACAGGACAGTGCTATCGGTGGCAGTACGGGACATATCGAAAACTCCAATCGTGGGGGGTCGGCAATAGCTGAGTGTGGCAGAATCGATGTTAAGTAAAAGTCAGCGAGCGCCATTCAGGCGAAGTGAGTTGCCTTGAAAGAGGGGGCTGCTGGGCTTTTGCCCGCAGCCGACGATTGAAAGGCAAATCGCTCGCCTGAATGGCGCGCAGCGTCGACCGGTCCGCCGTTCGTTAGAACGGCGGAACCTAACAGCCTCGGTAGCGGAAATATGCTGCACAGCTGCCCTCGGAACTCACCATGCAGGGGCCGACGGGATGCTCGGGTGTACAAGCTTGGCCGAACAGAGGGCAGCTGCTCGGCGTAATGGCCCCGCGCAGCACGTCGCCGCAGCGGCACCCACGCGGCTCGACCGTCGTCTCAACGGGCACGTCAAAGCGAGTGCGGGCATCAAAGCGCGAGAACTCGGGGCGGATGGAAAGGCCCGAGTTGGCAATCGGCCCCAGCCCGCGCCACGTGGTGTCGCATGGCTCAAACACCTGCTCGACCAGCTGGCGCGCCACGGGGTTGCCGTCTGCGTTGACGCCACGGCGGTAGGCGTTGTCGATCGCCGGCCTGTTCTCGACAACCATCTGGACCAGCATGCAGATGCCCTGCAGGATATCGACCGGTTCAAATCCCGTGACCACACCCGGGGTATTGAACTCATCGACCAAAAACCCAAAGGGTGCCAGGCCCGTGATGGTAGCGACGTGACCAGGCAGGATAAAGCCGTCGATGGTCGTCTCGGGGTCGTTGGAGATCGCACGCAGGGCCGGCGGCGTGGTCTTATGGGCACAGTAGACCGAGAAGTTCTGCAGCCCACGCGCGTCTGCCTCCAGGATGGCGGCGGCGATGGTAGGCGTCGTGGTCTCAAAGCCGACGCCCATAAAGATGACCGGGCGATCGGGGTTGTGTTCGGCGATATCGAGTGCATCGAGCGGGGAGTACACAATGCGAATATCGCGCCCCGCTGCCTTTTGCGCGGCGAGCGAGGTAGACGACCCGGGCACGCGCATCATGTCGCCAAAGGTGGTGATGATGGCGCCGTCCATCTTGGCGAGCGCGATTGCATGGTCGATATCGCGGTTGGCGGTAACACAGACGGGGCAACCCGGACCGCTCAGCAGTTTGAGCCCGGCAGGCATAATGGAGCGAAAGCCATAGCGACCGATGCTCACGGTGTGCGTGCCGCAGACTTCCATAAGGTTGATGGCGCGGTCGCCGACGAGTTCACGGATGCGCTCGATGAGCTCGCGAGCCAGCTTGGGATCGCGGAATGCCGAGAAGTCGATACCGGAGCGAGCCGGCTGTCCGGCCGCCACTAGTAAGCCTCCGCCGGGTTGGTGGCCAGCTGGTCTTCTTCGACCAGTTCGGTCATGGTGTTGACCAGGTCGAGCGTCTCCTGCGCCTCCTGCTCGTCGACAATCTGAATGCCAAAGCCGGCGTGCACGAGAATATAGTCGCCTACCTGTGCCGTCGGCACGAGGCGCAGCGAAACGGGGCGCTCGATGCCCATCATGTCGACGGTCGCCTTAAGGTCGTCGTCGCGTTTGACCACTTTACCGGGAACGGCAAGGCACATAATGTTCCCCTTTTATACGTTTTGCGCTGGATAGGCGCCTAATTACCCATCAGTTGATGGTAGCGCTCGCGGGAGTCACGAGCAAACGCGTTACACATGTGAGACGGCGGCGCGCAGGCTGGCAAAACAGCCTATCGCGATGCTGTCTGCGCGAGGCGAGCGCGAGCGATGGCGGCCTGACCGTAGGCTATGCAGCCGTCGTTGACGGGCACGGCGTGGGAGACCAAGACGGCAAGACCGGCGTCTTTGAGTTCGTGGGTAAGGAGCCGAAGCAAAAGTCGGTTCATGAACACGCCGCCCGAGAGCGCGACGGTGTCGAGGTCTTCACGGACGCAGATCTCGCTTGCGATGCGGGCCGACGCGCGTGCGATGGTGACATGGAAGTCGAGCGCGAGCTTGCCGGCGGGCACGCCGGTCCTGATTCCCTCCAAAAGCGCCTCAAAAAGCGGTCTGGAGTTCAGAACATGGAAGTCGTCCGGACGGGATGATTCGGTTACGGAAAAGCTGGCCATATTGCCGGTGGGGCAGGCACTTTCACTGCTGAACGCGCGCCAGGCGGCGGCTTCGAGTTCTATGGCAGGCTCGCCCTCGTAGGTTGCCTTGTCGCAGATGCCCAGAATTGCTGCCGCGGCATCAAAGAGACGCCCCATGCTGCTGGTGCGCGGGCTGTTGATGCCGTGCTCGATCATGGTGGCTGTCACGCTGCGCGTTTGCTCGTCGAGGCTGTCCAAAAGCCGAGCGGCGCCTGGGTGCTCGAGCAGACCGAGCTCACTGAGCAGGGCAAAGGCGTTGCGGCGGGCGTCGCGCACGGAGGCCGCCCCGCCGGGGAGCGCCCAGGTGCGCAAATGCGCGGCGCGCTCAAAGCCGCCAAGGCCGGCAACAAGAAACTCGCCGCCCCAAATGGTCCCATCGGTGCCGGCGCCGGTGCCGTCAAAGGCGATGCCAAGGACACGCGCGTCGGTTGTAAGCTGGCCCGCGGCGATGGCCTCGGCCATTACGCTCGCGATATGCGCATGATGGTGCTGCACCTCGACGAGCGGCAGATTGTGCTCCCGTGCCTGCTCGCGCGCCCACTGGCTCGATAGGTAGCTGGGGTGCAAATCGCAGGCCAAGGCGGCGGGCGCCAAGTCAAAGAGATCTTCCAAGCGCGTGCGCGCGGCGTTCCAGGCATCGAAGGTCTCGCCGTTTTCAACATCGCCGATATGCTGCGACACAAAACAGGTTGCCTCGCCGTTCGTCTCTTCACGCGTGAGCGCAATCGTGGCCTTTTGTTGTGGCCCGCAGGCGAGCACGCAGGACGGAGCGCCGTCGAGCGCCGGCAACGGCAGCGGCTGGGGTGCATATCCGCGAGCGCGGCGCACGGGCATAACGGCGCCGTCGACCACGCGCACCACGGAGTCGTCGTAGCGCGAGAGAATCGCGCGGTCGTTGCCGAGCAGCGCGTCGGCAATGCCGGCGGCAACGAGGCACTCCCAGGCAAGATCGTCATCGGTCTCGATGGGCTCTTCGCTCAGGTTTCCGCTGGTCATGACGAGCGCGTGCATACCGCGGGCTTCTGCCGCGGCAAGCAACAGATGCTGAAGCGGGGTGTAGGGGAGCATAACACCGAGCTCTGGAAGGTCGTGCGCGACGGACGGCGCGAGCGCGAGGGCGTCGGGGGAGCCGCCGCTCTCGCAAGCAGCACGTCGGCGCAGCAGCACAATGGGGCGAATGCTGCCGGCCAGCAAGCCGCGTGCAACGTCGTTGACATGGCACAGGCGTTCAGCGTCGGCAAGGTCGCGTACCATAACGGCAAGCGGCTTGTTGCTGCGGCGTTTGCGACGGCGCAGCTCGGCTACCGCCTGCTCGTTGGAGGCGTCGCATGCCAAGTGAAATCCGCCCAGACCCTTGATGGCGACGATGCCGCCGCTGGCCAGCAGCTCAACACAGCGGTCGATAATGGCGTCGCTGGCCTCGCGTGTGGTGCCGACGGCCGGCAACGCGGCGGCTTCGCCCGGCTCACCGCCCACGCTCGCTTCGCGCCACGTAATATGCGGCCCGCAATCAAAGCAGGCATCGGGCTGCGCGTGAAAACGCCGGTCGAGTGGGTCGGCATACTCCGCGGCGCACTTGGGACACATGGGGAAACGGTCCATCGATGTGGCCGCTCGGTCATAAGGCAGCGATCGGATGATGGTAAAGCGTGGGCCGCAGTTAGTGCAGTTGATAAAGGGGTAGTGATAGCGTCGGTCGGCGGGATCGAACAACTCGCGCAGGCAATCGTCACAGGTGGCGATATCGGGCGAGACGAGCGTCGTGTGCGCGGTCTGGTCCTGCGACGCCACAATGCGAAAACCCTGTTCATTGGCAGCGCTCCAGCCGCCAGGCCCCAAATCCGCAATATCGACTCGCTCAACGCGGGCTGCCGCAGGCGCATGCTCAGAAAGCGCGGCAACAAAAGCATCGAGCGCATCGGCCGGAGCGTGCGCCTCGATATGCACGCCGTCGCCCGCGTTGAGCACCCAGCCGCAAATGCCATGCGCCATGGCCTCGCGATACACAAACGGCCGCATGCCAACGCCCTGCACAATGCCCGTTACATGAATATGCACATGCCGCATGCGACACCCCTCATCAAAACCGACCAAATAGGGACAGGTGCGCTACAGCCCCAGGCTCTGCTTGGTGGCGGCGCACGTGAGCTCGCCGTGCTTAACGCCGCGCAGGCCCAGCAGACGGTCGGCTAGTTCGTAGACGCGCTCGCCGCGACCCTTGAGCGCCAGAATCTCCAAGCAGTTGTGGTGATCCAGATGCACGTGCATGGTCGATACGATCTCGTCGGTGTAGTCGTGCTGCACTTCGTCCAGACGGCGCGTCAGGTCGCCGGTATGGTGGTCGTAGATCATGGTGAGCGACCCGATAACATGCTCATCGGGCGTGCGCATCTGCTCCTTGGCGATCGAGGCGCGAATCAGGTCGCGCACGGCCTCGGAGCGGTTGGCCACGTCGCCGCGGCGCGCGATCTGTTCGTCAAAACGGCGCAGCAGGTCGTCCGGTGCGGTAACCGAAAAACGGACCAGCTCGGAGCCGGAACCACTACAGTGGCAGCCCGCGTCACCGTCCGCCCCGTGCGGATGCTCGTGCTCGTACCCGCAGCCGTGCTCGTGTTCGGCCACGTTACACCAGCTTCACGGAGCCGACGGAGTTGTGGTCGGCCTCGATGGCCTCTTCGTAGCCCTCGAGTGCGTCGTGGGCCTCGTGCAGCGCGGCCATGGCTGCCTCGAGCTTGGCGCCGATGCGCTCCATGTCAAAATTCTCGGTCGCATGCAGCAGCTGATGGCTCCACTCGTGAGCGAGCTCGATGGTGTCGTCGACCTGCTTGACGCTCATGGCAAGCTGGCTCATGTTCATTCCAACATCATGCATGGGAAATCTCCTTTTGTATGGGGCAGTTCAGTGGTTCAGATTTTACTACGCCCACTCTGTGCGCAGCTGCATAAGAAAACGGGTGCGAGTCTGTGCGACTCGCACCCGTTCACTGGGGGCTGTTTGTAACTACCATACTATCCGTGGTCGCACGCGCCGCACCCGGCAGTCCGGCGAGCGGTGCAAAACCGCTCATGGACGGCGGGTAAGTAACAAGCGTATTACAGATGCTTCTCCAGCAGCGCCTGCAGCCTCGCCTTGGGCAGAGCGCCAACCGAGCGGTCAATCTCCTCGCCGTTCTTAAACACAATCAGCGTGGGGATGCTCATGACGCCATACTTCATGGCCAGGTCCTGGTTATCATCGACGTTGCATTTGGCAACGGCAAGCTTACCCGCCAGCTCATCGGCAACCTCGTCAACGATGGGCGAGAGCGATCGGCAGGGCCCGCACCACGGTGCCCAAAAATCGACCAGCACGGGCAGGCTGCCGTTAACGATGGAATCGAAGTTCTCGGGGGTAATCTGCTTAATGTCAGCCATGGTGACCTCCATAATGTGACGCGGCTCAGCCGCGTAAAACTCAGTACGACCGTGCTTATACCCAGCGGCCCGCAAAGCAACCACTCGCGGGCGGCTCTTTTATCAAAAGCGCCGCAAAACCCCTTTCTTCAGATATGGGGATATAAGGCGCATCGGCGTCAGCCGATATACATATACGGCTGCAAGTGGTATACTGTTTTCATGGATAGATACAGGAGCAACGACAACATAGTCTGGGACTGCGACTACCATGTGGTCTTCTGCCCGAAATACCGCAGGAAGGTGCTCGTGGACGGCATCGGCTCCCGCTTCGAGGAGATCGCGCACGAGGTCGCGGAGGAACTCGATTTCGAGATAAGGGAAATCAAGGTCATGCCCGACCGCGTGCACATGCTCGTCTCAGTCGACCCCCAGTTCGGCATCCACCGGGCCGTGAAGCGCATCAAGGGCAGGACCAGCCACGACCTGCGCGCCGAGTTCCCGCAGCTGAAGCGCAAGCTGCCGACGCTCTGGACGAACAGCTACTTCGTCTCGACCGTCGGCGGGGCGACGCCCGAGGCCGTCAGGCAGTATATCGAGGACCAGAGGAACGCGTGAGGGCCATGGACAAGACCTTCGAGTACCGCATATACCCGAGCGCCGAGCAGGAGGCCCTCCTGCAGAAGACCTTCGGCTGCTGCCGCTGGGTCTACAACAGGGTGCTGGCGATGAGGCGGGACGAGTACGCGTGGACGGGCAAATCGAGGCACATCAACTCCTACATCACCCAGATCCCCGCCTGGAAGAGGGCGGACGCGCCGTGGCTCTCCGAGGTGGACTCCATGGCACTGCAGCAGTCCCTGCGCGACCTGGACAAGGCATTTAAGAACTTCTTCCGCGCACCAGGCAAGGTGGGCTTTCCGAAGTTCAAGTCCAAACGCGCGGGGAGGAAGAGCTACCGCACGAACGGCGTCGGGATAATCGACGCCAGGCACGTGAGGCTGCCAAAGCTGGGGACCGTCAGGGCGCGGGTGAGCCGTCCCGTGGAGGGGCGCGTCCTGTCCGCGACGGTCAAGCAGGTGCCGAGCGGCAAGTACTACGTGGCGATATGCTGCGCGGACGTCCCCGCCACGGACGCGCCGGCCCCGACCGTCGGGTTCCTGGGAGTCGATGCGGGAATACACGACATAGCCACCTGCTCCACGGGGGAGCGCCTGCCCAACCCCAAAAACCTGCAAAGGAGCGAGAGGAGGCTGGCGCGGGAGCAGCGGCGGCTCTCGCGCAAGCGGAAGGGCTCCGCAAATCGCGCCAGGCAGCGTGTCAGGGTCGCGCGGGCGCACGAGAAGGTTGCCAACCGGCGGAAGGACGCCCTGCACAAGTTCACGACGCATGCGGTGGGAGAAAGCCAAAACATCGCGGTCGAGGACCTGAACGTCAGGGGCATGCAGAGGAACCGCCGCCTCGCCAAGGCCGTGGGCGATGCCGCCATGTCGGAGCTGGCGCGCCAGCTCGAGTACAAATGCGCATGGTCGGGGCGCGGCTTCATAAGGGTGGGCAGGTTCTATCCGTCCAGCAAGACGTGTTCCGCATGCGGTTACGTCTACAGGGGACTGACGCTGGCCGAACGGGTATGGGACTGCCCCGCGTGCGGCATGCGTCACGACCGCGACCTGAACGCCGCCGTCAACATCGCCCGCGAGGGAAGGAGAATCCTGGAAGGTACCGCAGGGCATGCGGGAACCGCGGCAGACGCCGCAAACGCTTGTGGAGAGGGCGTAAGACCTACGGCTGCATGCGCAGTCTAGGCAATTCTCGGTGAAGCAAGAATCCCCTGGCTTTAGCCATGGGGAGTGTCAAATAATGGTGGGCACGCAAACGATTGGAGAGCGCATACCTATGTCACAAAGCCAGAAAAAAGAAGCCATCGCCCAGGCGGCCGAGCAGGAGCTCGCATCGCTTGCGGGTCGTGGCGTGCGCATCGCAGGCAACGCGTGCTCGCCGATTGTGCTGGTAAAAGGCGATTTGGATGAGGCCGAGCGCTCGGGCGGCGAGCTTGCCGCAGGCGCGGATGGCGCGGCGCTGCGTAAGGCGCTCGGGGCCATCGGTTATGCGCCCGAGGATTTTTGCGTGCTGGCAAGCGTCGCCGGTGCGGGCGACGGAACGGTGGCGGTGGGCCATGCCCTGCCGTGCGAGCTGTTCCGCGAGGCGCTCGAGGCGCTGGACCCCGAGGCGGTGCTGTTGCTGGATGATCGTGCGGCCGATACCATGCGCGAGACCTATGCCGATATGCTCGTGGCGATCGACGACTTCGACACCGCCATGCTCAAGCCCGGCCTGGTCGCCCATGTGCAAGGGCGCCGCGTGCTCGCGCTCGACGGCTTTGAGGCGGCGCTCACCGACAAGGCCGCCAAGCAGCGCATGTGGGCCTACATTAAACAGCTGACTCCGGCCGCCGCGCCGCTGTAGCGGACCGGCGCTGGCAAGGTGGCCCCGGCGGGCCGAGCATGCCGGCAGCTTGTCGCGTCCCTACATCACGGCACGCAGCTCAAATCGGTCGCCGTGAATGCGGAACTGGCAGTTGCCGTTCATGCGCTCGACGGCGAGCTTAATGCTCTTGGTGCCAAAGCCGTGGCCGGCGTGCTGGGCCACGGGCATGCCGTCAACCATACGCGGCGGGCGGTCAAACGTGTTAGAGACCAAAAGCAGCAGCTGCCCGTCTTCGTAGCGCAGGTCCAGATCGACGAATCGTTTGCCCTGGGGAGCGGCGCTCGCGGCGACGATGGCGTTGTCCAGGGCATTCGAGAGCACGCTAAACAGGTCGACATCGGCCACATGGACGTTCTCTGGCACGGCGGCGCGCAGGTCGGCGGTGATACCGTTTCGGTTGATATCGGAGCTAAATGACGAAAGCACGATGTTGACCGTTTCGTTGGCACAGTAGCGGCGCACGGCGGTGCGGTCGTTTGTCTCACAGAGTTCGTTGATGCGCCCGAGCGCCTCGTCGACGTGACCCTCTTCGATTAAAACCGCAAGGCCGCGCAGGAAGTGCCGCATGTCATGGCGCAGAACCGAAAGCTCGCGTCCAGATTGACGCCAGGCTTCGAGCTCTTTGATAGCTGCGCTATCGCGGGTCTCGAGCATCCAACGCTCGCGCTCGGCGGCCTCTTTAGCCTCGTATTCGCGCAGATACACAGCAAGAAACATAAGGTAGAAAGCGCAAAGCGCAAACGCCAAAAACTCAACGGTCACAACCGAGCCCGAGTGGAACAACGTGGTGTAGACGTTGGTGGCGTAGTCAAAGATGTAATAGACGAGCGGCAGGATGAGCAGAATCTCGAGCTCGGTAGGGCTTTTGACTGCCAAGCGCGGACCGATGTCGCCGGCCCAGTGCAGCAGGAGCGCAAAGACGGCGACCGTGGTGATAATGCGTGTCGCATAGTACGCGATTTGCGAGCCGCAGGCGGCGAGCGCGGCGATGCCCATCCAGTTGCTAAATTGGCAGCTCAGGTATGCGCTGGTGACGCCGAGCATAACGAGCAAAGGGCTCAGCCGATAGCGCGCGCACAGATAGATGACGAGCGGCAGATGCACGACGAGCGGATACACCTGTCGAGCGAAAAGTTCGCCGCCAAAGACATTGGCGAGCGCAAAGGCGGTACCGGTGAGCACGTCAACCGCGATCAGCTCAAGCGCATGACGGCGGTTGATCTCGACCCCGCACAGCGCTGCCGAGGCGAAAACGCCAAAGAGCAGGGTCGTTGCGTGGTGGATTGCCCAAAGCAGCATTTCGGCCGTGGGGAGCATCAGTGCCTCCCGCCCTCAAAGCGCGCCGCAAAGTAGGCATCTTGGAACCCCTGCTTGCAACTGCGTGCCAACGGGATACAGGCGCCCGATCTCATGAAGATCTCCGTGCGGTCAAAGTGATCGATGTTGCGCAGGTTGACCTGGTAGCTGCGATGGCATTTAAAGAAGACCGCGTTTTGCGCCAAGCGGTCCTCGACGCTGCGGAACGATTCGAGCGCCTCGATATCGCGTCCGTCGCGCAGGTGGAAAACCACGTGCTTGTTGCGTGCCTCGGCATATTCGATGTCGGACAGGCGCAGGGCATGGTAACCAAAGGACGTTTTGATGACGAACTCGTCGGTCGCCGACGGGCGCATGCTCGAAAGCTCGTCGAGCAGCTGCGCCAGGCGTTCGTATGTCACGGGCTTGAGCAGGTAGTCGAAGGCGCGGACTTCGTAGGACTCCAGCGCAAACTCGGGCGACGAGGTGAGGAACACCAGGCGCACGGCGGTATCGGACTGGCGCAGCTCGCGCGCGGTGTCCATGCCGTTGACGAGCGGCATGATCATGTCGAGCAGGATGATGTCGGCGCGCGACGCGGCATGGCGCGCCAGCAGGTCCTCGCCGCGCGTAACGAGCGCAACATCGACCGCCGTGCCCTTCTCGGTCGACCAACGGTCGATCATCCGGTGCAGTCTATCTAGAAAAGCGACGTCATCGTCGCAGGCAATAATCTTGAGCATTCGGGCCCCCTTAGTAGTTCGATTTTGCCACATTGGGCGCGTGCCGCTCGCGGGGGAGCGCCCGTTCGTGCCTCATGGTGCGCAACTCGCGCCGAGCGGTATTGCGGTGGCGAAAGATGCCTCCTGCGCTATCGAGAGCTCGGCTATCCTCAGCTTGCCAGTTCGAAAATGGACCTGCCGCATGATTGAATCTTTATTTCAACTTTACACCTAGGTTTACAGCTGTCTTGTCAGCTGTAAACCTAGGTGTCATACTAAAGCCCCAAGATTCGCCAAAAGAGAGGGGCCTTGATGGCACAGAGCGCGAACATGGATGCATCGGAGCTTGCACGCGACATTGCGGCCGGCCTGGCATCGGCAACGACGGCAACGGAGCGCGCGGCATTGGTGCCCGCAGAGCTCGTCGAGGCCATTCAGCAACTTAAAACCCAACGCGACGCGGTGATCCTGGCACACTATTACGTGGCACCCGAGGTCCAGGCTGTGGCCGATTACGTCGGCGACAGCTTCTACCTGGCTAAGCTCGCCAAGAGCCTGCCGCAGCAGACCATCGTGCTGTGCGGCGTGGAGTTTATGGGCGAGAGCGCCAAGCTGCTCAACCCCACCAAGACCGTGCTGCTGCCCGAGCCGGGCGCGGACTGCCCCATGGCTCATATGGTCAAGCGCGAGACGGTCGACGCGGCGCGCGCCGAGTACGGCGACGACCTGGCCGTGGTCTGCTACGTCAACTCCACGGTCGAGATCAAGAGCTGGAGCGACGTGTGCGTCACCAGCTCCAACGCCGTCAAGATCGTGTCCGAGCTGCCGCAGCAGCATATCCTGTTCATTCCCGACCAAAACCTCGGCCGCTTCGTAGCCGAGCAGGTGCCGCAAAAGCACGTCATTCTCAACAACGGCTACTGCCCGCGCCATCACATCATCACCGTCGAGCAGATTGTCGACGCGACGGAGGCCCACCCCGACGCGCTCGTGCTGGCGCATCCTGAGTGCAAGGCCGACGTCCTTGCCGAGGCCGACTACATCGGCTCCACCGCCGGCATCATCAAGTATGCCGAGGAGTCCGACGCGAGCGAGTTCATCATCGTGACGGTCCGCGGCGTGCTCTACGAGCTTGAACGCCGCTGCCAGGGCACTGGCAAGAAGTTCTACTTCCCTGCGGTGCAGCCCACCTGCGTCAACATGGATCTCATCACGCTCGAAAAGCTCGTGCACTGCCTGGAGACGGGCGAGGGCGAGGTGCAGATTGGCGTGTCGGACGAGGCCGCCGATCAGGCCAAGCTCACGCTTGACCGCATGCTCGAGTACGCGGCGCGCTAAGCCAATGTGACATGAGGGACCATCCCTTATGCCACATTACAAGGGAGAGGATTCCTGTGGAAACCAAACAATACCCCGATATGGAGTGTGACGTCGTCATTGCCGGTTGCGGCGTGGCGGGCCTGTATGCGGCTCTCAATCTGCCGACGAGCACGCGCGTAATCATGCTCTCCAAGGGCGCCGTCGATGAGTGCGATTCGATGCTCGCGCAGGGCGGCATTTGTGTGCTGCCCGAGGGTTCTGACTACGATGCCTTCTTTGAGGACACCATGCACGCCGGCCATTACGAGAACCGCCGCGAGAGTGTTGACATCATGATTCGCTCGAGCCGTTCGGTCATCAACGACCTGCTGGCCATAGGCGTGGACTTTGAGCGCAAGGCCGACGGCAGCCTCGACTTTACCCGCGAGGGCGCGCACAGCCGCCCGCGCATCGCCTTCCATGCCGATATTACGGGCAAGGAGATTACGACCAAGCTGCTCCAGGCTGTCCGCAAGCTGGACAACGTGCAGATTCTCGAACACGTGGCCATGACCGACATCCTGACCGCCGAGCGCGATGGCGCCACGGTGTGCACCGGCGTCGTCGCCGTTGCCGTGGACGAGGACGATTCAGCTCGCCCCGCCGACGAGCTGGCAAATGCCACTGAGGACGTGCATACCGGTAAGCCGTTTAAGATCCATGCCTGTCATACGCTGTGGGCAACGGGCGGTATCGGTGGCGTGTACGACCACTCGACCAACTACCCGCAGCTCACCGGTGACGCCTGCTACATCGCGCAGGAGCACGGCATCACGATGGAGCACCTGGACTACGTGCAGATCCACCCCACGGGTCTGTTCTCGCCGCAGCCGGGCCGCACGTTCCTAATCAGCGAAAGCTGCCGCGGCGAGGGCGCGATTCTGCTCAATGCCGCTGGCGAGCGTTTTACCGACGAGTTGCAGCCGCGCGACGTTGTCGCCGCCGCCATTCGCGAGCAGATGAAGCAGGACGGCACCGAGCACGAGTGGCTGAGCTTTGCCCCCGTCGAGCGCGACGTGGTGACCGGGCACTTTGCCAATATCCGCGCGCGCTGCCTGGAGGACGGCCGCGACATCCTGGACGAGCCCATTCCCGTCACACCCACGCAGCACTACTTTATGGGCGGCGTATGGGTCGACAAGGACGGCCGCACCTCGATGCCCGAGCTCTACGCCGCCGGCGAGACGGCCTGCAATGGCGTGCACGGCAAGAACCGCCTGGCTTCTAACAGCCTGCTCGAGTCTCTGGTTTGGGGCCGCCGCGCCGCGTGGTACATGCGCACCGGCGAGTCGCTGGCCGTGGAGCAGGCGGGCGAGCCCGTGCTCGATGGACGCCATCGCGCCCTGAGTTCCGATACCCTTGCAATCGATGATTTGGCCCGCGCTGCTGGCACGCAGGCCGTGGAGGAGTAGACCATGAATCCCATTACCATGAAGCTCGTCGTCGATGATCTGATTTTGCAGGCTCTGCGCGAGGACATCACGTTTGAGGACGTGAGTACGGCGAGCGTGTGCCCCACGGCGCGCCCCGCTACCGTTGAGCTCATCGCCAAGGCCGACGGCATTATCGCCGGCCTGGACGTATTCGCCCGCACCTTTGAGCTGCTGGATCCGCAGAGCTCCGTGTTGTTCGATGTCTCGGATGGCGACGAAGTGCACGCCGGCGATCACGTGGGCCAGGTGCGCGGCGACGCGCGCGTGCTGCTTTCGGGCGAGCGCGTGGCGCTCAACTACCTGCAGCGCATGAGCGGCATCGCTACTTACACGCATCGGATGGCGGCTGCGCTCGAGGGCACCAAGACCGTGCTTGTCGACACGCGCAAGACCACGCCGGGCATGCGCGTCTTCGAGAAGGCCGCAGTCGAGATCGGCGGCGGCAGCAATCACCGTTACAACCTGTCGACGGCCGTTATGCTCAAGGACAACCACATCGACGCCGCCGGTGGCGTGACGCGCGCGATTGAGATGGCGCGCGCCCATGCGTCGTTTACCGCGACGGTCGAGATCGAGTGCGAGAACCTGGACATGGTGCGCGAGGCCGTGGAGGCCGGCGCCGATATCATCATGCTCGACAACATGACCCACGACGACATGGCTGCCGCGATTGAGCTTATCGCCGGCCGTGCCAAGACCGAGTGCTCGGGCAACGTGGATGCCAGCAATATCCGCGCGCTCGCCGACCTGGGCGTTGACTTTATTAGCTCGGGGGCGCTGACGCACTCTGCGCCGATTCTCGACCTCTCGCTCAAGCACCTGCGTCTGCTGGACGGTAAATAATGGACGCCCGTGAGCGTCGCCGTGCCATCATGGCCGTGCTCGAGAGCGCCAAAGATCCTGTCTCGGGCAGTGCGCTTGCCCGCGAGGTGGGCGTGAGCCGTCAGGTCGTGGTGCAGGACATCGCCCTGCTGCGCGCCGACGGACACGATATCGTCGCCACCAATCGCGGCTATGTACTACAGGAGGCGGCGAGCAGCCCGGCTGTGCCCACGCGTCTGGTCAAGGTTCGCCACGGCGTGGAGCAAGCGGGCGATGAGCTCACGAGCATCGTCGACGCGGGCGGCGCCGTGCTCAACGTGATCGTCAACCACCGCGTGTACGGCAAGATTACGGCCGACCTGGACATCCGCAATCGTCGCGATGTTGAGCGCTACCTGCACGATATCGAGAGCGGTAAGAGCTTTCCGCTGCTGACGGTAACCAGCGGCTATCACTTCCACCGCATTGCGGCAGAAGACGAGCAAACCCTCGACGAGATCGAGGCCATGCTCAAGGAGAAGGGCTATCTGGCAGACCTAATGCCCTACGAGGATGATCTTTCGTAGCCGACGCCGCATCTATAAGTTGCGGTGAAATAGTTCCTAAAATCGGCATCCAAGCCATAAAACAGGAACTATTCCACCGCAACTGCCAAGGGTCCCGCTTCAAATTAGCTGCCCACACATGCAAAAGGAGGCCTCCGCGGCGATGCGGAGGCCTCCTTTTTTGTTACGGGCTTTAGCCTGTGCGGGGCGCGCAGCGCGCCGCATCAGAAACCACCCGCTATGC
>UQZL01000014.1 GCA_900545605.1 uncultured Collinsella sp.
CGCTCGACCTGTCCAAGCTCGAGGCTGCCGGCTTCCACATGCCCGACTGGGAGGAAGAGCTGGGGGAGTACATCAAGACGCTCTAGCCGCTATTAACTTTTCGAGAGTAAAAGCCGCCGTTCTTTAACGGCGGCTTTTCTTGTTGGTGGCTATCTGCGCAGTGGTGCCAATAGTATTTTGCGGAAGATCTACCTCTCGCTTGGCATGGAAGTAGGGTGGCCGGGCTGGTCGTCGTAGGCGTATTTGCTGTACACGTTGACCTCCCACTGCTTTTTTTCGACCTTTGCTACAGAATCTAGGATGAAGCCGGTCGCAAGGCTCAGGCCGCACAGGAACATAAACGAGGCGGCGAGCATAGCGGTGGGGAAGCGCGGGACGAGGCCGGTCTGGAAATATTCGACAACGATGGGCATGCCCAGGGCGAGGCCGAATACCGCGAACAGAAGCGCAACGAGGCTGAAGAACTTCAGCGGGCGATAGTCTTTGAACAGCGTGCCGATCATCGCAACGACTTTAATGCCGTCGCTCACGGTGTTGAGTTTGGACTCGGAACCCTCGGGACGGTCGCGGTACTCGATGGGCACATCTTTGATGCGCCAGCGGTGGTCGACGGCGTGGATCGAGAGCTCGGTTTCGATCTGAAAGCCCTCGGAAAGCACTGGGAAGGTTTTAACGAACGGGCGGCTCATGGCGCGGTAGCCTGTCATGACGTCATCGAAGCTGTAGCCATAGATCCACTTGATCATGGCGCGGACCAGATTATTGCCAAAGCCGTGGAAGGCACGCTTGTTCTCCTCGGCGTAGGTGCCGTTGGAAAGGCGATCGCCTACGGTCATGTCGGCCGTGCCGTTAAGGATGGGCTCGCAGAGGGCCTTGGCCGCCTCGGCGGGGTAGGTGTCGTCTCCGTCGACCATCAGGTAGCAATCGGCGTCGATATCGCGAAACATCTGGCGGCACACGTTGCCCTTTCCCTGACGGGGCTCAAAGCGGACTGTGGCGCCGTGCTCGGTGGCAATGCGTGAGGTATCGTCCGACGAGTTGTTGTCATAGACATAGACCGTCGCCTGCGGAAGCTCGCGGTGAAAGTCGTCGATGACTTTGCCGATCGTGAGCGCTTCGTTGTAGCAAGGGATGATGACGGCGATGGATTCAGAATTCACTTAATGCTCCTTATACATTCAATCCTAGAAAGTATAGCCGTTTGGGCCTGGCATCCTAAGATGTGGGTTAGTTCTCCAGTTTTGTTGCGCGAATCGTTTGCATGGCCGTCGGGTCTATACTGTTCGTTTGTCAACGATTACGAGTAAAGGAGTTGCATCCGTGTCGGATCAGACAAAGCAACAAGAAACTCGCAGTCTGCCTGCGACGTTTGCTAAGAACGAATTTGAGAAGGACGCGTTTATCCTTCGTCAGCTGGTTACCAAGGATTTTAAGATCAAGTATCGCCGTAGCGTTCTGGGCGTCGCATGGTCGGTGCTCAACCCGCTGCTGATGATGATCGTCATGGCCATCGTGTTCTCGACGATTTTTGGCCAGGGCCGCAATGGCTCAATGACGCCCGAGATGTACCCGCTGTACTTGATCGTGGGTAACATCACCTTTGCCGTCATGTCTGAGTCTACTAACCAGGCCCTGACGTCGATCGTGGGCGCTGCCCCTCTGCTCAAGAAGGTTAAGGTGCACCGCTGGGTTTTCCCGGTGCAGAAGGTGCTCTTCTCGCTGGTCAACTTTGCCTTCTCGCTGGTCGCCGTCGCCATCGTCATGCTGTGGTTCCGCGTTATGCCTTCTTGGCACCTGATTCTGTTGCCGGTTTGCCTGCTGCTGCTTATGTGCTTCTGCATGGGCCTGGGCATGATGCTCTCTGCCCTTACGGTCTTCTTCCGCGACGTTATGCATCTGTGGAGCGTCGTCATTACGGCGTGGACTTACATTACGCCCATCTTCTGGACGACTGACTATATTGCGCAAATGCCGCATCTCGTGCGTATCTTGATGTATGCGAACCCCATGTTCAACTACCTGCAGTTTATGCGCGATATCTTTCTGTTCCAGACTACGCCCTCGCTTATGACGTTTGGTATGTGCGTCGCTTGGGCGGTTCTTGCGCTTATTATTGGCTATACCGTGTTCCATAAGTCCGAGCGCACATTTATCCTCTACATCTAAGGAGTGCTGTGATGACTGAATCTGTTGTTGATTACAGCGAGCAGCCTCTGGCTGTCGAGGTCGACGACGTCACCATGATCTTTAACATGGCGTCCGAGTCGCTGACCAACCTCAAGGAGTACTTCATTAAGCTTGCCAAGCACGAGCTGTTCTTTGAGGAGTTTAGGGCGCTTAAGCACATCTCGTTTGATATTCATCGCGGCGAGGTTGTGGGTCTGGTCGGCACCAATGGCTCCGGCAAGTCTACGATGCTCAAGATTATCGCTGGCGTTCTTGAGCCTAGCGAGGGCAGCGTTAAGGTGCACGGTAACATCGCGCCGCTGATTGAGCTTGGCGCCGGCTTTGACCCCGAGCTGACCGCCCGCGAGAACATCTATCTGAACGGCGCCCTGCTCGGCTATACCAAGGAGTTCATCGACGCCAACTTTGACGGCATTATCGAGTTCGCTGAGCTGCAGAACTTTGTCGATATGCCGCTTAAGAACTTCTCTTCGGGCATGGTGGCGCGTATCGCCTTTGCAATCGCGACGATTACCGAGCCCGATATTCTGATCGTTGACGAGACGCTGTCCGTCGGTGATGTGTTCTTCCAGCAAAAGTGTGAGGCCCGCATCCAGCACTTTATCCAGAGCGGCGACGTGACGGTTCTGTTCGTTTCGCACTCTATGGAGCAGGTTGAGCGCATCTGCCAGCGTGCCGTTTGGATTGAGAAGGGTGACCTTCGCATGGACGGCCCGGTCGATGAGGTCTGCAAGGCGTACCGCGAGCAGTTCAACTAGGTTATAATTACTTGCGCCTGACAGGCTTGTGCTTGCTTGGGCGTGCGGTTATTTGCTCCATTAGCTCAGTTGGATAGAGCAGGGGACTTCTAATCCCAAGGTCGACGGTTCGAATCCGCCATGGAGCACCATCGTTTATTAAGCCCAGACCGCTTGGTGGTCTGGGCTTTTTTCATCTTGTGTGTTGCTGGAGCCGAGCGCGAGCAAGCCGCTGCTGTTTGTTGGGGTTGGCATTTTACTTTTCGAGATGCTCTTTCAGCAGCTCCAACGCGTGGGCGTAGCCCTTCAGGCCCTCGCCGGTGATGGTGGCGAAGCAGGCCAGGCGGGCGTAGCTTACCTGGCGGAAGTCCTCGCGCGTCTCTACGGCGCTGATGTGGACCTCCACAGCCGGGATGGCGACGGCCTTGAGTGCGTCGAGGATCGCGACGCTTGTGTGCGTGTAGGCCGCCGGGTTGATGACGATGCCGTCGACCTTGCCGTGGGCCTCCTGGATCTTGTCGACGATGGTGCCCTCGTGGTTAGACTGGAAGACCTCGACTTCTTCGAAGCCCTGTGCGGCGCCCGCTTCCTGGCAGATCTGCACTAAGCGGTCGTAGTTGTCGTTGCCGTAGATGCCCGGCTCGCGAATGCCGAGCATGTTGAGGTTGGGGCCGTTGATGACGAGTGCTTTCATGGTTGCTTCCTTTGCAGTCGAGAAACCACCACAAAGGTGCCTGTCCCCTTTGTGGTGGTTTTGGTTAGAGAGCGGGTTGGAGGGTCTCGAGGAGGGCTTGGGCGGTGTTGGCGGCGCAGTCGCGTGAGTCGATGATGTAGTCGGCCCAGGCGCGGTAGCGCGGCATGCGCTGCTCGGCCAGCTTGTCGATGCCGTCGCGCGCGGTGATGGGGCGGCCCTTGTGGGCGAGCTCGTCGAGCTTGCGGTTGAGCATCACAATCTGGCTGTTCTGGTGTAGCAGCGGGTAGTTCTCGTCGCGTGTGACCACGCCGCCGCCGGTGGAGAGCACCAGGCCGCTGCGCTTGGAGATGTCGGCCAGCGCAGCCGTCTCCTGTTCGCGGAAGGCCGCCTCGCCGCGCTCGACGATAAAGTCGGCACAGGGCATGCCCAGACGCTCCTCGAGCGCGTGATCCAAGTCGATGTGCTCGCGGCCCGTGAGCACATCGACTTGCTCACCCACGCGGGTCTTGCCTGAACCCGGCATGCCGATCAGCGCGATGTTCTGTTCGCGGCGTGACAGGCGCTCCGTTACGTCCAGGATGCGCTCGCGCGGGGTGACTTGGCCGGTGTAGCGTTCGACAGCCTGCGCCGCTTGGGCCACGAGCATGAGCAGGCCGCCGATGCAGGGGATGCCGCGGCGCTCGGCCTCGAGCATGAGTCCCGTGCGGGCGGGGTTGTAGACAATGTCGATGACGCCCTCGAGCGCATCGAGGCCTTCGAGCGTGCAGGGAGCGTCGGGGCAGTGGGGGAACATACCGGCGGGCGTGCAGTTGACGAGCAGCGTTGCATCGGACTGCTGAGCGATGTTGCTGTAATTGACCTCGCTCGTGCGACCCACGGGTACGACGATGGCGCCCAGATCTCCGAGCACCATACTGGCCGTAGTACCCGCACCACCGGTGGCACCGAGCACGAGGACCTTCTTACCGGCAACCTCAACGCCCAACTCTTCGACCAGGCACTGAAAACCAAAGTAGTCGGTGTTGTCGCCGCGCAGGCGGCCGTCGGGCAGGCGCGTGATGGTGTTGACGTTGCCCATGCGCTCGGCGAGCGGGCTCAGTTCGTCAAGGTAGTCCATGACGGCGCGCTTGTAGGGGATGGTCACGTTGGTGCCCTCCCACTCGTCGCCGGTCATAAAGGCCGCGAGGTCCTCGGGCTCGCGCTCAAAGCGCACGTACTCGAGCCCAGCGAGCTCTTTGTAGATGGTCGGGGTGTAGCTGTGGCCCAGCACACGGCCCAGCACGCCGTAGGGACGGGTTGCAGTGATATCGGTCATCTAGAGCACCTCCGTGTAGCTGCCAAAGTAGGTGAAGCTCTCGCACACGTCGTCGATGGAATCGAGCAGGTCGTCGAGGGCCTTGCTGCCAAAGGGGCAGTCCAGATCAAAGTAGAACATAAACTCAAAGTCGCGGCCGGGGATGGGGCGGCTCTCGAGCTTGATCAGGTTGATGTTGAGTGCGTAGAAGCGCTCGAGCACGCGATAGAGGGCGCCCGGCTCGTTGGCCGTGGTGATCATGAGCGAGGTGCGATTAGCGCCGGGGTAGACGCGCGGCTCGCGGCTGATGACGACAAAGCGCGTGTAGTTGTTGTCCGAGTCCTGAATGTTGGGCTCCAGCACCTCCAGGCCATACAGCGTGGCACAGCTGCGCGAGGCGATGGCGGCGACGTCGGTGCGCTCGGAGTTGGCGACCATCTCGGCCGACATGGCCGTGTTTGGGTACTTGGTGGCGTGCAGGTCGTGGGACTCGATAAAGCCGGCACACTGGGCAATGGCTTGGCCGTGGCTGTAGACCTCGCGCACGTCGGCGAGCTTGGTGCCGGGCTTGACGAGCAGGTTGTGGTCGATCTTGAGTCGCAGCGAACGCACGATGTGGAAATCGAACTGGGCGAGCAGGTCGTAGACGGCGTTGACCGATCCGGCGGTGGAGTTCTCGATGGGCAGCACGCCAAACTCGCAGAAGCCGTCGCGCACAGCGCGCATGACGCCTTCGAAGGTCTCGAAAAACGCGATGTCGGGCACGTCGAAGAGTTTGCACGCGGCGATCTGGCTATAGGCACCTTCCACGCCCTGGCAGGCGACGGTGGCCGTTTGAGGGAAGGGCGTGTCGGAGGCTGCAGCCGTGGCGTGTGCCTTTTGCGAGACGGTGATGCCCTTGAGCTCGTTGATGTAGCGCTGCTGCTCGGCCTTGCTCATGCTCATGAGGAGGCGGAACAGGGCGATGGTCTGTGCCTCGTAGCGCTCGGGCGCGCGGCTGGCGAGGTTGTTGAGCTTGGAGCGCTCGCGGGCGGGGTCGAAGACGGCCTTGCCCATCTCGATTTTTGACTTGGCGACTTCGGTGGCAATGTCCATGCGCTCGACAAAGCTGTTGAGGAGCGTGGTATCGATGCCATCGATGGCCTGGCGGATGTCAGCAAGGTCCATGGAGGCCCCTTTCACGTAACGGCTGAGTTGACAGGCAACCCAGGTGAGTCGGGTTAGAGCTGGGCGACGTCCTCGAGGAGAGCGTCCCAGATGGCGAGCGCCGCGGCTGCCTCGGCTACGGGGACGGCTCGGGGGACGATGCAGGGATCGTGACGGCCGTGCACCGAGAGCTCGGCATTTTCCATAGCGTCCATGTCTACGGTCTGCTGCTCGCGGCCAATTGAGGGCGTCGGCTTTACGGCCATGCGCCACATGACGGGCGCGCCGGTCGAAATACCGCCCAGGATGCCGCCGGCGTTATTGGACTCGACCTCGATTTCGCCGGTCTCGGCATCGATGCGATATGGATCGTTGTTCTCGCTGCCGCGCATGGCGGCCACGGCAAAGCCCATGCCAAACTCCACGCCCTTTACGGCGGGAATGCCAAACGCGATTTGCGCGATGCGGTTCTCGATGCCGTCGAACATGGGGTCGCCTATGCCCGTGGGAAGCCCGTAAATGCCGCACTCCACGATGCCGCCGATGCTGTCGAGCTCGTCGCGCGCGGCCAGAATCTCCTCGCGCATGCGGCCGGCTGCGGCGGCGTCAATGCACGGCAGATCGTTCGTAAGGATCGCCTTGCGGTCGGCCTCGCGATAGACCATATCGTCCATCGGCAGGTCGGAGATGCCGCCGATCTGCGCGACGTGCGCCATGACCTGAATGCCGCGGGCCTCGAGTGCCTGCAGCGCAATGCCGCCGGCGATGCATAAGGGTGCCGTTAGGCGGCCGGAGAAATGCCCGCCACCAGCGACATCGTGCATGTTGTGATACTTCACGCGCGCAGGGAAGTCCGCATGTCCGGGGCGGGGCTTGCGGCGCAGCTCGGAGTAATCCTTGGAGCGCGTGTTGGTGTTCTCGATAATCGCGGCGATGGGCGCGCCGGTGGTATGTCCATCGACAACACCGGCGATGATATGCGCGGCGTCGGCCTCGCGGCGTTTGGTTGCGGTCTCGTCGCGGCCAGGGGCGCGACGGTCGAGGAAGGCCTGCAGCTTCTCCTGGTCCACGGCGATGCCCGCCGGGATGCCATCGAGCGAGCAGCCGATGGCGGGGGAGTGCGACTGGCCGAAAATGCTCAGATGCAAAACGTTGCCAAAGGTCGAGGACATGCTATTCCTCCTCGAGCGTGACCTTGCCGCCCAACAGGCGGTAGTGGTCGAAGAAATCGGGATAGGACTTGTTGACGGCCTCGGCGCCGTGGATCACGACCTCGCCGGTGGCGCGACTTGCGGCGATGGCTGCCATCATGGCGATGCGGTGGTCGTTGTGCGAATCGACCTCGCCGCCGGTAAGGGCATCGACGCCCTTGATGATGAGGTCGTCACCGGCGATGCGCACCTGTGCGCCCAGCGCGGTGAGCTCGCGGGTGGTTGTGGCCAGACGGTCAGATTCCTTGATGCGCAGGCGCGCACAGTCACGGATGAACGTGCGGCCCTGAGCCAGCGAGGCCACGGCCGAGATAACGGGTACCAGGTCGGGAATGTCGTGGGCGCTCATCTCAAAGCCGGCGAGCTTGTCGGACTGCACGGTGGCGGCGTTGGTGGAGCGCACGATGCGGGCGCCAAAGCGCGAAAGCGCGGCAAGTACGTTGCGGTCGCCCTGTGCGGAGCTCAGGGACACTCCCTCGACGGTGATGGGGTCGGTGCCGATAGCGCCGGCACACAGCCAAAAGGCAGCGTTGGACCAGTCACCCTCGACGGCCACGCTGCCGGGCGTGCGATACGAGCCACTGCTCACGCGGAAGTTCGTGACCTCGGGCTGGTCGTCCCGGGCGGGAATACGCTCGACGTTGACCTCGACGCCAAAGGCCTTCATGGCCTGGATTGTCAAGTTGATGTAGGGGCGGCTCTCAATGAGGCCGGTCACCTGCACGCAGGAGGGCTGGGCGAGCAACGGGGCTGCCAACAGCAGGCCCGAGATGTACTGCGAGCTCACGTTGCCCGGCAGCACAAAGGTGCCCGGGCGCATGCGGCCGCTCGTCTTAAGCGGAAAACCGCCCAGACCCTGTAGGCCGCAGCCGGCGGCGATGATCTCGTCCGAGAGCGGGGACAGCGGGCGGGCGCCCAAGCGTCCCTGACCCACAAACGTGGCCTCTGCGCCCAGCGCGCAGGCGACGGGCAACATAAAGCGCAGCGTGGAGCCGCTCTCGCCGCAGTCGAGCGTGCCGCCGGCAAGGGCCTTGAGCAGGCCAAACTCAACACTCTTCATGGTGGGGTGGACCTGGAAGCCATCCTCGACGGTCTCGATGCGAGCGCCCAGGGCCGTAAGGCAACGCACCGTGGCCTCGATGTCGGCACAGGTGGTGTTGCAGGTAACGTGCGTCTCGCCGTTGGCAAGCGCGGCGCAGATGATCAGGCGGTGCGCCATCGACTTGGACGCGATGGCGGGAACGGTGCCCTTGAGCGGGGACGGGGTGATGCGGGCTAACATGCGGATACGTCTCCCTTCTGGCCGAGACCGTCGGCAATGAGTTCGTGGAAAGTAGAAAGCGGCGTTCGGTCGATGCTGCAGCGGCCAATGCCGTGCGGAATCACCAGATCGATGGTGTCGCCCGCGCGCTTCTTGTCGTGGAGCGCCTCGGCAAAGACGGCATCGGCATCTAGGTCGCAGCGGGTCTTGAGGCCATGGCGGGCGCTGAGCTCCTCAATACGACCGGGCAGTGCGGCATCGCAAGCGCCGTGCAGGGCCGCGGCGCGCGTGATGATGCCCATGCCGATCGACACGCAGTTGCCGTGTCCGAGTTCAAAGTGCTCGCAGGCCTCGACGGCGTGTCCGGCGCTGTGTCCAAAGTTGAGGAGCTTGCGCTGGTTGGTTTCGCGCTCGTCGGTGACGACTACGGCGCGCTTGATGTCGATATTGCGGGCGATGATGAGTGCTACGCGGGCCACATCGCGGTTGAGCAACTCCAGCGTGAGCGGGGTCTTCTCCAGCTCGGCGAAAAGCTCCTGGTCGGCGATCACGGCGTGCTTGACGACCTCGCCGCAGCCGTCGGCGAACTGCTCGGGCGTGAGGGTGGCCAGGCACCCTACGTCGGCGATGACCACGCTCGGCTGCCAAAAGGCGCCGGCCAAGTTCTTGCCGGCAGCCAGGTCGATGGCGGTCTTGCCGCCCACCGACGAATCAACCATGGCGAGCAGGCTCGTCGGGATCTGCACAAACTTGCAGCCGCGCATATAGGTGGCGGCCACAAAGCCCGCCACGTCGCCCACGACGCCGCCGCCGAGTGCCACGATCACGTCGGAGCGCGAAAGCTCGTGCTCGGCCACAAACTCCAAAATGGCAACATAGGTTTCGGCGCGTTTATGGGCCTCGCCGGCCTCGAAGGTGCAGATGCTCACCTCGTAGCCTGATGCCTCCAGACTCTGCTTAACTGGCATCTGGTAGAGCGGGCCCACGTTGGTGTCCGTCACGATGACGGCCTTGGTGCCGCCGGCAGTGGCGCGCACGAGCGGTCCCGCCTGCTCCAGCAAAAACGTGCCAACATGCACCTGGTAGGGGCGTGCAGTGTCGATATCGATGGTAATCGCCATAAGCTTCGGTCCTTTCGACCTGGCGTGATAGGTGGTCTAGTGGGAGGCCTCGTCGTCGAGTGCGCGCTTGATGCGGTCGCCCTCGGCAAGGAGATTCTCCAGATAGCGCTGGTCGCGGTCCTTGAGCGCACGGCTGTAGGCGCCGAGCGAGTCGATCAGGTGGTCGATCTCGAAGGCGAGAGCATCGGCGTCGTCGATCATGAGCTCGGACCACATCTGCGGATTGAGGTGCGCCACGCGGGTGAGGTCGCGGTAGCTGCCGGCCGAAAAGCCGTGGTGGACCTGAGCGGTCGGGCTCTTAACATAGGCGTTGGATACCACGTGCGCAAGCTGGCTCGTGAAGGCGATGACGCGGTCGTGCTCGGCGGCGCTGGTCACGCTGAACTTGCCAAAGCCCAGGGGGCGCACCATCTCGCGTACCTGGCCCAAAAGCTCCAGCTTGAGTGCGTCGTTCACCGCGGGCGGCACGAGAACGAGTGGCGCGCCCTGGAACAGGTCGGCGCGGGAGTGTGCATAGCCCGAGTACTGCGTGCCCGCCATGGGGTGCGCGCCCACAAAGTAAAAGCCGTGCTCGCGGGCAAGTTCAAAGGCGCGCTCGCACACGATGCCCTTGACGCCCACCGTGTCGATCACCACGGGGCCCATGATGGCCTCGGTATCGGTGGCGTCGGCGAGTGCCTGGGCATGCGCCTCGAGCCACTCGATGCAGGCCTCGGGGTAGCAAGCCAGGACGATGATGTCGCATTCGCCGAGTGTCTTGTCGTTGAGCTCTCCGGCGACAGTACCCATGCTGGCGGCCGTCATGACATCGTCATCGGGGTCCCAGGCCAGCACGCGGACGCCCGCCTGTGCATAGCCGCGGGCAAAGCTACCGCCGATGAGGCCAAGGCCGACGATACCGGCGCACTTGGGGCCGCCCTGGTTAACACGCGCGTTTCTCACCGTACCCATGGGCTACTCCATGGTCTCTTGGCAGACAACCTCGCGGATTGCTCGGATGCGGCGCATGGTGTCGTCGAACTGATCGGGGGTGAGGGCCTGGGCGCCGTCGGACCAGGCACGGCTCGGCTCGTCGTGGACCTCGATCTCCAGACCGTTGGCGCCGCAGGCGGTCGCGGCGAGCGCCATGGGCTCAACGTAGCGGGTGTAGCCGGTGGCGTGGCTGGGATCGGCTACGACTGGCAGGTGCGACAGGTGGTGCAGCACCGGCACGGCGTTAAGGTCGAATGTGTTGCGGGTGCGGGTCTCGAAGGTGCGGATACCGCGCTCGCACAGGATAACGTTGTCGTTGCCCTCGCTCATGATGTACTCGGCGGCCATGAGCAGCTCATCGATCGTGCCGGACATGCCGCGCTTGAGCAGGATCGGGGTCTGGGTCTTGCCGACCTCCTTGAGCAGGGGGAAGTTCTGGGCGTTGCGGGCGCCGATCTGCATGACGTCAATCTTCTTGTCCAAGAAGACCTGCACGTCGCGCGGGTCCATGATCTCGGTGACGATCGGCATGTCGAGCTCGGCAGACGCCTCGCACAGCAGGTCGAGGCCGGCGGGGCCCATGCCCTGGTAGGCGTAGGGGGAGGTGCGGGGCTTGTAGGCGCCACCGCGCAGCATCGTGGCGCCGGCGGCCTTCACGCGGCGTGCGATGCGGATGAGGTTCTCGCCCTCGACGGAGCAGGGACCGGCGATGACCTGGAACTGGTCGCCGCCGATCTTGACGCCGTGGCCGCAGTCGATGACGGAGTCCTCGGGGTGGAACTTGCGGTTGGCGCGCTTGAACGGCTCGGAGACGCGCTGCACGCGCTCGACGACATCCATGGACTCGAGCAGGAACGGGTCGATCTTGGTCGTATCGCCCACCAGGCCGATGATCGTCTCGTTCTCGCCGCGCGAGACATCGGTCTTCAGGCCCTTTTTCTCAATCCAGCTGACGATATGGCTGACGGCCTCGTCGCTGGCACTCTGCTTTAAAATTGCAATCATGGTGTGCCTCTCACCTCGATGGATAACCCTTGCAAAAACGGCCCGCATCGCGAGCCGTGTATATATGGTGCATGAGAGTTTATACTATCTGACTCGCTTTTGCCTTCTAAAGTGGGCCGTTGCGCCGCGTCTTCCTCGGAATTGCAAAGCTTTTTCTTTTATTTTGATAGCCCGTGGTGCACTTGGGTATAATGCCAAACGTTGGCCCTATTAGCTCAGGGGATTAGAGCGTCTGCCTCCGGAGCAGAAGGCCGTTGGTTCGAATCCAACATGGGGCACCATCGAACGTAAGACCGTCCGAACCTCGCATGGTCCGGGCGGTTTTTCTTATACCGACGCGACGTGATGGGACGTGGTATGGCAGCAACGGATATCGAGCGCGGACTCTCGACCGCCGAGGTCGAGGAGCGCATCGCCGCTGGTAAGATCAACCGCAACATGGAGCTCAAGACCAATTCGGTCAAAGAGCTCATCATCGAGAACCTCTGCACGCTGTTCAATTTGATCAACGTGATCTTGGCGTTCCTGGTTATTTTGACCGGTTCGTTTAAGAATCTGACGTTTCTGTTCGTGGTATTCCTCAATACCGCTATTGGCGTCATCCAGTCCATGCGTTCCAAGAAGATGGTCGATAAGCTCACGCTGCTGACCTCCAAGAAGGCCATCGCGGTGCGCGACGGCGCCGAGGTGGAGCTCGACTTGGACCAGATCGTGCTCGACGACATCATTCGCCTGGGGCGCGGCGACCAGATTCCCGCCGACGCCGTGGTGGTTTCGGGCGAGGCGCTCGTGAACGAGAGCTTGCTGACGGGCGAGAGCGACCTTATCAAGAAACAGCCAGGTTCCGAGCTCATGAGCGGCAGCTTTATCGACTCGGGCCTGCTGCGCGCCCGCGTGATCCATGTCGGCGCCGACAACTACGTGGCCAAAATTAATAACGAGGCCAAGTACGTCAAAAAGGTCAATTCCGAGATCATGAACGCGATCAACGCCATCGTGCGCTTTGCGAGCATCATCATGATCCCGCTCGGTTTGGCGTTGTTTGCCTCGAGTGTGAGCGAGCTGTGGGATGCCGCGGGAACCCCGGGCGATAGCGCGCTTTCGTGGTGCTTCTCCGAGCTGTTGGCCGGTCGTGTGCCTTCTTCGGCGCTGCTGTCCACGGTGGGCGCCCTGCTGGGCATGATTCCGCAGGGCCTGGTGCTGCTGACCTCGTCGGTGCTCGCCATCGCCACGGTTCGCCTGGCGCGTCGCAAGGTGCTGGCACAGCAGCTCTACTGCATCGAGACGCTCGCTCGCGTCGACGTGCTGTGCCTGGACAAGACGGGCACTATCACGTCGGGTCGCATGGAGGTCGAGGGCACGTATCCGCTGCCGGTTGAGGGCGTGAGCCTAGGCGCCGGCTCGGACGAGGCGGCTGTTCCCGTCGATACCACGGTGCTCGATTTTGCGCTGGCTAACGTCGCGCGTGCGACTTCGGCCGATGCCAACGAGACCTGCCAGGCGCTGCTCAACTATTACGCCGATCGTCCGGTCGAGGTGTCCGAGCCGCTGTCGGTCATTCCGTTCTCGTCGTCTAAAAAATGGAGCGGTGCTTCTTTTGCGCAGGGCTCCTATGTGATGGGCGCCGCGCAGTTTGTGCTTTCGGAGCGTGTGTTTTCGCAGGTCGAGAACCGTGTCGCCGAGCTTGCCGATACCTGCCGCGTGCTCGTGGTGGCTCGCGTGGACGGCTTTACGCCCGATGGCGATATGGTGGGCGAGGCCGAGCCCGTGGGCTTTGTGACCATCCGCGACGAGATTCGTACCTCGGCGGCCGAGACCATCGGCTACTTTAACGAGCAGGGCGTGACCCTCAACGTGATCAGTGGCGACGACCCGCGTACGGTGTCGTCGATCGCGCGCGTGGTGGGCGTGCCGGGGGCGGACGCTTATGTGGACGCCACGACGCTCGATACACCGGCCAAGCTTGATGCCGCAGTGGACCGCTACCATGTCTTTGGTCGTGTGACCCCGCAGCAGAAGCGCGAGCTCGTGCAGGCGCTCAAGCGCCGCGAGCACACCGTGGCCATGACGGGCGACGGCGTCAACGACGTGCTGGCGCTCAAGGAGGCCGACTGCTCCGTGGCCATGGCGGCCGGCTCCGATGCCGCGCGTAACGTGGCCGAGATCGTACTCGTCGACAACGACTTTGCCTCGATGCCCGCCGTGGTGGCCGAGGGCCGTCGCTCCATCAACAACCTGCAGCGTTCGGCCTCGCTGTTCCTGACCAAGACGCTGTTCTCGATGGGCCTGGCGGCGCTGTGCATCGCGCTGCCGCCGTACCCCTTCGAGCCCATCCAGATGACGCTCATTAACTTCTTCTGCATCGGCGCGCCGGGCTTTGTGTTGGGCTTGGAGCCCAACAATGCTCGCGTGAAGGGTGCGTTTTTGACCAACGTACTTAAGCGTGCACTGCCGGCGTCGATTGCGGTCATTTTGGCTGCGGCGCTCGATATCTTTGTGGCGCGCGTGTTTGGTTTTAGCCAGCTCACGCTGTCTACGATGTGCCTGCTTACGTCGTGTGCGGCGAGCGTCAGCCTGATCTGGCGCATCTCGCAGCCTCTCACGCCCTTGCGTGTGGTGCTCTTTGTGTTTGTAGTCGCCGGCATCCTGGTGGGCGTTATCGGATTCCCGGAGCTGCTGTCTATTGCCAACCTATCGATGGGCCAGATGGTTATCTTGGCTGTCATCGTGGTCTTTACCTGCTCGGTGTTCTTTAAGCTCGCCACGATGATGGATTCGCTCAAGCCGCGTCGTCGTCATGCCGCAACTGGTTTTGGCCGTGGTGTGCGCGTCCACCTGGGTCGCGGTGGCGGCAAGGTGAGCTCGACGGGTTCGACGGCCGAGCGTTTTGCCAAGCGCGTCGCCGCCGACATGGCGCAGCGCCGCGAAGATCGCACCGCTCGCGAGGCCGAGGCCCGCGCGCTCGAAGGCGTGGCCCAGGCCCAGCCCAAGAAAAAGAAGAGTACCGGAGCCAGGCGCTCTCGCGTGACCAAGTCCGCCCAAGGCATCAAAGTCTCGATGCCAAGCAAAAAGAAGAAGTAACTACGCGCTCTGGCGATGTTGAATTGGTGCCTTGCTCCTGTGGGGCCGTGGCGATGTTATGCTCTAACCTCGGTTGTTTGAATTGCTTCGAAAAGAGGATGCCGTGATCTGCCCGCATTGCCTTAAGACTATCGAGGACGGCGCCTCGTTTTGTCCCTACTGCAACGCCTACGTCGGCCCGGGCGACGGTCCCGAGCACACCGAGTTCGTGTTCTGTGAGGGCTGCGGTGCCCGTCTTTCTCCGCATGATCGTACGTGCCCCAAATGCGGACGCCCCGCTCCGGGTATCCTCTCCGAGGACGCGGCCGCATCCGACCTGGCAGCGGGCCGCACGGCGGGCTTTCCGCGCCTAACGCAAGAGCAGATTGATACCGAGGTGCCGCATGCGCCCGCCTCTGCCGCTGCGGTGCTTTCGGATGCCGCCGATCCTAACGAGACCTGCGTGCTGCCGGCTTTCGATAAGGATTTCGGTATCCCCAAGGTCGATATTCCCACGCCCGTTTCCCTGCATGACGAAGCCCAAAAACCCAAGCGCAAGGTGCATCCCGACGAGGACGCCTATCACAAGCACAAGCGTCATATCCCCAAGCCGCTCATTATCATCGCGGTCCTTGCCGTCGTTTGCGGCGGTGCCTATTGGTTCGTGACGACCGATCCCATGGGTGTCATGCCTGGCTTCTACGACCAGTTTGGCCAAGCTGCACAAACCACCTTCCCCACGCGCCAAAAGGGCGAGGCGACTGAGGACGATACCAAGCAGGACGATTCTGCCGAGGTGGTCCAGGAAGAAACCGTGCTCACCGATGATCAGCTCTATACCAGGCTCGACGGTCTGTATCAGACCATCGTGTCCTACGGTGACGAGGACCAGATCGGTGAGGTCATCGATTCCTTTAACAACGGCTATCTCCGAACGCCGCTGTCCACCCGTCAGGAGCTGTCGCAGAGTGCCTACGCCCTGCGCGACCAGATCAAAAAGACGCAAGATGAGCTCAACAACCTTAAGTATCAGGACGATACGGTCTATGCGGATGACATCGCCCACTTAAAGCAGCTTGCCGAGTGGATGTATGAGCGCGTCGACGTGATCTGCCAGAGCTGGGATATCTCGCTGGCCATTCCCGATGGCGAGTCGATGAGTTCCCACCAAAGCGAGATCCTGGCGCCCATCGCGCAGAGCGGCAACAGCGCGCTCAACCAGTACGACGCCAACGTGGGTTCCTGGAAGCCGCAGCAGCGTTCCTAAAATTAGTTCGCCATAGTCGGCATAACCTACGTGCGCAATTGATGTAAGCGCATGCTTATTGCTACAATTCGTACAAATATGCTTTAAACGCACGAGGAAGGAACCACATGTTTGGTTTTAAGAAAGAGCTCTACACGCCCGAGTATCAGCTTGCCGGCGACGAGTGCGCCGTTATCGAGACGTCGAAGGGTATCATCAAGGTCAAGTTTGACGGCGAGGGCGCTCCCATTCATGTCGCGAACTTCTGCGAGCTTTCCACGATGGGTTTCTATGATGGCCTTAAGTTCCATCGCTATGTGCCCGGTTTTGTCATCCAGGGCGGCGACCCCAATACCCGCGATATGTCCGGCGCCGACGTCGCTGCCGGTCTTGAGGGCCCCGACGGCATGCCCGGTACCGGTGGCCCCGGCTACTGCATCAAGGGCGAGTTTGCCACCAATCCGCGCAACAGCCATGTCGATGGCGCCCTTGCCATGGCACGCTCCATGGACCCCGATTCCGCGGGTTCGCAGTTCTACTTCTGCCTGGGCGCCCAGCATAACCTCGATTCCGGTTACACCGTCTTTGGTACCACGGTCGAGGGTCTCGATGTGATTTCGCAGCTGCGTGCCGGCGACGAGATCGTCCATGTCGAGATCGTTCACGAGTAAAGGGGATTTCCTTGAATAGCCAGCTGATCCAACAGGGCCGCGCCGCTTACCGCGCGGGTGATTTTTCCGCTGCAGCCCAGATGCTTGGGGCGGCAAAGACTCCCGATGAGATTATGGGCGAGGCCGATCACCTTCGTGGTAACGCCTTGATGCACCTAGGCATGTATGCCGAGGCCGCCGAGGCCTACGCCGCCGCCCTCAACGACGGCACCTATGGCAAGCGCGGCGCGCTGCTCACCAACCGCGGCAAGGCGCTCGCCGCCGTGGGCGACTACACGACGGCCGCTCAGGCGTTCTCTGCTGCTACGCAGGACGCTTCTTATGCCACGCCGTTCAAGGCCTATCTGGGCCTGGGTAACGCGCTGTTCCAGTCGGGCGACTATGCCAACGCGGGTACTGCCTTCCGTCAGGCTGCCATCGATGGCGCCAATCCGGCTCCTGCCGCCGCGCTCGGCGAGCTCGGTCGTTGCTTCATCAAGCTCGGCCGTCCGGCGGATGCCGTGGAGACCTACCGCACGGCTATCGACTTTGCCGGCCCCCGCGACGACACGCGTGCGCTCAACGCCGGCATGGGTCAGGCGCTTTCTGCCGCCGGCCGTCCCTCCGACGCACTCGACGCCTTTAACGCCGCTACTGCCGATGGCATCTACCAGCTCACCTCCGAGCAGGCCGATGAGCTTGCCCGCGTGCACGATTCGCTTGCCGCGCTGTCTGCCCAGACGGCTATGGCCACGGCTCCGGCGCCCGCGATGGACGCTCCTGCCGTCGATCCGCTCGATCCTACGGGCGCGACCGGTCAGTTTATGCCCGATCCCTCGGACACCGGCTTCTTTACGCTGTCCGAGTCCGAGATGGTCCAGCAGGACCGTCAGGATCGTAAGCAGGCCAAGGTCCGTCGTCGCCATCGCCACACGGGTCTCAAAGTCTTCATCGTGCTGCTTCTGCTCATTTTGATCGCCGCGGGCGGTCTGGGCTTTGCCTACACGCGCGGCTTTGGCTTCCCGTCTCAGGAGTCTGTCGTTACCGATCTGTTCCAGGCTGCCGGCGACGGTGACACCGCAAAGGCCGAGTCTTGCCTGGCATCGAGCCTGTCCGAGGACGCTAAGTCGATGATCATCTCCTCGATTCCGCAGGGTGCCACCGTGTCCGTCGAGGGCATGGATCAGTCCATGACCGAGACGACCGCTAAGGTGAAGGCATCGCTGTCCAAGGGCGGCGAGCAGGAGTACACCGTCAAATTCGTGCGCTCCGACAACCATATCGGCTGGGCCGTTTCCTCGCTCGATATGGATTTCTCGGCTGCTGACAACCAGTAGTGACCTTATGGGATTTAGCTTTGCCCGGCGCTTCACCGCAAGTGAGGTGCCGGGCTTGCGCTAGTATGATGAGCTAGTAGTTTTCCAGCAATCATCCAACACATCAGGAGTTGCGTTGTTTTCTTTGATGGATATGTTCTTCGGTAGCTATGCGGGCGATCTTGCCATCGACCTCGGTACCGCAAATACGCTTGTCTCCGTGCGCGGCAAGGGCATCGTCATTCGCGAGCCCTCTGTTGTCGCCATCGACAAGAACGACGAGCGCATCCTGGCGGTCGGTATCGAGGCAAAGCGCATGCTCGGCCGTACGCCCGGCAACATCGTGGCCGTTCGTCCCCTGAAGGACGGCGTCATCGCCGACTTCGATGTTACCGAGGCCATGCTTCGCTACTTTATCGACAAGGCTTCCGAGAAGCGCTATCCGTGGACCCCGCGTCCGCGCGTTGTCGTCTGCGTTCCCTCCGGTGTCACGTCGGTCGAGAAGCGTGCTGTCTTTGAGGCCACGATCCAGGCCGGTGCTCGCCAGGCCTACCTGATCGAGGAGCCCATGGCTGCCGCTATCGGCGCCGACCTGCCCGTCGAGGAGCCCACCGGCTCCATGGTCATCGACATCGGTGGCGGTACTACCGAGGTCGCCGTTATCGCTATGGGCGGCATCGTCGTCTCGCAGTCCATCCGTATTGCCGGTGACGAGTTCGATCAGGCCATCCTCACGCACGTTCGCGATGCCTACAACCTGGCCATCGGCGAGCGTACGGCAGAGGACATCAAGATCAAGGTCGGTTCCGCCGTGCCGCTCAAGGACGAGCTCGACGTCGAGGTCAACGGCCGCGACGTGATCACCGGTCTGCCCAAGACCGTGCGCATCGAGAGCGAGGAGATTCGTCGCGCGCTCAACAAGCCGCTCGACGAGATGGCCAAGGCCGTCAAGGACGCACTCGACGCTACGCCTCCCGATCTTGCCTCGGACCTTATGTACTACGGCATTTTGCTGACTGGTGGCGGCGCGCTGCTGCGCGGTCTCGACGTGCGCCTGCGCGATGAGACCGGTGTTTCGGTCAACGTCAGCCCCACGGCGCTCGATAACGTCGTTAACGGCTGTGCCCGCGTGCTCGAGGCCAATGCGTTTGATGGCGGCTTCGTCCAGACCAATGCTTAATTTCCAAAAGGTGGATTCCATTTGGCACGATCTTCGGGTTTCTCCACAAATCTGAATACCAAGCGACAATCAACGGGTATGCGCCCGTTGATTGTTTTCAGCCTGATTTCGGTGTTGCTGCTCACGTTTTACATCCGCGAGGGCGAGGCAGGGCCGATTCATGCCGTGCGTTCGGGCGTAACGACGATTACCTCGCCGGTGCGCTTTGTGGGCTCGGCCGTGGCGGCTCCCTTCAATGCGATCGGCAACGTGTTCTCTAACCTTACGGCGTCGCAGGACACGCTTGACGATCTTAAGAAGCAAAACGAGGAACTGACCTCTAAGGTTGCTGAGCTCTCCGAGGCTCAAAAGACCGCCGAGCGTCTGGAGGGGCTGGTTGGCCTGCAGTCGACCTATAACCTCAAATCGACCGCAGCTCGTATTGTTGGTGCCTCGGGCGATGCCTGGACCTCGACCGTCACCATCGACAAGGGCTCTGCCGACGGCCTTACCATCAACATGCCTGTGACGAGTTCGGCCGGTGTTATCGGCCAGATCATCGAAGTCTCGGCCAAGACGTCCACCGTGCGCCTGATTGGCGACGAGAACTCGGGCGTGTCCGCTATGGTGCAGGACACGCGCGCTCAGGGCATGCTGCAGGGTCAGGCTGACGGCACGCTGCGTCTTGAGTACGTGAGCGTCGACTCCGACGTTAAGGTTGGCGACATCATCGTGACCTCGGGCATTGGCGGCGTGTTCCCCAAGGGCCTTCCGCTTGGCACCGTCTCGTCGGTCGAGAAATCGGCAAACGACGTGTACTACACCATTGTGGTGCGCGCTCAGACCACGGCCGAGAATAACGAGGAAGTGCTGGTCATTACCTCGCTGACCGACGAACAGTCGGCCTCGGATGAGGACGTGAGCACGGCCAACAGCACGCCGCAGGGAACGTCGCGTGACGCTGCGACCAAGACGAAGGACGAGAGTTCGGATGACAGTTCCGACACGTCCGAAACGACCGATTCCGGCTCGAGCGAATAGGGGGCATGTCCATGGATCTACACGAGCAGGGGATGAGCTCCCGCACGTTTGTGATCGCCGCCATCGTGTGCGTGCTGCTGCAGGCAGGCCTGGCACCGCAGATCTCCATTGCGGGCGGTCGCGTCAACTTCATGATTATCCTGGTGTGCCTAAGCGTGTTTTCGGGCGACCCGACCCGTGCCATCGTGTGCGGTTTTTGCAGCGGCTTGTTCTATGACCTGTCCGCTGCCGTGCCGGTGGGCGTTATGTCGCTCCTGCTGACCGTGGGTTCTTTTGCCCTGGTGCACAGCGCCGTCGGCCAGACGGGCGGTACCCCGAGTGCGCGCGGCATCACTGTGGGCGCCTTCGCGCTCGTCATTAATGTGATCTACAGCATCATCTTGCTGTTTATGGGTTTGGAGACGAGCTTTGTCGTGGCGATCTTCGGCCATGCGTTGCCGTCCTCGATCCTGACGGGTCTGGTTGCCATTCCGTTTTTGATGTCCGGCGTCGTGCCGCAGTCCGGCTATGGATTCTCCGCACGTGGCGGACGCCAGACGGGCATGCGCTTTAAGCCCAAGACCCGCAAGCTCAAATAGGGGAGGCCTGTAGATGTCTTCCCAGATGACGGTTATTATCGCCGGTATCGTGCTGGTTGTGGCCATCGTGGTCGCGCTGGTCATCATGCGTCGCGGCGATTCCCGTTTTACCTACGATACGCAGCATGGAACGGCCCCGCGCGCCACCGAGGGCGAGGGCAATACCGCGGCGACCGCCTTTAAGGGCCGCTTCTCCATCCTCACCACGGGTGTGGGCGCGATGTTCGCGGCGCTTGCCGTCAAGCTGTGGGGCATGCAGATGGTCTCGTCGGACTATTACGAAAAGCAGGCTAATAGCAATCAGACGCGCACCGTTACCACACCCGCTGTGCGTGGCCGCATCCTCGACCGCAATGGCGTGGCACTTGTCCAGAACCGTCCCTCACTTGCTGTCGTGGCCTACCGCGACCTTGCCGAGGATGAAGTTCTGGTTCGCCATCTTGCCAACGTGCTCGGTATGCCCTACGTGGCGGTTCTGCGCAATATCCAGGACAATTCCGAGGGTGCCCAGAGCCTGCATACCATCGCGACGGACGTCCGTCGCTCCACGGTTGCCTATATTCAGGAGCACGCCGGCGAGTTCCCGGGCGTCAAGATTGCCGAGCGTACCGAGCGCCAGTATCCATATGGCGAGACGGCATGCCATATCTTGGGCTATACCGGCACCATTACCTCCGAGCAGCTCGAGGCCCAGAATAAGAAAACCTCTGGCGATGATGATGCTTCTGCTGGCAAGATTACGTACCAGTCGGGCGATATCGTGGGCCAGGCGGGTGTTGAGAGCTACTACGAAAACCTGCTGCAGGGTATTCGTGGCGAGCAGACCGTCAAGGTCGATGCCTCGGGCAATGTGACCGGTCAGGCCGGCGCCGTGCCCGCCAAGGCCGGCTCCGACATTAAGCTCACGCTCGACCTTAAGATCCAACAGGCCTGTGAGACGGCGCTGGCGAGCGCCATCGAGCTTGCCAAGACCACTGGCTACAGCAATGCCGGCAACGGCGCTGTGGTGTGTCTCGATCCCAACAATGGTGAGATCCTGGGCATGGCGAGCGAGCCCAAGTTCGATCCGTCCGTCTTTATCGGCGGCGTCTCAAATGACGTGTGGACCGAGCTCAATGATGACAAGGGTTCGCACCCGCTGCTCAACCGCGCCATTAGCGGACAGTACATGTCGGCCTCGACCATCAAGCCGCTCTCGGCACTGGCCGGTCTTGAGTTTGGAACCTACACTTCAACGCAGACAACCAACTGCACGGGCTATTGGACGGGCTTGGGCAAGGCTTGGGGCAAGCGCTGCTGGCTGACGTCTGGACACGGCACCATGACGCTGCAGTCGGGTATTGCCAACTCGTGCGACCCCGTTTTCTACGATATGGGCAAGGCCTTCTTTTATGACGAGCAACATTCCGAGGGCCTGCAGGAGGTCTTTCGTCGCTGGGGCCTAGGCAAGACCTGCGGTATCGATTTGCCGAGTGAGGGCGCGGGCCGTATTCCCGATGCCGAGTGGAAAGAGTCGTACTTCACCGACGCCTCTGCCGAGGACCGCAAGTGGAATGCCGGCGATATGACCAACATTGCCATCGGCCAGGGCGACATTTTGGTGACGCCTCTGCAGATGGCATGCGCCTACATGGGCCTCGCCAACGGCGGTAAGCAGTACGTGCCTCACGTGTTTTTGTCTGCCGTGTCGCGCGATGGCGACGGCGATGCCTATAAGTACAACGGCAAAGGCAAGAAGAAGCGCCTGGAGGCCAAGATCAACAGCGATTCGGATTTGGCTCTTGTTCGCAACGGCATGCACGACGTGATTTACACGGCATCGACGTCCCTGGCGGCTCACTTTGGCACCCTGACGCCGCAGGTATACGGCAAGTCGGGCACGGGCGAGAAAAGCGGCGAGGACGAATACGCGTGGTTTTGCGCCTATGCGCCGGCCGATGATCCCAAGTATGTCATCGCTACTGTCCTGGAGCAGGGCGGCGGTGGCTCAGATACCGCGATGCATGTCGTGCGCGATGTGCTCGGCGTGATTTATGACGAGCCCGATACCTCTTCGGCCTCGGGCGATTCTTCGGTTCGATAGGAGGTTGCGATGGATTTTTCTCCGGCGGATCTGTTCCGTTCAACCAAGACCGGCTCTCGCAGCAGCCTGGACCGCGTCAACAAGCAACTTTCGGCCTCGCGCGGCACGTTTCGCCAAAAGGTGCATATCGGTGTGCTCGTGGCTACAGTGGCGCTCGTCGCCTACGGTGCCATCATTATCTGGTCGGCTTCGCAGTTTAAGGCCGATGCCTCGTTCTCACGCCATCTGCTGGGAATTGGTATCGGGGCGATGCTGGCGGTGCTGGTCTGGCGTACCGACCTGCGCGGTATTTCCAATTTTTCGACGGCGTTGCTCGTCATCGACCTGATCGTGATCTTCTCGCCCAAGATTCCGGGTCTGTCCTATACGGGCGGTCTGGGCATGACGGGCTGGATCAAGATTCCCGGTATCGGTTTGACATTCCAGCCCGTTGAGCTTGCCAAGCTCATCACCATCTTCTTTATCGCCACGCTTGGCTCGCAGTATAACGGTCGCATCGATACTGTTCGCGACTACGTCAAGCTCTGCGGCATGCTGTCCATTCCGTTTTTGGCCGTCGTCGCCATGGGCGACCTGGGCTCGGGCCTGGTCGTGCTGGTCTCGGGCGCCATCGTCATCTGCATGAGCGGTGCACGCCGCGAATGGGTGCTGTCGACCCTGGCCCTGCTCGTGGGCCTGGTGGCCCTCGTCCTGGCGCTCGATTCGGTCTTTGATTCGTTGCTCGGCCACGATGTGCTCATCAAGCAGTATCAGATGAACCGCCTGACGGTCTTTATCGACCCCGATAATGCCGATTCGGACGATGCCTACAACCTGCAGCAGTCGCTTATCGCCGTTGGCTCGGGCGGCTTCTTTGGTAAGGGTTTAGGCCATGCGACGCAGTCGGCCGGCGGCTTTCTGCCTGAGTTCCACACCGACTTCGTCTTCGCCTTCCTGTCCGAGACCTTTGGCTTTTGCGGTTCCTTTTTGCTCCTGTGCCTCTACGTGCTGCTGATCTTTTCGACGATTCGCGTCGCCTTTAAGTGTGAGTCGCTGTTCTTGCGCCTATCGTGTGTGGGCATCGTTGGCATGTGGGCGTTCCAGACCTTCGAAAACATCGGCATGTGCATCGGCATGATGCCGATTACCGGTATTCCGCTACCGTTTATTAGCTTCGGTTCGTCTTCGATGATGATTCAGCTGCTGACGGTGGGTATCGTACAATCCATATGGCGGCATCGTTCGGGCGCCGCGTAACCGCTGGAGGGGTTTGCTATGAAAATTCCCGTAGATAAGCTGACCCGCGCTTTTAAGATGGGCGCGTCCGTTAAGAAGGATTCCGATACGCCGGTGCGCGTCTCGGTCTATCTGGATTCGTCTGCCTCGCGCTTTCTGGCCGAGACGGTGCGTGATGCCTTTGTGCCGCAGACGACCTCGGGCATTGTGCGCGTCGAGCGTCTGGGGGAGGAGCGAATTGCTCCAAAGACCGATACCGATGTGGTGCTGGTGCTCTCGTGTGGTTCCGACCGCTTGGAGAGTGCCGTGCAGGAGCTCGTGATCGCCGGCGCGCCCGTGTGCGTGCTTGCCGAGTCTGCTGTGGAGGTGCCGTTTATCGAGGAGTCCACGCCCATGCTCGGTGTGGTGGCGGCAACCGATAAGACGTATCTGCTCGAGACGCTTGCCCGCTGGATTCTCGATCGCACCGACAAGGAAACGGCTTTTGCGGCGAACTTTGCCTTCATGCGCATCGCGGCGGCCAATCGTATCATCACCTCGTGTGCGCTCACCAATATGGCGACCGGGGCTTTGGTGTTTTTGCCGGGCACCGATTATCCTGTTATGGCGCTGGCGCAGGTGGGCATGCTCTTTGAGCTCGCTGCCGTCTTTGGACGCGGCATTAAGCCTGAGCGCGGCTACGAGGTCGCGGGCGTGCTTGCCGGCGGTCTTGTGATCCGCGCGGTCACCCGCGCGCTCGTCAAGCAGACGCCGCATATTGGGTTTGCCGTCAAGGCGCTCGCTGCTGCCGCGGGCACCTATGGCATGGGCCGTGCGCTCGTTTCGCTCTACGAGCGCGATGTCGACTACAGCCGTGCTAACGAGGTGGTCACTGCCACGTTTTCCCGCGTTCGCGATCTGGTGACTGCGGTCGCGGGCGCTACCCGTCCTATGGCGTCCTATCAGGACGCATCAGATCTCGCTGCTTAGGGGTTTTCCGTTGCGCGTTGCATACCAAGACTGTTTTCATTTAATTGAGCCGTTGCTCGCCAAGGTCGAGAAGCCGAGTCGCTATATCGATCACGAGTGGGGCACGCTTTCCAAGGCCGATGCCGACTACCGTTGCTGCCTGATCTACCCGGATGTGTACGAGGTCGGTCTGCCCAACCAGGGCATCGCCATCCTCTACAACATCCTTAACCAGGCCGAGGGCATCTCCTGCGAGCGCGGCTATGTGCCGTGGCCCGATATGGGTGACGCCATGCGCGAGGCAGGCATTCCGCTGCTGTCGCTCGAGGGTGCAGCGCCGGTCGCTTCGTTTGATATCGTCGGCCTGCATGTGCCGCACGAGATGGCGGTGACGAACTTCCTCGAGGCACTCGACCTCGCTGGTATTCCGCTGTTAGCGGCTGACCGCACCGAGGACGACCCCATTATCATCGCCGGCGGCCCCTCGGTGTACAACCCCGAGCCGTACGCGGCCTTCTTCGATGTTATCCTCATCGGCGAGGGCGAGGAATCGCTGCTCGAGACCTGCCAGTTGCATCGCCGTCTGCGTGACGAAGGAGTCCCGCGCGCGCAGATTGTCGAGCAGCTTGCATCCATTGCCGGCAACTACGTGCCGTCGCTCTATGAGGTTTGTCACGACGAGCCCTGCTCGCCGCATGGCTACACCGTGCCGCGTGAGGGCAAGGATGCGCCGACCGTGGTCTACAAGCGCGTCGTCGAGGATTTCGGCGCCACGAATCCGCTGTCGCAGTCGTGCGTGCCCTATGCACAGCTGGTTCACGACCGCCTGTCTATCGAGATCCTGCGCGGCTGCGCCCGCGGCTGTCGTTTTTGTCAGGCCGGCATGACGTATCGCCCGGTGCGCGAGCGCTCGGCCGACCAGATCGTCTCGTCGGTGATTCAGGGTCTGGAAAAGACCGGCTATGACGAGGTGTCGCTGACCTCGCTTTCGACCACCGATCACTCCTGCATCCGCGATGTACTCGGTCGCCTGAACCGCCGTCTGGAAGATACGGGCATTCGCGTGTCCATTCCCTCGCAGCGCCTGGATTCGTTTGGCGTGGATATGGCCGAGTCGGTCGCCGGCGAAAAGAAGGGCGGCCTGACGTTCGCGCCCGAGGCCGGCAGCCAGCGCATGCGCGACATCATTAACAAGAACGTGACCGAGGAGGACCTGGACCGTGCGGCCAAGGCGGCCTTCGAGGCCGGCTGGAACCGCATGAAGCTCTACTTTATGATGGGCCTTCCCGGCGAGCGCGACGAGGACATCGTGGCCATCGCCAATCTGGCCGATCACGTGCTGGAGCTCGGTCGTTCCGTGGTGCCCAAGGCTCGTCGCGGCTCGATCTCGGTGTCCATCTCGGTTTCGGTCTTTATCCCCAAGGCTGCCACGCCGTTCCAGTGGTGCCCGCAGCTCGACTACGACGACGTCAAGCGTCGCCAGAAGCTGCTCATCACGAGCGTTCGCAACCGTGCCGTCCGCGTGCATTACCACGATGCCGAGACCTCGCTCATCGAGGCCGCGCTTTCCCGCGCCGGTCGTGACATGACGCCCGTCATCATCGATGCTTGGCGCTCGGGCTCTCGCTTTGACGCCTGGGTAGAGCATTTCTCGCTCGATAACTGGAAGGAAGCTGCTGCCAAAAACGGCATCGACCTCAATGAGCTCGTGCACCTGCCCTACGAGTTGGACTGGCGCCTGCCGTGGGAGCACGTGAGCCCCGGCTGCACGCGCGGCTTCCTCGAGCGCGAGTACCGTCGCTCGCTCGAGGGCGTCACGACTCCCGACTGTACCCGCACGTCGTGCACCGGCTGCGGGATCTGCCCCACGCTCCACGCCAAGAATGTATTGATGGGTGATCGCGCATGAGTGAGCGCCTGACCGACAACCCCTCGCTCTTTAGGCTTCGTGTTCGCTATGGCAAGCGCGATCGCCTTAAGTACCTAGGTCATCTCGAAGTAATCCATACCATTGAGCGCATCGTGCGCCGTGCGGGACTTCCCTATGCCGTCACGCAGGGCTTCTCTCCGCACATGCGCGTTGGCTTCTCTTCGGCGCTACCGGTGGGCACGTCGTCGACCTGCGAGTGGTATGACCTGTTTATGACCGAGTTCGTGGCGCTCGACGAGGCGTTTGGGCGCCTGGCTGCGGCGTCTCCGGCCGATCTGGCACCCATCGAGGCGGCGTACATCGACGTGCGCACGCCGGCCTTGACGGCGCAGCTAACGCGCTTGTCGTATCGCATCGACCTGCACTTGGATCCCGAGGCGCCCATAAGCGCCGACGAGGTGCGCCGTGCGATCGACACGCTGCGCGCGGGCCACGGCATCGACTACGCGCGCGGCAAAAAGAGCAAGCGCTTGGATTTGGATCACACGCTCGTGGGCTATGAGCTCACGGCGGGGGAGCGCCCGGACCATTTGGTACTCATGCTCGACACCCATGCCGACAACGAGGGCTCCATGCGTCCGGAGATTTTGCTTTCTGCTGCTGATGTTTTGTTGCAGGGCTTGACCCCGGGCGTCGATGCACCTATTGTTTCCACCGGTATGCAAGACCTCGTGACCATCTGCTCCTACGATGTCGAGCGTCAGAATCAAGCATGCGAGGACGACGAGGGCCGACTCGTCAGCCCCATACCTGTGCGAACTTGTGGATTTGCTCCACATACTCGTTGACGGGGGTATTATCGCCTGCTACTATATTCGGCTGTTGCACTAACTGATGCATGAAGGGCAAGTAAACATGTACGCAATCGTTAACACGGGCGGCAAGCAGTACAAGGTCGCCACCGACGATGTCATCACCGTCGAGAAGATCGAGGGCAATGAGGGCGACAAGGTCACCCTGCCGGTCATCTTCCTCAACGATGGTAAGAAGATCGTCACCGATCCCGACAAGCTGGCCAAGGCCAAGGTTACCGCTCAGATCGTTGAGCAGTTCAAGGGCGAGAAGCAGCTGGTCTTCAAGTTCCACAAGCGTAAGCGCTATCGTCGTCTGAAGGGTCACCGTCAGCAGCTCACCAAGCTGAAGATCGTGAAGGTCCAGGCTACGTCCCGCGCCAAGAAGGCTGTCAAGGCAGAGGCCGAGGCTGTTGCCGAGGCTCCCGTCGCCGAGTAGATTACACTCGTAACGAAAGAGTAGGTATACACAATGGCACACAAAAAAGGACTCGGTTCCTCCCGTAATGGCCGTGACTCCCGCGGTCAGCGCCTTGGCACGAAGCGCTATGCCGGCCAGACGGTAACCACGGGCACGATTCTCGTCCGTCAGCACGGCACGCACATCCACCCGGGTGAGAACGTTGGCCGTGGCAAGGACGACACGCTGTTCGCGCTGGTCGACGGTACCGTTGAGTTCCACAAGGGTATCAAGCACAGGGTCAGCGTACGCCCGCTCGCGAACGCGTAATTCACCCTTCATAGAGCACATATGTGGGAGGCACTTGAGTTTTAGGATTCAAGGGTCTCCCTCTTTTTTGTAGGAGGCGATTCTGTTGTCACAGTTCACCGATATCAGCCGCATTAACGTTTGCGGCGGCGACGGCGGAGCCGGATGCATGTCGTTTAGGCGCGAGGCATTTGTTCCCAAGGGCGGCCCCGATGGCGGCGACGGCGGTCGTGGTGGCAATGTCGTCATCCAGGCCGACGCTCAGCTGTCTTCGCTGATTGATTACCGCTTTAAGCATCATTTCCGTGCCGAGCGCGGAACGCATGGCCAGGGCGCCCGTCGTAACGGCAAGAGCGGCGAGGACCTGATTTTGAAAGTCCCCATGGGCACCGTAGTCCGCGAGCTCGATCCCGAGACGCAGACCCCGATGTTCGAGATTGCTGACCTGGTGCACGACGGTGAACGCGTCGTCGTGGCGCCCGGTGGTGCCGGCGGTCTGGGCAACACCCACTTTGTGACGTCGGTGCGCCGCGCGCCTGCGTTTGCCCAACTGGGTGAGCCTGCCGAGGAGCATTGGATCGAGCTCGAGATGAAGCTTATGGCCGATGCCGCACTCGTGGGCTTTCCCTCGGTGGGCAAGTCCTCGCTCATCGCGCGTATGAGCGCTGCCCGTCCCAAGATTGCCGACTACCCGTTTACCACGCTCGTGCCCAACTTGGGCATGGTGCGTGCCGGCGAATATTCTTACGTCGTTGCCGACGTCCCCGGTCTTATCGAGGGCGCGAGCGAGGGTAAGGGCCTGGGTCATCAGTTCCTGCGCCATATCGAGCGCACTGCTTTGATTATGCATGTCGTTGACATGACGGGCGGATTTGAGGATCGCGATCCGGTCGAGGACTATCGCATCATCAACCGTGAGCTCGAGCAGTATGGTGCCGAGCTTTCGGAGCGTCCGCAGATCGTCGTCGCCAACAAGTGCGATGCGCCGGGCACGGCCGACAAGATTGCCGACCTTAAGCGTGCGGCACTCGACGATGGCCATATGTTCTTTGCAGTGTCCGCTGTGACGGGTGCCGGTCTCAACACGCTGATGCTTGCCGTGGGCGAGCAGGTGGCCAAGCTCCGCGCGGAACTTGCGGTTTCCGATGAGCCAGTCGATCTGCGCGACGAGGAGTGGGAGCGCCGCCGTCTGCAGCGCGAGAAGCGTTTCCGCATTGTTCAGGAAGAGCCCCATGCCTTCCGCGTGGTCGGCCGTGCCATCGAGCGCATGGTTATCCAGACCGACTGGGAAAATGAGGAAGCCGTCATCTACCTGCAGCATAAGTTTGCCCGTATGGGTGTTGACGACGCGCTCGAGAAGGCCGGCTGCCGTGCGGGCGACGAGGTCCGCATTTGCCAGCGCGCCTTTGACTTTGAGGGCGCCGAGGACTTCTCGGAGTTTGAGGACGAGCTCGAGGATGCAGGCGTTGAGGTTATTGACGTAGCGGCCGAGGGTGCGGACGTGGTTGATGCCACCGAGGGCTCCGAAGGCACTACCGAAGTCGACGTTGTTGAGACCCCGGAGGGCGAGTAGGCCATGTCGCTGCGCGGTGGAATCGGTCTGCCCGAGCTTCCTCTAGAAGACGGGCAGGAGTTTAGGCTCGGCATTATGGGTGGTACTTTTGACCCGATTCATTACGGGCACTTGGTTACCGCCGAGCAGGCGCGCGAGTCGCTCGACTTGGACGCCGTGCTCTTTATGCCGGCCGGCTCTCCCGCCTTTAAGCTCGACAAACCGGTGACGCCTGCCGAGGACCGTTATGCCATGACGGTCCTCGCCACCGCTGCGAATCCGGCTTTTTTGGCGAGCCGTTTCGAGATCGACCGTCCTGGCGTGACCTATACGGCCGATACGCTTCATGCCCTTCGCGACTTTTACCCGCCTCAGGTAAAGCTCTACTTTATTACGGGTGCCGATGCGATTATCGATATTGTGACCTGGCACAATGCTAGTGAGATTGCCGAACTGGCAACCTTTATTGCTGCGACGCGGCCGGGCTTTGACATCGATACGGCCCGGGCGCGGATTAAGGAATCGGGACTGCCGTTCGACGTGCGCTATATCCAGATTCCGGCGCTGGCGATTAGCTCGACCAACATTCGCAAGCGGGTTGCCCGCGGCATGAGCGTGCGCTATCTTACGAGCGAGTCCGTGCTCGGCTATATCCGTAAACGCGGCCTGTATGCCGATCTTGGGCAAGACGATTTTGATTGATGGGGGTCTATGTTGTCGGTAGAAGATCTGTTTGAGGGCGACGAGCGCGCGCTCTTGATGCGTATCCACGAGTTGCTCGATGTGCGCATGAAGGATAAGCGTAAGCGCTACGTGCATTCACTCGGGGTTGCCGAGACTGCGCTGCACCTAGCCGAGGTATACGGTGTCGACCGCTTTGATGCCGCTGCCGCCGGCCTGCTCCATGACTGGGACAAGGTGCTCTCCGACGACGAGCTGGTCACGCGCGCTCTGCATTATGGCATTAAGATTGCCGGCTCTCCGTCTGCCGCGACGCCGCTTTTGCATGGCCCGGTTGCCGCCTATGAGCTTCCGCAGCTTTTTCCTGAGCTGTCGCCGGCGGTCTTTCAGGCTGTCGACCGTCACACCGTGGGCGCTTGCGACATGACGCCGCTCGATATGGTGGTCTTTGTGGCCGATGCCATCGAACCCAACCGCCATGGCGATTATGCCCATGCGCTGCGCAAGATGGTGGGGAAGTCCTCGCTCGACGAGTTGTTCTTCTCCTGTTTTGCTCAGGGTCTGGTCTATGTGATCCAGACCGGGCGTTATCTTTATCCCACGGCTATTACGATTTACAACCATTACGCCCAGCTGCGCTAGCTCGGGCTGTCTAGAAAGAGGTATTCCATGGCCGACGAGACCATGACCGACGAGCAGATTCTTGAAGGTGTGGAGCACAAGAGTTTCGTTGCCACGTCCGACCGCACTGCCGCCTCGCTGTCCGCGAGCGGTGTCGCCGCCGAGGATGTCGCTCGCGCTGCCGCGCAGGCCGCCTACGACAAGAAAGGCGAGGACGTTCAGGTGCTCGACCTGACTGAGCTTTCCGATGTTTGTGACTACTTTGTCCTTGCTACCGGCACCAACAACCGCCAGGTTGATTCGATCGTCGACGAAATTGAGGAGAAGGTTGCCGAGGCTTGCGGCGAGCATCCGTTCTCCATCGAGGGCCGTGAGCAGAAGACCTGGATGCTCATGGACTACGGCTCGGTTGTCGTCCACGTCTTTACCCCCGAGGCCCGCGAGTTCTACCGTCTCGAGAAGCTCTGGGGTGACGCTCCCCAGCTTCCCCTCGACCTCCTTTAGTAGTTCATTTGGGACGGGGCTTTTTAGCTACCCTTTACCGTTCGCCGGTCAGTTGCGCCATTCGCAGCTGCCCGGCTTTCTTTTTGCCATAGGGACTAATCGTTGAAGCGGGATTGACGGCCGAAGGATAGGGCGGTGTCGCCGAACTTGTCTCGGACGGCGTCGATAGCGACTGAGAGGTCGCGACGGTCGCTCGATTGGGCTCCGCGGTCGTCGACTTCGCAGAACAGGTCGGTCTGGATGCCGCCCTGATGGTCGAAGTCGCTCATGCCGATGCCCGCCAGGCGCACATGCATGCCTTCCTGCCAGATGTTGTCGAGAAGTTCGAGAGCCACTGCCACAAAGATGTTCTCATCGTCGGTCGGATGAGGCAGCCGGCGCTGTGCCGAGCGACCGCTTCCATACGAATACTTGAGTTTGAGCGTCACCGTGGCGCCCGTTAGTCCCTGGCGGCGCAGGCGGCGTCCCACTGACTCTCCCAACAGCGCAATCGCCGCTTCGATGTCCTGACGCTCAGTCAAATCTTTCGCAAAGGTGCGTTCATTGCTGACCGACTTGACCTCGCGCTCTTCATCTAGACTCGTGACTTCGGAGATTTCGAGCCCCAGCGCACGTTGGCGCATGCGTTCGCCGTTGATGCCAAAAATAGAGGCTAGGGTTGATTCGGGCGCGCGTGACAGCTCGCCGAGTGTATAGATGCGCATGCGGCGCAGTCGCTCCTCGGCCGAGCGCCCGATGCCACTCATGGCAGATACCGGCAGCGCGGCCAAAAAGCGCTGCTCGGTTCCAGGGCGCACGATGGTCAGCCCAAACGGTTTGTCCCTCTCGCTTGCGATCTTTGCGACCGTCTTGTTGCAGCCTACGCCAATGGAGCAGGTCACTCCCAGCGCTGCCACGCGGTCGCTTATCCGCCGCGCAACCAGCAGCGGATCTTCGGGCGCAAAGCGGCCCGGTGTGATATCGATAAAGGCCTCGTCAATTGATACGCGCTCAACGCGCGGGGTCTCGTCGGCGAGAATCGCCATGACCTGTGCGCTAACCTCGTGGTAGCGATTGAAATGCCCATGCGTCCAAATGGCCTGCGGACAGAGGCGCCGTGCCTCGGCCGAGGGCATGGCGGAATGCACGCCAAAGCGGCGCGCCTCGTAGGAGCAGGTGGACACGACGCCGCGGGAATCGGCATCGCCACCCACGATGAGCGGCTTGCCGCACCACTCGGGATGGTCGAGCATCTCCACGCTCGCAAAAAACGCATCGAGATCCATGAGGCCCACTGCCGGTCCCGTCCAGGGCGGCGGCGTGACGCCCGCAGCATCCTCATAACCGTATGTATGTTCGCGTCTTTTCATGGCATGAGTATACCGCGCAGCTCATGTGGGGTGCGTGGATGTGCTTGCAAATCGCGAATTCTTGTCTAAGATATGGATTTGCCTTCGACTACACCGAAGAAGTTGGTCTCACGGACTTCACCTGCCCGCGTCGATGGCGTATTATGTTCAACTGTTTGTTTGTAGTTGCAGCCTAAAGCTGCTTGGTTGGAGGAGTTTCCTTTGGCAGTCAAGATTCGCCTTGCTCGTCACGGCGCTAAGAAGCGTCCGTACTACCGTGTCGTCGTCGCCGATTCCCGCGCCCCGCGTGACGGTCGTATCATCGAGGAGGTTGGCCGCTACAACCCGATGACCGCCCCCAAGACCATCAACCTCGATCTCGAGAAGATCGCTGACTGGCAGTCCAAGGGCGCTCAGCTCACCGACGCTGTCGCTGCTCTGGTCAAGGCCGCCAACGAGGGCGAGAAGACCGAGACCGTCGTCAAGAAGTCCAAGAAGCAGCTCGCCAAAGAGGCCGAGGCCGCTAAGGCTGCCGCTGAGGCCGCTGAGGGCGCCGAGGAGTAAATCGTGCCTGAGGTTGACGCTGCACAGCTCGAGGGTGAGGCAATGCTCTCAGATCGCATCGCCGATCTCGTCGAATATCTCGTTGTTCAGATCGTCGACGACCCGGATTCCGTGAGCCTTGAGGTCATCGATGGTGACGACGCCTCCACGATTGTGGTTTCGGTTGCCGAGGATGACGTCGCTAAGGTCATCGGCCGTCGTGGCCGTACCATCAAGGCCATTCGCACGCTCGCCCGTGCACTGGCCGCTCGCCTCGACACTGCTGTCGAGGTAGAGGTTCTGGGCTAGGACCTTGAGGTCCCAGTACAAAAACATCGCCCGTGTGGTCAAGCCGCACGGAAGGAAGGGGGAGGTCCTCGCGCAGCCGCTGCGGGGGCTTCCTTCTGTATTGAAGCCGGGTATGCGCGTCGCCTTGACGCCGCCGGCGCTCAAGCGCGACCGTTTTTGCACGGTCGTATCCGTCACCGATACGGGCGATGGCGATCTGGTCTCGTTTGAGGGCATTGACGATTTGACGGCCGCCGAGGGCATCACCGGATGCTACGTGCTAGCAAATCGTGACGACTTCGAGCTCGATTCGCTCGACGCCGCCTATACCGACCTTATGGGTCGCGAGGTGGTCGATGAGCGCTTTGGTTCGCTCGGTACGATTGTCGAGATCATGTCGACGCCCGCCAACGATGTTTGGGTTGTCGAGGGTGATCGGTACGGCGAGGTGCTGATTCCCGTGATCGAGCAGGTTGTGCTCGATCTTCCCGACACAGGAACAATTTCCGTCCACGTTATGGACGGCTTGATCGATATGGACAAGTAGGGAGGACAGCATGCTGATTGAGACCCTTTCGGTCTTTCCCGAGATGTTTGAGCCCGTCATGTCCACGTCGATTTTGGGCCGCGCCCGCAAGGCCGGCCTTTTTGATTTTAAGGCTTATAACCTGCGCGACTGGACGCATGACCGCCATCGCACCGTCGATGACGAGCCGTATGGCGGCGGCCAGGGCATGCTCATGAAGGTTGAGCCCATTGCCGAGGCCATCGAGGCCATCAGTTCCGAGGGTCCCAAGCCCACCGTGGTGTTCTTCACCCCCTGCGGCGAGCCCTTTACGCAGCATGTGGCCGAGCGCCTGCTCAAAAGCGAGCGCTTGCTGTTTGTGTGCAGCCGTTACGAGGGCGTCGACGAGCGCGCCTATGCGTATGCCGATGAGCGTCTGTCGATCGGCGACTACGTGCTCACGGGCGGCGAGCTGCCCGCTATGGTCGTGGCCGATGCCGTCGTACGGCTTATTCCCGGAGCCTTGGGCGACGAGATGAGCAACGTGGACGAGTCCTTCTCGACCGCCGAGGACGGCGGCCTGCTCGAGTACGCGCAGTACACCCGCCCCGCCGAGTTTAATGGCGTGGGCGTGCCGCCGGTGCTCGTGAGCGGTGACCATGCCAAGGTTGACGCCTGGCGCCGTATGAATGCCATCGAGCGCACCTGCCGCTGGCGTCCCGATCTTATCGAGACGGCGCGACTTACGCCCGAGGAGCGCGCGTACGCGCAGGAGATCCTGGACGCTTCGTATTCGCAGAGCGAGGAGTGAGAATGGTTCCATCGCAGCATTCTGCCCTGAGGGGCGCCTTTGAGTGGATCGTAATCGTTGCGATCGCACTGGTCGCCACCTTCGTGATTCGCTCGTTTGTGATCGAGCCCTTTGTGGTGCCCACCGGCTCCATGGAGTCCACGATCGAGATCGGCGATCAGATTCTGGCGCAGAAGGTGACGCTCGAACTCGGACAGCCCGTCAAACAGGGCGATATCGTGGTGTTTCACAACCCCGACGGCACCTCTGAGCACGATGTTCTTGTCAAGCGCGTCATCGCCACGGCCGGCCAGACGGTCGACCTGCAGGACGGCAAGGTCGTCGTCGACGGCCAGGCGCTCGATGAGGACTATACGACCGGCATGAGCTGGCCGCTTTCCGTCCAGGCGCCCGCTGCCCAGGTGGGCTATCCCTACACCGTCCCTGACGACTGTGTGTGGGTGATGGGCGACAACCGCGAGAACTCTGCTGACTCACGCTACTTTGGCCCGGTCGACCGCTCCGAATTGATCGCCGTGGCGCTTGTGCGCTACTGGCCGCTCAACCGTATCGGCGCTATCGACTAAAAACCGCTATAGTACAGTACCTAACCGTGTAATCGTTTCGACGAGGGGATATTAGAGGCATGAACGCTTCATCGCTTTCCTTCCAAGACATCATCCTGCGCCTCCAGCAGTACTGGGGCGAGCAGGGCTGCGTCATTATGCAGCCCTATGACTCCGAGGTCGGTGCCGGTACCTTCCATACCGCGACCACGCTGCGCTCGCTCGGTCCCGCCGAGTGGCGCACCTGCTATGCGCAGCCCTGCCGCCGTCCCGCCGACGGCCGCTATGGCGAGAACCCCAACCGCATGCAGCACTACTATCAGTTCCAGGTGCTCATCAAGCCCTCGCCGGTCAACGCCCAGGAGCTTTATCTGGGTTCGCTGGCCGCCATTGGCTTGGACCCCAACGACCATGACGTCCGCTTTGTCGAGGACGACTGGGAGAGCCCGACGCTCGGCGCCTGGGGCCTTGGCTGGGAGGTCTGGCTCAACGGCATGGAGGTCACGCAGTTTACGTACTTCCAGCAGGTGGGCGGCATCGAAGTCGACCCCGTGCCCGTCGAGATCACCTATGGCCTGGAGCGTATCGCCATGTACGCCCAGGGCGTCAATTCGGTCTATGACCTGGTGTGGAGCTACCTGCCCGACGGCACGCCCATGACCTACGGCGACGTGTTCCTGGAGAACGAGCGCGAGTTTAGTGCTTACAATTTTGAGGTCGCCAACGTCGAGATGATGCGTCAGAAGTTTGACGACTACGAGGCCGAGTGCCACTCCTGCCTGGAGCGCAAGCTGCCGCTGCCAGCATATGACTGCGTCATGAAGTGCAGCCATGCCTTCAACCTGCTCGATGCCCGCGGTGCGCTGTCCGCAGTCGAGCGTGCCAACTACATCCTGCGCGTCCGCGCCGTCGCCAAGGCGTGCTGCGAGGCTTATATGGCCGAGGTCGCCGGAATCAACGAGAATGCCGATCAGGAAGGCGAGGTGGCGTAAGCCATGGCAGACGCTAAGGATTTCCTGTTTGAGATCGGTACGGAGGAAATGCCCTCTGCACCGCTGAACAATGCCGTCAAGCAGCTTGGCACTATGATTGCCAAGGGTCTCGACGAGGCCGGTTTGGCCCACGGCGAGGTCCGTGTGATTTCGAGCCCGCGTCGCCTGGCTGCACTCGTTGCCGACGTCGCTACCGCGACCGATGAGGTTCACGAGGTCAAGCGTGGCCCCGCGGCCAACATCGCTTTCGATGCCGACGGAAACGCCACCAAGGCCGCCCAGGGCTTCGCCCGCAAGTGCGGTGTGGCTGCCGAGGATCTGGTCCGTCGCGAGGACACCGACGGCCGTGAGTACGTCTTTGCCGAGAAGAACATTCCTTCCGCCCCGGCTACCCCGATCCTGACGGCCCTGTGCGAGAAGACCATCGCCGGCCTGCAGTGGCCCAACTACCGCAGCCAGCGCTGGGGCCACGAGCACGCTACGTTTGTTCGTCCGGTCCGTTGGATCTGCTGCCTTTTGGGCGAGGATGTTGTTCCCGTGTCGTTTGCCGACGTGACGAGTGGCAACACCACGCGTGGTCATCGCGTACTTGGCCCTGGTGACCATGTGGTTGCCAGCCCCGCCGTCTACGAGCAGGTGCTCGAGGACGCCGGCGTGCTTTCTGCCGAGCGCCGTCGCGAGGCCATCCTTGCCGGCATCGCCGAGGTCGAGGCTGCGCGCCCCGGCTGCCACGTCGATACGCCCAAGAAGGTCTTTGAGGAGGTCATCAACCTCTGCGAGTGGCCGACGGTGCTTGTCGGTACCTTCGACGAGGAGTTCCTCAAGGTCCCGCACGAGATCATCTGCGAGTCTATGCTCACCAACCAGCGCTACTTCCCGATCTATGACGGCGAGGGCAAGCTGACGCGTGAGTTCGTGATCGTCTCCAACAGCAAGCCCGAGAACGCCGAGCGCGTGATCGACGGCAACGAGCGCGTCGTGCGCGCCCGCCTGGATGACGCCAAGTTCTTCTACGAGGAGGATCTGAAGATCTCCCTCGACGAGTTCCGTGAGCGTCTGGCCAAGGTCGCCTTCCAGGAGAAGCTCGGCAGCGTGCTCGCCAAGTCCGAGCGTATTGAGCAGCTTGCGCTCGCTATTGCCCGCGAGGCTCACCTGGGCGCCCACCTGGCCGCCGATGCCGGCCGCGCCGCTCACCTGTGCAAGGCCGACCTGGTGTCCAACGCTGTCGTCGAGTTCACGAGCCAGCAGGGTGTTATGGGCGGTTACTACGCCATCGCGATGGGGGAGAACGAAGAGGTCGCTCACGCTATTCGCGATCACTATCGTCCCCGCTTTGCCGGTGACGAGCTGCCCGAGGGCACCGCTGGCTGCATCGTGGCCTGCGCCGACAAGCTCGATACCATTGCCGGCATCTTTGCCATCGGCGAGCCCCCGACCGGCTCTTCCGACCCGTACGCGCTGCGTCGTGCCGCCATCGGCATCATCAACATCCTGCGCGACCGTCTGCCGATCGACCCCACGTCGCTCATCGACTTTGCGCTCGAGCTCTATAGCGAGCAGGGCATTGAGTTCGACGCCGCCGAGGTCGCCCAGCAGGTTCGCGACTTCTTCCACGGCCGTTTGGTGAGCATGGCCCGCGACGAGAAGATCCCGGCCGACACCGTTGCCGCCGTTTCCGCGGTGCACATCATTGCCCCGTCGGTCTTCTTCGCCCGCTGCGCCGCCCTCGACGAGGCCCGCAAGAACGACGCCGAGACCTTCGACAACCTGGCAACCGCCTACGCCCGCGCGGCGCATATCTCCAAGCCCGAGCTGGGCGCGGAGTACGACCGCGCCCTGATGGGCGAGGTCGAGCTTGCGCTTGCCGACGCCTCCGAGGCCGCCCAGACCGCCGTCGATGCCGCCCTTGCTACCGAGGATTACCCGGCCGCATTTGCCGCCCTTGCCGCCCTGCGTGCCCCCATCGACCGTTTCTTTGACGAGGTTATGGTCATGGACAAGGACGAGCAGCTCCGCGATAATCGCCTTAAGCTGCTCAACCGCTTCGAGGCCGTTTTCTCCGGCATCGCCAACATCGGTGAGCTTGCCCGCAAAAAGTAAGCTAGCCTGCGCATAAGCGCAAAAGGAGCCCCGCATGGATTGCCCGGTCGCCGCTCGTCCCACCGTTATCGTTATCTCCGACTCGCTCGGTGATACCGCTTGTGAGGTGGTGCTTGCGGCGTCCGGGCAATTTGATGAAGGGGCTTTTCGTGTTTTACGTCTGCCTAAGGTGACCTCGGTGGAGCAGGTCAAGTCGTTTGTGGGCCCGCGAGTCGATGCCGACCATCGTGATATCGCCGTATTCCACACAATTGTCGATCCGGCGCTTCGTGCTCGCGTGCTCGACTACTTGGGCATGCTGCACATTCGCTCGGTCGACCTGATCGGCCCGACGCTTGCCGTGCTGTCGTCGCTTATCGGCGTGCCGCCAAAAGGAGTGGCGGGTGTGATCCATAAGACCGATGACCGGTATTTCCACCGCATCGAGGCCATGGAGTACTTTGTCGAGCACGATGACGGACGTGGTTGCGACGATCTGTCGGGTGCCGATATCGTGCTGCTGGGCGTGTCGCGCACATCCAAGACGCCGCTGTCGATGTATTTGGCCTATCAGGGCTACAAGGTCGCCAACGTTCCGTTGGCGCACGGTATGGAGCCGCCTAAGTCGATTTACGAGGTAGACCCGATGCGGTTGTTTGGCCTGATTTCGACCGTCGACGTTATTTCTGAGATTCGCGATAGCCGCTTGGGCGACGACTATGCCCGTGCCGTCGCCGGCTCCTATGCCGAGCCCGAGAGCGTGCGAAGCGAGCTCGAGGAGGCTCGTGCTCTCATGAAGCGCCTGGGTTGCTTTGTAGTGCGTACCGACGGCAAGGCGATCGAGGAGAGCGCCTCCGAGATCATCGCTCACCTCGATGAGATCCAGGAAGCAAGGGCCCGCCGAGCCGCCCGCCGCGCCCAGCAGCAGTAACTACTGAGTAGCTAATTTGGGACGTGTCTCTATAGTATTGTCAAATCTCCTGGGACGAGCCCGCCCTCCTCGAGTCGCTCGGGAGGCTCGGCGTTGCAGAGACGGCGAGGCCGGACGGGGATTACCTCTTCGTGATGGAGGGGAACCCCGGCGCTGGAGGGCGACGGGGAGGCGCCTCGGGTGCAGCTACACAAGGGGGCCTGTCCACGAGGTCCACGTGCGGGAAGTCAATTAATTTACCGTTCAAAAAGGGGGCAATGTGGGAAAGGGCCAAGCCGACTATTGAAATGACGATAAAGACGAGGCATCCTGATGTATGTCGGAATATAGATAGGACAAAACGTATCATCTATATCGCTTCTATGAAACCCGATGCAAGTTCTTCTCAATCTCGAAATAGATTGAAGGCATTGAGAGGAACTTTATACTACAAAAATCGTAGGTCTGCCACCTAGACAGAAGAAGTGATTTTGTATGCGGAATCTTGCATTTTGAAAACCGGTGCCAACTATGAGGTGTGAGTCGGGCTCGGTAAAGCGCGGGGGAAATGAGATAGGCTGCGCGTCATCAGAGAGTGGCGCGCAGCCTATTGACCTGCTTTCGTATGACGGATGCTTTAGAGGATCCAGGGGCCAAGTGGGTTGCCATCTGCGGAGCAGTCTTGAATCGTTAGGATGGGATTTTGAAAGGGCTGTCTCTCCCTCCACGCCTTCAAGTGATAGGTGCAGACGCGGTCGTAGTGGATTTTTTTGTATGCGCGCGATATCTGTTTTACAGCCTCCTCTTTGCTGGAATATTTTCCTGGAGCATGTGCAACAGATGTGCATGCGATACCGTCGATCCAGCCAGATTGGGGTCCGAGGTTAAAGCTCGAGATTATTGTCAAGACGCCATTGAGGCCAGCTTGCAACAAATCGTTCTGTATTCGTTCAAATGCTGATTGATTGTTGGTTCCAAGGCCAATCATTCCAATTGCAGAGAGGTATCCGCTATCAGTGAGTTTATCTCCTGCACCTCGAATAACCTTGCTTGTGATGTTGAGGCCATCTGGGCCGCCATCGCCAACGAAGGGGTATGGTACGTCTTCTGGGATTGGGAGCAAAGGAGGATTCACCGTAATGAGTTCATAGCTGCAAGAGCTTTCGATATTGTTTAGTGCGTTGTAGAGACTTCCGGTTAGAACAGTTAAATCTTCGCTAATACCATTGACCAGTGCGTTTAGTTGGCAGATTTCTGAGGCGATTGGATTGATATCTATCGCCGTGACGTGCATTCCAGATTTTGCCAGTATGAGTGCCTGGATGCCTGGTCCAGAGCAGAGGTCTAAGGCATTCTTTCCGGGGGATGGGCTTAGCCGACGAGCGAGCCCAATTGAATCAGAGCCAAAATATAGTAAAGGCGAGGGTGATGGCGCATCGGCAAAAAGCCAGATGCCATGATATCGGATTAGAGATAAACCGGAAAGGGAGGCATTGCCATTGTGCTTGCTTAGCAGCCCGAGTGAGGCTATGGTTTCAACAGTGCCTTTCAGCAGACTTCTTTTTGCCACTTCTGAATCGAGATCAATCTCTCCACCTAGCATCAGGAAGGAGACGATCTCTTGATGCTCCCTGTCAAGTTGATCCCAGATGCGATGCGCGCATTCAAAAGGATCTATAGATATGTCAAGTGTGTCTAAAAAATCTGTTACTCCAAGAGTGTCCAATCTACGGAGTGGATTACTCGAGAGCGAATTTAAAGAGGGTAGCACTTCAATCATGTATATCAGACCCATTTCCGATAAAGGTAGTCTCGAATTTAGTCTCGACAATCAAGTCGGCTGCCAGTTTAGGAGCTAGCTTTGCAAGACAGGTCTGTGCCTCTTTCGAGAGGGCGATGTCTTCGCAAATCTCGCATTGAGAGAGGTAGCTTGAGCGCCCAAATGAAGAAAGGCCTCCGCTCGTGCGCAAGTGCTTCAGCAGCCCTCCTGGTCCTATGTATTGTATGTAATTAAGTAGGAGCAGCTGCAGTTCATTAATGTCATCCGTCAGATTGATTTTGCCAAGATCGAAAAGCCAAGTTCCCTCTGCATTTATTCCGCAGCAGGGTGCAAGATGGCAGTTTGGGGAAATAACGAAGTCTCGGCCGCAGTCGGAACAGTGTGACGCTAAGAGACGTGCCTGCGGTCGCGCATTTTGGTTGAGACTGAGATTTCGTGCGCGCCCAATTCGCGTGATGCCTGAATCCGTGATGAAGCGGGCTGGCGCGCTGGGAGGCTGGGTATTATCGTCGAACTGATGCAGGAGTGGAATGTCTTCATTAAGGTACTTGCACAGGTATGCCGGGCTGATTGTACTGTTGTTATCTCTGCAGACCGCAATGCCGAGAGTTTGAAAGCCCATTGTTTTTGCTGAGTTCCAAAGGTTGCGCACATTCTCGAGGGGTATATATTCCGCATGAAAGTCGTCGCAGCTGATATTGATTTCGTCAAGGCCACATGACTTCAATTCGTTGAGGAACGTTTCTGCGTCTCTTTCGCTTTTTGCCCACCACGCATTCGTTACAATTCGAGTAAAGAGTCCTAAAGAATTCGCATATGCGATGGCCTCGAGAAGGTCATCGCCAAGAAGGGTGCATTCTCCGCCCGTAAACACAACAACACCACTTCCGACGCATACTTCGGCGAAGCTATCGATGAATTGCCGCATTTGGGGAAGAGTAAGCCTGTCACTGTTGTTCGGAGTGCAGCTCATCAGACAATGATCACACACAGCGCCACATTTATATGTTGTTATAAATGTCAGCATTCGAGGTCTGCGGAACAGCACGTGCTGCGAGCTTTCGGAAATCATGCCGCGAGCAAACGGGCGTCGGTGATTACCAAGGTGCCTTCGTTCTCGGAGTAAGTAACTTCGAATTCGACGGAGCGATAATACCCGCGGGCGACCCCATTGGAAGCCCCTTCGGGGTTGATGGTATTGGAGCTGGAATTCTTGATTGCTATTTTAAGCATGGCTGCTTGCCTCGCTGCACTCAAGCCCTCTTGATCAAATTTCCTGAAAACAGAAGTTTGTTTGTACGATTCCGATAGTTCAACAACATCAGGTTTGTTCATAAAAATAGCTGATCCATAGCCCATTGTGTTGGCGTCGTACTTAAGGTTGGCGTTGGTTTGAGCATTCGCGTTTGCGTTTGCCATTCCGTTTGCGTTCAGAATGATGTTTGCGTTCGTTACTGCGTTTGCATTAAGTACAACGTTTACGAAAGGTATCGTTTGCGGCTCAGCTTCGGTGTCCTCGTCATAATATGCAAGTTGGATACGACGATATACTGCGCGCGCAACGGGGACACGCGCCTCCTTTTCGGTTGACTCCACCAGTTCGTACAGAGAGACTTTTCGATTTCCCGCTTTGATTTGGAGGTCTGTAATTCCATATTTCTGGAATACGGCACGAGGCTGAGCTTCGAAATCGCGTCTTGCGTCGGTAGATTGTTCCGCGTCCGCGACCAGTTTTTCAAGGATGCTAAGCTGGGACTGTATTGAGAGTTCGTTTAGGTGGTTCACATTGTCCATAGCGGTGACCTCCAATGTTGAATAGCTGTCTTGAAAGACTACATGATGCTAGTGTCGGTATCGATTTGATACTACGAACAAATTAGAACTAAATGGATATAGTTTCCATACTAATCAAAACAAACTTGCATTCAAGTTTTTATTTATACTTGATTTAAGGCGGAGTGGAATGTGGGCGCGCAAGGAGATGCGGAATCGATGAGAGCCTCAAAAAAAATTACTGCAGTGTTATCATCTTTCATCCTCTCTATTCTTCCATTTCTGATTCTATGGGCGGCTTGGTCAGTCCTCCCTGATACAATTCCCGCTCATTGGAGTGGGGGTGTGGTTGATCGATGGGGTAATAAGCTTGAATTGCTGGTTGTTCCGCTGTTTTCTCTGATTGGTTCTATTGCAATTTCTGTGCACCTTATTGTTTCCACGCGGCGAAGAGAGTTCGCGGATTTCTCTGCTCGGATGCGACGGGACTTTGTTGCGTGCTATATTTCCAGTCTTCTTTTATCGACAACCTGCTCAGTGATAATTGCCGTTTGGGTTCAGTTGATTCTTACGCAAAACACTGCGGTTGATGGGGGGCTTGGACTATCGATCCTGTATTCCCTTCCCGGGATATATGTGATCTTGTGCGCTTTGCCGCCTTTTTATGCGAGCGGCGAGAGCAAAAAGGCAGAGCGCCTGATAACAGTTCTTATTGGCGGCGCGGAGATTGTTCTTTGTGGAATAGTGCTTGAAGGTTCGGCTGCCTCTTATGCGATGACTGGACTGATGATTCTGTTCTGTGCGTTTGAGATTGTGTCACAGGTAAGGGATAGCCGGTCCTTATGAGTTGAATTACGCGCGTGCGGATATAAAGGTTGGCATGTTAAGCTGGTCGTTTTCTCGTTCTGGGACATTTGCAGTAGGATGAGTGGGACTAGGCGCGCTGCGGTGTGATGGTGACGGTTGAGACTTGTATCGCTGCAAATCCGCTGATGCACATTTTGCTATTGGGCTTGAAGGTGGGACCGACAGGCCTTTGTTTGGGATGTTCTGGTCGTCCAGCTCGTGTTGCACGGCTTTATATTGTTACGCTCGTTCGGCGCTCCGTTGGAGCATTTCCGGGTTTGTCGGCATCATGACTTGGCCAAGTGACACGCTTGCCGGGACGGTTGTAACGCCGCGCCGGTTCCGTGTGCTCCTTCGTTGTTGGCCTGTCCAGCCGGGGGCGAATTCGGCCTCATGTTGTGGCGCACGGCCTTCAGGGGCTTCCCCCTGGCGAGTTATGTTCGTCCGTATGGGTAAGGGTCGGGTTGAGCTGACAATCCCGTGTCGGAAGGGGCTTGCACCATGCGCGCGATGACAGAGATTGAGTGGCTGGACGGCCGTGTGACGAAGGTGCCGGAGCTCGCCCTGGGCGATGCGTTCGGCGAGAGCGTCCAGGCGGAGCTCGATTTCGGGTTCGACGATGTGTTGGAGGGCCTTTGGGTCGAGGTGCGCCATCATGAGCCGGATGAGGACTCGGACGGCGACCCGCGCGGGAGGGGCCGCGCACTGTATGCGGACTGCCGGTACAGCCTGGTCGAACCGTCGGACCTCGACCATGTCTTCTGCATCCTTTACGAGGGGCAGCCGAGGGTCTGCCGCGTCGCGGGGGAGCTCGTGAACCTTTCGCGGGCCTGCGCGTTGTCCTGCCTCATGCTCGGATCTCCCTACCCGCCAGGCGCCCTCGAGGCCCTGGCCGCGTGCGCTCGATACCTCTGCGGTCCGGCTTTCACATCCGACCTCGCCGCCCGCGTCCGCGCGCGGATCCCATCCGGCCTCACGCGCTTGAATATCGAGCTGAGCCCAAACGATGAACCACACCCCATCGGTCTTCAAGATGATGCCTCGATGAGCCAGCTCGCCCAGAGCTTTCGATACAGTCGGTTGAGTCGAACAGACTTTTTTTCGAGCTTGTCCTGACGCATGAAAAGACCTTTTGTAAGTTCTTTTCCGTTGGCATCCTTCCTATTAGGCCCTTTGGACGTCTGGAAGGAGCAAATCATGATCAGAATCGCAAGCTGGACGCGATTCTTCGCGACCGCAAATAATGAGTCGTAGGATGGCCTGTTGATTCCACTCAGGATCTCGCTCTTTGCAATCTCATCCTGTCGAACGTCAAGCGCCGCCTCCATCTCGCTAGGCGTCTCGGCCTCATCGGCAACCGATGGAGCGTCCGTGTCTAAAGGCCACGGGAGGCCACGGCCTTTTTGCGGTTTGTAGCTACTTGTACTCATGTTGATTCCTCCGGTGCGAGGCTATCCAACCCAATTGCCGTCTGTGCCCATAATATGGTTGATTTCCGATCTTAGCCGAACACATTGAGCGGATAGGCCGTTCCCGCAGTTAGCCGAACGCCCCCGAGGCCCCATTCAGGCCACGGGGGCGTCGTTTTCCCAGTTGAAGGAACGGTGGAGATGTGTTTCGATGGGTCCGGTGGCCATGCTCCGCCCTCCGCCCGGCACCTCTTCCCAGACTCAGCCGGACGGTCGGTCAGTCTATTCCGTTTTGCCTTCAGGCTAGGCCAGCGGGGCATCGCCCCTCTCTGCGCGCGCCCTCTCGATGAGTCCCGGCGTCAGGTCGAGCTCGGCCAGAGGCACATCCTCCACGCCGTAGGCGTCAAGCAGCGCCGCCGCATCGTCCCCGAGCATCGCCCTGAAGGCGCGCGCGGGCGTCGAGAAGCCGAGCGCGCCGCGGGGCTCGGAGTTCACGTGCGACATGGCGAGCGCCATGTCGGCCGGGGATAGCCGGTCGAACCTGAGCCCGGCGCCCTTGGGCAGCAGCTTCCTGATCTCGACGTGGTTGCGCTCGCAGGCGCCCTTCTGGTCGCTGCGCCTCGGATCGCAGTAGAACAGCCTCGTCTCGCCCGGCCCCTCGCCGAGCAGCGCCGCGATCGCCGCCTCGTCGGAGAACTCGGCGCCGTTGTCGGTGAGCACGGCGCGGAAGACCCTGCCCATGCCGTCGGCGCCGAGGACCTCCCTGATATCGCCCAGGGCGTCCGCGACGCACCCGGCGGTCTTCTCCTCCAGCGGCAGCGCGAGCTGGAGCCTGCTGGGGC
>UQZL01000015.1 GCA_900545605.1 uncultured Collinsella sp.
AGAAGTCCGACGCGAAGACCCCGGAAACTTCCGACAGCAAGAAGAGCGATTCAGGTTCATCCAACGGCTCCAAGAAGGATAATGGGAAGACCACAGGCAGCTCCGATAATTCTGGAAACAAGAGCAATTCATCCTCCAAGAAAGACGAGGGAAAATCCGATAGCAAGCCGAGTGGCGGCAACAGCAGCAACACCGGCTCAAACTCCAATTCAGGCAGTTCATCGAAAAAGGATGACACCCCGGCGCATCAGCACAACTGGGTTGCCCAGACAAAAACCGTCCATCACGACGCTCAGTACAAGACCGTCCACCACGACGCGGTGACGCATCAGGTATGGCATGACGCGGTGACGGAGGAACACTATATCTGCAACCAGTGCGGTGCGGATATCACGTCTGACCCTTGGGGGCATATTAACAACTCTCTTATGAATGGTGGTAATTGCGGAAGCTATCACTCTACCTATGTGACTGTAAAGCAGGGGTATTATGAAACCGTGACCGACCAAGCGGCCTATGACGAGCAGGTGCAGGTGCGCGATGCATGGGACGAGACCGTGACCACCGGGTACAAGTGCTCGGGCTGCGGAGCCACGAAATAGCGTCCGTAGCCGGATTCCGGGTCAGAGCGTGTATATGCCAGACAGGAGTCCATCGACGACAAACGCATAAATCCCAAAACTCGTCACGCACCCTCGAGTTTCCTTAAGCAAGGTTCCAAGGGGCAGCAGCCCCTTGGCGCGCAGGGGTGCGGGGATGGCGCGAGGCATCCCCGGAATAGCTGGCGCGGTCACGCCGATGGCATGCCCGCGCTCTCTGGATGCGCCTCACCCCTCTCCGGCGACGTACATGGTCCGCCCACTCTCGCAGTCGATGCTTTCCACGTCGCCGCGCCCGATGCGGACGGCGGCCCATCCGCCCTCATCCCCCACCAGGGCATCGGCCTCGCCGCACGCCTCCGAGACGAGACGCTCGAGCCCGGGCGACCCTTCCGGCGCGACACCCACCTCATACGCCCCTCCCTCGAGGTCCGTCTCGTACTCAACGACGACCGTCAACTCGTTTGCCTCGCCCGAAACCTCGCTAGGGCAACCTACGACACCGTACTCGAACATCCCCATGGAGCTACCTCCTCCTGACGGCGCTGAGCGGCTTCGGGGAGAAGTGTTCGTCGCGCTCGACGACGGCGAACCCCATCGAGCGATTCAACTCGACCATCTCCTTGAGACTGAAATAACCCAACTCGTCGTCGTAGCCCTCGACGAGGCCGAACGCCTCGTCCGTGCCGTCAAACTGGAGCAGCCACCAGTCCCATCCGCTCACACACGAGAAGTAATGAACGTAGACGATGGGGTCTTCCGCGCCGTCTTGCTCATAGAGCCTCGGCAGCCCCTCCGCAATCTCCCTCGTCATCAGCTCCTGCATGTCTTCCTCCGTTTCCGGGCACGCTGCCCTGAACATCTCGCCCTTGCGGGCAAAGCCGAATGGCGACGCCGCGCGTCGTCGTCGGCTTTGCTCCCTGCAAAGCCGCACCGGAGCGAAGACGGGTCAAGGGAGTCCATGACGACCTCCACCAACCGGAGCGGAGCGGAGGTTTGTGCGGGGTCTCATGGGCCCCTTGACGCGGCGTAGCGGAGGTGCCACCCACGTAACGGATACGAGGTCATGACCGGCGAATGCCACCGAAATGCTTGAAATCATTGGTCAAGACTGAAGAGAGGCGGCCGCCCCTAACGGACGGCCGCCTTAGCGAGCCTTACTAATTCGGTTCTTGTATATGATCCGAGACGCCCGCCAGGCAAATCCCGACAATCCTAGTGATAGTCGTTTGCGAAGGAGCCGTAGAAGAGCGCCTTACAGTCGACATCGCTGTAGCCCATCACGGCATCCTGCACATCGGATCGCAAGAGATTGAGCACCTTGTACACGCCCTCGCCCATATCCCCGACGAAGAGTACCTGCTTGAACACATCGGGATAATCGCGCAGATAGGTCACATAGCCCCTAAGCTTTGCTAGCGTGTCGCCGAGGAACTCGCCATGAGGGTCAACGATGGACGGCCTGATGACGCCCGCTGCATCCTTCACGAAGAAGAGGAAGTCTGGATGCAGGGCCTTGCGTCCCACCGAAGACATGTACGGAATCGAAAATGCCTTAGCAGACATGCTGCCCGACGGATTGCGATAGAAGGCAACCGTGCGATTCTTTGCCAATTCGTTCCTAACGATATAGTCTTCCGCCGGGTTCAGGTCGAGCGGGCAGAGGCCGTCCTCTTTCTGCACGATATGGCACGGATATTTAGCGAAGTCGTCCGACGTGCTGGTAGACGTGGGCCACTCTATCTTTGTGAGGCGCTTGCCCTCAGTTTCACGGGCCAGCTCGTCGTAACGCTGCTTTGCCGAGTCGTTAAGGTAGTCATAATCGCCAGATCCATCGACCTTATCGAAGTATTCCTTTCGGCATTGAGCCGCCCAGCCCTCGAGCGCATCAACGATGGCCTGTGTGCGCACCGCTGCGGCAAGGCGCAAGTCGCACTCGGGGCGCCCAAGCTCCTTGAAGTTGGCGCGACGATACTCATTCGCAAACTCCTTAGTGAAATGCATGTCGGCGTCGCGGGCGGCCTTTCTGAGGCCCTCGGCGTCCGTGCGGGCCTCCTCCTGCTCCTGGTCCTCGGTCTCGTTGAGCTTGTCGAGCGTGATCTTGACGGTCTCGGCAACCTCTACGTCGTGTTTGGCTTCGCGGTACTCGTCCTCGTTAGCAACGATGTATCCCTTGAGCTTCTGGACGAACTGTTTTTTCACGTCGGCCGCGGCATTGACATCGAGGCCGGTCTCGACAAGCAGAGTCGCCGTCTTAACCAGGCTCTGGAATTCGTTTCTGGCCTTCTTCGGAATGCGCTGGACGGGTATGGAATCGAAGGCTGTGCGGATGCCCTGCCACTCCTGATGCGTGAAAGACTGCTCGCGTTTGGTGGGCGGCTTGGGCTTTGCCATGGGCACGTGTTTTACGACCGAGACGGGCTGGGTCGGCTCGGTCTGTGTGGAACTTGGCTCAGGTGTCGCAGGTTGCTGCGGGGCAGGCGCTGCAACGTAGTTGCCCGTTGCGGGCTGAGGCGCCGGCTCCGCTTCTGGCGCCGGAACGTCGACGGGCCTGACCGCCGAGGCAAGCGAGGGCTGCGTTCCCTGCATGTCCAACGGCTCTTGAATCGCGATGCCGGCAAGTGGCGCCTGGTAGCCGGGTTGTGCCTGCCGCGCCGCCTCAATGGCCTTCTCGTTCTCCTCGTACGCCTTGAGCTCCTGTTGGTAGTCGGCTTCGGACTTGGGCGCAGCCGCCGTGATAGTCACGGGGTTGAGAACGATGTTCTGCTTGCCGATGGAGCTCTCGCCCATGTCGTCCTTGCGGCCCATGAGGTAGTCGATCACGTCCTGAGTGCTCTCGGGATTGAACTGGGGCAGGTAGCAGGCGACGGAGTTCAAAAGATCATCGGATTCGATGCGCCGCGCGAGCGGGGTGCGTACCATACGTCCCACGAGCTGTGCGATATAGGTCGAGTCCGAACGCCTGCGCTGCGAGAAGATGACCTCCGCTCGCGGGCAGTCCCATCCGTTGGAGACAGCCTCCTTGGCGAAGAGCACGCGAATGCGCGAGGTGTCCTGAACGAACTCGGGCTCGACATAGGGGATGAGGTATTTTCCCGCCGCGATGTCCTTATGCTCGCCGAAGACGTTGGCGAACGACATCGCCTCGGAAAGGCCGGGGACCAGGCCCGTGATCTGGTCGCACATCTCAGCCAGGGCCGAGCTGCTCACGTTGTCCGCCGCTTGGATGAGCAGCAGCGGGTTGACGGGGCTCTCGCCCTCGCGGGCACAGTACTCGCCCCACTCGCGGCAGGCCAGGGCATAGCGCTCGCACGCCATAGTGAGGTACTGGTGCTCGACTGGGTCGTCCTTCTCTGGCACGCGCAACTCGATGATGTCCTTGAGCAGACCTGACTCCTGGACCTCGCGAGGGGTCACAGCGACCTTTGGCATACGCACGCGATCGGCGCGCTGGTCCATGGCCGCCTCGAACCTCTGCGGCGTGGCAGAGACCCCGACGACGATGGGCATCGCTGCACGGCCGTCGAGCCCATCAATGAGGCTGGCGTAGATAGTCACCGTGCCGCGCTCGCTCGAGGCATTGGCGCCCAAGCCGCGGTGCGCCTCGTCGATGAACAGATAGAGGTTACGCTCCGGGTCCCTGATGGTGCGGTCAAGGATGTCCCAGAACACGCGGCCGGAGTTGGCCTCACTACCCTTTGTGAGCAGGCCGTTCTTACTGAGTAGGTCCTTGCTGAGGAAATAGACGTGGCGCGGCTCGAGAATGTCGTGCGCGGCTCCGAAGTCGTTGGTAATTGTGACCAGGTGGCGCCTGTCGAGGATGCTGTCTGCCAGCTTGTCCGCCACATTTGAGAAACGCACGCCCGTCTGCTCGTTCAGGCTCGGGGAATCCGAGAGCCAAAGAACGACGGCATTCTCGTCAGGCATGAGGCTCAGATCGTCGTCTCCGAAGAAGAGCGCTTCGATCGTCGCTGCGCACATGACCGTTTTGCCCGACCCCGTGGGAGATGCGAGGCATATCGAGGACAGCTCGCCGTCCTGCTCGTAGCGTCGGCGCATCGACTGCAACTTGTTCGCCAGGGTCGCGACCGCACCGGCTTGGAAATCCTTAAGTTCGACTCTCATGTTTACCTCACCGCATCCTCGGCGGCAATCTTGAACGATTGCAGGTAGTTCTCGTACAGGCGGACGACGTCGAGCCCAGGCAGTTGTGCCTTGACGGAGGCGTATCGAGCCGTGTCGTCCGTGATCACATAGGCGCACCCTATGCTGGCATTCTGCTTGACGGCGTCTATGAAAGCGCCGACCGAAGCAAAGTCGAAGAGGACGGCGTAGGCGTCGGCCATGGCAAAGCCCGGCTGCTCGTGCTTGATGATGCTGCCACGCGAACCAGCGCGCAGCCAGAGCAGGGGCGCGATCTCCTCGAAGGCCACGCCCAGCTCGACGGCGTCCGGGTCTTCGTAGGTGAGGTCAAAGAAGACGGCGTTTTCCTCGAAGCCGTCGGCCATGGGGAACTCGTCGGTGAACTTGTAGTCACCCTTGATGGAATCGCCCTCGGGCGTCTTGCCCGTGATGGCCGCCGTGACGCGTGGTTTGGTAACGTACTGGCAGATGCCCAGCGCCTCCCATTCGGGGTCGCCCTGACGAAGACCGCGCTTGGTGAGCTTTTTGGATTCGTCCTCGGAGACCTCGTTATTCGTTACGCTGATGGAGCGCCTGCGCCCGCCGTCCTGATGGTTCAAGCGCACGACGGCATGTGCCGTGGTGCCCGATCCTGAGAAGAAATCGACTACAAGGGCGTCGGGCTTGTCGGCAACAACGGAAGCGATTGAGAGCTCGGTCGCATAAAGGGACTTTGGAAATGTGAAGCGCCTATCGCCGATGAACTTTTTGATATATCGGCTCCCGTATTCACCGGCAGAGAACTGCGTGCCACTCCAAACAGTTGTTGGAATGGCAGAGCGCTCTCCCTGCTCTTCGAGAAGCAAGGACCCATCCTCAGCCTTGCCGATGAGTTTAATTTCTCCATTCTTGAGACGCTCCTCTTGGGAATCTCCTAGGTAAAGGAGGGAGTACCGATCACTCTTTTTGTTGTACTCACCTACTTTTGCGCACCCGCGATCAAGCTTGGCCTGTAGAGCATTCTGGGAGATCCTCCAAGTCGCCTCTCGGCCATCGGTCCTAATAGGCCAAACTGCCCTGAGACCCGTTTTTGTCGGTATCTTTGTCCAGTCTTGTTCAAGGGGGAGAGAAGCGCCGAGCTCCTTAATGGTCGCGGTCTCCTCATCGATATAGATGGGATAGAAGAGGTTCGGCCTTGCGGTGCGAGCGGCATTGGGGCCGCCCCTCAGCAGCCACTTTTTCCTCAAGTTCTCCGAACTCAACGGAATAGAGTCTGCGGTCCACTTGGCACGGCGCGGCGGTGCCAAAAAAGCAAAAGACAGCGTACTCGTCAGCTCTCTTGAACTGGTTGCCGCGGGCAACCCCGTTCTTGTTTATGGTGATTGAAACCGTCTGGATACCGGTCGCGTTGGGAAAAACGCTCTCTAAAAGAAGCTCAAGCCTTGCGTACTCCTTCTCGTCGATCGTCACGATGAGTACGGAATCGTTGGGGTTGAGCAGCTGCTTGGCGAGCTTGAGGCGGCGCTCCATGAAGGCGAGCCACTTGGAGTGGCGATAAGCATCGGAGCCGTCGACGTAATCGTTGTTGTATTTCCAGTCGCGGGCGCCAGTGTTATAGGGCGGGTCAATATATATGCAGTCCACTTTGCCTGCATAGGCAAAGGCCAAGGTTTCAAGAGCATGGTAGTTCTCGCCGTTAATGACTACTTGATAGGGCTTATCGCCACCGCGCTCGACACGCCCAGTCTCTTTGAGGCCAGCATAAATCGGCTGGTCATACTCAGCAACAGGCACGACATCGTCGACAGCAACGGAGCGGGGCTCACATTCGTTTTCGTCATATGAGGGCGATTGATATGGCTTTAGATCAGCAACCCCCCCCCGAACGGTATTTACCAACCAAAGCAGTTGGGAGCTAGAGTCCTCTTTTTTACCACGCTCGGGAAGCACCTGTACGATATCGCCCTTCATGATAGGTTTGCCATAAAGGCGAAGTCGTTCCGGGCGGTTGTGTTCAAACACAAGCCCAAACTGGCGCTGCGCAGCAAAGGCTCGGATGTCGGCAGCGAGCTGACGATCGCCCAGCTTGACAGCGCGATCAACAAGGTCCTGAACGACCGCTTGCGCTGTTTGAGACATCACTTCTCCCCCTTACACTTCTCGTCAATCCATTCGCGCAGGACCTTAGCCACCGTCTTATCCTGGCGCGCGGCATAGGACTTAAGAGCCCGCTTATCCTCGCGGGTTATCGAGAGCGTGAACTTATCCAGCTCCCTTTCGGCATGAACAGCCTGATCTTCCTCCATGGTCGTCCCTCCGAATTGCCTGTTCTACGTTCCTTAATTGACCGAAATCATTTTACTTCAGAATACGTAATTACGTAATTACGTAGGCTTATTTGAGCCATGCAGCACTCAATCACTAGTCAGTATTCGTTGAGGAATCGTTGGGGATAACGAATATATCGAGGTAGACACCCGTTTTTACCGTCTGTGAGTACCAGCAAATCGATACCCAAAACGTCGTGAGTACATTTTGAGTACCAGTCCGAGCGGCCTCTTGCGAGCGGACGCAATCTGCCGGTCAGCATTAATTAGAAATAAATTGATGGCGTTGCTTCGGTAATTGAAAGCACTTTAAAACATACCAGCAAACAATAATCCCAGCTAAACAGCTTGAGAGATTGCGTGGCTGGTTTGCATGTACCATATACACCACAATGCACAAGCACCCATGGCACGCAAATAAAAAACGAGGGAGGCCGTATCCGACCTCCCTCGCAAAGAGCTATTTACTATTCCCACTCGATGGCGTCGGTTCTTCCGTCCCGTCACTCCAGTTACACCCAGTTTTCGGCATCGACACGGAACGCGTGCCGCCGAATGACGCGATGTCGCGTTTCGTCGGCTTCGGGGACAAAAGCTGGGACAACCTCAAAAACTTTTTTTCAAACTCAGGGCTTTGAGTTTTTGTTTTTGTCCCAAAGTGCGCGGCGGGTCGCCTTTGGAGGCTCGATGGCGCCGAAAACGCCCGTTTTGAAACTCAACCGCCCTTTTGCCCGCAAGCCGCCAGCTGCAATCGCAAGTGAATTAACGCGGGTGGCTTGCGCGCCATTTGCAAAACCCCAGGTCGCAGGTCTTCGCCATTCGTGAACAAAGTGAGTAGTCTCAGGTGGCTTGCTTATGAGTTGGCGAACGGGCCTTCAGGATTCAGGGCAAACATGCTGGTAGAATAGGATTCTCAAATCAATGACAGGAGACCGAGCATGGCCGAACCCCACGATAGGAAGCCGATCCTCACGATCGAGCAGCAGATAGAGCACCTCAAGCAGAAGGGCGTAGCCTTCGAACTGTGTTCCGAGGAAGAGGCCGCGGACTACCTGCGCGACAAGTGCAACTTCTTCAAGCTCGCATCCTACCGCAAACTCTTCTCGAAATACGAGGGAGGCCCGCGCGACGGCCGCTACGTAGACCTCGACTTCGGCCAGCTGCGCCTGCTCGCGGCGCTCGACCAGGAGCTGCGCCACGCCCTGCTCGGCATGACGCTCGACATCGAGCATTTCCAGAAGGTGACACTGCTTCGCGAGATGGAGGACCGTGGAGAGGACGGCTACGCCATCGTGGCCGACTACATGGCATCGCTTACCACTGCAAACAGGGAGTACCGCCTGCGCGAGCTCAAGATGAGCGGCCGCAGCCCCTACAGCTCGAGCCTCTACGCGAAGTACTCCGGCGACATGCCTGCCTGGGCCTTCCTTGAGCTCACCTCGTTCGGCACCCTCATCGACTTCGTGCGCTTCTGCGCCAGGCGATGGGGCGACAGGCGCCTCGAGGCCTCCCACTACGACCTCAAGCGCGTGAAGTCCGTCCGCAACTGCGCCGCGCACGGCTCGTGCCTGATCAACTGCTTCGCCGAGAGGGGCGCCGCCCGGGGCTCGGCGTCCAGCGGCGTCTCCCGAAGGGTCGCCGCCGTGGGGATTCCCAAGGCGACCAGGAGGAAGTGGATGGGGAATACGGCCATGCAGGAGGTCGCGACCGTGCTCGTGGCGCACTCCGGCTTGGTACCCGAGGGCTCCTCGCGCTCGCGCGCCGCATCCGAGCTCGCCGAGATGTTCGCCAGGGCCGACGGCGAAACCGAGGCGCTGCCCGACAAGGGGCCCGACGCCGCAGCTCGCTCCGCGCTCGAGTTCCTTCGCAGGTTGACAGAATCGCTCGGGTTGGTAGAATAGCCTGCAGATAGCAAAACCTTCACGGTTTTAGGGGCGGACTTGCGCAAGCGACTCTGCCCTATTTTTATATTCACTCGCTATAGGAGACGGATGATACCTGGGTCAATGACAGAACTGAGAAGCCCGGAATAATGGAGCCAGTTAGAAACCCTCGGGTTTGCGGGGCGGGATCGTGAGAGCGATTCTGCCCTATTTTTTTCCTCCGTCTGCCCCAACCAAGTAGTTCGAAGATAGCCTGTAGGTGTCCTCGTGGGCGCCTTTTATTTTCAGGGAATCGGCCGCTTCATGAACGAGCGACCGGCTTGACCTAGATCGAACCGCCTTCATCTCCGTCTAGGCGCCGGCAATCAACATCGTGAATCCGCGCGTGCTACAATGCGGGCACCAGAGATGAAAACACAGTCCCCGTCGGGTAGTCGTGGGCGTGCGGGAGTCCGCATCAGTAACTTGCCTCCTTGGTTGTCCCTTCTCTGCATGGTCGTCTACATAAAGGAGGAACCAGCCATGCAGATCAGCGTGTCGTCCACCCTGACCGTATATCACGACGGCCAATTCTGGGTCGGGCTGGCGGAGCACGTCGAGGACGGCAGATACGGCGCCGCCCGCATCGTCTTCGGCGCAGAACCGTCCAATGAGGAGATCCTGCGATTCGTTGTCAGCAAATGGGCGAAGCTCTCGTTCTTCTGCCACGGTCCGGCCGAGGCGAGCAAGCCCGCGAAGAACCCCAAGCGACGCGCCCGCGAGGCGGCGAAAGCCCTCAAGCAGCCGGCGATGAGCACCAAGGCGCAGCAGGCGCTCGCGAATCAGCGGGAGACGATGAAGCGGAAATCGGCTCAAGCAAGAAGCCAGCGTCGCGCGGATGAGGCGGAGGCGCGCTTCGAGCAGCGAAAACTGAAGCGCAAGCAGAAGCATCGCGGGCATTGATCGCCATTCGCAGCAGGGCAAACCATATACAGCAGCGGCGTCAGTTCCACTTGAAGCCGACGCCGCGTAGACGCTGATGGTGACGGATATGCACGGGCACGGGCACGCCGCCGCACCTCATGGCCTGTTTCTCGGGCATTTGGGGCGCACACGCGGCGTTCAAAAATGCGGAGCGACTCCGCGAGCCGAGGTGCCCTACTTCTCGCCCTCCAGCAGGCCCACGATGCGATCGATGTCGACGGCGAAGCGGGGCCTCCCCTCGCGCTCGTAGCGGTCGAGGTACGCCTGGCACTCGGAGACAATGCGCTTGGTGCTGCCGTCGATGATGCGCTGGAGCGTCTCGTAGTAGGCCGAGCCCTCGGTCCTGAAGCGGCGCTGGTAGGACTTGGTTATGGGGAACATCTTGATGTAGTGGATGCCGTGGCGGCAGCCGGGGCGCGTCGTGGGGAGGGGTGGCAACGCAAAGTACTGGTCTTTGGGCACGTTGGGGGCGATGTTGGAACGCAGCGGCACGGCGAAGTCCCTGCGCTTCCCGCGGAAACGCAGCCTCACCACCACGATGCAGGGGCGATTGTGCTAAAGCATGAGCTCGCGGTCGCCCTCGACGAGGTCGAAGAAGTCCTGGGAGATGGATACGATCTTCATCGGTTACGCCCCCTTCATACGAAGCGGGGCCCGCATCGCTGCAGGCCCCTACAGGTGGGCGATATTCTACGCCTTGCGGCACCCCGTCGCCCACGGAGGTTAAACGTACACGTAAGCCGTACTCTGAAAGCCGCGGCTTCCGGCAAATAGTTTATACCACGAAAGGTCGCTTTCAATGCGCATAGCTCGCAAAATAACACTCGCTGGGCCGTCACCCCTGACCGTTACCCTCCAATCTTAATTGGAGTCAGCAGGTCAATTCATATAGTCATGGGGGTTTATCCTAAAGGGATTCAAGTTTATACCCTCATAACTAAGGAATTTTCTATTCCCACTCGGTGGTTATAGTTTTGCCGTCTCGTCACTCCAGTTGCACCCAGTTTTCGGCGGCATCTCGAAGTGAGTGCCGCTGAATGACGCGACGTCGCGTTTCATCGGCTTCGGGGACAAAAGCTGGGACAACTTCAAAAACCATTTTCAAACTCAGAGTATTGAGTTTTTATTTTTGTCCCAAGGGGCACGGAGAGCCGCCTTTGGAGGCTCGATATCGCCGAAAAACGCCCGTTTTGAAACTCAACTGCCTTTGAGCCTGCAAACCACCAGCTTCAACAGTAAGTGAGTCGACGCGGGTGGCTTACGAGCCGTTCACAAAACCGCAGGCCACAGGTCTTTGTCAACGATAAGCAAAGTGAATAGTCTCAGGTGGCTTGCCCATGAGTTGGCGTAAGCCTGTTTAGCAAAAGGCTAATCGGACACGACAGGCCGCCCGCATGGCGACGGCGTTTCCCGTGCGGGCACAAACAGCCCTGCGTGCCCTGTCGCGCGATATCCCAATGCGACGTTCAGAACCCTACCCGCCAAGCAGCCACCTCGCGAAATTCAGCACGAGCACGCCCTCCCGGGTATGGGGCTCATGCCTCGTGCGAGTGATGAGAATCTTCGGGAATGCATCCCCAATGGATAGAATCGGCGCAATCTCCCTCTCGAGCGTCGAATCGGCGCCGATATCGTCGCTCACATACACTTTCCTTCCCGGTTTCGAAACTTGGAAGGCAGTATGCGCAAGGATGCGTCGAGGTGCGATCCCAGTCGTACCATGCCAGCAGAGATGTCGAGGCACATTCGTTCATGCTGCAATGCGGGCATCGGAGATGAAAAACAGCCCGTCGGGTAGTCATGGGCGTGCGGGAGCCCGCATCAGTAACCTGCCTCCTCGGTTGTCCCTTCTTTGCATGGTCGTCTACATAAAGGAGGAACCAGCCATGCAGATCAGCATGCTTGCCCTTCTTGGGTCACGGACCGGGGAGGCGAGGGCCTCCGTCGGGACCGCCCCGAGCAACCGGCATATCCAAGGAATGACAAGGCTCGATCGCTGTGCTGGTCAGGATGCCGAAGCGGGCCGTCCGCCAATCGGAATGCGGGTCAGGATGCTGCAACGTGATTCCAGCTGCAGGATACGGCTCCTTTGCGGTTGCCGCAAAACCTGCTGGCAACATTCTTACTATCCGAATGATGTACGCATCCCTTGGGATCGTTTCGCCTGACCAGGGCCATCTTCAGCGCCTCATCGGCCAGCTCGGCAGGCGCCTCTTCCACGCGTAATAGCCCTGGCGGGTCACCTATGCAACCAAAGATACAAAAGGAATCGAATGGCCAGAGAGGATTGCCCTTTCCGATGGTCGATTCTTGACAGGCAAACTCAAGCCACGCTAATATTACATGATTTGCCAGACCGAATTAACAAAGGAGGGGTGTCGTGGTTGGTCTTTTCCGCACGTGGATGAGCGCCTAGAAAGCGGCGCTGTTGTGGCGTCGCGCTGTTTTTCTGCACGCCATTTCACGATTGGACATAACCATGATATTTGAAACCTCTCGGCGCAGGTCTGTTTCGCTGTGCCATTCATGGCAATTTAAGATTTGTTTCGTATGGGGCGGGGAGCTCGTGTCGACATTGACGAGCTCGATTCTCCAAATGGGTCTCATTTGGCATATCGCCCTCACGACAGAATCATCTTCCCTCCTCTCCCTGGCATCGTTAGCAGGCTTTCTGCCGATTGCTTTGTTCGGAGTCCTTGCGGGCGCCGTTGTCGACAGGCTGCCTTTGAAACGTGTTCTCATCGGCGCCGACCTCTTCGTTGCCGCGGTGGGCGCCGCCTTGGCGATTGCCTCGTTGGCCGGCAGCTTACCTGCGTGGTCAATACTCATCGCCCTGTTTCTCCGCGCAGCTGGCACTTCGTTCTACACGCCGGCCTCCCAATCCCTCACGCCCCATCTCGCCCCGCCAGAGCATCTCGTTCGCCTATCGGGAGTGATGCAGGCGATTCAGTCCGCCGGATACATTCTTGGCGCCGCGCTCGCGGCAGTGATTTATCCTGTGGCGGGCATTACCGCCATGATTGCCCTCGACGTGCTGGGGGCGCTTTTCGCTTCTCTAGCTGTCCTCGCCGCTCAGATAGACGCAGGAGGACTCGACGAAGCCGACCGCAGCTCGTCCTTTTCCAATAAAGTTCGAGAACTTTTCTCTGAGATTTCGGACGGCTACAAGCTGATCAGGGGATACAGGGGGCTGTTCGCCCTTCTTTGGTGCGGGTTCGTCTTCGCTTTCGCGTTCTCCCCACTCGCGGCATTGTTCCCAATAATGACCTTGGGACATTTTGGCGGTAGCACGGGGGATGCTGCTTTGGTGGAGGTCCTTTTCTCCGCAGGCATGCTGGCTGGGTCCGGCATTTTGGCGGCCACGGGAGGGTTCCGCAATAGGTCGCTCACCATGGTCGCCGCGATCGCCGGCTTCGGCGTCGTCGCAATCGCATCCGGATTGATCGGCCCGTCGCTGTTCGCCGTTTTCCTACCGGCGAGCTTTCTTATGGGCGCATGCTCCCCGTTGTACGCGGGAACCCAGACTGCCCTTATGCAGGAGCAGATACCTCCTGAGTACCTAGGCCGCGTTTTCGGCCTCTACGGAACCATCATGGCGTGGGCCATGCCCATGGGCCTCGCGGCCCCCTCCGTTTTTGCGGATCTGCTTGGAGCTCCGTTATGGTTCGTCGGCTCTGGAGCGACCATGGTACTGCTTGCGATGGCTATGCTGCTTGCTCCGAGCGTCCGAAACGTGGGGAAAAGAGATACCGGGCGGATTCAATAGCCCAAGTATTCGAAAAAAAGAGGCGGCAGCCATCGGTTCACGCGTCAGCCTTCAAGCCCTTGCGACGACGAGGTATTGCGCCGACATCCCACATCGCGCTCCTTATTCGTCGCCAACTATCATTTTCGGATTTGCCGGCTTGCGCAAGGTCAAAACGCTCGCGCCGGCAATTGGGCAAAGGCGAAAAATCGACGTGAGCAATCTTTTTTGGCATGGCTGCGCTTCCAGTAAAAGGCTAATACACAAAAGGCGGTTCAACCTATGGAACTCATAGTCAAAGCTAAAGACATCTTTTTGGAATATGCCGGCCGCGATATCCTGGATATCGAAGAGTTGGAAATCTACTCCTACGATCGCATCGGCTTGGTGGGAGACAATGGCGCAGGCAAAACCAGCCTGCTTAAAATTCTGAGCGGCAATCTTACCATTGCGGACGCCGACGTCAGGCGCTTCGGCAGCATTGCCCTCATCGGCCAACTCGATGAACTCGACCTTGATGCGGCTCAGGACAGTGGTGAGATGCTCTCCCGTCTCAACGTCGCCGGAGTGGCGCAGGAGACGATGAGCGGCGGGGAGGAAACACGCGCCAAGATTGCCTCTGCACTCTCCCAGCATGCAAGCGCGATCTTCGCCGACGAGCCTACGAGCCACCTCGACCAAGACGGCATCCGCCTTCTCGTCGGACAACTCAAGGCATTTGATGGGGCTCTGCTCATCGTGAGCCATGACCGTCATTTTCTCGACCAGGTGGTAGACAAGATCTGGGAGCTCAAAGACGGCGGTATTTCCGAATTCTGGGGTGACTACTCCGACTATCTGCGACAGAAAGAAGAAGAGCGCAAAGCTCAGGCGACTCGATACGAAGAGGCGATGCGCGAGCGCGATCGCCTCGAAGCCGCCATCGAAAAACAACGGAAAAAAGCACGGCAGGTCGACGCCAAGCGGAAGGCTGCGAAAAAAAGCAACGAGTATGCAGGTCGATTGGGGCATCAGAAAGCAACCGGCACCAAACAGAAGAGGATGTACCAGGCGGCTAAGGACATGGAGAAGCGCCTCGAAGCGCTCGAAGGGATTGAGGCCCCAGATAGCATTCGCGCCGTGCGGTTCCGCCAGAGCAAGGCCCTGGAACTGCATAGTAAATTTCCCATCTCGGCAGACGATTTCAGCTTGAGCTTCGGCAACTGCATGCTCTATGACCACGCGAAATTCGAGATACCGCTCGGTGCCAAAGTGGCCATCACCGGTGGCAACGGTACAGGAAAGACCAGCCTGCTGAAGGCAATCGCTCGACGCGCCGACGGTATCAACATCTCTCCCAAGGCAGAGATCGGTTACTTCGAGCAAACAGGGTACAAGTTCGACGCCCGTCAGTCTGCGATCTCGTTCATGCAGGATGGTTGCGAGTACAGCATGACCGAAATTCGAGGCATCCTCGCCTCTATGGGAATCGGACCGCGCGACCTGACAAAGGACGTTGGCGTTCTCTCGGGAGGCGAAGTCATCAAGCTGCTACTCGCGAAGATGCTGCTGGGCAGATACAACATCTTGCTCATGGACGAGCCTGGAAATTACCTGGACATCAAGAGCGCCGAAGCCCTCGAGCAGATGATGAGCGCCTATGCCGGAACGATAGTGTTCGTCTCCCACGATAAGAGGCTGGTCGAGAACGTCGCAGACATTGTCTACGAAATAAAGGACACCAAGCTAGTCAAAATCTTTCAGCGCGAATAGCCCTAAATGAGCAAGAAATAATCCCCGAACGGAGACAAGGGAGTAAAACGGCAAAGAAAGAGCCTCCGTCCCAACGCAGGGAACGGAGGCTCTTTAATCGCTTTTACTCATCTCCGTCGCTGGTGGCTTTGTCATGACTCTCGTACGAAACGAAACTCAGCGGCATAGTGCGGCACTCAAAATCGCAGGTCAGAACCCTGTCGTCCTACTCCCACTCGATGGTCGCGGGCGGCTTGGACGTGATGTCGTAGCACACGCGGTTGGCGCCGGGGACCTCGGCAACGATGCGGCCAGAGATGCGGGCCAGCACGTCGTAGGGCAGCTTGGCCCAGTCGGCGGTCATAGCATCGCTGGACTCGACGGCACGCAGGATGATCGGGCGCTGGTAGGTGCGCTCGTCGCCCATAACGCCGACGGACTTAATGTCGGGCAGGACCGCGAAGTACTGCCAGCAGCTGTGCTCGGAGTTGCGCTCGCCGGTCTGCTCAAACAGACGCTGGTTGTAGGCGTCGAGCTCCTCGCGCACGATAGCGTCGGCGTTCTTGAGGATCTCGAGCTTCTCCTTGTCGACCGCACCGATGATGCGGATGGCAAGACCCGGGCCCGGGAAGGGCTGGCGGAACACGATGTGACCCGGCAGGCCCAGTGCCAGACCAAGCGCGCGGACCTCGTCCTTAAAGAAGTGGTCGAGCGGCTCGATGAGGTCGAAGTGCACGCCCTCGGGGAACGGGATTAGGTTGTGATGGCTCTTGATGGTGGCCGTCTTGCCGCCCGTCTTGCGAGCGCCGGACTCGATGATGTCGGGGTAGATGGTGCCCTGAGCCAGGTACTTGACCGGCTTGCCATCGGTCTCGAGCTGCTGCGCCACGGCGAAGAACTCTTTCCAGAACTGCGTACCGATGATGCGGCGCTTCTCTTCGGGCTCGGTCACGCCGGCCAGAAGCTCGGCATAGCGGTCCTCGGCGTGGACGTGGATAAAGTCGATGTCAAACTGCTTGGTGAAGACCTCCTCCACCTGCTCGGGCTCGCCCTTGCGCAGCAGACCGTGGTTGATGAACACGCAGGTCATCTGCTTGCCTACGGCGCGGGCGCCCAGCGCAGCCACGACGGAGGAGTCGACGCCGCCGGACAGGGCCAGAATCACGCGGTCGTCGCCGACCTTCTCGCGAAACTCGGCCGTCATGGTCTCGACCAGGTTGTCCATGCTCCAGTTGGGCTCCAGGCCGCAGATCTCAAACAGGAAGTTGCTCAGCAGCTGCTGACCGTACTCGGAGTGCTTGACTTCGGGGTGGAACTGCGTGGTGAAGATTTTGCGCTCGACGCACTCCATGGCGGCAACCGGGCACACGTCGGTGCTGGCGGTAACGGTAAAGCCCTCGGGCACCTCGGACACGGCGTCGCGATGGCTCATCCACACGGTCTGCTCCATGGGCGTGGAGTTAAAGAGCTTGGCGCCTGCCGTGCGCGTGATGGTGGCGCGGCCGTACTCGCCCACCTCGGAGTGGCCGACCTTGCCGCCGAGCGTCACAGCCGTGATCTGATGGCCGTAGCAAAAGCCCAGGACGGGAAGGCCCAGGTCAAAGATGGCGGGATCGATGGACGGAGCGTCCTCGGCGTACACGGAGGCCGGACCGCCGGAAAGGATGAGCGCAGAGGCGTTCATCTCGCGAATCTCATCGGCCGAGATGTCGCAGGGGACAATCTCGGAATACACGTTGAGGTCGCGGACGCGACGGGCAATGAGCTGACCGTACTGCGCACCAAAGTCGAGTACGAGGACCTTTGCGGAAGCCTTTTGATCCATGGTTTCCCCCTCTTGTTGGCGGGGAGCCGGTGCCCACCCGCATGAATGAACGAAAATAACTTCCATAGTGTACACGTTATATGGGGTTTCTCGTCCCTCGCAGCCATCAGCGCACGGCAAACGCACGACCTGGGCCCCTATTTGACGGCAATTGAAGTGTTACCAGACGTTACAGATGATGTAATACGTTTGAACATTGAACGCTCTGTGCCACAATACTGCCGAACGACTCCGCCTCTGCGGCGGCAAATACGATAGGAATAACAGCATGAAGCGCATCCTTCTCATCGCCACGGGCGGCACCATCGCATCGACCGAGGACGGCAACGGCCTCTCCCCCGCCCTGACCGGTGAGGAGCTCGCCCAGAGCGTCCCCGAGATCTCGGGCCTCTGCGAGCTCGACGTCGTGCAGCCCATGAACATCGACAGCACCAATATGCGTCCCAGTGACTGGATGCGTATCCGCGACGTCATCGTCAAGGGCTATGCCGACCACGACGGCTTCGTGATTCTGCACGGCACCGACACCATGAGCTACACCGCGGCAGCACTTTCCTATCTGATTCAAGACAGCCCCAAGCCCATCGTGCTCACCGGCTCGCAAAAGCCCATGGGCAACCCCTTTACCGATGCCAAGCTCAACCTGTACCAGAGTCTGCTCTATGCACTCGACGAGCATTCGCACGATGTTTCGATCGTGTTTGGCGGCGTCGCCATTGCTGGCACGCGAGCCCGCAAGCAGCGCACCATGAGCTTTAACGCGTTCATTAGCGTCAACTATCCGCCCATTGCCTACATCCGCAACGACCGCATCGTGCGCAACGGGCTCCACGGCACTCATCAGGGCGAAAACCCGGTGCGTTTCTACGACAGCATCGACCCGCGCGTATTTGTACTCAAGCTTACGCCCGGCGTAAACCCGGGCATCCTCGACGCCCTTGCCGATAGCTACGATGCTGTAATCCTTGAGACCTTTGGCATTGGCGGTATTCCCGAGTTTGGCGAGTCCGGCGATTCGTTCCAAGAGGCAATTTTCCGCTGGGTCGATTCGGGTCGCACCGTCGTTATGACCACGCAGGTCCCCGAAGAGGGCCTCGATCTGGGCGTTTATGAGGTCGGCCGTGCTTACGCCGATCATCCGGGCATTCTGCGCGGCGACGACATGACCACCGAGACGCTCGTGGCCAAGACCATGTGGGCACTCGGCCAGTCACGTGATGCGGCCGAGATTCAGCGCCTGTTCTACAGCCAAGTCAACCACGACCGCATCCCGATGGCGTAATTCAGTTGTCGACGGGTATTCCCTATTCGATACCTTCGAGAAGCTCTGACACCGTCATGCCGAGTGCGGGCGCGATCTTAAATAGAACCTTGAGCGTGAAATTTGCCGTCCCATCTTCGATTCGGTCGAGGTAGGGTCGGCTGACTCCTGTCGCCACACAAAAATCAACCTTGGAGATACCAAGGTCTCTGCGTGTCTCTTCGACCCGCCTGCCAAGAATCTGTTTCGCACGTTCGTCCATGCAGCCGAGTTTGAAATGGAGCCGAACATAAACGTAAACTATAGTTTACGTTTTGCCGAATACACAGGAGTTTTCTATGTCGGGTTCTTCGGTCCGCACGTACCGAGCCACGCTTCGCACAAACAGCGCACCGCCCAAGCTCGTCGTCGTTGAAGCAGAATGTCTTTCGCCCGATGAGCGCACAGCATTTGCATTGCTATCAAGTCGCGTCACCGCCGTTTTGGTCCCTTGCCCGGCGCAAGGTGAACTTGCCATCCAATGCCAAGCGCACAGCTGCTCGCTCAATCAGGCTGCCGTAATCGTAACCAGCCAACGCGGCCTGTCGCTCCTTTTGGAAGCCGGCATCGCGCTCGCCCTCCGCGGCGCCGGATACGAAAACGAGGCCGCCGCCGACATGGTCTTTCAACCACGATCGAGCGGCGGCCTCGCAGCAGCCATCGAATATGCTTGCAGGCTCGTTGCCTAAAGGCGCAAGCTAAAAGCCCAGGCCAAAGCCCATACCGGTAATCGCCGAATACATAAAGTAGACGTTGATTACGTTGAGAAACACACCCGTGATGCAGCCGTTTCGCAGGTAGCGCTCGCACACGATGCGCGCCATGGCGGCGGAGTCATCATTGTTTTTAGCCTGGCGTCCCGCCGTAAAGTACGTCGCCACGCTCAGCAGCAGATTGAGCACCGGCAACGCCAGCAGCTCGTAGCTCTTGCCCCAGCGCGTCGCCTCGCCGGCGGCATTAAACTTCGTTGCCACCTCGGGACCAATGTTGGGGATAACACACGCTGCGACCACCAGCGGAATCACCGCAAGTACGAGCAGCGCAATACCCATGTAGCCAGCTTTTTTGCCATATTTAAACATATGCGTCGTCCTTACACGTTAAAGCGGAAGTGCACGACGTCGCCATCGGCCATGACATAGTCCTTGCCCTCAATACGCAGCTTGCCGGCAGCCTTGGCGCCCTGCTCGCCACCGAGCTCGATGTAGTCGTCGTAGCCAATGACCTCGGCCTTAATAAAGCCACGCTCAAAGTCGGTGTGGATGACACCGGCGGCCTGCGGGGCGGTCGCGCCCTGACGCACCGTCCAGGCCTTGACCTCCATCTCGCCAGCCGTAAAGAACGACTGCAGGCCGAGCAGCTTGTAGGCAGCCTGAGCGAGCACGTCCAGACCGGGCTGCTCCAGGCCCAGGCTCTCCAGGTAGTCGGCAGCGTCCTCGGGATCGAGCTCGGAAAGCTCGGCCTCGATCTTGGCGCAGATCGGCAGCGGCTTGACGCCATCAATGGGCGCCAGGTCCTCGTTGAGCATGTCCTCGTCTACGTTGGCCACATACAGGATGGGCTTCATGGTGAGCAGGAACAAGCCCTTGGCAGCGGCGCGCTCCTCGTCGGTCATCTCCATGGACGCGGCGCGCTTGCCCTCGTTGAGCCAGGCAAGCAGGCGCTTGGCGACCTCAAACTTGGGCATGAGCTCCTTGTCGCGCTTGGCCTCCTTCTCGAGCTTGGGCAGCTGCTTCTCGAGCGTGCCCATGTCGGCCAGGATGAGCTCGGTCATGATGGTGTCGGCATCGCCGGCGGGATCGACGAACTCGCCCGTGCGGCCCACCTCACGCATGACGTTGGGGTCCTTAAAGTAGCGCACGACCTCGCAGATAGCGTCGGTCTCGCGGATGTTTGCCAAGAACTGGTTGCCCAGACCCTCGCCCTCGTTAGCGCCCTTCACCAGACCTGCGATGTCGACAAACTCGACCGTAGCCGGCACAATGCGGCCGGGGTTGACGATGTCGGCGAGCTTTTGCAGGCGGCTATCGGGCACATCGACGATACCCACGTTGGGGTCGATCGTGGCAAACGGGTAGTTGGCGGCAAGGCCGGTCTTTTTGGTAAGCGCGGTGAACAGCGTCGACTTGCCCACGTTGGGCAGGCCCACGATACCGATGGAAAGGGACACGACAGCTCCTTTTGGTACAGGTACTTCAAACTGCATAAGTATAGCGCCGCCGCAGCATCTGGGCGAACCCGGACGCCACGGCGGCGCAAATGAAGCAGAGATGAGTGAGAGTTCGAGACTGCAGTCCTTACTTAAGCTCGGGCCAGAAATCCTTGTTGGCCTCGATGAGCTCGTCCAGGATCTGCTTGGCAACGCTCGCCGAAGGAATGGTCTTGGAGAGCGTGAGTGCCTGCCAGAGCTTCTGGTAGCTGCCCTCGACCCAAGCCTGGACAACGAGCTTCTCGACGGAAACCTGCTGCTCCATGAGACCCTTCTGGAACTGCGGAATCGGGCCCTGGCAGATCTTCTCAAAGCCGTTGGAGCCGACGATGCAAGGCACCTCGACCATGGCCGTCGGGTCGAAGTTGGGCACAGCGCCATCGTTGGGGACGATCAGCAGGAAGCGCTCGAGCGTGTTCTCGGCCAGTGCGCAGGCAAGGTCGACGATGTAGTTGGCATGTACATCTGGCTCAAAGCCGCCGTCCTTGGCAGTACCCTTGGCGATGATGTCGCGGCAAGCGCCAAAGACCTTCTTCTCGCGGCCGTCCATAACCTCATTGGCGCGAGTGTAGTTGGGGTCAGACGTCTCGACGACATAGTCCGGGTACAGGTAATACTTGAGGTAGGTATTGGGAATCGTCTCGGGATCGACAGCATAGACATCCTTGGCCTTGCCGAAGGTGTGAATCCAGCTCTCCTCGACATGCTGCTCCTTGCCGGCCTCGTGCTCGATGCCGTCCAGGTAGCCGTTCTTAGCCATGTGCTCCTTAATCTGCGGCATGAGGTCGTTGCCGTCCTTGTCGTAGATCTTGCTCCACCAACCAAAGTGGTTGAGGCCGTAGTAGCTATACTGCAGCTCGCGACGATCCTTGATGCCGCACATACGGCTCATCTTATCCATGAGGTCGATCGGCATGTCGCAGATGTTGATGATGCGGCTGTTGGGGCGCAGCACGCGGCAAGCCTCGGCGACGATGGCCGCGGGGTTGGAGTAGTTGAGCATCCAGGCGTTGGGGCTGTACTTCTCCATGTAGTCGAGGATCTCGATAACGCCGCCGATGGAGCGCATGCCGTAGGCGATACCGCCGGCACCGCAGGTCTCTTGGCCAACGCAGCCGTACTTGAGAGGAATCTTCTCGTCGAGCTCACGCATGGCGTACAGGCCGACGCGGATGTGAGCAAGGACGAAGTCGGTCCCGGTGAATGCGGTCTCGGGGTCGGTGGTGTAGCTAAACTCAACCTCGGGGGCGTTCTCGTGGAAGTAGATCTCGCAGGCCTTGGCCACGGTCTCCTGGCGCTCGGCGTTGTTGTCGTAGAAGGTCACCTTGTTGACCGGGAAGCGGTCGCGCTCCTCAAGCAGCATCAGAGCGATGCCCGGGGTGAAGGTAGAGCCACCGCCGGCAATGGTCACGGCATAGTTTTTCTTGGACATGATGTCCTCCTCATTCTGGCCGCTTGCTCAATCCATCCCCGTACGCGGCCTGCACGGTTTGGAATTGTTACCTAGAAGTGGAGTTTTTATCTCTAGAATCGGCCTTGCGGTGCATACCGGCTCTGCAAGGCCGATTGTTTCGATGGACGATGGTTTACAGAAGACTCTCGAACTTCTCGCGAACCTGCGGGACGGTAAGGCCGATGATGACCTGGATTGACTGGCCTTGGACCACCAAGCCATGCGTACCGATTGCCTTGAAGGAAGCCTCGGGTGCAACGGCGCCCTTGTCCTTGACGTTAACGCGCAGACGGGTAGCGCAGTTAGTTACATCGATGACGTTGTCCGTGCCACCGAGTAGATCGAGGATGTTCTCGGCAAGCACCAAGCGCTCGTCATCCTTACTCTGGGCGACCGATTTGCTAGCAGCAGCACCGCTCTGCTTTTGCTTGTAGTCGGCCTTGGACTTGAGCTCGACCTCAACATCGTCATCCTCGCGACCGGGGGTCTTAAAGTCGAACTTGATGATCAAGAAACGGAAGACCACGACCCAAAGAGCGGTAAAGCACAGACCGACAAGGATGGAGATGGCGTACTGCAGACCGTGTGCGGCCCAAAGGGGCAGCCAGTCCCACGAGAGCATCGAGATGATTCCGCCGTCGAAGATGCCCACGACGCCAAGGAGGTTTTGAGCCATGCAGCCGAGCGCTCCGAGCACGCAGTGGACGACGAACAGGCCGGGCGCAATGAACAGGAAGGTGAAGTCAAGCGGCTCGGTAATACCGCAAAGCATAGCGGTAAGGGTGACGGGAATGAGCAGAGCCTTGACGCGCTGCTTGCGCTCGGGTTTGGCGGTCATATAAAACGCAATGGCGACGCCGAGCGAGCCGAAGACCTTAGTCCAACCAGGGCAGGTATAGGCAGCCCAGGGTGCGGCATCCTTAAGAGCAATGCTCGGATCGGCAGCCAGTTGGGGCAGGATGTTGGCCCAAGCAGCAAAGATGCCACCGTTGACCGCCGCGTTGTCGTAATAGAACGGCGTATAGATAAAGTGGTGCAGGCCTGTAGGGATCAGCACGCGCTCGAAGAAAGCAAAGACGCCCACGCCGAACGTACCGGCGGAAAGGATGAATCCCTGGAAGGCGGAGATAGCAGCCTGGACATGCGGCCACACCAGGCAGGCGATAAGAGCGACCGGAACCATAACGAAGAAACCGATCATATAGATGAACACGGAGCCCGAGAACACGCCCAACCACTCAGGAAGTTCGGTGTCGAAGTACTTGTTGTGAAGCATCGTGGCGATACCTGAAATGATAAGCGCGCCCATGATGCCCATATCAAGCGTTTTGATGCTTGCGATAGTGGCAAGACCAGTACCGCTGCCCGCCTCGACAGAGTAGTCGACCCCAAAGACAGGGCCCCACTGCCCCAAGATTGTGCTTACAAAGTAGTTGAAGGTAAGGTAGATGGCCAAAGCCTCCATGCAGCAGCGAGCGTTCTGCTTGTTCGCGAGCGAGATTGGCAACGCTACGCAAAACAGCAACGGCATCTGGTTAAAGAGCGTCCAACCACCCTGGAGCAGCACATTCCAGCAATCAAACCAAAGATGGCCCGCAGTGGCCATCTCGCCAAAGATCGCCTCGGTGGTAAACAACGTACCCAGGCCGACGACGATTCCGGAAAATGCGAAAAGAATTGCAGGCGCGTACATTGCACCGCCGAAACGTTGTATCTTTTGCATCATGACGGGGAATCCCCCTCTCTTCATTCGGAGCGACTGCGGTTTTGGCTTCACTCGAGACCGCAGACGCGCCGTTTGCGTGTACCTCGTGCAATAGGACGGGTGGGCCCGTGTCCCTGACTTCTTGCGCTTCTATTTTTATCATATCACTTATCTAGACAAGTTAGCATCAATACTACGGTCGGTAAATGGTTGATTATTAGCCGTAAACGGTATATGTCCAGTATTTCACCTGCTAAAGCTGATATAGCTGATGGCCACAATTCATAATTATTTTCTACTTGTCTAGATATGCTTGTCTATATCTGCATACACGCCTATACTTCATTACAACATTCACCGCCACGTTAAGGAGTCACCATGAAAAGCGCGGTCTTCTATGGAAAGCACGACCTCAGAGTCGAGGAATCGGCAAAGCCGGCCGTGGGCAGGCGCGACGTTCTGATCAACGTCGAAGCTTGCGGCGTCTGCGGTACCGACGTTCATATCTATGAAGGCGACAAGGGCGCAGCGGACGTTACCCCGCCCACGATCCTTGGTCATGAGTTTGCGGGCGTTGTCGAGGCCGTGGGCAGCGATGTCGCTGGCTTTAAACCGGGCGATCGCGTGTGCATCGACCCAAACCATCCCTGCGGCTGCTGCGAACCCTGCCGCGACGGAATCAACCACTACTGCGAGCATATGACCGGTTACGGGACCACCGTTAACGGCGGCTTTGCCGAGTACTGCTCCGTCGATATGCAGCAAGTCTACAAGTTGGGCGATCACACCAGCTTTGAGCAGGGTGCTATGACCGAGCCCGTCGCCTGCTGCCTGCACGGCATCGATATGTGCAACATCAAGCCCGGCAGCACAGTTGTCGTTATCGGCGGTGGCATGATCGGTCTGCTCATGATGCAGCTTGCTAAAAACGCCGGCGCCACCAAGGTTGTCTTGCTCGAGCCCGTCGAAGGCAAGCGCGAGGTTGCGCTCAAACTCGGCGCCGACCTGGCAATTGATTCCATCCACGAGGACGTCCCGGCCCGCCTGGAGCAGGAGGGCGTCGGCAACGTCGATGTCGTTATCGAGTGTGTTGGCAAGCCCGTCACCATCGAGCAGGCCATCCAGATCGCCGGCCACAAGGCTACGGTCATGATGTTCGGCCTCACCAAGCCCGATGAGACAATCACCGTCAAGCCCTTCGAGGTCTTCCAGAAGGAGCTTGTGCTTACCTCGTCCTACATCAACCCTTATACGCAGCGTCGCGCGCTCGAGCTCATCGACTCTGGCAGGCTCGACGTATCCTCGATGGTCGCCAAGGTGGCTTCCCTCGACGAACTCGGCGCCATCCTGTCAGACCCAGCTCTGCGTGCCATGGGTAAATATATAATCGACCCCAGCAAGTAAATCGATTGACACCTGCGCGGACGGCCCTCATCCGTCGTTCACGCACCCAGCTCTAGGAGACCGTCATGGCGCGAGCCATCTTCCAAACTATTTATGACAACGTGAAGCAGTCGATTGACGACGGCACATACGCCTATCAGAGCTATCTGCCTTCGGAGACTGAGCTCACGCAGCTGTTTGACTGTTCGCGCATGACGGTCCGTCGCGCCATCTCGATGCTTGCGGCAGATGGTTACGTGCTCCCCCAGCAAGGCAAAGGCATGCGCGTCATTCGCAACATCAGTGACGAGAAGAGTCGTGGTGGCGGCGGACTCGAGACCTTTAAGGAAATCGCGGTCAACCGAGGCTTTGAGCTCAAGACTGTCACCACCGTCTTTGAGCTCCTCATCTGCAGCAAGGCGCTCTCCAAGATTACCGGGTTTCCCGAAGGCTGTGAGCTCACACGCGCCAAACGCATCCGTTATGCAGACGGACAAGCCGTGTGCTCCGACGACTCCTATTACCTAAGCTCACAGGTACCGGGGCTGACACCCGAGATTGTCAACGACTCGATCTATCGTTACCTCGAAGAAGACCTTGGCATTAAGATTGCCACGGGCAAACGCGATGTAACGATCGAGCATCCCACGCCCGAGGATACGCGCGTGCTCGATCTCGACGACTTTAACGCACTCGCCGTTATACGTGGACAGACCTACAACGCCGACGGTATCCTTATGGAATACACCGAGACCAAACAGGTTCCCGGGTTCTTTTTGCTCCATGAAACCGTGACGCGCAACGGTATCGGTCGAACCGGCCACCAAAGCAGCATGAACTAACCATTTATTAGTTGCGGTGGAATAGTTCCTAGAATGGCCAGCTTAAGGGCAAAACAGGAACTATTCCACCGCAACTTTTTTGGCCGGCGGGGCAGTACCTGTCCCACCGGCCATCATTTACGCTCTTTTAGCTAGTCCGCGAGCTTCTCCACCTGGTCGAGCATCTTGTCGAGCTTGGCCTTTGCCTCGGCCTTGACCTTCTCGGCCTCCTCGTGGGCCTTGGCCTTCTGAGCGGCCTTTTCCTCGGCCTCGGGATCGACGACGACCAGGTTGGATGCATCATGCTCAACCAACTTAAGCGCATGCTCGGGACACACCTTGACGCAGGCCCCGCAACCTAGGCAATACGTGGACTCCAGTGCAAAGCGACCGCTTCCCACCAAATCGCAGGCAAACGTGGGGCACACGTTGACACACTCGCCGCACGACGTGCACTTGTCAAAATCGCACTCCGGCGTGCTCACCTGCATGTTCTGGGCAAGCTCGGGGTGGTTTTGCAATGTCGAGAGCACCAGCTGCCGCCCATGCGTGAGCGAACGGCGGCGCTTGGTCGTCGTGGTACCGCACATGGTGTTGAGCGTGCGCTCAAGCTGCGTGATCTGGTGACGGTGGGCCTTCAACTTCTGCGTCACCGAGGCCAGTGCCGCAGTCGCCGGATTGAGCTTGGTCACCGTCAGGCCCGTGGTGCGGGCGATCTTTTCCATGTACTCCTTGCGCTCGTACTCGCGGCGCTTATGGCATTTGAGGCTCTTGGGGTCGACCTCCAGGCCCATACCCGTGCCGGACCACTCCTCGGCCTTCGCAATCGCCTCGCCCAGAATGTCCTCACCGCCGGTGTTGCGGCATTTATCGCACACACCCAACGGCAGGTACACACTCACGTTGGGATAGTCGGCCAGTACCGAGAACCAGGTCTCGGCCGTAATATCGCCCACGCAGGCAACGACGACTTCGTTTTCGCGCGGCATGCGCTTAAGGGCGCGCGTGCAGGTGACGTAGGCGGTCTCGTGACTCGTGGCAGCAGAGACGATATCGTCATACAGGTTTTTGGGCGCCAGGCGCGGCGAGATGATCGCCTCGGTCGGACAGGCAGCGGCGCACAGGCCGCACTTGCGACAGGAGTCGAGGATCTCGATGGCGTCTTCCTCGACCTCGATAGCGTTGACCGGGCACACGTCCATGCACGCGGTGCAGCCGCTTTTTTCGTTTTTGCAGGTCAAGCACGGAATGGTGTTGCCGCGCGGGCGTTCCTTGTAGTCGGCAGGATTCCACTGCGGCGCCGATGGATCGAGTGCATCGGTCACGCCGCCAAGCGGGTTTTTAAGAAAGTCGAAACCCTTGCTGATCTCGATAATGTCATCAAACAGATCGTGTTCCTGCGCCATGCGCGGCCCCTCCCTGAGCAGTGCAAACAAGCAAGAGATAATGATACGCTATCGGCCCACGCCTCGGGCAAATTACACGCGGCGCATCTTTGCGGCAAATAGCCCATGGCCCATCGCCGCCTCGATTGCACAAGGTCAATCAAGCGCCAAACTATGCCTCGCACATGAACTGCACGAGCTTTTGTTTGGTCACCTTTGCCTGCTCGTTGGCCATATTACGTTCATTTCTAAAGACCGCATTTGCAACACTCTGCAGATCGGCATCGGAAATCTCGCCAAGGCCCAGCTCCTCGAGCGTCGTCGGCAGACCAACGCGCTGGCAAAACTCGAGCACCTGATCAAGCTCGGGTGCACGCTCCAGGCGCAGCTGCACCACCAGGCCAAATGCCACGGCCTCGCCATGCATTGCCTTGCACTCGGGCAGAATCGTCAGACCGTTGGCGATGGCATGCGCCAACGCCAAGCCACCGCTCTCAAAGCCGACGCCCGAGAGCAGAATATTGCACTCGATCAGGCGCTCAACTGCCGGCGATGTACGGCCCTTTTTGAGATCGCGCTTGGCAGCGACGCCGCACTCCATGAGCGTGTCGTAGCAGGCGCGAGCCGCGACCAGAGCCAAGTGCCCCGGCTCGCCACCGTGCTCGTTGGTACCGTGCGCCGCGGCGCACGAACGCGCCTCGAAGTACGTTGCCAGTGCGTCGCCCATGCCAGCGACCGTCATACGCAGTGGGGCTGCCGCGACCACGTTGGTATCGACCACGACCAGGTCTGGATTCTTCTCGAGCATCAGGTAGTGGTCGAACGACCCATCCTCGTGATACAGCACCGAAATCGCGCTGCATGGACCGTCCATCGAAGCCGCCGTGGGGCATACGCACAACGGCAGCTCGGCATAAAACGCTACTGCTTTGGCGATATCGAGCATCTTGCCGCCGCCAATACCCACCACCATGTCGCAATACTCGGCCTGGGCTTCCTTAGCCATTTCGACAACGGCCTCTTCCGTACACGGACCGTCATAAATCTTAAAGAACGGCTCACTTAGATCTTCATCCAGAAATCCATCGACAATCTGCTTGCACAGCCGATCCTCGGTGCCCTGGTCAAACAAGACATAAGCAGCGCAGCCCAACCATGACAAATACCTGCCCTGACGCGAAAGTTCGCCCGGCCCCTGAACATACCGGCCGGGACCGCCATAAACCATGGGAAGCGCCATACGAGAATCCGCCCTTCATCAAACAACGATTGGTACAAAGTAACCTGCCCCCTGCACCAACTTGTGCATTGGAGACAGGCCACTTTGCACCATAGCAAAAAGGGGCAAAGCCATCTGCTTGCTTTGCCCCTTCCTTAGCTTGATTTACTCATCCATGAGATAGTAGTGGCCCAGCGCGTCGGCACCCAGGATGGCGTTTGCGACCATCTCGGGCGTCACCTCAAACGGCATGTTGCACATGGTGTCATCGGGCGCGCAGGCGGCCTCGGCAACAATCATGGCCTGCTCGCGCGTAAGCTCGGCAACGCCAAGTTCCTTCATCGTGACCGGCAGGCCCAGCTCAATGCAGAAGCCCAAGACTTCCTCAAGCTTCTCAGTCGGAGCATCCTCGAGTACCAGCTGGACGATGGTGCCAAAGGCGACCTTCTCGCCGTGATACATGCCGTGGCACTCGGGCAGCATCGTCAGGCCATTGTGGATGGCATGAGCAGCAGCAAGGCCCGAACTCTCAAAGCCAATACCGGAGAGCAGCGTGTTGGCCTCGATGATGTGCTCGACGGCAGGCGTGAGCGCACCCTTCTCCAGCGCGACCTTGGCCTTGACGCCATCGGCCATAAGCGTCTCGTAGCAGAGCTTGGCGAGCGCCAGGCCGGCCATGCCGCCCTTGCCGCCGGCGCAAGTGCCGCCGTCGGCATCATGCGTCGCCTGGGCCTCAAAGTAGGTTGCGAGCGCATCGCCCATGCCGGAAACCGTCAGGCGCACCGGGCTCGCCGCGATAACCGTCGTATCCATCAGGACAATATTGGGGTTTGCCTTAAGGAAGAGATACTTGTCGAACTGGCCGTCGTCGGTGTAGAGCACCGAAAGTGCCGAGCACGGAGCATCGGTCGAAGCAATGGTGGGGCAAATGATGACCGGGGACTCCAGGTAGTAGGCAACGGCCTTCGCGGTGTCGAGGATCTTGCCGCCACCGACGCCGACGATGATGTCGCAACCGTTGTCGCGAGCGAGCGCAACCAGACGATCGACCTCGCCCTTGGAGCACTCGCCGTTAAAGTCCTCGAACAGCAGCTCGGCCTTGGCCTCGGCAAAGCCGCCCTCGATCTTGGCACCGACGCGCTTCTTGCCCGAAGGCGTCACGATGACGAGGGCCTTAGCGCCGAGCGGCTCGACATAGGAGCCGAGTTTTGCGAGCTCGTCCGGACCCTGGATGTACTTGCTGGGGCTATTGAAAATTGCAGCCATAACTATCCCATTCTCTAAAAGAAAAAAGAAAGGGGCTCCGTACGGATACGTGCGGAGCCCCTCGTTACGATAACAAGAGTCGATTAGAAATCGATGTCGGTGTCGTAGTAGCAGGCCTTGAGGATCTTCTCGAAGTCGGCAGCCTTGGTCTCACGCGGGTTCTCGGGTGTGCAGGCGTCGGTCTCGGCGTTCGCGGCGATCTCGGGAAGCTTGGCGAGGAACTCCTCCTCGGAGACCATCTGCGGGTTCTCGGCGTCGACCTTCACGCCACCATTCGCGTAATCCTTGATGGACTGCGGAATGTTGAGCTGGTCGTTGAGGTCGCGAATCTTCTGGACGAGCGCAGCGATGAGCTCCTCGTTGGTCTCGCCGGGAAGGTGCAGGATCTCCTTGGCCACGTAAGCATAACGCTCGGCAGCACGGGGATCCTTGGAGTTCCACTGGATGACCTTGCCCAGGTACATGGCGTTAGCAGCACCGTGGATGATGTGGCCGTTCTCGAAGGCAGCACCGGTCTTGTGAGCCATGGAGTGAACGATGCCGAGCAGGCCCGAGGAGAAGGCGATACCGGCGATGCACTGAGCCTCGTGCATGTGCTGACGGGCCTCATGGTCGCCAGCATAGGACTTGGGCAGCCACTCGACGATCTCGCGGATGCCGTGCAGGGCGTTGGCATCGGTGAACATAGAGGCGCAGGTGGAAACGTAGGCCTCCATGCAGTGGGTCAGAGCGTCCATGCCGGTGTGAGCGCACAGCTTGGCGGGCATGGTGTAGGTGAGCTCGGGGTCGACGATGGCGACATCAGGGGTGATGTTGAAGTCGGCCAGCGGGTACTTGATGCCCTTGGCATAGTCGGTAATGACGGAGAAGGCAGTGACCTCGGTAGCGGTACCGGAGGTAGAGGAGATGGCGCAGAAGTGAGCCTTCTGACGCAGCTCGGGGAAGCTGAACGGCTGGATGATGTTATCGAAGGACTCCTCGGGATACTCGTAGAAGACCCACATGGCCTTAGCGGCATCGATGGGCGAGCCGCCGCCGATGGCGATAATCCAGTCGGGCTCGAACTCGCGCATGGCCTCGGCGCCCTTCATGACCGTCTCGATGGACGGATCGGACTCGACGCCCTCGAACAGCTTGACCTCCATGCCGGCCTCTTTGAGGTCGGCCTCAACGTCCTGCAGGAACCCGCCACGGCGCATAGAGCTGCCGCCAGAAACGATGATGGCCTTCTTGCCCTTGAGGTTCTTCACCTCGTGGCGAGCGCCCTCACCAAAGTACAGATCGCGAGGATTGGTAAAACGTCCCATACTGTGCCTCCTAAACAAGCCCCTCTTAGACTTGCGTATATAACGGAGCACCCAATTGGCTCCGTTAGGACCGTTTTGCGCGTTGCCGGCGATGACAATGCGCGATGTCTAAACGTCTCAACGCTCAGACAAACACTATTCTACCGTTCTGGTTGGTCAGTTATTCACCTAAAGCCGACAATGATGAAACGTTTTTTCTATCCCTGAAGACCCTTGTGGGGCATTCAAACTCCCAAGCTGGGCAAACGTTTTATCAAGGTTGACCACATATCCCGGGCAGGACTGTGGCCCTCCAAAATGCGCCCCGTTCGCCGCCAAAAATCGACCGTTTGCGGCACCGTGATACCACTCAGTCGTCCAAGGTGCCGACATTTGTGCGACATCCGTCTTCGTGGTGCAAAGGTGCATGTCCAAGTGCGGCACCCCCGGTGTGCCACATGCGGGTAAACTAGAACCTTATATAGAGACATTTGAACCCTAACCGCAGCAAAGGAGGCCCCATGGCATTCGATCCCATTCAAGAGGATTGCCATCGCCTCGTTCTTGAGGCCTTGCGCCGCGACAATATCCCGCTCACCGACGGTGCCGCCGTAGAGCGTCTGATGGAACAATTCACCCGCAACCCCGCGCCGCTCATCGTGCACGACCGCGACCGCGCCGGGCACCTCATTGCCAAGGTGGTCGAGGCTGTCGACTACCGCATTCCCTTTATCCCTGACGATACCCAGGCAGAGCAAGAAGAGGCCGCTGCCGAGAACATGCTTCGCGAGGCAGCCGCGCTCGACCCCACCAACTGGGATGCCCAGCGCATGCTGATCGCCCTCACCGCCAACTCCAACGAGGAGTACGTACAGTACTTGGTATCCAAGCGCGATGAAGTCGAGCACGACCTGGCACTCAAGATCGCCTCGGCGCAGGACCCCTACGAGCGCGAGGCCGCAGGCGACCTTATGCGCCGCCCCTACCTGCGCTGGCTTGCCGCCCTTGCGTCGCGCGCCCTCATTAGCGGCCGCTATCGCATGTCGCTCGAAGCCGCAAACCGCAGCCTCGACTTTGCCCCCAACGATCCGGCCGGCGTCCGTCACACCGCGATGCTCGCCATGGCGAAGCTCGAATACCCCGCCGAGGAGCTCAAGCGCTTTCGCTCTGCCCACTCCGTCCCCTATCTCACCAACACGCCGCTACGCCGTCGTCCCAAGGACGCGGAGCGCGACTTGGACCCATGGACGCTCATCGCGCTGATGAGCGCTGCCTGGCGCGAGCTGGACTACGAGGGTGCCGAGCGCTACTTGCGCATCCTGGTGCGCTCATGCCCGCACGCGGCCGAAGCACTCTACTTCCAAACCGAGTTTCCCGATGGCGTCTATGCCCGCGTCAACGTGGGCGTGGGCTCCACCGACGAGCTTGTCCTTGCGCTGTCCGAGGCGACGCCGGTACTGCAGGAGGGCCTGGGCGCCCCCGACAATGCCAGCTTTGCCGCCTGGGTCGCCACCAACGATATCGTGCGTTCCCAGATCGACGAGCGCATCCTGCGGGCGGCCGAGCAGGGCTTGCCGTTTAAGGGAGGAGACCTCTAATGGATCCGAGCGTCTACATCCCCGCCTACCTGGAGCGCGCCTACGTTGCGTCGCACCCCGAACTCACCGATGCAGCACGCGAGCTTGTCCATAACGACGTGAGCGTCAACCCTCATAAGTATGCGCAGACCGAGCATGCCCAAGCGCTGCTGTCCTATGCCGGCGTCCACCGCCACTTGCTCGACGAACTCCATCGCATCGAGGACATGGGCAGCGACGAGGAGTTTGAGCAGACGCGCAACCGCCTGTTCGACGACATGCGCGACGAGCTGCTCAAGATCGTCCGCGTCGACGCGCTGGCCGTCGATGCCCAGCTGCTCGCCATCATTTTGGCGGACACGCCCGTCGACGCCTGTCTAGGCGACTTGATGAAGCTCGAGGCGACCACGGCCGATTACTTGCAGCAAAGCGTGCCCGGGTTCGACATGGAGGCCCCGCACTACTGGGCCAACAAGGTTTTGACGGACGGCGTGACGGCGGCCGATCTCACCGTAAGCGAGCCGGCTCTTATCGGGTGGCTCCACACGCTCGAGGCCATCTCGCAGCTGTGCATGGCGAGCGCTCGCTACCGTGCTGCCGCCAACTATTCTCGCCGCGTTCTTAAGGCGGAAGGCTATCCCACCCGAGCTGCAGGCACCGTGCTACTCGCCCTCGCTCGCCTGGAAGACGAGGACGGCTTTTTTGCCCTGGCCCACCAGCTCGAAGAACAGATGGGGGCCGATGCCCTCGAGGACTCCCCCTGGTACCTGCTCGCCCGCACGATCTTGCTGTTCAAAACGAACAAGATGCGCCCGGCGACACGCGCGCTGCGTGAGTTTGCCAACCGCTGCGAGGGCGGCGCGTTCTTTTTGCTGAACCCCATGTATCAGACGCCGTACCTTCCCTGCCGGCCCGAACCGCACGACCCCTGGGACCTTTCGCATCAGGCAGTTTGGGAGGCCGACGGCATCATCTCGGATACTCCCGACTTTGCCCCCTGGGCCAGCGCTTGCGAAGACGTATCGCAGCTTGCCCAGGAATTTGCGCGCCGCTACGGCTTTTAACGGCACAAACGTCACGACCATGTCATTCACGTTAGGAACGGCTTCATGAACTTCCGCTCATCTCTCGCCTGCACCTCGAGCGATATCGCCCGCTGGGGGCTGCGCTCCGTCCTTAAGCGCCAGGGCGGCGTACTCCCCGGCCGCATCGCCATGAAGATCGACCCCGAGCTGCTAAGCGACCTCGCGGGCCTTGTCGACCGCAGCGTGGTGATCACCGGCACCAACGGCAAGACCACCACCTCCAACCTCATCGCCGATGCCGTTGCCGCCAGCGGCGCCACCGTGGTATGCAACCGTGCCGGAAACAACATGGAGCCGGGCGTGGTTGGTGCCCTGCTCGAGGCGCGCGGCAACCTTAAGCGAACCGCCAGCAGCAAGCGCGTAGGCGTCTTTGAGTGCGACGAGCTCTACACGGTGCGCGTCCTGCCCAAGCTCAAGCCGACCTACTTTGTGCTGCTCAACCTGTTCCGCGACCAGCTGGACCGCTACGGTGAGATCGACCACACCCAGGACGTCATCGCCCACGCGCTGGAGCTTTCGCCGACAACGACGCTCATCTATAACGCCGACGATCCGCTGTGCGCCTCGATCGCCGCGCGCGTCCCCAATATGAGCATCGCCTTTGGCATCGACGGCGCCACCGACACCGAGTCTGACCGCATTAGCGACTCGCGCTTTTGCTCGCAGTGCAACACCCCGTTGGAGTACGACTACGTGCAATACGGCCAGCTCGGCGCCTATCATTGTCCTTCGTGCGGTTGGGCACGCCCTGCGCTTGTCCGTCGCGTGACGGGCGTGGAGCTCGGCTGCGACGGCTACGGCTTTGACCTGGTCTTTGGATCTGCGCCCAACGCGGCTGCCGTACACATCGCCACGCGCTACAACGGTCTGTACATGGTCTACAACGTTGCCGCCGCATTCTTTGCCGCACATGAGTTGGGCGTGGATACGGCGCACCTGCAGCCCACGCTCGATGCCTATGTGCCCGCCGGCGGACGCATGGGGCGCTGGGATATCGCCGGCCGTACCGTCGAGGCAAACCTGGCCAAGAATCCCGTGGGCTTCGATCGCCAGATTCAGTCCATTAAAACGGCAGGCGGCAGACTCTGCGCTTTCTTCCTCAACGACAACGATGCCGACGGCCACGATGTATCGTGGATCTACGACGTCGACTTCGAGCGCATCGCCGATACCCCAGGGCTTGTCGCCTTTGCCGGCGGCACGCGTGCACACGATATGCAGGTACGTCTGAAGTACGCCGGCATCGACGCCGCCATCATCTCGAATATCGAGCAAGCGATCGGCGCCGTGGCGGACGAGGAGGCTGGCGATACTTTCTACGCCGTCGCCAACTACACGGCCTTCCCGCCGCTGGTCCAGGAGCTCAACGAGCTTAAGAGCGCCGATGCGAGCTCGGTCGCCTCCCACGCCGTAACGCGCGCCGATGACAGCGTTGTCCCCACCGATATTGCGCCGGTCGAGCTTTCGCGCCCGCTACGCATCGTCTACCTGTATCCCGATGCCCTCAACCTCTATGGCGACGGCGGCAACGTCATCGCCCTCGAGCGCCGCTGCGCTTGGCGCGGCATTCCCGCGCGCGTGGACGAGGTCCGCATGGGCGAGACGCTCGATCTCACCGACGCCGACATCGTCATGATGGGCGGTGGCTCCGACCGCGATCAGCTAGCTGTGGCACACGAGCTGCTCGCTCAAAAAGACAAGGTCGCAGCCTATGTTGAGGATGGCGGCTCGCTGCTCGCTATCTGCGGCAGCTATCAGCTACTCGGCCGTTCGTACTATATGGGCGAGAATCGCATCGAGGGCCTGGGCGTCATTGCCGCCGAAACCGTGCGCGGCTCCGATCGCCTGATCGGCAACGTCGCCGTCAAGACCGACCTGGCACCCGAGCCCTTTGTGGGATTCGAGAATCACGGCGGCCGCACCCTGCTCGATGCGGAGGCCACGCCGCTCGGAACGTCCGTCGTCACGGGTACCGGCAACAACGGCGACGATGGCTTTGAAGGCCTCATCTACAAGGGCGTCATCGGCACGTACCTACACGGACCGGCACTACCCAAGAACCCCGCGCTCGCTGACTGGCTCATCGCCCACGCTCTCGAGCGCCGTGGCGATGCACAGGCCACCGCTCTGCTGCCGCTCAAGCCCCTCGACGACGCTTACGAGCACGCCGCCCACGACGCCGCGATGAAGCTCCTCCCCTAACGCCCCGCCACCACAAAGGGGACAGGCACCTTTGTGGTGGTTTTGACCCGTCCCAGCGGTTTGTCTCGATCTGTAACATCTAGACCGTTAAAAGTCGTCTTACTGTTACAGATTGAGATATTCGTCCCGACGCCCGCCGTCTGTCTCGATCTGTAACAGATAGAGCCGATTTGCCCGCCCAGATGTTACAGATTGAGATATTTGAATATCGGAATAGAAACCCACTCCTGTGTGGTGGTTTTTCAATCTGCCAACGATATGTGAACGGATAGAAAAGTCTGCTATACTCTTTCCCGCTGTCCCCATCGTCTAGCGGCCAAGGACGCCACCCTTTCAAGGTGGATATCGCGGGTTCGAATCCCGCTGGGGGCACCACAGAATCTGAGAAGCCCGTTACCAATTCGGTAGCGGGCTTTTTGCTACCCATGCGCCGGGATTCGAACCCGACAGGGTGCGGAGCTGAGGAAACGCGCAAGCGTTTTCCAGCGCAGCGCGCAAGGAGTGAAGCGACGCAGCGAATGCGGGCGGCGCCAGCCGCACGCGGACATCCCGCTGGGGGCACCAACTCAAAAATGTACGAACCCGTGCGAGTTACCATCGCACGGGTTCGTTCTTTCTTGACATTAGATGAAGAAGACTCAAAGCCCTTGCGCTAGATAAACAGCTCGCACTCCTTCCGCTCGGCACAAACTTTGCTCAACATCTTGGTAGCCGCAGAGAGCATGACGGGATTTACCGCGCGAGCGCCCCACGGACACACGGCAACGCAGCGCATGCAGGAAATGCAGGCCTTTTTGTCCACCCGCTTGGGATCGTCTTTATCGATAGCGCCAACGGGACACGCTGCGACGCAAGCCCCGCAGGCGGTGCACTCCTTTGTGGCCCTAGGCACCATGCCGGTACCCCCGGCTTTCTTATAGGGACGATTACCCGGAATAGCCGGCTCAGAAGCATCTCCTGCAGACATCTTTTGCTGAATCTGATTCGCAAACCCAGCGAGCTGCGCCGCGTCCTGTGGGTCTGGCCGACCGGCTGCAAACTGGCGAACAATAGAATGCTCGGCGATGGCTGAAACCGCCGCGATCACCCGAAAGCCCGCGCCCTTTGCCGCGTCTTCAAGCTCGACCAGCGTGTCCTCATACGCGCGGTTTCCGTAAACACAAACCAGAACCGCCTGCGCACCGTTTCCCCGCATCATACCCAAGCGCTCCGCAGCCACAGCCGGGACTCGCCCGCCATACGAGGGCACCGCGATCACGGCTACATCCTCTTTTGTCATCGCAACCGTGCGAAAACCAAGCCCGCTATCGGTCAGATCTACAGCAACGGTTTCCCCTTCCAACGCATTGGCAATGTAGCCAGACGCCCTTTCCGTTCCGCCGGTCGGGCTAAACACGATATCGAATACCCTCATCGGATCATCCTCCCCTTTATGAACAAACGCCCGAAACGTCCGCATGCCAAAACAGGTTACAACTTTTAAAATGCCCCGCGCGAAACGCTCGCTCGGCTGCAAGTTCAAAGCAGGTCAAAGCGGCAAAAAAGAAGGGGCCTCACACAGGCGAGACCCCTTCACACGCAAAATCAAACGTGTCTGTTACACATAGAACAGAATGTCGTCGTAGGTCGGGACCGGCCAGTAGTCAGCGGCCACAATCTCCTCCATGGCATCCACGGCGGCGCGCAGCGTATCCATAGCGGGAACGACCTCATGTGCATACACGTTGGCCTGCTCCTGGCCATCGAGAGCCTCGGCCTTCTGATGCACGGCGTCGAGCGCCTTGATGGAGTCGTTGATGGTGGTGATGCCGTTGCAGAGCTTGTTGAGCGTGTTCTGCTCGCACTGCATGGCGGCCTCGGCACCGGCGGCACGAATAGTCTCAAGGCCCTTAGCGACCTTGGTGGCATAGGCGGTAATGACCGGGCGATAGGTACGACGCGCCTCGCGAACCATCGTGGTGGCCTCGATGTTCATGAGCTTGTTGTACTTCTCGAGCTTGCAGTCGTAGCGGCACTGGGCCTCGGCCTTGGTCAGGACACCCGTCTCCTCAAAGAGCGCAATGGCCTTATCGGAAACAAAGGCGGGCAGGGCGTCGGCCGTGGTCTTGTTGTTGGCAAGGCCGCGCTTCTCGGCCTCGACGGGCCACTCGTCGGAGTAGCCATCGCCGGAGAAGAGGATGCGCTGGTGGTCGGTCAGCACCTTCTTGCAGTACTCGAGCGCGGCGTCCTGGAACTCATCCTCGGGCGTACCCTCGAGTGCGTCGGCGAAGGACTTGAGTGACTTGGCCACGGCGGCATCGAGCACCAGGTTGGAGTCGGAGACGTTCTGCTCGGAGCCGCAGGCACGGAACTCGAACTTGTTGCCGGTGAAGGCAAACGGGGAGGTGCGGTTGCGGTCGGTGTTGTCCTGCATCAGCTTGGGCAGGGTATCGGCGCCCAGGTCGAGCACGCCGCGCGTGGCATGGACGGAAGCCTTGCCATCGATGATCTTCTCGACGACCTCGGTAAGCTGGTCGCCCAGGAAGATGGACATAATCGCCGGAGGAGCCTCGTTGGCGCCCAGACGATGGTCGTTGCCGGCCGAGGCAACGGAGGCACGCAGGAGCTCCTGATAGTTATCGACGGCCTCGATCACCGCGGTGAGGAAGACGATGAACTGCAGGTTGTCGAGCGGGGTGTCGCCCGGATCGAGCAGATTCTCGGACTCGGTGCCAAGCGACCAGTTGTTGTGCTTGCCCGAACCATTGATGCCCTCGAAGGGCTTCTCGTGCAGCAGGCAGACCAAGTCGTGGCGGGAGGCGATGAGCTTCATCTTCTCCATCATGACCAGATTCTGGTCGATGGCCTCGTTGACCTCGCCATAGACCGGTGCGAGCTCATGCTGGCAGGGAGCGACCTCGTTGTGCTTGGTCTTGGCGGGAATGCCAAGCGCCCACAGTTCATCGTCCAGGTCCTTCATATAGGCCGAGACGGTGGGGCGGATAGCGCCAAAGTAGTGCTCCTCGAGCTCCTGGCCCTTGCAGGGAGCAGCACCAAAGAGGGTGCGGCCGGTGATGACCAGGTCCTTGCGCTTGCGGTAGGCGTCCTTCTTGATCAGGAAGTACTCCTGCTCGTCGCCCACGGAAGGAACGACCTTCTTGGGGGTCTTGCCAAACAGTGCCAAAACGCGCTTGGACTCACGCGAGAGCGCGGTCATGGAGCGCAGCAGCGGGGTCTTCTTGTCCAGGGCCTCACCCGTGTAGGAGCAGAAAGCCGTGGGGATGCATAGGACATCGTCCTTGATAAAGGCGGGGCTGGTGGGATCCCAAGCGGTGTAGCCACGGGCCTCGAAGGTGGCACGCAGGCCGCCGTTGGGGAAGCTGGAGGCATCGGGCTCGCCCTGGATGAGGTTCTTGCCCGTAAACTTGGTAATGGCGGTGCCGTCGTGGTTGGGCTCCAAGAAGCTGTCGTGCTTCTCGGAAGTAATGCCCGAAAGAGGCTGGAACCAGTGCGCGTAGTGCGTCGCGCCCTTGGAGATGGCCCAGACCTTCATGGCATGGGCAACGGCGTTGGCCACATCCAGGTCGAGCGGCTCACCGCCCTCGAGGGTTGCAGCAAGGCGCTTCCAAATGTCCTTGGGGAGGTAGTCCTTCATGACTTCCTCAGAGAACACCATGGTCCCGAAGCGGTCAGTAAGTTCGGCCATACGGAACTCCCTTCGTATCGGCACCGCGTGAGAAGCGGTGTTGATTACTAACGAACGAGTCATAGCTTAGACTCGCCGTGTTTCCGCGACATTACCGTTATGTTGCTGTCGCGAAACCAATCAATGAGGTTACCCTATCGAGGCGGCGTTGCCACCCTCAACAGCCAATCAACTGCATAAATTGCAGACCTCTCCCCATGGTTTAAGGGTAGTCAATTTGGGATGGAGCTCTATTAACTGGTATTTTGCATCAGATACCAGTCTTTATAGTCCGTGCCTAGATTAGCCGCTCTGTTATAGAGAAAGCCGATAGCAAGGCATCTTTGATTGGTATCCCCGAATAACGAGTGAAACTCCACCGTGACACAGTGGTGCTGTAGAATCCTTACAACACATCACACTATTACGTATCTAGAGGAGCACAATATGCGCGTCGACGAGGTTTTTAAGCAGGCAGCATCCCAGGGCACCGCGCCCGTTTCGTTTGAGATGTTCCCGCCCAAGGGCGAGCTGACCCTCGACACGGCTCGCGAAGTGGCAGGCAATCTGTGCAAGCTTTCGCCGAGCTTTGTCTCGGTCACCTGCTCGGCCGGCGGCTCGGGCAACGGTGCCACCACCGCCCCCATCGCGCATATGATTTCGAGCGAATTCGACACGCCCTCGGTGGCACACCTTACCTGCGTGGGCCGCTCGCATGCCGATATCGCCGCCAAGATCGACGAGTATCGCGCCGCCGGGGTTGAAAACATCCTGGCCCTGCGTGGTGATCTTCCCGCTGGCGCGACTGAGGACGACAAGCCTGCCTCCGACTACGCCTACGCCCGTGACCTCATCCCCGAGCTCGTCGACGCCGGCTTTTGCGTGGGCGCCGCAGCCTACCCCGAGGGCCACATTGCCTGTGAGGATCTCAACCTCTCGGTCGAACACCTCAAGCAAAAGCAGGACGCCGGCGCGAGCTTCTTTGTGACGCAGCTCTTCTTTGATAACGAGTGCTTCTACCGTTTTCGCGAGCTTGCCGACAAGGCCGGCATCACCGTGCCCATTACCGCGGGCATCATGCCGTTTATGGGCAAGTCGCAGATCAGCCGCATGGTCTTTATGTGCGGCGCGTCGCTGCCCTCCCCCGTCATCAAGATTCTCGCCAAGTACGAGAATGACCCCGAGAGCCTGCAGGCAGCCGGTGTAGATTATGCCGCCCGCCAGCTTTGCGACCTCAAGGAGCACGGCGCCGACGGCCTGCACCTGTACACTATGAACCGTCCTGCGATCGCCGCGACCATTATGGAGCGCCTGGGGTAATGGAAAAACCGCACATCGATACAACCGCTGTCGAAGTGCCGGCCGACCTTGCGTCGCCGGCGCTTTACCGTGTCGATGCTGCGTACCATCCCCGTGTCGACCGTGCCGAGATGCTGCGGTATCTGGGTTACGGCGGCCAGCAGATCGAGCCCGAGCTGTCACGACGTATTGAGCTTGTGGTCGAGCGTCTGGAACTGGACATTGAGCCTCGTGGCGTGCGCCGCGTGTTTGCCGTCGATGCCACGGGCGTGGACGAACAAAGTGAGCCTTGCATTCGCTTGGTCGGCACCAACGTTGAGCTGCGAGGTCGCGATATCTATCGACATCTCAAAGATGCCCGCTTTGCCGCGCTCATGGCATGCACCCTCGGCATGGACGCCGAGCGTCGCCTGCGCACCACGGGAGCCCAACATCCCCTGGAGGGCGCCGTGCTCGACGCCGCGTGCTCCGCTTACGTGGAAGCCGCCGTTGAGCAAATGGACCAGCAGGTCAAGACGGACGCCGCCGCACACGGGCTCGCCGGCAACTGGCGTTTTAGTCCCGGCTACGGCGACTGCCCGCTCTCGGCTCAGCGCTCGATCGTCAATGCGCTCAACGCCACGCGGCTCATCGGGCTTACCGTCACGCCCACCAGCCTGCTCATGCCCACCAAAAGCGTGACCGCGGTGATCGGCCTATTCGACGGCGAGGTCCACGACGCCCAGAGCCGCCCCACCTGCAATATCTGCCGCATGCGCGAGCACTGCCGCTTCCGCGCCGCCCACACCACCTGCTATTCCAGCCATTAGGAGCCCTCGATGTTTACTCCGCTTATCACTCATGATTCTGACGGCACTGCATTGGCGGCACCCGTTGATGCCGCACGTCGCAACGGTGCCACGTACAAGACGCACACGATCGACGATCTGCGCATTAAGGACGATCGCCTGCGTGCGGCCATCGAGGGCACGGGACACCTGCTGTTCGACGGCGGCATGGGCACCATGTTGCAAGCGGCCGGCATGAAGGCCGGCGCCCTGCCCGAGCTGCTCAACTTTGAGGAGCCCCAGGTTATCACTGATATCCAGCGTCAATATGTCGAGGCCGGCTGCGACGTGATCACCGCCAACACCTTTGGCGCCAACGCCCACAAGCTCGACGGCGCCGCCACCGTGGCAGACGTCTTTGCCGCCGCTGTCGCCTGCGCCCGCGAGGCCGGCGCCCGCTACGTCGCCGGCGATATCGGCCCCATCGGCGCGCTGCTTCGTCCCTTAGGCACCCTCAGCTTTGACGAGGCCTATGACCTCTTTGCCGAGGAAGTGCGCGCCGGCGTCGCCGCGGGTGTGGACCTCTTTATTATCGAGACTATGACCGACCTGGCCGAGATCAAGGCGGCCGTCCTCGCCTGTCGCGAAAACTCCGACCTGCCCATCTTTGCCACCATGACCTTCGAGGAAGACGGTCGCACCTTCCTGGGCACGAGTCCCGAGGTGGCCGCCATCACGCTCGATGCCATCGGCGCCGACGTTTTGGGCATCAACTGCAGCCAGGGACCGGCCGAGCTACGAGGACTCGCCGCACGTATGCTCACCGTTACCGATAAGCCCATTATGGTGCAGGCCAACGCGGGACTCCCCCATGTGGACGACGACGGCAACACCGTCTTTGATATCCAAGCCCCCGAATACGCCGAGGCCGTCGCCGGCATGATCGCCGACGGCGTGAGCGTCGTGGGCGGCTGCTGCGGCACCACGCCGGCGCACATGGCGGCCCTGCGCACGCTTATCGTCAACCACACGCCCAGCCCGCGCCGCCGCAAGCCCAGCATGTCGGTCACGAGCGCCCAAACGGTCGTGGACCTTCCCTGCGACGGCCACAAAATCGCCGTCATCGGCGAGCGCATCAACCCCACCGGCAAAAAGCGCCTGCAGCAGGCCCTGCGCGACGGCGACCTGGACTACGTCGTGAGCCAGGGTATCAGCCAGCAGGAACAGGGCGCCGACATCCTGGACGTTAACGTGGGCCTGCCCGAGATCGACGAGGTCAAGATTATCCAACAGGCCACTGAGCAGCTCCAGGGCTCCACGCTGCTGCCGCTGCAGATCGACTCCACCGATCCCGCAGCCGTCGAGGCCGCCGTGCGCCGCTACGCCGGCAAGCCCATCATCAACTCGGTCAATGGCAAACAGCAGATCATGGATGAGATCTTTCCGCTGGTCGCCCACTACGGCACCAACGTTGTCGGCCTTACGCTCGACGAAGGCGGCATCCCCGATACCGCCGAGGCCCGCTTCGCCATCGCCGAGCGCATCGTGGCCGAGGCTGCCCGCTACGGCATCGGCCCGGACCGCATCCTCATCGACTGCCTGGTCATGACCGCCTCGACCAATCAACGCCAAGCCGAGCAGATCCTGCGCGCCATGTCCCTGTGCAAGGAGCGTCTGGGCGTCAAATGCGCGCTCGGCGTGTCGAACATCAGCTTTGGCCTGCCTGCCCGCCCGCTGCTGGGCTCGGTCTTTTTGGCCGCCGCCTTCGGCGCGGGCCTGGACGCCCCCATCATGAACCCGGGCTCCAAGCGCTTTATGGATACTGTCTACAGCTATCGCGTCCTGAGCGTTGAGGACGAGGGCTCGACCGGATACATCGAGCGCTACGCCGGCTGGACCGATCCGTACAAGATTGCCGCGAACCCGGCGGCGGCTCAGGCAGCATCGAGTGATGCCGCGCCTGCCGCGGGCACCGCCACCAGCGTTGACGATGACCCCATCCGCCACATGGTTGTTTCGGGCCGTAAGGGCGAGATCGCTGCCGAGACCGAGCGTCTGCTGGCAGACCACGACGCCATGGACCTCATCAACAACCACTTTATCCCCGCCCTCGACGAGGTGGGCGTCCTCTTTGACCAGGGCAAGTTCTTCTTGCCGCAGCTCATGGCCTCGGCCGAGGCCGCGCGCGTGGGCTTCGACACCATCAAGCGCCTGATGCCCGCCGGCGAGATTGCCGACAAGGGCAAGATCTGCGTGGCCACCGTCAAGGGCGACATCCACGATATTGGCAAGAACATCGTCAAAATGCTGCTCGACAACTACGGCTACACCGTCTTTGACCTGGGCCGCGACGTCGATCCGCAGGAGATACTCAAGACCGTCAAGGAGCGCGACATCAAACTCGTCGGCCTCTCGGCGCTTATGACTACCACGGTCGTCGCCATGGAGGAGACCATCAAGCTGCTTCATACTGAGGTGCCGGGCGTCAAGATCATCGTGGGCGGCGCCGTACTCACCCCCGAATACGCCAAGCAGATCGGCGCGGACTACTACGCCAAGGACGCCGCCGAAAGCGCTCGCATCGCCGAAGAGGTCTTTGGGCAGTAACACAACGGAAACAACCGAGCACCAAAACGTGCCGCATGCGCCACTTGGCACGTGCGGCACGTTAGAATAGATAAGACTATGCTCGTTTTGGCAGATAGGAGCGCAAGGATGGCGATCACGCCCGCAGAAATCGCGGAAACCCGCGGCATGGTTGAGGAACAGAACCTCGACATCAGGACCATCACCATGGGTGTTTCGCTCATGGGTTGCGGCGACGAGAACCTCGACCGCATGTGCACGAAGATCTACGACCACGTGACGCACACGGCTGAGCATCTGGTCGAGACCGCCGAGAACCTCGAGCGCGAGTACGGTATCCCCATCGTCAACAAGCGCGTTTCCGTCACCCCAGTGGCGCAGATCGCCGCGTGCTGCAAGAATGAGGACCTCACCCCCATCGCGCATGCCCTCGACCGCGCGGCAGAGACGCTCGGCATCGATTACCTGGGCGGCTTCTCCGCACTCGTCCAGAAGGGCATCGGCGACGCCGACCGCCGTGTCATCCAGTCCATCCCCCAGGCGCTCGCCACCACGAGCCGCGTCTGCTCCAGCGTCAACGTTGCCAGCCTGCGCGCCGGTATCAACATGGATGCCGTGCTCATGGCCGCCCAGACCATCATCGATGCCGCCAAACTCACGGCCGACCAGGATTCCGTCGGCGCTTCCAAGTTTGTCTGCTTTGCCAACATGGTCGAGGACTCCCCGTTTATGGCGGGCGCCGTCCACGGCGGTGGCGAGGCCGACGCCGTCATCAACGTAGGCGTCTCGGGCCCCGGCGTTATGGCCGCAGCCCTGGAGACACTGCCCGATTCCGCATCGATGATGGAGGTCGCCGAGAAGATTAAGCAGACCGCCTTTAAGATCACCCGCGCCGGCGAGCTCATGAGCCGTGAGGCAGCCCGCCGTCTGGGTGTCGAGAAAGGCATTGTCGACCTGTCGCTGGCTCCCACGCCTGCCATCGGCGACTCCGTTGCCCGCATCCTCGAGATCATCGGCGTGGGCACCTGCGGTGGCCCCGGCACGACCTGCGCGCTCGCCATGCTCAACGATGCCGTCAAGAAGGGCGGCGTCATGGCCAGCTCCAGCGTGGGCGGTCTCTCCGGCGCCTTTATCCCCGTGTCCGAGGATGCCGGCATGATCGCCGCCGTCGAGGCCGGTGCGCTTTCGCTCGAGAAGCTCGAGGCCATGACCTGCGTGTGCTCCGTTGGCCTGGACATGATTGCCATCCCCGGCGACACCCCGGTCGAGACCATCGCCGGCATCATCGCCGACGAGATGGCCATCGGCGTCATCAACAACAAGACCACGGCCGTCCGCGTGATTCCTGCCATCGGCAAAGGCGTGGGCGACTGCGTCGAGTATGGCGGCCTGTTCGGCCGTGCACCCATTATGCCGGTGAACCCCAACGCCGGCACCGTGCTTGCCCACCGCGGTGGTCGATTCCCGGCGCCGCTGAACTCGCTGAAGAACTAGCTGAGGGGTTCGGGCGAGGAGCCCCGGGGAGGGCAAATATATAAGGTCGCCTGCTCGGACAGTCCTGACTCGCACGGAGAGCACATTAAGTGCTCTCCGGCTCGTGCGGAACTCGCGATCGACC
>UQZL01000016.1 GCA_900545605.1 uncultured Collinsella sp.
GCCACAGGTGGCATCCCGCCTTTGCTGTAAACACAACATATTGTGTTTTCGAACATATGCTCGGGGGTGTTTTACAACATATTGGGGGTGGAATGGTGGGGCGGGGTGGGGGAAGGGGTGGGGAAAGGTGTTGAAAAATGGGGCGGTTCCCCATATTATTGATGACGTCGACAGGCGGGGTGGTTCCCCGCGTACGTGCCATCTGAGTAACCGAGGGGAGGGCGCACATGGGAATGACTGGTGCATACGAGCGCAATCTCGATGCAAAAGGTCGTCTGTCCCTGCCTGCACCCCTTCGCGAGGAGCTTGGAGAGCACGTTCGCGTGTTCAAAGCCCTGGATGTCGATGCTCTGTACGTGTTCTCTGCCGAGGCCTTCGATAAGTGGGTCGAAGGACTCTTCGCGGGTCGTGAGGGCCACGAGGGTTTTAACCCGCGTGACATTAATGACCAGAAGCTCATGAGGGCGATCAACAAGCGCACCACGTCGATGGACGTGGACAGCGCCGGTCGTATCGGTCTTTCCGAGTCTCTCCGCAAGCAGGCGAACCTCGACCGCGAGGTCACGGTTGTGGGCAACTACGACCACCTTGAGGTTTGGGATCGCGCCGCGGCCGATGAGGACGATGACGATGAGGCCCTGCTGGACCTCTTCTTCTCGTAAGGGCAAGGCACGGGTAACGGATGGAGCGTGGGATCTTGACACAAGAATATCGGCATGAACCTGTCATGCTCGGCGAAGTGCTTGAGTCGCTGCGGCTAAAGAGCGGCTCCGTTGTCTGCGATTGCACCCTTGGCGGTGCCGGCCATTCGGTAAAGATGGCCGCGCAGGTGGGGGAGACGGGCCTTTTGCTCGGCGTCGATCAGGACGACATGGCCCTCGAGGCCGCTGGCGCCCGTCTGGACCGCGAGGTTCCCGGAGTTCCGCACCAGCTGCTGAAGGGCAACTTCGGCGACTTGGACGAGCTGCTTTGCTCGGCCGAGGTGCCCGGGGTCGATGGCTTCCTGTTCGATTTGGGCGTTTCGTCACCGCAACTCGATATCCCTGGCAGGGGCTTTTCGTATAACGAGGACGCCCCATTGGACATGCGGATGGATCCGGGTAATAACACCTTAAACGCAGCTGAGGTCATCAACACCTATAACGAACACGACCTCGCCCGGATTCTACGCGTCTACGGCGAAGAGAAGTTTGCCTCGCAGATCGCGCGCGAGATCGTGCGCCGCCGCGAGCAAGAACCGATCGAAACCACCGGCCAATTTGTCGAGATCATCAAGGCGGGTATCCCGGCTGCCGCTCGTCGGCATGGCGGACACCCGGCCAAGAAAAGTTTCCAGGCCATTCGCATCGAGGTCAATCACGAGCTCGATGTGCTCGAACGAGGGCTTGATGCCGCCACCAGGTGGCTCAACCCGGGCGGACGTATCTGCGTCATCTCGTATCACTCGCTCGAGGACCGTATCGTAAAGAACCACTTTAAGGAGATGAGCCAGGGGTGCACGTGTCCGCCGGAGATTCCGGTGTGCGTGTGCGGCAACGTGCCGATACTCAAGGTCATCACCCGCAAACCCTTGGTTGCCCAGCCTGATGAGGTTGAGCGCAACCCTCGGGCGAGATCAGCCAAAATCCGCGTGGCGCAGCGTCTGTAGGCGCGACCGCGCGATATTGGACCTCCCGCTCGCACCATAAACGAAGCTTAAACACACTACCAACGTACTCGGGATGGGAGGCGGCATATCATGGGCTACAACACTTCAAGCGCAGCACTCGCCTATGATATGAACGCCATGCCCGCCTATCGTGAGACGCCGCAGGCCCCCGTTGCTCCCCGTGAGCAGCGCACGCCGCGCTTTGATGTCTACACGGGCGCGGGCCGTCAGGCAAACCAGGCGGTAAGCCCGGTTTTCATGAGCGTTCTTAAAACGTTTTGCATCATTGCGGCTATCTTCATGACGATCGGCGTCGCCCGCGTGGCGCTCGCCGGCGTTACGGCCCAGGTGCTCAACAGCAACGCCGAGCTTACCAACGCGCTCGAAAAGGCGACCGATGAGAGCTCCGACCTGGAGGTCATGCATTCGGTCTATGGCGCCGACACGCGCATTCGCGACCTTGCGGGCGCTTATGGCATGGTGGAGCCCAGCGAGAGCGTTACACTTGACTTTTCGCAGGATGCAGCCGCGGGCGCCAACGCGACCGCGACCGCTCAGTAGCAAGACGGTAGCTGAGTATGACAAATGACTATCGCCGCGGTTCCGATGGGGGCCGCGGTTCTGGACGTCCCTCGTCGCGGGGACGTTCTGGTTATCAAGGAACGGGTCGGCAATCTTACAACGCCGGGCAGTCCCGTGGCAACGACCCGGCGTCGCGACTTCGCGGCTCGGGCGGCCCTCAAGTGCATAACACCAGGTCGCGCAAGAGTTCGTCGACCGAATGGCTCACAGGCGCGCCTCTGCCTCGCCGCAAAGCCGTCATGGGATTCATTGGGCTTGGCTTGGGCTTGGGCGTCTTTCGCCTTGCCGACTATCAAATTGTCGAAGCCGATAAACTGCGCGAGCGTGCCGATGCGCGCCGCCTGCTTGCGCAGACCCTCTATGCCAAACGCGGCACCATCTACGACCGCAACGGTAACGTGCTGGCGTCGTCGGTCGAATGTCGCAACATCGCCGTGAACCCGCAGCTTGTCGAGGATGTTGACAAGACGGTGTCGGCGCTGGTCAAGGCAACTGGAATCGATAAAAAGACCTGCCGCAAGCTCGTCGAGTCCGATGGCACCTGGGTGTATATCAAGCGCCAGGTGGACGAAGACGATGCTGCGGCGCTGGAGAAGAAGAACCTGCCCGGCGTGCTTTTTGAGCAGGCCATGAAGCGCGTATATCCATACGGCAATCTGGCATCGCAGGTGCTGGGTGTAGCGAATGTAGACAACGACGGCTTGACGGGTCTCGAAAAGCAATACAACAAGCTTCTGACCGGCACGAACGGTTCTCTCGTACGCGAACGCGCGAGGGACGGCAGCTATATCGCGGGCGGTGCCTATAAAAAGGTGGCTGCGGTCGACGGCGTTGATATCGTGACGACGCTCGACGTCAATATCCAGCGTGCGGCCGAGGATGCTCTGGCAGAGGCTGTCGAGAAGACAAAGGCCAAGAACGGCTCGGCTTTGGTCACCGACCCCACGACCGGTGAAATTCTCGCAGCCTGCTCGTACCCGACCTACGACCAGACCGATCTGGAGAACGCCAAGACCGAGGATATGAACCTGCGCCTGGTCACCGACGCCTACGAGCCCGGCTCGGTCTTTAAGACGCTCGTGGCGGGCGCCGGCTTCGACTTGGGCGTCGTGCGATCGAGTACGTCGTTTGAGGTGCCGGCGAGTATCAAGGTGGGCGACGATACCGTTACCGATGCCGACAAGCGCGACTATGCCATGACCATGGATGTGCGCGAGATGATGCGCCGTTCGTCCAATGTGGGCTTTGTCCTGGTGGGGCGCAAGATCGGTGCCGACGACTTTGCCGCCTATGTGGACAAGTGGGGCATCGGTCACAGCTCGGGTGTCGATTTTCCGGGCGAGAGCCTGGGCATCGTCAAGGAGCGTGACCAGTATGACGGCGCCACGCTGGGATCGATGAGCTTTGGACAGGCGCTGTCCGTCTCGCCGATTGAGATCGCACGTGCCGTGGGCGGCATCGCCAACGGCGGCGTGATGATGACCCCGCACTTCTATAAGTCCAGCAAAGGCGATGAGAAGGACTGGGGCGAAGGCGCGCGCGCGATTTCTGAGGACGCCGCATCCCAGGTGACATCATGCATGCAGACGGTCGTGTCCGAAGGCACGGGCGTTGGCGGCGCAGTTGACGGCTATGACGTGGCGGGTAAGACCGGTACGGCCGAACGAGCCGACGAGAACGGCGGCTACCTCAAGGAGAACTACATGTCGTCCTTTATGGGCTTTGCACCGGCACAATCGCCCAAGGTGCTGTGCTATATCACGCTCGACGGAACGCCGAGCGGCTCAGATGCCGCTGCGGTGCCGTTCCAGTCCATTATGGCCAACGCACTCGACGTGCTGGGTATTCCGCACACGAGGTAGGGGGTTACAATCTTTGGGGCGTGGTTTGTTGTCCCATATGAGGGGTGTTCACATGCCCTGCACCACGCATGCGTGGCGCTGGGATACAATACGCCGATAGCATTATTAGGTTTACAGGGGAGCTGCAATGATAGAGATCGCCGTCAACAACCTCGCGGCCGCAACAGGGGCCCGAACCGTGACGGGAGAAGCCGATCGGGTATGCCGCAGGTGCGTTATCGACTCGCGTCAGGTCGAGGAAGGGACGATTTTCGTCGCCTTTCCCGGTGAAAACGTCGACGGCAATGATTTTGCTTCCCGTGCCGTCCAGTCGGGTGCCGGCGCCGTCGTAATGACGCGTGAGCCCGAGGCCGAGCTGGTCTCGCTGGCGCAGGACAAGGGCTGTGCCATCCTGCTGACCGATGATCCCGAGGAGTTTCTGCTGCGTTTGGCGCACACGTACCGTCTGGAGCTCGGCTGCCTGGTCGTTGGTATTACCGGTTCCATTGGCAAGACGACGACCAAGGACGTGCTCGCCGCCGTGCTCGCCAAGCGCTATCGTGTCTGGGCCACCAAGGGCAATTTCAATAACCTGATCGGCATGCCGCTCACGGTGCTTTCCGCTCCGGCCGATACCGAGGTCCTGGTACTCGAGATGGGCATGAACCATTTCCACGAGATCGAGCGCCTGTCCCAGTCCGCCAATCCCAACCTTGCCATCGTGAGCAAGATTGGTACCTCTCATATCGGCATTTTGGGTAGCCGCGAGAACATCGCCCGCGCTAAGGCCGAGATTGTCCAGGGTATGTGCGCCGCTGGCGACTTCTTGCCGCTGCTGGTTTTGGGCGGCGAGGACGACTTTACGCCGTTCATTCGCGATACGTTCGCCCAGCCTGCTGGTATCGACGTGATGCTGGCCGGCGTCTCGGACGATGATGAGGTCCGTGCCCGCGACATTCGTGTTGATGACGAGGGCCGTCCGGTCTTTACGCTCGATTTTGGCCAGGGTGAGACAATCGATACCATGCTTGCCATCCCCGGCGTGCAGTCCGTTCCTAATGCCGTTAAGGCCGCCGCGGTTGCCTATCGCTTGGGCGTGACGCCCGAGCAGATCGACGCTGCTTTTAGGGGCCTCACGATCACCGGTCACCGCCAGGAGATCAAGCGCGCCAAGAGCGGTGCCCGCGTCATCGACGATTCCTATAACGCCAGTGCCGAATCCATGGCTGCTGGCCTCGATCTACTGTGCTCGCTTTCGTGTACGGGGTCTCGCATGGCGATTTTGGGCGAGATGGGCGAGATGGGCGATGAGGCCCCTCGCATGCATGAACTCGTGGGCGCCTATGCCGCCGCCAAGAAGCTCGACATGCTGGCGTGCGTGGGTGGTGAGCTGGCCCAGCTTATGGCCGATGCCGCGCGCATGATGGGCATGGACGAGGACCGTATCCAGGTGTTCTCCGATTATCAGCAGGTGCTCGACCGCATGGGCGGCGCGCTTGAAAAACATGATGTTGTACTGGTCAAGGGTTCCCGCTTTGTTGAGCTCGACCGCTTTGTGGAAGGTGTGTGCTAGCCCATGTTCGGCAATCCCTCGTATCCAACGTATCAGGCTTTTTTGGGGCTTGGCATCGCCGCTGCCATTGCGCTGCTGCTCATGCCGTGGTGGATCAAGCTGCTTAAGGTCGAGGGTATCGGCCAGCAGGTTCGTGCCGACGGCCCCAAGCGTCATTTGGTTAAGCAGGGAACGCCCACCATGGGTGGCGTTGTCATCCTCGTCGCGATCTCGCTGACCTGTCTGCTGATGGGCAAGCTCACCACCGAGCTCGTGCTCGTGCTGCTCGCCACGCTGGCGACCGGCGTGCTGGGCCTGATTGACGACCTGACCTCCGTTACGCATGGGCGCTCGCTCGGTCTGACGCCCCATGCCAAGATGATCGGTCTAACCATTATCTGTGTCACCTTTACGGTACTTGCCGTTAACTGGTGCGGCGTCGCCCCCGAGATTCGTTTTCCCGGCGGCCTGACGATTGACCTCGGTGTTCTTTCGACCACTATCTGCGGCCTTTCGTTCCCGTGGCTCTACATTGTCTTTTGCTGGCTGATGATCGCCGGTCTTTCTAATGCCGTGAACCTGACCGATGGCCTTGACGGTCTTGCTGGTGGCACCTCCATGATTGCCATGCTCGCCATGGCTGCCATGGCGTTTTTGCACGGAGACGTGAACCTGTCCATCTTCTGCACCGCATGTGCCGGTGCCTGCTTGGGCTTTCTGTGGTTCAACTGCTATCCGGCGAGCATCTTTATGGGCGATACCGGCTCGCTTGCCCTGGGCGCCGCGTTTGCCTGCACGTCCATCATGACCAACACCGAAGTCGTTTCCCTCATCATCGGCGGCCTGTTTATCGTTGAGACCCTGTCGGTCATGATTCAGGTTGTCTATTTCCACTTTACGCACAAGCGCGTCTTCCTTATGGCGCCCATCCATCATCATTTCGAAAAGAAGGGCTGGGCCGAGACCAAGGTCGTCATCCGTTTTTGGATTATCGCTGCGGCCTTTGGCGCCGTTGGCCTTGCTCTGTTCTTCCAGTTGGGATAGTGGTCTTTCATGCCTCTTGCTGATGTCTTTAGCCTGCTCGTTTTGGGTCAGGGCAAGTCCGGTCTCGATGTCGCCCGCTGGGCGCTGGCGCATCCCGAGCGCGTAAACGCCGTTACCGTGTATGGCGGCGGCACCTCTGAGCCCAATGACGCCACGCGTGCGCTCGAGGCTGCCGGTGCGTCGTTTGTCTATGGGACCGAACAGGTCGAGGGCGCCTATGACGTATGCGTGACGTGCCCGGGCATCTCGGAGTTCTCGGGCTTCTTTAAGGCCGGGCGCGAACATGCCGCTCAGATTATGGGTGAGCCAGAGTTTGCCTATCGTCTGTCGCCCGATAACTGGATTGCCATCACGGGCACCAACGGCAAGACGACCACCACGTCGCTGACTGATTATCTGCTCAAGGCTGCCGGCGAGGCCAGCGTAGCTGTCGGCAACATCGGCGAGCCGCCGGTCAACGAGATTGACGGCCGAGCCCACAACGAATGGTTTGTGGCTGAGCTCTCGAGTTATCAGATTGCTACGACCACCGAGCTCCACCCTCGTGTGGCAGTGCTGCTCAACATCACTCCCGACCACTTGGGCTGGCATAAGAGCCATAAGAACTATGCGCTTGCCAAGATCAAACTGTTTGACAATATGGTCGATGACGATCTGGCGGTTGTCGACGTCGAAGATGCCGGCATTCACGAGTTCGATGAGTACATCTACACGCCGGGTCGTCGCATCTGCAAGGTTGCCTTTGACGAGCCAGAGGGTGAGGATGTCGCCTTTGTGCGCGATGGCAAGATGATCGTGCGCCTGAAGGGCGTCGAGACCCCGCTCATCGCTACATCCGAGCTCAAGATCTCGGGCCATCACAATGTTATCAATGCCCTTTGTGCTGCCACGGCTGCCTTGGCAGTCGGTGCCGATGTCGATGGTGTCTGCCGCGGTCTGGCCTCGTTCCAGCCGCTCGAGCACCGCGTGGAGCCGTGCGGCGAGATTGATGGCGTGCGCTACGTCAACGATTCCAAGGCGACCAACACCGACGCGGTCGAGAAGGCACTGACGGCATTTCCCGATGACAACGTGATCTTGCTGCTCGGCGGCCACGATAAGGGCGCGCCGCTCACGGACTTCGCGCGCGTCGTTATGGATAACGTGCGCTCGGTCGTCTGCTTTGGCGACGCGCGCGAGCGCTTTACCGCCGCTATGGACGAGGCCGATGTCGATGGCGATGTGGATATCGCCCAAGCGGATGACCTACGCGATGCCGTGGACGTTGCCCGTTCGCTGTCGAGCCGTGGCGACGTGATCTTACTTTCTCCTGCCTGCTCTTCGTTCGATGAGTTCTCGGGCTATGAGGAGCGCGGCCGCGTGTTTAAGGACTATGTGGCCCAGCTTGCCGCTGCGGCGAAATCGCAAATGGAATAGGGGTTGCCGGTGAGAGAGGAGAGCCCCCGACAAGGTATGAGGAGGCCCGACTCGGACCGTGCTTCCTCGCGGCACAGCACACCGCGTTCCGGTCGCGGCGGGCAGTCGTTTAGCGAACGCTATATTGCCGGCGTTCCCGCCCGCATCATGCGCCCCCGTCTGATATTTATGGCCTGCCTGTTTACTTTGGTGTGCTTTGGTCTGCTGATGGTGTACTCGGCGTCTTCGGTCGAGGCGCTGCACGAGAATGGCTCGGCGACGTTTTTCCTGGGTCGACAGGCCGCGTTTGCCGTGGTTGGTGTTCTGGCGCTGATTGCCATCGTGCGCGTTTTGCCGGACAGCTGGTTTGGGGAGGATGTGCTTAGGATCTTCCTTATCGGCATGATAGGGCTACTGTTTCTGGTGTTCTTGGTGGGCAGCGGCAGCCGTGGCGCCACGCGCTGGCTCAACATCGCCGGTATTCAGTTCCAGCCTTCCGAGTTTTTAAAGCCATTTGCCATTGCGTATTCGGCCATCATGCTTGATCGCTTCTTTTCGCCCGGTGGCAACATCAACGAATTCCTTCGCAAGATGGGCATCTACCTGGGTATTTCGCTCTTTCTGATCTTTATCCAGCCCGATTTCGGTACTGTCCTGATCATCCTGTTGACCCTCATGTGCATGGCGTTGTTTGCGGGTCTCGACCCCAGATTTATCATCGGCGTGCTAATCTTCGGCATTCTCGTGATCGTGATTGCACTTGTCGCAGAGCCGTACCGTATGGTGCGTATTCAGGTTGCCTTGAACCCTTGGGCTGACGAGTATGGTGACGGCTATCAGGCCACGCTTGCCATCATGGCCTTTGCCTCGGGCGGTCTGTTCGGCCGTGGCATCGGCAACTCAACCATGAAGTACTCGTATCTGCCCGAGGCGCACAATGACTACATCCTGGCCATCATTGGCGAGGAAGTCGGCTTTGTCGGAACCGTGCTGTTCTTCTTGGTGTTTGCGATGCTGATCTACTCGGCGTTTCGCATTGCCGAGCAGGCGACCGATCGTCGGGGCGCGCTTATGGCGTCTGGCTCCGCGGTCATTCTCGCGGTGCAGTTCTTGATTAACGCGCTGGGCATCCTCAACGTGTTTCCCATGACGGGTAAACCGTTGCCGTTTATTAGCTACGGCGGTTCGTCGATTATTGTGTCGCTCATGCTTGCCGGGTTGATCCTGCGCGTTTCGTACGAGAGCGCCCGCCGCGATGAGTATGACCGCCGCCGTGAGAGCTTTGCCGTTATGGACGAGAGCACCGCCGGCGTAGCCCATGTGCGCGGTGAACGACCTTCGCGTAGCGGCTTTACCGTTCTGGATGGTTCTGCATCCGAGCCGGCAGCTCGTCCACGTCCGCGGACGGCTCCGCAAGGTCGTCCTCAGCGCCCCAGCCCTCGCAACGCGGGCGGCGGATATAATCGAATCGATTTGAACTCGGACCCGTCGGCGCGTCTGCGCACCGACGACCAGGGACCGCGTGTACGAAGGGACTACCATGACCGATAAAATGACCGTTGCTATTGCAGCCGGCGGCACGGCAGGACACATTAACCCCGCGCTCGCCCTGGCCGAAGAGCTGCGTGACCGTGGCCACCACGTTGTGTTCGTGGGCCAGTCGCGCAAGCTCGAGGGTCGTCTGGTCCCCGAGTCTGGGTTTGATTTTGTGCCCATTACGGTCACGGGCTTCGACCGCTCCCGTCCCTGGACGGCGCTGACCTCGCTGTGGCGTGTCAACAAGGCCAAGCGTGCGCTCGCCAGTCATTTCTCAAAGGTCGGCAAGCCCGATGCTGCCATCGGTTTTGGTGCCTATGTCGAGGTTCCGCTGCTGGGGTGGTGCAAGGGCGCAGGCGTTCCGTATCTGCTACATGAGCAGAACTCTGTTCCGGGCCTGGCCAACAAGATGATGAACTCCCACGCCGCCCGCGTGTGCATCTCGGTGCCGGCAGCGCGCGCGGTCTTTGAGCGCGAAGGTGACCCTGACCACGTGCTCATGACCGGCAACCCCGTACGTCGCTCGGTGATCGAGGGCGATCGCGCTCGCGGCCGCAAGGCACTTGGCGTTCCCGAGGACGCTACGCTGCTGCTCGTCTTTGGCGGTTCACTCGGCGCCCAGCACCTCAACGAGCGCGCGGTTTCGCTCAAAAATGAGCTGCTTTCGCGCAAGAACCTCTATGTGTTGCATTCGACGGGTGCCGACGGCTTTGAGGAGACCGAGCACGCTTTGGCGCTGACGCCCGAGGAGGCGAAGCGTTATCGCGTCCAGCCTTACATCGACAACATGGGCGATATGCTGGCTGCTGCCGATTTGGTGCTCTCGCGTTCGGGCGCATCGAGCGTGGCCGAGATCGCTGCGCTCGCCGTGCCCTCGGTGCTCGTGCCGTATCCGCATGCGACGGCCGACCATCAAACCACCAATGCCCGTTATCTGGTCGACGCCGGGGCCGGCGTGCTCTGCGCCGATGCCGATATCGACGGTTCTGCCTTTGCCGATGAGCTGCTGCACCTGGTCGATGACGCGGCGGCGCGCGACGCCATGCGTCAGGCGGCGCGTGGTCTGGCTCAAGATAGGGCCGCCGCTCTTCTGGCGGATGCGGTAGAGGGTTTGCGTTAGTTAGACGGGATATCGTCGGTCGCCCTCGCGCTGATGCGGTAGGTGCGGTACAGTTAACGGGTTACAGGCAGTGTTTACGCAAGGAGTACACGAGCACATGGCTGATTCCCAGACTGCAACCTCCGCGCCCGAGTTTAAGAGCGCCCACTTTATCGGTATCGGCGGCGCCGGCATGAGCGGCATCGCCCTCGTTCTGCACGAGCGCGGTTATGCCGTTACCGGCTCCGATCTTAAGACGTCACGTTATATCCGCCAGCTTACCCGCGCTGGTGTGAAGGTGCACGTGGGCCATGAGGCAGCCACGATCGACGAGGTCAAGCCCGACGTGGTTGTTGTCTCCACCGCTATTCCGGAGTCCAACCCTGAGCTCGTGCGCGCTCGCGAGCTGGGCATTCCCGTGTGGCCCCGTGCCAAGATGCTCTCTGCTTTGGGCCATGGCTACACTACCGTCGCCGTTGCCGGCACGCATGGCAAGACCACCACGTCTTCGATGTGCGCCACCATGCTCGACCGCATGGGTCTGGATCCGAGCTTCTTGATCGGCGGCATCGTCGAGGGCTATGACACGAACGGCAAGAACGGCTCGGGTGACTACTTTGTCGCCGAGGCCGACGAGTCCGACAGCTCCTTCCTGTTCCTGAACCCCAACGTGGTCATTGTGACCAACGTCGAGGCCGACCACCTCGATCACTACTCGGGTATCGAGGAGATCGAGGCAACTTTCGCCAAATTCATGAGCCTGGTGGGCGAGGACGGCACCGTCATCGTCTGCGGCGAGGACCCGCATCTGGTCGAGCTCGCCAAGTCGACGGGCCGTCACGTGCTTTCCTACGGCTTTGCCGAGAGCAACGACATCGTCTGCGTGCACCCGGATGTCAAGGGCATCCAGAGTGACTTTATCGTTCGCTTTGAGGACGGCACTGAGCACGCTGTGGAGATCAAGAGCAATCCCGGTCGCCACAACATGCTCAACGCCACGGCCGTGCTCACCGTCGCCCATGTCTTGGGCCTTGACATCGACGCCGCCGCCAAGGCGCTGTCGAGCTTTGAGGGCGTTCGCCGTCGCTTTACCCACGTGGGCGATATCGATGGCATCACCGTGGTCGACGACTACGGCCATCATCCCACCGAGATCAAGGCGACGCTTGCCGCCGCCTCGTCGCTGGGTTATAAGCATGTCGACGTCGTGTTCCAGCCGCACCGCTATTCGCGCCTGCAGGCCCTGTGCGACGATTTCGCCGATGCCTTTGCCAATGCCGACAAACTGCTGCTGATCGACGTGTTCTCTGCCGGCGAGATGCCTATCCCCGGCGTTACCTCCAAGATGCTCGCCGATACCGTTCGTGCCAAGCATCCCGGCAAGGAAGTCGTGTACTGCTCCAGCCGTCTTGAGCTCAATCAGGAGCTCGAGCAGATGGTGGGCGAGGGCGACCTGCTGCTTACCATGGGCGCCGGTGATGTCACGACGGTCGGCCCCGAGTTCATCGATTATCTGACTGCCAAGAAAGACGCTTAAGCTCCATGGGTCTGTTTAATGCCGTCATGGCGCTCTCGGGCATGATCGACACGGATGTGATTGAGGACGAGCGACTTGCGCGCCATACGAGCTATCGTATCGGCGGCAAGGCCGACCTCTTTGTGACGTGTCACAGCTATCATGCCCTGCGTCGCGCCGTGGCGGTGCTCGATCGCGAGCAGGTGCCGTGGGTCATTATCGGCAAGGGTTCCAATCTTTTGGTTGCCGATGCCGGCTATCGTGGTGCCGTCATTTCACTCGGGAGAGAGTTCCAGCGCACCGTGATCGCTGATGACGGCTGTACGCTCACGGTCGGTGCGGGCGTGATGTTTGCGCGCTTGGTCAACGATGCCCTGTCTCGTAGCCTCTCGGGCCTTGAGTTTGCTGTCGGTATTCCCGGTTCGGTCGGCGGAGCCATATCTATGAATGCCGGCACACGGACCGAGTGGATTGGCTCGCTGGTTGAGGATGTCGTAACGTTTGACTCTTCCTCCGGCATCAAGCACTATGCGGGGTCCGAGATAGCCTGGGGCTACCGCGAATGCAGCCTTCCTCGCAATGAGATTATTCTCGAGTGCGTTCTTAAGCTAAAACCGGCTCCTAAAGCCGATATTCGGGAGCGCATGGAGCGGTATCTGACCCGGCGAAAGCGTACACAGCCCATGGGTCGCGCATCCTGCGGGTCGGTCTTTCGCAACCCGCCCGATGCGAGCGTGGGCAAGCTTATCGAGGATTGTGGATTAAAGGGTTTTTCGATTGGCGGCGCGGAAGTTTCGCCCGTTCACGCTAATTTTATCGTTAATAACGGAACTGCCTCGGCCGATGACGTTGCCGCGGTTATCAGACATGTGCACGGAAAGGTGAGGGAGGCGTATGGCATCGAGCTCAGACCGGAAGTTAAATTCCTCGGCTTCTAGAGCATCGAAACCCACCTTCCGCCGCGCCGGAGGGCGTTCCGGCGCGCCTGCCAAACCTCAACGCAATACCGTCGCGCACTCTAAGTCTGTCGGGCATGCTCGACAGACCAGTCGTCCGGTCGTCGGCTCGCAGCTCGGTAATCGTCCGGCCGCAAAAAAGTCCTCGCGTCCCTCGGTGACGTCAAAGCCTGTTATGGGCGCCAAGCCTGCCCGTCCCATGGCAACTCCTAAGCCACCGACGGGAACTAAAACGCTGCGTCCGGGTCGCACGCTGGGCGCATCGAAACCGCGCTCGCTGACATCGGTGCCGGCTACCGCCAAGAAGCCTTCGGGTAAAAAAGGCGTCAACCCGTTGTCTTCACTTGGGGCGATGGCAAATAAAACATCAGACGCCGCTTCTGTCGTTACAGGCAAAGGCAAAATCGTGGGCGGCGTTCTGGCCGTCTTGGCCGTGCTCGTCGTCGTTGCCATCGTGGTGATTAACTCTGGATTGTTTACCGCCACTGATATTCAGATTCAAGGCAGCGAGCATGTGACGAAGCACGATGCTATCCAGCTGATCGATTTGCCCGAGGGAACGTCGCTTTTTAACGTCGATCCCGACCAGATTACCGAGGACCTCAAGCAGAACCCGTGGGTCTCGGGCGTGGATGTTCAGCGTCAGTTCCCGCATACGCTCATCATTACGCCTATGGAGCGCAAGGTCATCGCAATTGCCTATATCAGCTCCGATGACCTAGCCTGGGCCATCGGGGATGATGACACCTGGATCGCCCCGCTGTCGACGTCGGTCGAAGTGGACGACCAGGGCAACGTCATCACGACAGGGCAGGGCTCAAATACCCTGACCGGCATCGATGCCGCACTGGCGCTCGCTAAGCACTATGGCGCGGTGTTGCTGACTGATGTCTCGGCGGATGTCGCTCCAGTTTCCGGCCAGGCGGTGAGCTCCAAGGCCGTTAAGGCCGGCCTGGATTATGTGCGTGGTTTTTCGAGCGAGTTCTTGGGACAAGTCAAGGATATTTCCACGCCTTCGGTCGAAGCCATCTCGGCAAACCTCAATAACGGCATTGAGGTGTCGCTGGGCGATTCGGACGATATCGCCAAGAAGGAACGCGTAGTCACCAAGTTGCTTTCGCAGGTAGAGGGCGTAACGTATATCAATGTGCGCTCTCCGGGCAACTACACATTTAGGAATGCTCCGACCTCATAGCGCTGGTTGATGCTTTGTTGAGTGGCCATACCACGCCGTTTATCTGGTTTGTTTGGTTTTCACGGTCAATTATTTGACTGATACGTTCATAATGTGCAACCATAATACGGTTTACCTTTGCATTTACTTTCAACCTGAAGGTTAATGTGCGCAGGGGTCGACCCATGCTATGGCTATAACCTTTGTTCGGAGGACCGACATGCACGAGACAGAGATCAACAACTACCTTGCCGTCATTAAGGTGGTCGGCGTCGGCGGCGGCGGTACCAACGCGGTCAATCGAATGATCGAAGAGGGCATCCGCGGCGTCGAGTTTGTTGCCATCAACACCGATGCTCAGGCACTCGCGATCTCTGATGCCGATATCAAGGTGCACATCGGCACCGACCTTACCCGCGGCCTGGGCGCCGGCGCCAACCCCGAGGTTGGCCGCAAGGCTGCCGATGAGTCCCGCGACGACATTGCCGAGGCGCTCGCTGGCGCCGACATGGTGTTCATCACCTGCGGCGAGGGCGGTGGCACCGGTACCGGCGCTGCTCCCATCGTTGCCGATATCGCGATGAACGAGGTCGGCGCACTGACCGTCGCCGTCGTGACCAAGCCCTTCACCTTCGAGGGCCGCAAGCGCAAGAAGAGCGCCGAGGAGGGCATTAAGACCCTCTCCGATTGCGTCGATACCATGATCGTCATCCCCAACGATAAGCTGCTCGACATCGCCGAGAAGAAGACTACCATGCTCGAGGCCTTCGCGATTGCCGATGGCGTCCTTTCCCAGGGCACCCAGGGCATCACCGACCTCATCACCGTCCCCGGTATCATCAACCTGGACTTCGCCGATGTTAAGACCATCATGAAGCAGGCCGGTACCGCCATGATGGGTATCGGTACCTCTTCTGGGGATACCCGTGCCGTCGACGCTGCCCAGCAGGCCATCTCCAGCCCGCTGCTCGAGAGCTCCATCGATGGTGCCACACGCGTGCTGCTCTCCATCGCCGGTTCCAAGGACCTGGGCATCCAGGAGATCAGCGACGCCGCCGACGTTGTCGCCAACGCCGTCGACCCCGAGGCCAACATCATCTTCGGTACCGTTGTCGACGAGTCCCTGGGCGATCAGGTGCGTATCACCGTCATCGCTACGGGCTTCTCCGACTCCAACGTCAACCGTCAGGACGAGCTCTTTGCTGCTCAGCAGTCTCAGAGCAAGGCCGCTGCCTCCGCTGAGCCGCAGCGCACCGCTCCGGCCACCAGCCCGGCTCAGGCCGCTCCGACCCGCAACGTCGGTGGCACCGAGCTTCCTAACTTCGGCAACGATCAGTTCGAGCTTCCCGACTTCCTGAAGCGCGGTAGCTTCTAAGTCGTTCTTTGCATTGTTGCTCACGGGGGCGTGTCCGTATGGACGCGCCCTTTTTATTTCGACTTTGTAAACTAGAACCTCCAATCTCTTTACGTTCCCTTTACGATTGCCTCCAGTGCAACAGGTATCCTTTTAGAGAAGTATGACAGCCGTATAAACGCGGGCTGTAGCGGCGATGCCGCGGTACTTGTGTTATTAGGAGGCTTTAGTATGGCAGCACGTGCGGACAACGTTTCGCGTGTCGACCATGATGGAGTTACGTTGGTGGAAGGCGCGACATCCGATGTTCGCTTTGCCTTCACCGAGCGCGCCGGTGGTGTTTCCGAAGATGCGTACTCCTCACTCAATTTGGGCTCGCATGTTGGCGATGACCCCTTTGCTGTTCAAGAAAATCGTCGTCGCGTGCTCGAGGCTATGGGTGCCGCCGAGTGCGAGCACAACTTGCTCGTTCCCAATCAGGTCCATGGTGACCATATCGTTGCGGTGACCTCGAACGGCGCCGATGACCTTGAGGACGTCCGCGAGCAGATTGCCGAGGGCTGCGATGCCATCGTCTGTACGGCGCATAACGTAGCCGTGCTGCTCTGCTTTGCCGACTGCGTTCCCGTGGTGCTGGTGGCCCCCGGCGGATTTGCCGTGGTGCACTCCGGTTGGAAGGGCACGATTGCACGTATTTCCGCCAAGGCGTGCCAGGCGCTTTGCGATGCTGCCGGTTGCGATGCGAGCGACGTTTCCGCCTATATCGGCCCCCATATCTTGGGTGACGAATATGAGGTATCCCAGGAACTCATGGATCGCTTTGCCGCCGAGTTCTCTTGCATCGATGCGAATACCTCTCGCATGCTCGATCTTTCCGCTGCCATTCGCGAGGCGCTGGTAGATGTCGGTGTCGACGCGGATAATATCGTGGATACCCAGCTTTCGACCGTGCGTCAGAACGACCGCTTTTATTCCTACCGTAACGAGGACGGCACCTGTGGGCGCCATGCTGCGATCGGCGTGATGCTATGAGAAAGATCGTATCGGTCCTGAGCGCCGCTGTGCTTACGCTTACGCTGTGCGCCTGTTCTTCGGGATCTTCTAGCTCTTCCATTACCGTGGCCGGCTCCACGACCTGCCTTCCTATCGCCGAGATTGCGGCCGAGGGCTTTAAGGAGGAGACCGGCATCGACGTGCTCGTTTCCGGTTTGGGTTCTTCCGCTGGGATCGAGGCCGTCAGCGCCGGCACGGCCGATATCGCCAGCTCCTCCCGTGGACTCAATGCCGACGAACAGGATCTGGGCCTGACTCCCATTGTCATTGCCCACGACGGTATTGCGGTCATCGTGAACGACGACAACCCCGTCGATAACCTCTCGACCGAGCAGCTCCGCGATATCTACGCCGGCAAGATTACCAATTGGAAAGAGGTCGGTGGCGAGGACCTGAGGATTCAGGTCATCAACCGAGACGAGGCGTCCGGTACGCGCGAGGCCTTCCGTACCATCGTGATGGATGGCACGCCGTTCGATCGCCGCTCGGCCGTTCTTTCGGGTACGGGCCAGGTGCGCGACGTGGTATCTCGTTCGCGTGGGGCCATCGGCTACATTTCGCTGGGCTTCGTCGATAGCCTCAACGCCAAGACCTCGGTCAAGGCCGTCTCGGTCAATCATGTTGAGGCGTCCGAGAAGACGGTCGCGAGTGGCGGCTATCCCATCTCGCGCGACCTTTACTTCTTTGTGAAGGGTGTGCCTTCGCAGCAGGCGCAGGATTACATCGACTATGTGACGTCCGAAAAGATGGACAAGCAGATTCGCGAGGCGGGCTTTATTCCCGTCACCAACGACGAGAAGGGGAGTGAGTAGCATGGAAGCACAGGAAAACTCCCAGACTGAGCAGAATGTTCAGACGCCCAAGAAGCGCGAGCTGGCGCTCGTATCGCGCAGTACCTATATCAAGGAGAAGGCGCTGCAGTGGATCTTCTTTGCCTGCGCGTTCTTGGCGGTCGTTACCGTCATCCTGATTTTTGTCTTTACCACGTACTCGGCGCTGCCCGTCTTTACTGACATCGGTCTGGCTGACTTCTTTAGCTTTACGTGGGCGCCTTCCGAGGGCCACTACGGCATCTTGTCGCTGCTTGCTGGCTCGGGTCTGGTGACCGTCGGTGCGCTCGCCATGGGCGTGCCGCTGGGCGTGGGTACGGCCGTTTACCTGGTCGAGATTGCCAGCAAGCGCGTGCGCAAGCTCATCAGCCCCGCCGTTGACCTGCTGGCGGGCATACCCTCCATCATCTACGGCTTCTTTGGCATGATCATCATCCGCCCGTTTATCGCACAACTGACCGGCGGCCTTGGTTTTGGTGCGCTGACGGCGTGGTTTGTGCTCGCCATCATGATCGTCCCTACCATCACCACGCTCACCATCGATGCTCTCAATTCCATTCCCATGGGCATTCGCGAGGCATCGTATGCCATGGGCGCCACAAAGTGGCAGACCATCTATAAGGTCGTGCTACCTGCCGCGAAGCTGGGTATCGTTGATGCCATCGTGCTGGGTATGGGCCGTGCCATCGGCGAGACCATGGCCGTGCTCATGGTCGTAGGTAACGCCCCGGTTATTCCCGACAGCATTGCGAGCCCCATCTCGACGCTCACGAGCCAGATTGCGCTCGACATGAGCTATTCCTCGGGTCTGCACCGCTCGGCGCTGTTCGGCATGGGTGTGGTCCTGTTTATCATCTCCGCCACGCTGGTGGGTATCGTTCGTCTGATTTCCAAGAAGAAGAGGGGGTAGGCTATGTCCGATTCCGTTGACACGACGGTCGATACGACCTCGTCGCGCGAGCGCATCAAGCGTGCCCTTTCCCACGGCAAGAAGGGCCGCATCAACAAGGACCTGTCCAACAAGATCATGCTTGGCGTGTTTCGTGCCGCTGCCTACATCACCACGCTGGTGCTGGTCGCTATCATCGCCTACGTGGTCATCAACGGCCTGCCACACATCTCGCTCGACTTTATCTTCGGTTGGCCCCAGGGCGTCAACGCCGAGGGCGGAATTTGGCCCACGATCGTCTCGACCGTCTACGTGACGGCGCTCGCCATGCTTATCTGCACGCCGATCGCTGTGCTGGCAGCCGTCTATCTGGCCGAGTACGCCAAGCAGGGCAAGGTCGTCGAGCTCATTCGCTACGCTGCTGACGCTTTGGCCTCGGTGCCCTCCATCGTTATGGGCCTGTTTGGCTACGCCTTGTTTGTCGAGGCTATGGGCCTGGGCCTTTCGATGGTCTCGGCCGCTCTGGCGCTCGCGCTCTTGATGCTTCCCATCGTCATGCGCACCACCGAAGAAGCCATTCGCGCCGTTCCGCGCTATATCCGTTGGGGCGCGTACGGCCTGGGCGCTACCAAGTGGCAGGTCGTCTCCAAGATCGTGCTTCCTTCGGCCTTTGGCCGCATTGCCACGGGCATCGTCCTTGCCATCGGCCGTGCCATCGGCGAGACCGCCGTGGTGCTCTACACCATGGGCCAGGCCATCAATCTACCTATTTCGCCGCTCGATTCCGGTCGTCCCATGACCGTTCACCTGTACCTGCTTGCCAACGACGGCATCAACATGAACGCAGCCTACGGCACCGCGCTCTTGCTGATGGTGATCATTTTGGCCTTCAACCTGTTTGCGCGCTTCCTGTCGCGCAAGCGTCGCTAGTTAAGGAGTCCCATGTCCGTTTATCAGTCCGCTCCCGCGTTGGAGCAAGCGGCCATTACGGCCAAGGATTTCAACTTTTGGTACGGTGACTTTCATGCGCTGACGGGGCTTGACCTCAACATCGCCAAAAACGCCATCACCTCCTTCATTGGCCCTTCGGGCTGCGGCAAGTCGACGTTTTTGCGCTGCATCAACCGCATGAATGACCTGATTGAGGGCACGCGCGTCGAGGGCACCATGACGCTCGACGGCAACGATATCTATGCCGAGGGTGTCGATCCGGTCGATCTCCGTCGTCGCGTGGGCATGATCTTTCAGCAGCCCAACCCGTTTCCCAAATCCATCTACGAGAATGTCGCCTTTGGCCCTCGTCTGCAGGGCGTGACTAGCAAAAGCGACCTCGATGACATCGTGGAAGAATCGCTCAAGCGCGCCAACCTCTGGAAAGAGGTATCCAATCAGCTCAACAAGGATGGTTTGGCGCTCTCGGGCGGTCAGCAGCAGCGTCTGTGCATCGCGCGCGTGCTTGCGGTGCAACCCGATGTCCTCCTGATGGACGAGCCCTGCTCCGCCATCGACCCCACTTCCGTCTCTAAGGTCGAGGATCTGATGGCCGAGCTGGCGCCCGAGATGACGATTATCATCGTCACGCATTCAATGCAGCAGGCAGCTCGTATCAGTGACTACACCGCGTTCTTCTTGCAGGAAGTTGCCGGCGAGCCCGCTACGCTCATCGAGTATGGTCAAACCGACGCGATCTTCACCAGCCCGGTGGACTCGCGGACGGAAGACTATATCACCGGCCGCTTTGGCTGATCGGTGCGACTAGTCCCAAGCCGATCGGATCTGGTCCGGTGCGTATTCACTGTGCGGGCGGCATGACCGCACCCAACTGATTGGAGTGAACCATGCGCAAACTGTTTTCCCGTCAGCTCATCGAGGCCCGTCACGAGATGCTGAGCATCTACGAGGCCGTCGATCTGGCCCTCCACGATGCCGTGAAGGCCTATGTGACCGACGACCGCAAGCTCGCCACCAAGACCAAGAAGCGTACGCTTTCGATTGACGCACGCTGCGCCAACCTGGAGGCCGTCTGCTACAACCTGATTGCCACGCAGTCACCGGTCGCCTCCGACTTCCGCTTGCTGCAGACGATCATCTACGTCGACTTTAACCTGCAGCGCATGACCGATAAGGTTCGCCAGATTTGCCGCGCCACGCGTCATATGATCAAGGCCGACATCTCGCTGCCCAAGGAGCTTGTCGGCACGGTCGAGGCCGAGGCTGAGGCCGTCTACCAGGTGCTGGGCTCTTCGCTTTCTGCGCTCGTCACCAACGACATGTCCATCATCTGCAACTTGGCCGTCGAGGACGAGCCAGTGCACGCCGCCTACGAGAAGTTCTTCCGCACCTTTAACCGCATGGACACGGGCGATTTTATGGACGACGACAGCAACTATGACGACCTGCGCCGCGCCATCATGGTATCGCGCTATCTCGATCGCATCGCCTCGATTTCCATCGATGCCGCCTGCCGTCTGACCTTCCTGTTGACCGGACAGCGTATGACTGCCGGTGATATCGCCTGCACTGATGAGGATGAGCTCGAGAGCATACGCGTGCCTTCGGGCGAGGGTGTTATCATGAGGCCCGCCGTCGATGCACGCTACGTTGCCAAGGTGCCCGTTAACGAGGTCAGCGAGGGTCTTCGCTACCTGCTCGATCATCTTGAGGATGAGGACGATGGCGAGGACGACGAGGAGTAAGTAACCCCGTTCGTCGAAAGATTGTAAATACCTAAGTGAGCGCGGCCTTGCACATGCGGGGCCGCGCTCTTGCGTTAGCATGGGACTACTTGTTTGGCTGTCAGCGGAGGCGATTGGCAATGGATAACTATTTGGACTTGATGCGCGCTCGCCGCGAGCAGATTCTGGAACGTTTTTATGCGGCGCTCGATCGCGCGGGCCGTCCCCACGACGCCGCGCGCCTCATTGCCGTGTCCAAGACCGTTGGTGTCGATGAGACCGTTGCCGCCATCCAGGCGGGGTATCGCCATTTTGCCGAGAATCGCCCGCAGGAGCTGGTTCGCAAGCTCACAGGTTTGGCGGAGCATCCGGAGCTGCCCGAGGTGCGCTTCGATATGATCGGCAACCTGCAGACCAATAAGATCAATGCGGTGCTGGGCTCAGCCGAGCTGATTCACTCGGTGGGTTCGCTGCATCTGGCGCAGGCGATCTCGAGCCGTGCTGCCCGCAAGATTGAGGCAGGCGAACTCGCCGGCCCCCAGCGTGTGCTCATTGAGGTCAATGTGAGTGGTGAGGAGTCGAAGGGAGGCTTTTCGCCCGATGAGATTCGCGCCGCCGCGGGTGAGCTTGCGGAACTTGAGGGAATTTGCGTACAGGGGCTTATGACTATGGCGCCCCGGGGGAATAAGGATGTGGCGCGCCGCACCTTTGCGGGGCTTCGTGAGCTGAGGGATGAGCTGGAGGCGGCGCATCCCGATTTGAACCTGCCTGAGCTTTCCTGCGGCATGAGCGAAGACTTTGAGCCTGCCCTTGAGGAGGGCTCTACGCTCGTTCGCCTGGGCAGGGTAGTATTTAGCCCGGAGTTTGCAGTAAAATAAGGCTCTGAAGTGCGCACTGATTATCGGGGCGCCTGCACTAAACCGCGAGAGGACACAACCATGGGCTTCCTTGACGAGATTAAAAATAAGATGCACCTGGGCGGCCAGCAGGGTTACGACCAGGGTTATGGCCAGGACGACGACTACGGCTACGATGATGGCTATGACGATGGCTATCAGGGCAACGGCTACAGCGGTGCTTCGGGCGAGGGCTTCTACACCCAAGACGAGCCGAGCAACGGCCTGCTTGGTCAGACGCGCCGTGGTGAAGCTGAGTCGGTTGCCGTGTATACACGCTCCGGGCAGCTGGTCGGCGATGACTCCCGCCATGCCACGACGTATAACCCGCCTTCGCGCTCGCAGGACAGTGTTGCGAGCGGTTATCGTCCTGGTGCCTATGACACGCCGTCGAGCTACGCCGAGAACACCCGCGCCCGTGCCGCCGCTGCGCCTGCGCCTGCACCGAGCGATGCCTCGGCCTATGCGAGCAATATCATCAACGCCACACCGCAGCTGCCGGCCTATGTCCTGCGCCCCGAGAGCTATGACGACGTGGAGACCGTGGTGCGCCGCGTTCGCACCAAGCAGCCTGTCGCACTGATTTTTGTGGGCGTACGCACCGAAGTTGCCAAGCGCGTCTTGGACTTCTCTTACGGCTTTGCCTGCGGTCTGGGTGCCACGGTCAAGGAGGTGGGCGACCGCGTGTTCATGGTGCTGCCCGCCGGTTGCGAGGTCAAAGATTCCGATCTCAAGAAGCTTCGTGCCGACGGCTACCTTAAGTAAAGACAAGACGAGGAGATTCCCATCAACATCTACACTATCGTCCAGCTGGTCAATACGCTGTTCAACTTCTATTCCACGCTCATTGTCGTCTACTGCTTTATGACGTGGATTCCCATGAAGCAGGGTGGTTTGCTTCAGGATATTGCCGCGGTGCTTGATAGCGTGTGCGGTCCGTGGCTCAAGCTGTTCCGTCGTTTCATCCCGCCGATGGGCGGTATCGATTTTTCGCCGGTCGTTGCGATTATTGCGTTGCAGTTGGTGCAGAGGCTGGTTCTGCAGCTTCTTATAGGTATACTCGTGTAGAACTGACTTAGTAACTTACGTCGGGCGTGTAGCGCCGAGGCGATGAAAAGGAGACTTGTTATGGCTATTACCCCTGCAGACATCCAGGCTCAGACTTTCTCTGAGGCCAAGCGTGGCTACGATCCTGCCGAGGTCGACGTCTTCTTGGAGACGCTGTCCTCCGAGGTTGACGCTATGCTCGCTAAGATTGTCGACCTTAAGGGCCGTCTGACTGCTACCGAGCAGCAGCTTGCCGATGCGCAGGCTCAGCTTGCCCAGGCTCAGGATGCCCCCGCCCAGGCCGTTCCTGCCGCCCCCGTGGCTGCTCCCGCCCCTGACTTCTCCGCTCAGGAGCGCCAGATTTCCGCTGCCCTGATCGCTGCCCAGCAGACCGCTGAGACCATCGTTAACGATGCCAACGAGAACGCTGAGCGTATCCGCAACGAGGCCGACGCCAAGGCACGCGAGGTTATCCGCCAGGCTCTGACCGAGAAGCAGGCCGAGCTCGAGGAGATCGATCGTCTCAAGGCTTCCCGTGAGGAGTTCAAGGCCGAGTACCTCAAGCTCATCCAGCACTTCATGGACGATGCCCAGAACTCCTTCCCGGCCGACCTCATGGCCTCCACGCCGGTCGGTTCTGCCGCTTCTCCTGCGGTGACTGTTCCCGCCGAGCCGCTGCCCGTCGCTGACCCGGTTGTCCCCGTGGCCGATCCTTTCGCTCCGATCGACAACTTCGCTGCCGACGATCTGGACTAACATTCGGCCTACAATTTAGTGCCTAGAAAGGACCCGCAGCTTGCGGGTCCTTTTTTATGACTATGCAGGGGGTGCGCATCATAAAAAACCGAGCCCTGCACATAGTGGCGCAGAACTCGGCGAACGGGTGAGCGGTCAAGAATAGGTTTTAAGGCATGTCCCAAAAATCTACTTGAGGAGGAAGTCGGAGAGGGGAATGGTGCGGGCCTCGCGATGCTCGGGATCGGCGATGTGGTCGGCAGGATAGCCACAGACGAGCATGTGATAGGGATAGACGCCCTCGGGCAGGTTGAACTGCTCCTGTGCCACCTCAGGCTTAAAATGGCATACCCAGCACGTTCTTAGGCCCTGCTCGGTGGCCTCCATCATCATTTGATCACACACGATGGACGTATCGATTTCACTGGAATTCATCTGGTCATACGGGCGCACCCAAGCATCATCGGTAACGCTGCAAATAAGGAAAACAAGCGGAGCCCCAAAGATAGACCCATCACGAGCAAACCGAGGCTGACAAGCAGCAGCCTTCTCCAGAAGCTCGGGCGTATCCAACACCATCACACGGGTTGGATGGTTATTACAAGCAGAAGGAGCAATACGCCCTGCCTCAACAATAGCACCCACCACAGCCTGCTCCACAGCCCGATCTTCAAACTCACGACAAGAATACCGACCCCGAGCCAGATCCAAATACCCCATAACCAAACCCTCCAAAGTCAGCGACTCAATCCAAAGTAAAACAAAGGATACCCAAAGCTCTGTCCAACCAAACGCCCGCCGAATGCCAAAGTAATATCTCGGGTAATCAAGGGCCATTACAGCAAAGGCCCCACCACGCCTAAACCATCAGCCAAGGTTCCCAATGGTGGTACATAAGGGAGCGGGCCCGACCACTAATAACCTTTTGAACGACTCTGCTTGCAGCCGGAGTGAAAAAAGGTTATTAGTGGTCGGGCCCGCGACCGGTGGGACATGTACCCCCAATTAACTGTTCTTCATGACAATCGAATCCACGACATCGGCCACATTCTCGCAGCAGTCGGCACAATACTCCAGGAAGGCGTACACGTCACGCCAAGCGATGACCTCGAGCGGGTCCTTGCCGTTAACGTGCAGGTTGCGCATGGCGTTGATGTAGAGCTCGTCGGCCTCGGACTCGATGGTGTTGATTTGGATGACGAGCTCGCGCAGCGTTTTGGACTTGCGGTAGTTGGGAAGCTCGACCATCAGGTCCTTCATGGCGCGGCAGGCGTCAGTCACCTTGTGGGCGATGACGATGGCGTCGGGATGGATGCTCTGAATGTTGGTGAAGTAGACGCGCTGCACGACGCCCTCGATGCGGTCGAGCACGGTGTCGAGTGAGCAGCTCATCAGATTCAGATCCTCGCGCTCGAGCGGGGTGATAAAGGCGGTGAGCAAGGCGTCTTCGAGCTCGTGGTGCTTCTTGTCTGCCGCATGCTCAATCGCATGCATCTTATCGAGCATGTCGTGGATCTGCGCGGGGTCAAAGTTCTCAAAAATCTTGGTGAGCAGCTCGGCTGCCTGAACGGCGAGGTCGGCGCAAGCGACGTAGTTATCGAAGTAGAACGAATCGGGTTTCTTTGCCATGGGTGGGTCCTTTCGAGGCGAAGACGGGTGGGCGAAGTGTTGCGGTCCGGATGGACGTTCGGTTTGACTAGAGGAACATCATGAACAGCTTGGCCATGACAAAGCTGATGAGTCCGCAGGCGGGGAAGGTGAAGAACCAGGTGAACATCATGTCCTTGACGACGCCGAAGTTGATGGCCGAGAGGCGCTTGACGGCACCGACGCCCATGATGGCGCAGGTCTTGATGTGTGTGGAGGACACGGGGATGCCGGTAAGGGTGGCAAGCAGCAGGTTCGCGGCGCCCGCGAGGTCGGCGGAGAAGCCCTGATACTTCTCGAGCTTAACCATGCTCTGGCCGACGGACTTGATGATGCGCTCGCCGCCCACGCTGGTGCCGATACCCATAGTGGCCGAGCACAGCAGCATAATCCAGATGGGGATGCCGGCATCGCCGACGCTCGTCTGACCGTTTGCGAAGGCTACGCCTAAAAAGAGCACACCGATGAACTTCTGTCCATCCTGCGCGCCGTGCATAAAGCTCATGGCCGCAGCGCTCGCGATCTGAGCGTATTTAAAGAAGACATTGGCACGTCGCCTGTTGGCGGCGGCGAAAAGAATCGAGACGAGTTTGCACAGGATCCAGCCCATGACAAAGCCCAGGCCGATGGAGAGCGCCAGGCCGTAGATGACCTTCATCCACTCGTGGACGTTGACGCTGCTCGCGCCGCCGAGGGCGATAGCGGCACCGGTCAGGCCGGCGATAAGGCTGTGGCTTTGCGAGGTGGGGATGCCAAAACGCGACGCTGTGGCGCCGTAGACGACGATGGAGAACAGCGCCGCGCAGAGGCACGCGAGCGCCATGGTGCTGTTTCCGCCAAAGTCGACGATATGTGAGATGGTGTTGGCGACGCTCGCGTTAAAGTGCGTCATGATAAGCACGCCGAGGAAATTGAATGCGGCGCTCATGAGAATGGCGGCGCGGGCGGGCATGCAACGCGTAGTGACGCAGGTCGCGATGGCGTTGGGTGCGTCGGTCCATCCGTTGACGAAGATGGCGCCGAGCGCGAGAATCACGGTGACGGCAAGGACTGGGTTCGACACAATTTGGCCGAGGAAGGTTGAGAACGTTACGTCCATATATGGGCTTTCTCGAAGTTTGCAGACACGTTACAAAAACATGATAAATCGTATCACCTCCTGTGGGTTTCTTTACCGAGTTCTGATGGGAGAAGTGAATTTTTTGGCACTAAAATTGAATATTAGCCCTGTTGACCGCGGGTATTCTTTTTGCTAACACGCCATGAGGACACGTGTGCGCGCCCCAACACCCCAAAACCACAGTCTGTTCGCTTTACAACATACAAACATGCGTTCGATAATAGAGGGCATGGAATATCGACAGACAGACGGCAAAACTCGGCGCGTGCACAAGCAGTATGTGGACGTCGTGGCTCGCATCCTCGCGGGCGGACAGGTCGTGCCGGTCACCGTCTGCTGGGTCGACGGCCGTTGTTTTACGATCGACGAAATTATCTCGACCATTGGGTTTGGCCTGATGGTCCACGGCATCCGTACGGCAACATATAAGGTGCGTTTTGGCGGGCACGCGACCGAGTTGTATCTGGAGGACCAGACGCGCGAGCGGGCGGACGGCTCGCAGGCGCACGTGATGCGTTGGTGGGTCTGGGCCTTTGATCGTACGCTTGAGGGCGAGCGCCGTAGGTAAGGACGTACAGCATTCGGGTACAATGACAGGAATCTTGTCACCTACGGCGCTGTCGTGCGCTTTTTGAAAGGACGAAGTATGAACGATATCCAGGGCTATCAGAACGGCCCCGTCGAGAGCGGCGCAAGCCGCGCCAAGGAGATGTCGCCGCGCGCGTACAATCTCGCCATGTCTGCCCTGATCTTCTTGGGCTTTTGCGCCATGGGTGCCGGTGCTTACTTTACGAGCACCATGTCGTTTGCCCGCATGATGATGAGCGGCGCCGCCTTGCCGCTGGTCTTTGGCTCGTTTATTTTGACCATCGTCGGCATGGTCATGATGTCGGCTGCTGCGGGCAAGCAGTCCGTGGGCCTGTCCCTTGTGGGCTACGTAATCTTTGCGAGTACCTTTGGCCTGACCGCGTCGTTTGGCCTTGCCAACTACGACTTGCCCACCATCAACACTGCCTTTATCGCCACGGCCGCCATCACCTTTGTCTTTGGTGCCTTGGGCGTGACGTTCCCCAAGTTTTTCCAGCGCGTATATGGCATCGGTTTTGGCATTCTGCTCGCCACGATTCTGGTTGAGATCGTGCTGATGTTCATGGGCGTCTCGCAGACCATCACCGACCTGATCGTGATCGTGGTGTTCGCCGGCTTTATTGGCTACGACACCTATGTTGCCACGACGGTGCCGCCCACGCTGCCCAACGCCGTGCTCATGGCGTCCAACCTGTTCGTGGACATCATCAACGTGTTCCTGCGCATCCTGAGCATCCTTGCTCGTCGCGATTAAAGCGCGGCATTGCGACGCTTCCTGCCGGACACGGTAAAACGATACGAAAGGCGGTCCTTCGGGGCCGTCTTTTTTGTGCGCGGCGGGGTATGATGGATGGGAAAAAGCCGATAGCGGCAGCGACAGGAAAGGTGGCCACGTATGGCAGATGTCGACAACAGGAACCGTAACCGCAGGTCTAACCGAGCGGGTCAGCCCAATCCCAAGCGCGAGGCGCGTGCCAAGGCCGCCGAGCGCCATGTGGTGGCTGTGTCCGAGGCCTGCGCCAAGGACATCGAGCGTTCGCTTGCCGGCGTGTGCGAGTTCGATGGTATGCCTGCTGGTTTTGTCGCGGCGATGAAGGCCAAGGCCCAGGCGGCTGCGGCTGCCGAGGAGCAGGTTGCCGAGGACGTCGAGGCTGCTGAGGCTGTCGAGGTTGAGGCTGCCGAGGTTGAGGCTGCGGTCGAGCCTGAGGTGGCGCTCGAGTCCACCGGGTCGGCGACGAGGTTGAGTCCGCGCCCGCGGAGGAGGCTGCTCCGGTCCTGCCCGAGGTCACCGTGCTTGATGCCTCCGCCACGCAGGCAATCCTCGATAACGGCCGCGGCTATGCGCAGTTCTGCGATATGGCCGTGCTTGCCTTTGCCTCGTTCACCAACCCTGGCGGTGGCTACATCCAGGGCTATCTGGGACAGGAGGCGACGCTCTGCGCCGATTCGTACCTGTACAACGTGCTCGACAAGCAGCGCAAGTGGTACGGCGAGAACCGTCGCCGCAACATCAACTGCGAGCTGTACCGTAATCGTGCGCTGGTGGTGCCCGCCGTGCGCTTCGACCGCAACCACGTGCACGCCTATGCCGACGTAATCGTCACCGCCGCGCCTAACGTCAAGCGTGCCCGTCAAGAGTACCGCGTGAGCGACGACGCCCTGTTGGATGCCCTGCGCGACCGTATCCGCTTTGTCCTTGCCATCTGCGATGAGCTGGGTCGCGAGAAGCTCGTGCTGGGTGCTTGGGGCTGCGACAACAACGGCTTTGACGCCGAGGCCGTGGCAGAGCTCTTCCGCGAGGAGCTCGCATCGGGCGACTTTAAGGTCAAGCAGGTGTTCTTTGCCGTGCCTTCTACGCGCTGGGATGAGGACTTCGCCAAGTTTGAGCACGTGCTGGCAAACTTCCCCGAGCGCAACGAGGAGTCCTATGCCCAGGTTGCCGCCCGCGCCGCGGCCGCCCGTGCCGCCGAGCAGGCTCAGGTCGCCACCGAGGACGATGAGGACGATGACGATTGGCGCAAGTACCTGTAATCGGTACGTGCCGTCAGATAGGTCGAGCCGGCGGGAGGGCTACTCCCGTCGGCTTTTTACTAAAGGAGGGGCTTACGATGAAAAACGTTCTGTGCTTTGGTGACAGCAATACCTATGGCTATGATCCGGCTGGTATGCGCGATGGCACCGCGGTGCGCTATGCGCAGGATGTGCGCTGGTGCGGCGTGGCGCAGCGTGACCTGGGCGAGGGCTGGCATGTGATTGAGGAGGGGCTTAACGGCCGCACGACGGTGCGCGACGATATGTGCCATCTGGACACTAACCTCAACGGCATTCTCGCGCTTCCGATGCTGCTCGAGGCCCATAAGCCGCTGGACGCCATTGTGATCATGCTGGGCACCAACGACTGTAAGACGGTCTTTAACGTGACAGCTTCCGATATCGCCCGTGGCGCCATGGCGCTGATTCGCGCCGTCCGCGCGTTTCCGTGGACCGACGCCGCGCCTTGTCCGCGGATTCTGCTGATGGCTCCCATCAAGATTAAGCCGCAGATCGCCGATGTGTACATGACCGACTTTGACGAGCATTCCGTTGAGGCATCTGAGCATTTTGGCGAGTACTATGCGCATGTGGCCGAGCAGTTTGGCTGCGACTTTTTGAATGCCGCCGAGTTTGCCGAGCCGGGCGATATCGACTATCTGCATATGATGCCCGAAAGCCATGAGAGCCTGGGACATGCCGTGGCAGCCAAGCTCAAAGAGATGCTCGGTGAGTAGTGCGACCCCAAGCCACCACAAAGGTACCTTTGCGGTGGCTTGATTCGTCTGTTTGTCTTGATCTGTAACAGTTGTAAGGCCGAAAACGGGCTAGATGTTACAGATTGAGATTATTTAGGTCGATATCGGTCGTTTGTCTCGATCTGTAACATCTAGGGTCGATTTTGCCGAGTTACTGTTACAGATCGAGATTATCTTCTCAGCTAAATTTGAATGTCTCGATCCGTAACAGGTGGGCCGAAAAATGGGCTCTAACTGTTACGGATCGAGATGTTTGTGGGAGCCACCGCAAAGGTGCCTGTCCCCTTTGCGGTGGTTTTGGGCTGCGAATCTTAATATTGCCACATGTGGTTGACGGGGCCGGAACCTTTGCCCATGTCAAGGCCGGCGGCGAGGGCGCCCGTTAGGTAGGCCTTGCCGGCGTTGACGGCATCGGCAAGATCCATGCCCTGAGCCAGAGCGCAGGCGATGGCGGACGAGAGCGTGCATCCGGTGCCGTGCGTGTTGTCGGTCTCGATGCGCTTGTGGCGGAACCACGTGGTGAGTGGATCTCCCAGATGGTTGCCCTCGTCATCGAGTGGCGCGGGTTCGGCCAGTACATCGTTGGCCTCGTTGGCAAGATGCCCGCCCTTAACGAGGGATGCGCAACCAAAGCGGCGGGTGAGGAGCATGGCAGCATTTTGCTGCGTGCGCTCGGAGTCGACCTCGTAGTCGAGCAGGGCCATGGCCTCGGGAATATTGGGCGTGATAACCGTCGCTAGCGGGAACAGACGGCGGGTGAGCGCCTCGGCGGCATCTTCGGCAATCAGCCGTGCGCCCGAGGTGGCGACCATGACGGGGTCGACGACGATATTTTGTGCGTCCCAGGCGCCCAGGCGGTCGGCGATAACCTCGATAATCTCGGCAGAGGAAACCATGCCGATCTTGACGGCGCTGGGTCGGATATCGTCAAAAACGGCATCGATTTGCGCGGCGACAATATCCGGGGAGATGTTCTGTACGGCGGTGACGCCCAGGGTGTTCTGTGCGGTGATAGCGGTGATGGCCGTCTCGGCATACAGGCGGTGCGCCGTGATGGTCTTGATGTCGGCCTGAATGCCGGCACCACCGCTGGAATCTGATCCTGCGATGGACAGGACGGCGGGTACCTTACTGCGATCCATGTTCGCTCCCTTGTTCGGTCGGATTCAAATGGGTCTTTAAGCCAGCATTATAAAGATGCCCGGGCCGACTCTATGTCGAACCCGGGCGGGCGATGCAATCTTTACGCAAATGAAAGCAAATGTTCACAAGTCAACAATTGACGGGCGTTGCAGAAGGCTTGCTGGCGATTGCCCTGTAAAGGCTAATCCTCCATGCCAAGATCGATCGTCGTGCCCTCGAACACCTTGTTGACGGTGCGGACGGCGCACATCTTGCCACACATGGTGCAGGTGCCCTCGGTGGCGGCGGGGGATTCCTCGTAGCGCTTCTTACCAGTGACCGGGTCGAGAGCGCACTTCCACATGGCATCCCAGTCGAGTTTGCGGCGTGCCTGGCCCATCTTATCGTCCATGTCGCGGGCGTGCGGCACCTTCTTGGCGATGTCGGCGGCGTGTGCGGCAATCTTAGTGGCCATGAGGCCGTCGAGCACATCCTGGGCGTTGGGCAGGCACAGGTGTTCGGCGGGCGTCACGTAGCACAGGAAGTCGGCGCCCGAGCTCGCGGAGATGGCGCCACCGATGGCTGCGGTGATGTGGTCGTAACCCACGCCGATATCGGTCACCAGCGGCCCCAGCACATAGAACGGGGCGTTGTGGCACAGGCGCTTCTGCAGCTTCATATTGGCGGCGATCTCGTCGAGCGCCATGTGGCCCGGTCCCTCGACCATGACCTGGACGCCCGCGGCCCATGCGCGCTTGCACAGCTTGCCCAGCTCGATCATCTCGGCAGTCTCGGTGGCGTCGTTGGAATCGTAGAGACAGCCCGGGCGGCAGGAGTCGCCGAGCGAAATCGTCACGTCGTACTCGTGGCAAATCTCGAGCAACTCGTCGTAGAACTCATAGAACGGGTTCTCGTTACCGGTGACTTCCATCCAGCCAAACAGCAGTGAGCCGCCGCGGCTCACGATGTTCATCAGGCGGCCGGTCTCCTTAAAGGTCTTGATGACCGACTTGTTGATGCCGCAGTGGATAGTCATAAAGTCAACGCCGTCCTCGGCGTGCGCGCGCACGACTTCGAACAGGTCGTCCTTGGTGAGCTTGACCAGCGGCTTTTCCATGTAGCCGATGGCGTCGTACATGGGGACGGTACCTACCATGAGCGGCGTCTCGTTGATGAGCTGCTGGCGGAACTGGCACGTCTTGCCCGAGTTGGAGAGGTCCATGATGGCGTCGGCGCCAAAGTCCTCGGCGATCTTGACCTTCTTCCATTCCTCGGCGGCATCGGCCTTGTCGCCCGAGATGCCCAGGTTCACGTTGACCTTTGTGGACAGGCCCTCACCGACGCCAAAGGCGCGCATGCCCTTTTTGATATGCACGATGTTGGCGGGAATGGCGATGCGGCCGTCGGCCACGCGCTCGCGGATGTACTCGGGGTCGCGATGCTCGCGCTCGGCGACCTCCTTCATCTGCGGTGTGATCTGCCCGGCGCGGGCGAAGTCGATTTGCGTGACGAGCTTGGGCTCGGTCTGTGTGCTCATTGGCACGGCTCCCTTCGTTGGCATTACCCATATCAGGTTTGCGGGTCAGGGCGGGCGCGCCCAGTCTCAGCCTGCCGTCTTGTCCTGCAAGCTCCCCGTTTATGTGGTGGGCTCAAGTATAGCTCGAATGGGTACGATTGACGCGATGAGCATGCCCGTGGGGAGGCGAACATGGAAGACAAGCATCTATATCGAGAGACACAGTGGGACGTGTCGGCCGAGGAGGGCCGTGCCCATCATGGGCTGGTCGCAATCGGTTTTGCGATCCTTGTCGTGATGGTGATTGCCTGTTGTATCTGGACGTTTGGTGGTCGTGGCGGCGCTGTATGGGAGTTCGAGGCTGATGATGGCCTACCGATTATGACGGTGAGGAGTACCGGCGGTAATGCCAATACGCTCGCCATTCCGGGCGATTATTGGTACCCGCGCGATGAGTTTGTGCAGTTGCAGCTGAGTGGTGGGTCCATTCCAGGTGAAGAAATCGAACGCGTGACGTTTGACGCGGCGCTCAAAACGCTGACGGTGAAGCTCAAAGATCAAGGAGATGTGCCCACGACCATGGATATCGCCCTGACGGAATGGCGTCTGGAGCCTCCGACGGGTGTTGCGGTTTCCGAGGTTGAGCACGTCAAGATTGTCTATCAGGACGGTTCGACAAACGGGATTGCAAAGGCCGATGGCTTGGCGGAGTAACGGGGTGTTTGGAAACGGCGGGCCTATTGTGCCTGCGCGTTCATGAATACCAGGGTGTTTTTGTCTGAAAGCTCGGGGATGTGCCGATAGCCGATGTTGAATGTGGTAAGTTCGCTTGCATCCTCGAGCTTGTTTTCTGCCATCCAGCGCACCATGGAGCCGCGCGCCTTTTTGCTGGCGGTCGAGCGCTGGATGGGCTTGCCGTTGCGGACACCTTCGCCAAAGAGACAAGTGACGGTTGTGGCGTCGCCTGCGAGATGGGGTAGAACGGCCTTGGCGTACTCCGCGCTGGCAAGGTTGACGACCGTGGTGTTGGAGCCGGTCGGCGCAATGGCGCATGCAAGTTTGTCGCCCCAAAACGTATAGAGATCGCGAGCGCCGTCGACGGCGAGCTTGGCTCCCATTTCGAGCCGATAGGGCTCAACGCCATGGAAAGGCCGCACGCATCCGTACAATCCGGAGAGGATCCAGAGATGGTTTTGCAGCCAGTCGAGCTGTGCAGCATCCATGACCTCGGGCGCCATGCTTTGGTATTGGATGCCGTGGTAGGACATGACGGCGGGGGAGATTCGGCGCGCGAGATCGGGATCGGCGAGGTCGGCATCGCTCAGGACGGGCATAAATTCGTGAAGCGTATCCAGGGACGTTGTAAGCAGCCTGTCGCTCACGTTCCAAAGGGCCTGAAGACCTGCCGCGCCATCCTCGCGTTCGATGCCTAGCAGTGCCTGATGGAGCCGGGCCGTCTGATGTGCAAAAGGCGGTATGCCCAAAACGTCAAAGGCATCTTGAGCTGTCCGCATCTGTTTGGCGGGCGAAATGACGACCTGTAGCACGGAATCCTCCTTCCGCTAAAAAAGTTGCGGTGAAGTACAGACCGCTTTCCCCGTTGGAAGCCCTGATGAATCCGTATTTCACCGCAAGTTACAAGGGTTGGTTAGGCGCGCTCGAGGAAGGCCTTGTAGCCGCGGTAGGCCTCGTAGATATCGGCCTTGTTAGCGACCTCCCACAGGGCGTGCATGGACAGGACGGCAACGCCGGAGTCGATGACGTTCATGCCGTACTTGGCCATGATGTAGGCGATGGTGCCGCCGCCGCCCGCATTGACGCGGCCGAGCTCGCAGGTCTGGAAGTCCACGCCCGCCTCGTCCATGATGTCGCGGACGAGGGCCACGTACTCGGCGTCGGCGTCGTTGGAGCCGCCCTTGCCGCGGCTGCCCGTGTACTTGTTGAAGCACAGGCCGCGACCCATGAAGGCTGCGTTCTTGGTCTCGAACTTGCCGGCATAGCCCGGGTCGAAGCCAGCGGACACGTCAGAGGAGAGCATGCGGCTGCGGGCGAGCGCGCGGCGCAGGGCCAGCGGGCTGTCCTCGCCGGCGAGCGTCATGATCTCGGCGACGGTGTTCTCGAAGAAGCGGCTCGTCATACCGGTGGCACCCACGGAGCCGATCTCCTCCTTGTCGACGATGAGCGTGATGCTCGTGCGCTCCACGTTGGCGACGTCGATCTGGGCAAGCATGGAGGGGTAAGCGCAGACGCGGTCGTCGTGGCCATAGCCCAGAATCATGGAGCGGTCGAGGCCCATGTCGCGGGCGGGGCCGGCGGGCACGACCTCGATCTCGGCGGAGAGGAAGTCCTCCTCCTCGACGTCATACTGCTCCTTGAGGATGTCCAGGAACATCTGCTTGACGGGCTCCTTGGGGGCGTCCTTGTCGTCCTCATCGAACTTGACGGGGCGGCCGCCCACGATCACGTCGAGGATCTCGGCGTCGACGGCGTCCTTGGCGGGCTTGGACATCTGCTCGCTCGAGAGGTGAATCAGCAGGTCGGAGATGGTAAAGACCGGATCGTCTGCCTTGTCGCCGATGTTGATGTCGACGGTGGTGCCGTCCTTTTTGCAGATGACGCCCACGAGTGCAAGCGGGGAGGCCACCCAGTGGTAGCTCTTGACGCCGCCGTAGTAGTGCGTGTCGAGGTAGGCCATGTCGCCGGCCTCGAAGGCGGGGTTCTGCTTGAGGTCCAGGCGCGGCGAGTCCACGTGAGCGCCCAGGATGTTAAAGCCCTGCTCGAGCGGGGCGGTGCCCAGGTTGACGAGCATAAGGTCCTTGCCGTGGTTGGCGGCGTACACCTTGTCGCCGGCCTTGAGCGCGCGGCCTTCGGCGATCACGGTCTCCAGGTCGACGTATCCCGCCTCCTCGGCCATTTTGATGCCGGTCTTGACGCACAGGCGCTCGGTCTTGTTCTCGCTCAAAAATTGCTTATAGCCGCGGCAAAGCTCCTCGAGCTCCTCGACTTGTTGTGGCGTGTACTTTTTCCATGCGCAGGGACGCTCCATGACGCAGGCTCCTTTCGGATCGATCGTGCTGGTTGATGTACCGTGAGCCATCGTATCACGCGTGGGCTCACGGTGGCGGGGGAGCTTGATGTGCGGTGGCCGCGGGGCGGGGAGCGTGTAAACTGGAGTGAGCAAACCGTGCCCAGCCCAAAGCGAGGTATTTAATATGTCTGACAAGCGCCGCACTTTTGCCGTTATCGACGGCAACTCGCTCATGCACCGCGCCTTCCACGCCGTGCCGCCGACCATGAACGCGCCGGACGGTCGCCCCACCAACGCGATCTTTGGCTTTCTGAACATGTTTCTTAAGATGATCGATGCCTTTAACCCCGACGGTGTGGTCGTGGCGTTTGACAAGGGCAAACCGCGCGTGCGCATGGAGATGCTGCCGCAGTATAAGGCGCAACGCCCGCCCATGGACCCCGATCTGCATGCGCAGTTCCCTATGATTAAGGAGCTGCTCACCGCGCTCAACGTGCCGATTCTGCAGTCCGAGGGCTGGGAAGGCGACGATATCCTGGGAACCATGGCGCGCCTGGGTGAAGAGGCCGGCTGCGACATGCTACTGGTGACCGGCGACCGCGACATGTATCAACTCGTGACCGAGCACGTCAACGTTGTCTCGACCCGCAAAGGCCTGTCCGACGTGGCGATTATGACGCCCGAGAGCGTGGACGACCTGTATCACGGCATTACGCCGGCGCTCGTGCCCGATTTTTACGGTCTAAAGGGCGATACGTCGGACAACATTCCCGGCGTACCGGGCATCGGCCCCAAAAAGGCGAGTGCGCTCATTGCGCAGTACGGTAGCTTGGACGAAGTCATCGCGCATGCCGACGAGGTCAAGGGCAAGATGGGCGAGAACCTGCGTGCACACATCGACGACGCACTACTGAGCCGCAAGGTTGCGACAATTCGCACCGATGCGCCCGTCGAGCTCGACTTTGAGGCGACGTCCTTCCCGGCGTTTTCTGCCGATGAAGTGTCCGCGGCGCTGGGCACGCTTGGTATCACCGCCATGCAGAACCGTTTCTTGGCGCTGATCGGCGGCGAGGGCGGGGCTGCTGCTGCCTCCAGTGTGTTTGAGATACCTGCTATGGTTCGCGCAGCCGCCGGCGATACCGACGCGCTTGGTGCCGTTGCGGCTGAGGTCTCCCACGCGATTGATGCCGGCGAGTGGGTCGCCGCCGTGGTGGACGACGACAAGGAAGAGGGTGCGCTCTTTGGACTGACGCGCACGCTGTGGTTGGCGACGTCCAAGGGCCTGTTCGCGCTCGAGGAGGGCGACGGCGGTACCACTACCGTAGTCGATGGCTTCAACTTCGCTCACGGTGTGATCGCCGGCGTGCTTGCGCGCCTGTTTATGGAGGGCCGTGTGGCGAGCCCGGATATGAAGGCGCTGCTGCACGAGCTTTCGCCCATCGATTCTTCTGAGCCCGAGCTCATGGACCCGTTGTCAGTCGATTCCACGCGCATCTTCGATACCGTGGTGGCTGCCTATCTGCTGGATTCCGATCGTTCCGAGTTCGATGAGGCATATCTTGCCGATACGTATTTGCAGATGGCGTTGCCTGCGGCGCGCGGCGCAGAGGGTGCTGGTGAGAACGCTCCGGTGCCAGCCGCCCGTACTGCGGCCCTGACACTGGCGCTGGTCGCACCGCTGCGCGAGTGCATGGCCCGCGAGAATGCCGCTAACGTGTTCGATGGGATCGAGATGCCGCTCGTTCCGGTACTTGCCAAGATGGAGCGCGCGGGTATGCTCGTGGATCCCGATCGGCTGCGCAGCCTGTCCGAGGGTCTGGCGACCCAGATCACCGAGGTCGAGCGCAGCATTCGTGATCTGGCAGGCGACGAGACCTTTAACATCGGCAGCCCCATGCAGCTCTCGCACGTGCTGTTTGATGTTATGGGGCTTCCGACCAAGGGCCTAAAAAAGACCAAGCGCGGCTACTATTCGACCAACGCCAAGGTGCTGAGCGACCTTGCCCGCGACCACGAGATCGTGCGCCTGATTTTGGACTGGCGTGAGAAGTCCAAGATTAAGTCGACCTATCTGGACACGCTAGGTCCGCTGCGCCGTGGTGACGGGCGTGTGCACACCACGTACAACCAGACCATCACCGCGACGGGGCGCCTGTCTTCGAGCGACCCCAATCTGCAAAACATTCCGACGCGCTCGGAGCTGGGGCGTACCGTCAAGACGGCGTTCTCGGCGGGCGAGGGAAGCGTCTTTTTGGCGGTGGACTACTCGCAGATTGAGTTGCGTCTGCTGGCACATCTCTCGGGTGACGAGCACCTGGTGCGCGCCTTTAACGAGGGCGAGGACTTCCATGCCGAGACGGCGGCGCGCGTGTTTGGTGTGCCGGTGTCCGAGGTAACGCCCGACTTGCGCAGTCGCGCCAAGGCCGTGAACTTTGGCATCGTGTATGGCCAGCAGGCCTACGGCCTGTCGCAGTCGCTGCATATCTCGATGGCCGAGGCGCGCGACATGATCGACCGCTACTACGAGGCCTACCCGGGCGTGCGTACGTTCCTCGACAACGTGGTAGCACGTGCCAAGCAGACGGGCTACGCCGAGACCATGTATGGCCGCAGACGCCATATTCCCGAGCTCAAGGCCAAAAATCCGCAACTTCGCGGCTTTGGCGAGCGCACGGCCATGAACCATCCCATGCAGGGCACCGCGGCCGACATCATCAAGATCGCGATGACCCGCGTGAGCCGCCGTCTGGAAGAAGAAGGCTTTGCCGCCCACATGATCCTGCAAGTGCACGACGAACTGGACTTTGAGTGCCCCATCGACGAAGTCGAGCGCCTAACCACCATGGTCCGCGACGTCATGGAACACGTAGTAGACCTTCGCGTACCGTTGATCGCCGAAGCTTCGACTGGAGTGACCTGGGCAGACGCCAAGTAAGGGCACGACCACAATTCCAAAGTAATACAAAACCAGAAGGACGCCCCTCATCAACAAGGAGCGTCCTTCGTTCAATTAAAATCAGCCAAGTATCTAGACGCCAAGACGCCATCCAGGCGGCAAGCAAGTCACCGCAGGACCTGGCCGAGCGAGGCGGGTAAGTTTTTCGTAGATTCCGCACGAGCCGGAAAGCACTTAATGTGCTTTCCGAGCGAGCCCAGGACCTGACCGAACGAAAAACTAATCCGCGCCGCCCGGCCAGGTCCGACGAGCCACGTTACCGAGCCGCCAGGATGGCGTCGATGAGCGTCAGTACGCCCCCGTCGTTGTTGCTCGGAATGCGCCACTTGGCGTGCGCGTTCATATGCTCCTCGGCGTTGTCCACGATAAAGCTGTGACCGACGCGCTCCAGCATGGGGATGTCGTTGTAGGTATCACCCACGGCGGCAGCATCGGCAATATCGATGCCCAGGTGCTCGCACAGGTGCGCGACGCCGGCGCCCTTGTCGACGCCCAGGTTCATAAAGTCGATCCACTCGCGCCCGGCGTTGGTGACGTAGAGCTTGTCCGAGAACTCGGGGCTATAGGTCTCGCGGAAAGCGGGCTCGGCGTCGTAGCCGGGGAAGAAGACCGAAATCTTGTTGGACTCGAAATCAATGCCCTCAAAGCTGTCGACGTAGTTGATTGTGTTGTAGTAGACGCTGATCTCGTCGTGGTATTGATGGTCGCGGGCAAGCACGTAGAACTCGTCGAAGCAGCACAGGACGGGGACAGCGCGAGGATCCTCCGAGGCACGGTTCAAGACCTGCTGATACAGCTCCACGTCAATATTGCTCTTATAGATATAGCTGCCGCGATAGATCACGCACGCTCCGTTGTCGGGACAAAAGGCGAGGCGGTTCTTGATGCCCTCGAACATCTCCTCGAGCTTGGGGGCGGGACGTCCGCTGGCGGGGCAGAATACGATGCCGGCGTCGGCGAGCTTGTCCAGGCGCTCATCAAGACCCTGGGGCAGCACACGCTCGTCGGTCAGCAGCGTCTTGTCCATATCGACGGCGAGAATCTTAATGTTGCCGATGTTGGCGTCCGATTCGTAAGTTTGCATAAAAAAGCGCCTTTCGTTTCGAGATCGTTTCAGACGTTATAACCATCAACTAGTAGTCGAGCGTATTTTCGCAGGAATGGTGCGTATTTGCACTGCAATTCACAAACTAATGAAAAAACTTTTCAGAAATTTGAATTTGTCGCTTGTGCAGCGTGCACTTTATCGTAATATAGCGAACATCGAAAACGGAGACGGCAAAAGAGCCGTTTACCGAGGAAAAGGTACCGTTTGCGATATTTGAATTGCGCCCGGCGATACGTGAGAGGAGAGGCAGATGCAGTTCGTAAAGATCATCACCACTGCAGACAATGCCATCCGACGCCAGCGCGCAATTTCCCGACGACGATAACAATCGTCTCTGTCCGCATGGGGCGAATTGCCTCAACAGAGTCATTTTGAGGTCGTTGGGTTTTAGCACGACATTGCTGCATGTTTCTAGGGCATGTATGTGCTGATTTTTGCTATTTAACCTGATATTGCACGGTATATGACCTTGAAATGACTTGCAACTGACCGATGTTCTAACTAGCTACCAAGGGCGAAAGGAAACAGCCATGAGCAAGGAAAAAGTCGTTCTCGCATATTCCGGTGGTCTTGATACATCCGTATGTGTCAAGTGGCTCCAGGACGAGAAGAATCTCGATGTCGTTTGCGTCTGCGGCAACGTGGGCCAGGAAGAGACCGGACTGGATGCCAAGAAGCAGAAGGCGCTCGACCTGGGCGCTCTCGATTGCCAGGTACTCGACCTGCGCGACGAGTTCTCCGATGAGTTCCTGACTAAGGCCATCGCCGCAAACTCCATGTACGAGAACAAGTATCCGCTGCTCTCCGCCCTGTCTCGCCCGCTGCTTGCCAAGAAGCTTGTTGAGGTCGCCCACGAGTTTGGCGCGACCTACGTCGCCCACGGCTGCACCGGCAAGGGTAACGACCAGGTCCGTTTTGAGGCCGCCGTCAAGGCCCTCGACCCCGAGCTCAAGGTTATCGCCCCGGTGCGCGAGTGGGATCTGAAGTGCCGTCCCGACGAGGTCGCCTATGCCCACGCTCACAACGTGCCGGTTCCCGAGGGTGCCAACGACAACCCCTACTCCATCGACGACAACCTGTGGGGTCGTGCCATTGAGTGCGGTCACCTGGAGGATCCCTGGAACGAGCCGCTCGACGACGCTTGGGTTATGACCAAGAACCCCGAGGACACGCCGGACACCCCGACCTACACCGAGATTGAGTTTGAGGCCGGCAAGCCCGTCGCCGTCGACGGCAAGAAGATGAAGCTCTCCGAGATCGTCATCGCCCTCAACAAGATCTCCGGCGGCAATGGCTTTGGCCGTCTCGATCTGGTCGAGGATCGCCTGGTGGGCCTTAAGAGCCGCGAGTGCTACGAGGTTCCCGGCGCCCTGACGCTCATCACCGCCCACAAGGCGCTCGAGGACATCTGCGTCGAGGGCGACCTGCTCAAGACCAAGATTAAGCTCGAGCAGGATTGGGCCACCGCCGTGTACAACGGCCAGTGGTACAGCCCGCTCAAAAACGCGCTCGACGCCTTTATGGCTGACACCCAGAAGTTCGTGACCGGCACTGTCCGTCTGAAGTTCTTTAAGGGCAACTGCCATGTCGTCGGCCGCAAGAGCCCCTTCAGCCTCTACGACTACGGTCTGGCTACCTACGACCGCGACACCACGTTTGACGAGAAGGCCAGCGCCGGCTTTATCGAGATCGATACGCTGTCGCTCAAGACGTGGGCAAAGGTCCAGGGCCCCAGCTCTGCTGCCGCCCAGGCCTAGCGCCTCCTTCCCTTGGTATCCGCGCGGCCCATCCGCGTGATACATAACGGGCGCACGGGGTCCCTACCTTTCGTTATGCTTGCTGACACTTCTTAACATCGGTGGCCCCTACGTTCCGCCCGCATATATGATGCCGCGTCTGCGGCTGAGTCCGAGCCCCGCCGGGGTTGTCCGGCGGGGCTCCTTCTATCAATTTGGCGGCTCTGTGCCTATATATATGAGGAGTATCCATTATGTTCAATGCTATCGCGCATGCTTTGCTTGCCCTTGCGCCCGAGTTCGATGCTGTAAGGGTCGAGGACGTTCCTATGAGCCTGAAGGCCTGGATCGATGGTTCGCAGGGCAACATCCGGAGGGAGACGTTGGGCGCCAAGTGCATGGTGCGTCACTTCTTTGCAAATTAGCCACATGGCCCCGCGCGCGGCAGGGAGTGTGTAAAACTAGCGGTTGATAAATCGCTTTAGCGACAGGGCACATTGCTTTGGACGCTTGTTTTGGTATTTGGAGAAAGGAGACGGTTCCATGGCTCTTTGGGGCGGTCGTTTTGAGGCGGGCGTGGCCGAGGTCACGCAGGAGTTTGGCGCGTCGCTGCCGGTCGACAAACATCTCTATAAGCAGGATATCGCCGGCTCTAAGGCGCATGCCAAGATGTTGGCCGCCCAGGGCATCATCAGTGCCGAGGACGAGCAGGCGATTGCCAAGGGCCTGACCGGAATCGAACAGGATATCGATGCCGGCAACTTCACCTTCGATATCAACGACGAGGACATTCATATGTCCATCGAGAGCGAGCTGACGCGCCGCATCGGCGAGGCCGGTAAGCGCTTGCATACCGGGCGTTCGCGCAACGACCAGGTGGCGACCGATACGCGTCTGGGCGTCAAGGCGCTGGCCAAGGAGCTCATGGAGGCCAATCTTGAGCTGCGCCATGTGCTGGTGGATGCGGCCAAGAAGTACGACAAGGTGATTCTGCCGGGCTACACGCACATGCAACATGCTCAGCCCGTGCTGCTGTCGCATCACCTGCTGGCGTATTCCTGGATGTTCGCGCGCGACTTTACGCGTTTGAAGGCCGCCTTTGATGCTGCCGACAACTGCCCGCTGGGTGCCGCTGCGCTTGCCGGTACGAGCTATCCGCTCGATCGCCAGATGACGGCTGCCGAACTTGGCTTTGCGGGCGTGATCCCCAACTCGCTCGATGCCGTTTCCGACCGTGATTTTCTGCTCGATCTGCATTACGCCGGATCCGTCATGGCGATGCACCTGTCGCGTCTTTCCGAGGAGATCGTACTGTGGTCGAGCTCCGAATTTGGCTTTATCACGCTTTCCGACTCGTACTCCACTGGCTCGTCCATCATGCCGCAGAAGAAGAACCCCGACTTTGCCGAGCTTATCCGCGGCAAGAGCGGTCGCGTGTACGGCAACCTGGTGCAGCTGCTGGTAACCATGAAGGGCCTGCCGCTTGCTTATAACAAGGACTTGCAGGAGGACAAGGAGGGCGCGCTCGATACCGCCCATACGCTCATGCAGTGCCTGTCCGTTATGGCCGGAATGATTTCGACTTGGACCGTCAACGAGGATGCCATGGCGCGCGAGTGCGGCGTGGGGCACCTTGCCGCCACCGATGTTGCCGATTACCTGGCCAAGCGTGGCCTGCCGTTCCGCGAGGCACATGCCGTGGTGGGCCATCTGGTCCTGATGTGCGAGAAGCGCGGCTGCAATCTTGAGGACCTGCCGTTTGAGGTGTTCCAGGAGGCAAGCCCGCTCTTTGAGCGCGACATTACCGAGGCGCTCGATATCCCGTCGATTGTCGCCGCGCGCACGACCGAGGGCGGCACCGCTCCTGCCGCCGTTGCCGTGCAGTTGCAGCGTGCCGAGGCACAGCTCGTGGCTGACGAGGGCGTGTTTGGATCGCTGACCAAGGTCGTCGAGATGGGTCACGGGGCAAAGTAGAGGTTTGGCTGAAGCCGTTTTGGCCATGTATTGATAAATCGTTTTCGCTTTACGGGCGCCTGCTGATGTGGGAGCCCGTATTTTGTTGCTATGGGGGAGGGGCTTGTCGAGAACTTCTGTAGGACCTTTGGGCAGGTTGTGAAGGGGATACGTTCGCGGGCGGCAACCGACCGCCTGCTCTGTTCGGCGCGGTTGATGGGCGGTCGGATGGTACTCTAATCGGGCTTCGAAACAGAAGTGACACATATGGAGCGCTTTAATAAATTGCAACGTTTCAATAAACAGCTTTTTGTTTAACTGCAGCTAAAACTCTGTTACGATGCAGTCCAGGCGGGTGCCGGAATGGGACTTGGGCACGCGCGAACCTACTTGAAAGGCTACTTTTATGGCTATCGAGAAGACCTTCATCATGATTAAGCCCGACGCCGTGCGCGACCGCAAGATCGGCGAGATCGTTGCTCGCATTGAGCGCAGCGGCCTTGTCATCGAGCGCATGGAGATGACCACGCTCGAGCGCGCTACCGTCGAGGAGCACTACGCCCATCTGGCCGACAAGCCCTTCTTTGGCGGTCTCTGCGACTTTATGACGAGCGGTCCGGTCGTCAAGATGGTCGTTTCCGGTCTCTCCGCTGTTGCTAAGATGCGCACCCTCATGGGCGCTACCAACCCGCTTGAGGCTGCTCCTGGTACCATCCGCGGCGACTTTGCCGTCGATGTCAACGCCAACGTGATCCACGGCTCCGACTGCCTGGAGAACGCCGAGATTGAGATCAAGCGCTTCTTTGGCTAAACCAGCTTTGACTCCTTAAAGCTGTTAGCGTGTGGCTTGGGCGCCGCGGAACTCCATCCGCGGCGCCCTTTTATTCCAAAATCTATGCAGGGGCCCGCTCGGACATGTGTTCCGAGCGGGCCCCTGCTGTTAGCTTGTGGCACTGAATAGTTTAGGCTTCGTCGACGATCTTAAGGGCGCGCGTGTGATCGATCTCGTTGAGGAGGTTAACGCGACGCTCGTGACGACCGCCCTCAAACTCGGCGTCGAGCCACTCGTCGACGATCATCTTGGCGAGCTCGGAGCCCACGACGCGGGCGCCAAAAGCGAGCACGTTGGTATTGTTGTGCATGCGGGAGAGCTTGGCGCTGAAGGGCTCGGAGCACACGACGGCGCGTACGCCCTCGACCTTGTTGGCAGCCAGGCTGATACCGACGCCGGTGCCACAGATCAGGATGCCTAGATCGACGTCGCCGTTGGCAACGGCCTTACCCACCTTGTAGCCGGCGATGGGGTAGTCAAAGCTCTCGGAGGTGTCGGTGCCAAAGTTCACGACCTCGCAGCCGCGCTCCTTCAGGTGCTCGGAGATGATGTTCTTGAGCTCGACGGCGGCGTGGTCGTTACCGATACCGATCTTCATGGATAGTTCCTCTCTGGTCTGTGCGGCGAGATTGCTAAAGGTTTTACCGCGTTCGACTGCATGATAGCGCGACTTTTGTGTAAACGCTTGGGCGTTTTTTGGTCAAACGCTTTAGCATGCAACAAGACCGGTTTCTCATGAATGAATGCCGTCAGTTTGCGCCTAAATGCCGTCTACCGGAACCTGGGTTGCGGTTTTTGATGCATTGTTATCAAATAAAAGAGCTAATTATTATTGAGAGCCCAGCCCGTTATACAAGTAGGAGATACCTATGCCTGCCGATTCCCTTCGTGATGCCGCGTTTTGCGATGTTTTGAACCGCGAACTTGTTTGTGCACTCGGCTGCACCGAGCCCATTGCCGTTGCTTATGCAGCGGCGCTGGCGAGCCAGACGCTCGGTTGCGAACCCGATCATATGGATGTTGCCTGCTCGGGCAACATCATCAAGAACGTCAAGAGCGTGACCGTGCCCAACTCGGGCGGTATGCACGGTATTGAGGCCGCGGCCGTGCTGGGTGCCGTGGGCGGCGACGCCAAGAGCGCGCTCGAGGTGCTCGAGAGCGTCGATGACGCGGACCGCGCCCGCGTGGCCGAGCTGCTTGCCGATGCGGACTACTGCGATGTGTCGCTTGTCGAGGGTGTGCCCAACCTCTACATCAAGGTGACTGCGACGGCCGGGGGCCATACCGCGGTCGTCGAGATTACCGATCACCACACTAATGTCACGTGCCATACGCTCGACGGTATTCCGGTATGCGGTAAGTCGGCGGGGGAGTGCGCCGCCTGCGCCGAGCGCGTGGTGGCCGAGCGTGCGGCAGATAACGCCGACACGCCCATGTCGATCGAGACCATCATCGACTTTATCGAGGACGGTGACATTGAGGACGCCCGCGCTGCCGTTGAGCGTCAGATTGAGCTGAATGGCGCGATCA
>UQZL01000017.1 GCA_900545605.1 uncultured Collinsella sp.
ACGCAGAGAAATACGGCGTCAGCCGTGCCAGCCGGAAGTACAACAAGAGCCGGTCCTACATCTACTTCTGGAAGGCTCGCTGGGATGGAACGGTCCAGTCCCTGGCCTGCCAGTCCCGTCGGCCCCACAGCCACCCAAACCAGCACACGGAGGCGGAGCTGAAGCTGATCCAGGATATGCGCCGCCGCAATCCCAGTCTGGGCATGGTGGAGTTGTGGCACCGGCTGCGGCAGCGGGGCTATACCCGCCGTCCGGAGAGCCTGTTTCGGGTGATGCGCAAGCTGGGGTTGTTCCCAACGGCGGAGAAGAAAAAAGCATATAAGCCCAAGCCTTACGAGCAGATGACCTATCCGGGCCAACGGGTCCAGGTAGATGTGAAGGTCGTACCCCGGAGATGTATTGCTGACCCGGAACTGCGTCTGTTCCAATATACCGCCATTGACGAATTCACACGACTGCGCTTCCTGGCCGCCTACCCGGAGCAAAGCACATATTCCTCCGCAGACTTCCTGAAAAAGCTGGCCAAATGGTATGCACGCCGGGGCATCCGGGTGGAGTGCGTCCAGACGGACAACGGATTTGAGTTCACCAACCGTTTTTCCAATAGCAAGCGAGATCTGCCCACCCTATTTGAGGCCACTGCGGAAAAACTGGGCATCCGGCACAAGCTCATTCGGCCCTACACGCCACGCCATAACGGAAAGGTGGAGCGAAGCCACCGGGAGGACCAGAAACGATTATTTTACGCCTGCCACCGCTTTTATTCTCTGGACGACTTCGCAAAGCAGCTCACTGTCCACAACCGCCGCTCCAATAACTTCCCCATGAGACCGCTCGGTTGGCTTTCTCCTCTGGAGTTCACCGTCCAAGATGTTTGACAAACCTACAGCCGCGCCTCTTGATCAAAATAAATCGCTGTGGGTTCCGGTCCGTATCAGCTTCAGAATAAGCCTCTCATTGACAATTTTGTAGACCAGCAGCCAATCTGGCTGAATGTGACACTCCCGCATATCTTTATAGTTTCTGGAGTTGGTAAGCGCGTAATCCCGATACGACTCGGGCAAGGTTCCTTCATTGCAGAGCATCGAAATCACGGTCTCCATTTTCTTTGGATCGCACCCACGCTTGACCGCCAACTTATAGTCTCTTTTGAACTGACCTGTAAATTCAGGCTTAAGCATTGAGCGCCTCCATCAAATCGGCCACATTATCGAAGGGCCCGTATAAATCTTCGTCGTTTTCTGCCGCTTCCATTGCCGCAATCGTCACAGCGTTGGGTTCCTCGCGCTGGATCACAAACGGTATTCTGCTTTCACGTATAGACTGACGCAGAAAAATATTGATCGCGGTGGACAGATCCATTCCAAAGTCTGCGAACAGCTCCTGGGCCTTCGCCTTCACATCGGCGTCCAGGGAAATGCTTGTCGATACTTTCGCCATTTGAGGTCACTCCTTTCTTATCCTTACTATACGCATTTTTTACCCATTTGTCAATATAATATACATATAATTTGGCACACCCGTCAGCTATCAGCCCTCTGACAAGTTCGGTATCTGGTCTCCAATGAACATGGCGTCGCCAAAGCTGAAGAAGCGGTAGCGCTCTTCGATAGCAGCGGCGTAGGCATCCATGATCTGGTCGCGGGTGGCAAGCGCGCTTACGAGCATCATGAGCGTGGAGCGCGGCACGTGGAAGTTCGTGATCAGCGCGTCGACCACGTGATAGGTCGAGCCGGGCATGAGGTAGAGCTGCGTCGTAGCGTTCTCGCGCGCCACGATGTCGCCGCGGCCGAGCGTATCGGCCCCATCCTCGCGGCCCTCAAAATAGCGCGCCGTCACGGCCGGATCGGACACCGGTGCCTCAGCGTCAAAGGCGCTCTCGAGCGAGCGTACTGCGGTGGTGCCGACGGCGATCACGCGGTGCCCCTCGGCCTTCGCCTTATGCACGGCGTCGACAACCTCCTGTGACACGTGGTAGCGCTCGGTGTGCATGACGTGCTGCGTGGGGTCGTCCTCCTCCACCAGACGGAAGGTATCAATACCCACCTCGAGCTCGACGGCGGCAAACTTCGCGCCCTTGGCCTCGATAGCGGCCATGAGCTCGGGGGTAAAGTGCAGACCCGCCGTAGGAGCGGCAGCCGAGTGCTCCTCCTTCATGGCGTAGACGGTCTGGTACTTCTCGGGATCGCCCTCGTAATCGGTAATGTAGGGCGGCAGCGGCACGTGACCGGCAGCATGAATGGCCTCGTCGAGCGTGCGCGGCTCGCCGGCGGCATTGCAGCCGGCCGGCTCAAAGCGCACCAGACGGCCTCCGCGGCTATCGGAGACAAAGTCGATGACCTCGGCCGTCAGCACCACGGGAGCCCCCTCGGGCGCATGGGCGCCACCGGCGCGATACTCAATCTGAGCACCGGGCTTCAGGCGCTTACCCGGCTTGACCAGGCACTCCCAAACGTGGCCCAGCGGGTCAACATCCTCACGGCGCTTGAGCAGCAGCGTCTCGACCACGCCACCCGAGCCGGCTTTGCGACCGATCAGGCGGGCCGGCATCACACGCGTCTTGTTGATGACGAGCACATCGCCCGGCTCGATATAGTCGATGATGTCGCGGAAGATGCGGTGCTCAACGGTACCGCCGTGCTCCAGCGGCTTCCCCGCCTGGGAGCCTTTGCGATCCACCACCAGCAGGCGGCAGGAGTCGCGCGGCTCGGCAGGAGCCTGGGCAATCAGTTCCTCAGGAAGGTTATAGTCAAAATCATCGGTACGCATAGACACGTCGGATACTCCTTATATAGCTAAAGTCCGCTCTACATCCTAGCAGGCTGACGTCCCAAATGAACTACTTTTTGGCAGCTTTGCGCTCGTCACGGATGCGGGCGCGGTCCATGGCTGCCTCGACAGCCGAGAAGCGGCAACCACAGTAGTTCTGCCGATACATGCCAAGCTCGCGCGAACGGCGTGTCGCCTCGGGGTAATACGGGCGAAAATCGCGAATCACCGGGGTGAGCCCATGTGCCGCCGCCAAGCGCTCAAGCACGTCATTGCAGGTATCGAACAGCTGGTACGGCGAGACGGCGAGCGTCGTGCCCACAAACTCAAACCCGCGCTCCTGGGCCACGCGGCATGCCTCGGCCAAGCGCAGGGCATAGCACGCGCGACAGCGACGAGGCCGATCGGCACCCAGCGGTGCCACGCCGGTCTCCCAGCGCTCACGGTCCTCCCCTGCCTCGATGAGCTCGATGTCGCCATCGGCACACCACCGGCGCAGCTCGTCCAAGCGGCGCTGCCATTCATCGCGCGGTTGAATATTGGGGTTGGTCCAGCAAATCGTGGGCTCAAACCCCTCCTCGCGCAGCAGGCGAACCGGCTCAAGCGAGCATGGTGCACAGCACGCATGCAGCAACAACGGCTTCATCGACATCTCCTCACCCAAAAAAGCGCACGCCAAAGGACGTGTCCTCGCAGGCGACAATGCGACGGTCGCGCAAAATGGTCCGCACGTAATACCAGTCGCCTACACAGCCCGACAAATGCAAGCCGGCAGCCAGATAGCACAGCAGCGGATAGCCCGAAAACGCAAACCCCAGGGCAAACGCTGTCGTCACAACAACCGTCGGCGCCAGGCAAATTGCCATATACCGCCGGCGCGAATACACAATCCCCTCGGCGCAGGCATAGATCATCGCCGTCTCGCGATTCACCCCAAAGGTCACCTGCGCGCCCGCAGGCGCCAGCAGCTTAAAAAACACACCGTGCACCAGCTCGTGCACGGCAAATGACGCCGCCGAAACCGCAGCCAAGCCGACTAGCCAGCCCAAGACTGCCGTCCAGCCGCCCGCGTCAGCCGCATCCAAGTCTGCAGGCCCGCCCAACAGCATAAACACCGGCACCAGGCACACGGCAAACACGCCGACGACGGCCATCCCCCACACAAAGCAGGCGTGCAGAAAATCCTCGTCTTCAAACGCATGTATGTTGGAAATCTCATTCATAGCATCTTAGGATAGCGCCCCTGCCACGTATCCGTCCGCATGTGCGATAATGTCGAACGATATGCACGAATTGACCACCGCGCCGCCGAGCCCCGCGCCCGGCCGCGCTCCCACCATATGCGAAGGAGTCCCATGGCATCCAAATACTCCATGAACGACCGTCCCAGCTGGCCTCGCCGCGCCATCGTTACCGCCGGCGAGCCCTACGGCAACAAGGGCCTTCACTTTGGCCACGTTGGCGGCGTCTTTGTCCCTGCCGACTTCTTCGCCCGCTTCCTGCGCGACCGTCTGGGCCGCGAGAACGTCATCTTCACCTCGGGCACCGACTGCTACGGCTCGCCCATCATGGAGAGCTACCGCAAGCTCAAGGAGAACGAAGGCTACGACAAGTCCATCGGCGAGTATGTCGAGTCCAATCACTCCCGCCAGGCCGCGACCCTCAACAACTACAACATCAGCTGCGACATCTACGGCGGCTCGGGCCTTGAGCCGGCTGCGCAGATTCACAACGAGGTGACCGCCGAGATTATCAAGCGCCTGCACGAGCGGGGCACCATCTCCAAGCGCTCCACGCTGCAGTTCTACGATGCCAAGGCCGGCACGTTCCTCAACGGCCGTCAGGTGATCGGCCGCTGCCCCATCCAGGGCTGCAAGTCCGAGAAGGCCTATGCCGACGAGTGCGACCTGGGCCACCAGTTTGAGCCCGAGGAGCTCATCGCGCCCAAAAGCCAGCTCACCGGCGAGGTGCCCGAGCTGCGCCCGGTCGACAACCTCTACTTCGACCTGCCGGCCTACCTCGACTTTATGAAGACCTATACCGCCAAGCTCGCCCAGAACCCGCAGGTTCGCTCCGTAGTCTCCAAGACCATGGAGGAGTGGCTGCTGCCGGCTCAGCTCTACATCCAGAACAAGTTCCGCGAGGCCTTCGATGCCGTCGAGGACCAGCTCCCCGAGCACACCGTGCTGGAGCCCGAGGGCAACAAAAGCAGCTTTACCGTCACCTTCCCCAGCTGGAAGGAGCGCGACGACGCCCACGCGGTGCTCGCCAACGGTGGCGTGCGCTTCCGCAGCGGCAAGGCACTCGTGCCCTTCCGCATCACCGGCAACATCGACTGGGGCGTTCCGGTGCCCGAGGTCGATGGCGTCTCGGACGTCACCTGCTGGTGCTGGCCCGAGAGCCTGTGGGCGCCCATCAGCTATACGCGTACCGTGCTCGCGCGCGATGCCAAGGCCGCCGGCGTGACCGAGGGCGTCGCCGCCCAGGACGCCGCCCTCATGGGCGAGCCCGCTGCCGACTCCACGCAGGTGCCCGCGCCCACCTACCAGCACAGCTCGCTCGACTGGCGCGACTGGTGGTGCTCGGACGACGCACAGATCTACCAGTTTATCGGTCAGGACAACATCTACTTCTACTGCATCGCGCAGACCGCCATGTGGGAGGCCCTGGGCTGGGATCTCACGCAGAGCACCGTCAGCGCCTGCTACCACCTGCTCTACATGGGCAAAAAGGCCAGCTCGTCCTCGCAGACGCCTCCCCCGCCGGCAGACGACCTACTCAACCACTACACCTGCGAGCAGATGCGCGCGCACTGGCTGTCGCTCGGCCTGTCCGAAAAGCCGGTGAGCTTTAGCCCCAAGGCATACGACACGCGTGTGACCGGCAAGGACAAGGACGGCAACGAGGTGCGCGCCTGCGACGACAAGCGCGTTATCGATCCGGCCCTTAAGGAGAGCGCCCTTTTGACCGGCGTATTCAACCGTCTGGCCCGCAGCTGCTTCTACGGCGTCGCCGTCAAGGAAGGCGACGAGAGCCCCTATCGCAACGGCTGCATCCCCGCCGGTGCCGCCTCTGCCGCCGTGGTCGAGGCTGCCGAGCAGGCAGCTCTTGCCTTTGAGCAGGCCATGTACAAGTTCGAGACGCACCGCGCGCTTGCCGTGTGCGACGACTACCTGCGCGCCGCCAACAAGCGCTGGAGCGACGCCTCCAAGGCCGCCAACAAGCTCGAGGGCGACGAAGCAAACGCAGCGATGACGCAGGCCCTGGTTGATGCCTTTACCGAGCTGCGCGTGGCGACCGTCCTGATGCACGGTATCGTCCCGGCCGGCTGCGAACTCATCTGCGAGTACTTCGACGTCGATCCGGTCGCTTTCTTTAGCTGGGATAACATCTTTGCCTCCACGGACGAGTTCGTAGAGAGCCTGGGCGAGAAGCCCGGAGACCACCGCGTGAAGCCGCTGCCCCCGCGCTTCGACTTCTTTAGCAAGCACGAGAGCCAGTACTAATAACACTCGACATGTAATGGAATGGGAAGGAAAGACGGATGTCCAAGCCGCGTCGTCGTAAGCAGAAAAAGCAGGTCAAGGCTGAGCTCAAGCTTAGGCAGTTTGCCGCTACCGAGCTTTCCGACCAGCTTGCCGCCCTTCCCTGCGCCGCCGACCTACCGCGCTTTATGGTCGACACGGTCGCCGGCGCCTATGCGCCCGCCGATGCCGAGCTCATGATCGAGGGCTTCGGCGCCGCGGCCACACGCCCGGTCACGCTACGCGCCAACACGCTCAAGGCGACCGCCGAGGACATCGCTGCGGCGCTCGATGCCGCCGGCATCGCCCACAACCCCGTCGCTTGGTACCCAGACGCCTTTATCCTGCCCGAGGCCCAGGTTTCCGATCTGTGGGATCTCGACATCTACCGCGACGGCAAGATCTACCTGCAGAGCCTGTCGTCCATGATGCCGCCTTTGGTGTTGGGCGCCCAGGCAGGCGAGGACATCCTGGACATGTGCGCGGCCCCCGGTGGCAAGACGACGCAGATCGCCGCCCTCACCCAGGGCCAGGCACACCTCACCGCCTGTGAGATGAGCATTCCCCGCGCCGAAAAGCTCGAGTCAAACCTCCATCGCCAGGGTGCCAAAAACGTGCCCGTCATGCGCATCGACGCACGCGAGCTCGATGAGTTCTTCCGCTTCGACCGCATCCTGCTCGACGCCCCCTGCACCGGCACGGGCACCGTCATCAGCGGCAACGAGAAAAGCCTGCGCGGCCTCACCGAGCAGTTGCTCGGCAAGTGCGCCCGCTCGCAGCGAGCACTTCTGGACCGCGCCATGGGGGCCCTCAAACCGGGCGGCACGCTCGTCTATTCGACTTGTTCGATCTTGCCGCAGGAAAACGAGGACGCCCTGCAAGAGGTCCTCGACAAGCATATGGACTGCGAACTTATCCCCCTCGACGGCACGCCGAGCGAAAGTGAAACGCGCCGTGCTCAGGAAGCTGGCGAAGAGCCACACATCGAGAGCAACGCTCTCACCGAGGCCATCGCCGCCGGCCATGTCTCGGCCATCGCCAACGGTATGCCCGGCACGCTGACCATTCCGCCTAGCCGCGATTTTGAGGGCTTCTACATTGCCCTGATTCGAAAACGCAGCTAGCGCACGGATCCAAAACTCAACAAGCTATTTCTGTGCGCGTTTGCCCTGCTGGTCGCGATGCTGTTTAAGCATCGCGCGCTCCTTGCGCTCGGCCCTTTTGCCCTTAATGGCCGTGACCACAAAGTAGATGACCGCGGCGGCAACGATTGCGGCCACACACAGGCCGATCGAGCCAAACATTGCTGTCAATTCCATACCGCGTCACCTCTCTTTTAAACGGGACTTTCAAGATAGCACCTCGATACACGCCACCACAGCTCCTTCACGTTCGCCGGCCCTTCGGTCTAACGGATGGCGCGGCGGGGAAAAATCAACTCGTCAAACGATTTAGCATTCGCAATTCCGGCTGCATCGCGCCGGCCATCATCACATAGAATCGAGCCTCCATGGATACCCTCAACGATCTAAATGAGCGCGTCGACGCCTTCGTCGGCACCAGCTCCTTCGACACGCCTGCCGCGACAAACGACCAAGCTCCCATCGATGTGCCCGCCGAGGTGCACGAGGACATCGTCGCCTCGGTCGATTTTTCCGAGGTCGAGCTCGCAGACGAGTTCACCGAGCCCCAAGTAGCCGTCACGCCCAACGACCTGCTCCCTATGGAGCCCCTGCCCATCGACGGACGCCTGCGCAAGGCTGCCCTTCGCATGCCCGACGAGATCGAGGAGGCCAGCGGCTTCACGCTCTTTGGCCGACGCATCAAGTCGCTCATTTACACCACCGATGTCGCGGTTATCCGCAACTCCAACGCCGACGCCGTCTTTGCGGTCTACCCTTTCACGCCGCAGCCCGCCATTACGCAAGCGCTGCTGACCGTCGCCGAGTGCCCGGTCTTTGTAGGCGTGGGCGGCGGAACTACGACCGGTAAGCGCTCCGTGCAGATGGCAGCCGTCTCCGAGATGCAGGGCGCGGCGGGCTGCGTGGTCAACTCCCCCGCTACTGCCGAGATGGTCGAGCACATCACCAACATCGCCGACATCCCCGTCATCGCTACGGTCGTTCGCTGCGACGACGATGCCCACGCCAAGGTGCGCGCTGGAGCCAAGATTCTCAACATCGCCGCCGGCAAGAACACGCCCCAGGTCCTACGCGAGCTGCGCAAGCACTATCCCAACCTGCCGCTCATCGCGCCGGGCGGCAAGACGCCAGAGAGCATCCGTGAAACCATCGCCGCCGGCGCCAACGCCATCATCTGGACGCCGCCTTCGGCCCAGCAGCTACAGACCGACATGATGCAGCGTTATCGCAAGATGAAGGAAGACGCCACACCTGTCATCTCGCGCGACGATGTGCCCATTATCGACCAGGTCGCCGCCGCCGAAGTCAGCCAGGTCGAGAACATGAATCCCGACGTGCCGATTCCCGACGAGGTCATCGAGCGCGTCGCTTCGATCCACGAGCGCGTCGAGGAGCGTCGCGCCAACCGCGGGCTCAAGCCCTCACTGCACGGCTTTTTCTTCCGAGGAAAGAAACGCTAGCAAAACATCTTGGCCCGCCCCACAAACGTGAGGCGGGCCGTTTTCGTTTGAGCAATCATGCAGCGATGTGATGGGGCAAATTAATCCACGCGTTTGTCGCCCATAAAGAAGAGCGCCACCGTACCAGGTCCGGTATGCGAGCCAATCAGAGTACCGATGTTATTGATCTCAATCTTGCCTTTAAGCTGCGGAACCTGTTCCTCAATCAGCGCCGCAACTGCCTCGGCATCCTCGCGGCACGCCGAGTGCGACATGATGCACTTACCCGAATAATCCGCACCGTCCTGCACGTGTGCCATCATGGTCTTAGCCATCTCGGAAATCGCGCGCTTCTTAGTGCGAATCTTCTCACGTGGCGACAGCTTACCTTCGCAATCGACCGTCATAAGCGGGCAAATCTTAAGCGCCGTGCCGATGATCGCGCTCGCAGCCGAAATGCGACCGCCGCGCAGGTAGCTCGACAGATCGGTCGAGAAGAACCAGTGGTGCAGGTTGAGCTTGTGCTCCTCGATCCAGGCAGCCGTCTCGTCGAGTGAAGCCCCGCTATCGCGCACGTCGGCGGCACATTCCGCCAGCAGGCCAAAGCCCGAAGACGCCGCCAGCGAATCGATGACGCGCACCTTGCCGCCCTGGGGATAGCGATCCGCGAGCATCTGCGCCGCAACGCAAGCCGAGCCATACGTACCCGAAATACCCGACGACAACGTCAGGTGCAGCACGTCTTTACCCTCGGCAACAAGCGGCTCCCAAAACTCCTCGTACTCGCCCACGCTCACCTGAGACGTCTTGGGCATGGCGCCCGCGGATATCTGGGCAAAAAACTCGTCCGGCGTAATCGACTGATACAGATCGTCCGTATAGACAACATCGTCGATCTCGTAATGAAAACACACGACAGGGATATTGCGCGATTCAAAGAACTCACGGGTTCGGTCGGCGGCGGATTCACAGGTCAGGACAAAATCACTCATATGAGGCTCCTTACTCATTGCTGCGCAAATTATCGCACAGTGAGCCTAAATACGGTACATATGTCCACTATTTACCAAATCGAACCAATAATAGCGAACATCTTTACCACCATCGTCTCCACCGACCCCACGCATAAATATCTGAGAAAACACCCTCTGTCGTCTCCACCCAACCGCCATATCTACCTCAACTAAATCGATTTACCAAACCGTTCGGCCAACAATTCGACTGCCCATCCCCAATCGAAACAAAAGCGGCGCATACTGATAAACGTTTGACGCTGTTTATCAGTTTTACCAGCCCTATCGGAAGGTGTTTCATGGTCGCATTCGATCGCAATCCGCAAGACTTCAAGTATCTGCGCCTGCTGTCGAGACAGTTTCCCACCGAGCAATCCGCGTTTACCGAGATCATCAATCTCTCGGCCATCCTCAACCTGCCCAAAGGCACCGAGCATTTTATGAGCGACGTGCATGGCGAGTACGAAGCCTTTATGCACATCCTCAACAACTGCTCGGGCGTCGTGCGCGAGCATGTCGACGAGATTTTTGGCGACACGCTTTCCTTTGACGAAAAGGGCGAGCTGTGCACGCTCATCTACTACCCGCACGAGAAGATCGAGCTGGTCCGCAGCCAGCGCGAGGACTCGCCCACCTGGTACAAGACGATGCTTGACCAACTCATTATGGTTGCCCGCTCGCTTTCGAGCCGTTATACGCGCTCCAAGGTGCGTAAGGCCATCCCACGCGATTACGCCTATATCATCGACGAGCTGCTGCACACGCACCCGGACGAGAACAACTATCGCGTGCGCTATCACGAGCGCATCGTGGAGTCCATCCTGGAGACCGCAAGCGCCGACGACTTTATCGAGTCGCTTGCCTCGCTCATCAAGCGCCTGGCCGTCGACCACCTGCACCTGGTGGGCGACATCTTCGACCGCGGTGGCGGCGCGGCCAAGATTATGGACCGCCTGCTCACCTACCATTCGCTCGACATCCAGTGGGGCAACCACGACCTGCTGTGGATGGGCGCTGCGGCCGGTGAGCCTGCCTGCATCGCCACGGTGCTGCGCAACAACCTACGCTACGACAATTACGAGATCCTGGAGAACGACTACGGCATCTCGCTGCGTGAGCTTGTCGCCTTTGCCGATGCCACCTACACCGCCGGTGAGTCCATCACCCCGCTGATCAAGGCCATCAACGTGCTGCTCTTTAAGCTCGAGGGCCAGATTATCCAGCGCCACCCCGAGTTCGATATGGCCGACCGCCTGCTGCTCGACAAGGTCGATCGCGACGCCGGCACGGTCACGCTTACCGACGGCAGCGTGTGGCCACTCACGACCAACGACTTCCCCACCGTCGATCCGGCGGACCCCTACACGCTCACGCCCGAGGAGCAGCACATCATAGACAAGCTCGTGTCCGAGTTTGTCACCGCCGATCACCTGCATCGCCACATCGATTTCCTCTATACCCACGGCTCCATGTATAAGGTCGCCAACGGCAACCTGCTCTTCCACGGCTGCGTGCCGCTCAACGAGGACGGCACGTTTAGCAGCATGAACTGCCTGGGCACATGGCACGCCGGTCACGACTACCTCGATTTTTGCGACCATATCGCCCGCCGCGCCTGGCGCAACGGCGACCGCGATGCCCTCGACTGGATGTGGTATCTCTGGATCGGCATGAAGTCGCCGGCAAGCGGACGCGAGGTTCGCACGTTCGAACGCGCCTACATCGCCGACAAGAGCACCTGGGCCGAGCCGATGGACCCGTACTTTACGCTTACCAAGTCGCCCTCGGTCTGCGACGACATCATGCACGAGTTTGGCGTCACCCCCATGGCATGCTCGCCGACGGGGCACATCATCAACGGCCATACGCCCGTCAAGACCACCAAGGGCGAGCAGCCCATCCGAGCCGAGGGCAAGCTGCTGGTCATCGATGGCGGCTTCTGCCGTGCCTACCACCCCAAGACGGGCATTGCCGGATACACGCTTATCTCCAGCTCGCGCGGATGTCGCCTTAAGTCCCACCAAGCCTTTACCACGGTTGCCGAGGCACTTACCCGCAATGTCGACATCGAGAGCGAGACCAACCGCTTTGACGAGGCCGACCGCCGCCGCATGGTCAGCGATACCGATACGGGCGCCAAGATCCGCAGCCAAATCCAGGACCTGCGCCAGCTGCTCGATGCATATAGAAACGGTGCTATCGAGGAGCGCGCCTAGCTCCGCCTGCGGGGATTGGCTAAACTTGCTGAGTTTGTCATCCCCACGGCGCCGCGGCGCCACCCTAAGGCAGGTACCATGCAAAAGCTCCTTGCGCAGATTATGAAGTTTGGCGTCGTCGGCGTCATTGCCACCGTCATCGACTTTGGCATCATGAATCTGCTCCACTACGGTCTGGGCCTCAACATCCTGATCGCCAACACCAGCGGCTTTATCGTCTCGCTTATCTTTAACTACGTCGCGAGCATGAAGTACGTGTTTGCGCACAAGGAGGGCATGAGCCGCCGCCGCGAGTTCATCATCTTTGTCGTGCTGTCCGTTATTGGCCTGGCGCTCAACGACGGCATCGTGCTGGCCCTCAACGCCGGCCTGGGGCTCGAGGCCAATATCGCCAAGATTTGCGCTACCGCGCTGGTCATGGTCTACAACTTTGTAACGCGCAAGATTTTCTTGGAGGGCGAGCAGACCAAGTAGCCCGGTTTCCTCGTTGCACTGCGGGGCCCACGGACGACGCGCGTCGAGCGCCGTGTTGTTCGTGGGCCCTGCTCGTTTACGGGAAGATTTGCAACGTTTGCGGATTGCCTCTTGAATATTTGGCGAGTTCATATAGTTCTTGCCAAAGACCTTACGTTTCCCGTGCAAAAGCTCTAAAGTAACTCGTTGCTCGATTCATCAACACATTGGATGTGATTACGTGCGCAAGGCACTGGCACAACCTCATACCAAGCAGTTCCTCAAGTTCGCTGTCGTGGGCCTTATCTCCTTTGGCATCGACTGGGGCATGCTTATTGCGCTCGTCGAGCAGTTCCACCTCAACTTTTTAATGAGCACCACGGTCTCGTTTATCACGTCCGTCGTGGTCAACTACTGGCTCAGCATGAAGTACGTGTTCGACCATCGCGAGGGCATGAGCCGCAAGCGCGAGTTCACGATCTTTACCATCCTGTCGGTGATTGGTTTGGGCCTCAACGACCTGTATATGTTTGTGGGCGTCACGTTTTTGAGCATCGGCTACCAGGCTATGAAGGCCATCGCCACGTTCCTGGTCACCTGGTACAACTACTTTAGCCGCCGTTTCTTCCTCGAGGGCGCACGGTCGTAGACGGCCCAACATAATCTCGCTTCGCAGCCGGTTGGAATTCACGTTCCAACCGGTTTTTTGTTTTCCGAGCCTGCCGAGGAGGGCGCACGAGGCGGGCTACGGCGCCGGAATGGGACGCAGTTTCCCCATGGGCGTCACGCGGAAACTGCATCCCAGATTGCGTCCTCAGAGCGAGACACAGTTTCCGCAATGCCGCCCTAGCGGAAAGTACGTCCCAGAATCGATGCCCAAAACGGTCCGCAGCTTCCCAATGGGCGCTGTTTTGGAAAGTCCATCCCGGAATGAGTCCTCAGAGCGGGACACGCTTTCCGAAACCCGCCCCATCGGGAAACTGTGTCCCGGTCTGAACCAGGATTCCGGGACGTAGTTTCCCGCGAACGCCGAAACGAAAAGCGCATCCCGTTATCGATGTCTAGAACGGGATGCGCTTTCCCAATGGATGCTGATGCGGAAACCGTGTCCCGGAATGAGCCCTCAGAGCGGGATGCAATTTCCGGTTGAGCCTCGATTGGGAAACGACGTCCCATTCGCATAAAAACGGGCGGCTCGGATGTTTGTCCGAACCGCCCGTTTGGCGTGTTATGTCGAGGCATTTAGCCCGTTACGTAATACCAGACGACACTGTCGCCGTTGGATAAGACATAGTTACTGCACGCCGTATTGGGCGCTACGCCGTTAACGGAGTACATCCAGCCACTCGTGCCGCCGTGCTCCTTCTCGGCCAGGCCGCCGATAGCGGCGACATACGTGCCGTACGACGAGCCGTGCGCATTGACGGAAAGGCCCAGAGCGCACAGGGCATCGTAGACCGTAGCGCCCTCGTTAAAGGTGAAGGTGCCGCCAGAAGACACAGGATTGCCCACAGCGCTCGATGTGACCGAGACCGTTACCGTGACGTAGCCAGGCTGCTGCGAGCCATCCTGATTGCCCGCAGAGGCATTGCCACTGTTGGATGCAGACCCACCGCCGGACGCCGAGTCGCCGCCCGAAGACGAGCCGTTAGAAGCGTTCGATCCGCCAGTGGAATCAGAATTCTGCGAACCCGATTTGTCCCCCGACTTCTTACCGCCCTTGCCTTCGGACTTCTTCTCCTTCGAATCCTTGTCAGACTTCTTGTCCGAAGATTCAGACTTATCCTTGGAATCAGATTCATCCGAGTCCTTCGACCCGCCCTTCGCATTGTCCGAAGATTTGGAGTCCTTGGGCGCAGCCTTGTCCGAAGCGGTAGTCGAGCCGGAAACCGACGCATCCTTGGCAACGATGCTCTCCCCTGTCACAGCTCGCGCAATCCAGTCGATGGACCATGCACCGCTGACAGAGGGGTGGACAAAACCCAACGAGACGACAATGAGTCCAATACAGGCAGCCGTCAGGGTGCCAACAAGCGCCTTGCGCCGCGGGGCGGACGCCGCCGAAGCGGCGCCCTTTTGCTTTGCATCGTCAAGCTGGATGAACGACGAGTCGGGCTGCTTGGACTCGGCGTCCTGTGGCTTATTGGACACAGCCCTCACCTACCGACGCTTGGTAAACACGAACACGCCGATGACAGCAAGCCCGATCACGCCGGCCGCAACACCAACGATGGCAAGCGGATTGAAGCCAGACTGCTGCACAGGAGCCTCAGCGGACTTCTTGGCGGTAGTCGCGGCAGCCGAGCCCGTATCGGACTTAGAGCTCGACTTGCCGGACTTCTTATCAGACTTCTTGCCGTCCTTCTTGTCGCCCTTGTCGGAATCCTTCTTGGAATCCTTGTCGTCCTTGGTCTCGGTCTTAGTCGTGGTAGACACCGGCTTCTGACCCGGAGCAACAGCACCGCCAGCCTGCTGGCCGTTTGCACCGTTACCGGAGCCAGAACCAGCATTACCCGAGCCGCCATTGCCACCGTTGGAGCCAGAGTCACCGTTACCACCAGGGTTAACAGCATTCTTGGTCCACTTGGCATACAGCGTCATATCCGCCGTCACCGCAGCGCTAAAGTCATACGCCTTTGTGCAGGCAGCATCGGTGTACCAACCGGCAAAGGTGTAACCCTTGCACCACGGCTTAGTCAAGGGCTCCGTCGCCGCCTTGCCTTCCTTCACGCGTTGAGAATCGGGCATCGCCGCATCCTTACCGTTGGCGTCGAACGTCACGGTATAGCGCTTGACCCTTTGGCCATTACCCTTGACAGCAAACAGCTTGCCCGAGTCATTGACATAGTAGAGCGAGCCATCGGATCCGACCGAAATAGAAGCCATGCAGTACTGCTGGTCGCCCGCCGCGGGCGTATAAAGCAGCTCGGCCTCGTCGTCGCCAATACGGTAGCGATAGATGCCGCCCGGATTGTTGTTAGACGTAAAGTAGACGTACGTCTCGCCATTCTGGACAGAAACAACCGGCTGTGACTTTACGTCACCGCCGCCCGAAGTTCCCTGGCGAATGTAGCTGCCGTCCGCCTTGCAAATGGAATAGTCGACAGTAAGCGTCTCGGCATCAATCACTACAAGCTGACCGTAGTAATACGTGTACTTGTTCTGATAGCCGCCCATAAAGGACTCGGTCGATGCGCCTCCGACCACAATCTTGCCGTTGACCAACACCGGCGTCGAGGTCGAGCTGCTGCCAAACGTCACCTTGCCAAGCTCGGAAAGCGTTCCGTCCGTTCCAACGGAAAGCTTATGCAAAACGCCATCGGCGCTCACGACATAAGCGATCGATCCATCGACCAGCACCGTCGTGCGTACGCGGTCGGCAATCTTGAGCGACGCAACGGTCTTTCCAGTTTCGGGGTCGACCGTACTCACCGTGCCCGAATCGTCCGCAATGACACCATAGTTACCCGAGAACGCCAAGCCGGCCCAATAGTAGCCCTTGCTGTTCTCGTTCTTATGCTGCCACATAACTTCGCCGTCAGAAATGCGCACGCAGAGCAGATAGCCATCGCTCGAATCAGTCCAGCTGGCCGAAGCAGTACCAAAATAGGCAAAGCCGTCACGAACCGTAATGGACGCAAGAGACTGCTGAGCACCATCGGGGCCAGCAGGCAACTCATCGGTTACCCAAACCGTCGCCAGAGCATCAACCGTCAACGCCTGCAGGCGACCACTCGAAAGCGGCACGAGTATCACGCCGCCGGTGTATACCATACGCGAGGTCGAATCGATCTTTGCAGCCAAAGGCGATTCGGCAACGGTCTCACCCGTGTCGACATCTTTCTTGAGCAACTTGGAACCAACGGCCACGTAGAGGCAGTCACCGACCAGCAACGGGTCGGAAATACCCTTGCTCCATTCGTCCGAGCCCTTGAGCTCGCTCACCCATTTTGCCTCGGCGTCCTTCGTGGGCACAGGAGCGTCGGTTACTTTGTCGGCGCTCGTATAACCAGGCCAATCGCTATCCCAGTTAGGACGTGCGGCACCCGGGTCAACAACAACACTGTCGACGCCGGGCACGGTATCGCCGGGATCAAAAGCCCAGACGATTTTGTCGCCAGACTTGAGCACGTAATCGCTATCGAGCTGAGACCCGGGAACGCCGTTGACAAAGAACGACCATGCACCCGACAGCTCGGTGCCATCAAGCGGAGATACGAGACTATAGACGCCCCAATAGCCAAATTGGTCGTACATTTTTGACTTTATGCCAAGGGCATCGAAGTAAGCAGCAGAGGCATCCTTAATCGACGTGCCCTTAGCAAACACCTGGGTCGAAGGGCTCGTCCAACGCTGAGCTATCTCGGCCTTTTTGCCAATAATCTCCATCGTGACCGTTACCTGGCTCGAAGGCGTGCCCGTGGGATCCTCGTACACGAGCTCGAGCGTGTCTCCATCGTTCGGATAGTAGCCCGTGGCATAAGAGTTGGCAGCCTGACCATTAATGTCAAAACGCCAGTACTTATAGCCATACGCCGTACTTTCCGTCGCGAGCGTCTGGGACTTATCGGGGTTCGTAACCGAATAGGGAACGCCACCGTCCGTGCTATAGCTATAGCCGGCATCGTCAAGCACCTTGGCAAAGATGTCCCAGGCAGACATTTTTTGGATACTCGACCAGTTAAACGAAGTCGACGGCACCCAGTCCACAAAATCATAGGACTGACCGACATCGTGCTTGCTTACGCCTACAACACTGACGTTAACGGAAAGAGACTTTTCATCGGAAGAGTTAACGAGCCAAGTAGCGCTCTTGACATCGTTGTTGCCGGCGTTTGCCACGACATAGGCATATTTGCCCTCAGCCGAGGGAGGAAGCGTGACTACGCCAGTCGTTTCGTCGGCGCCAAACAGCTCGTGGGCGTTTGTACCCTCAGCGTCATCGGCGAGATACCAGCGGTAATCGACGAGAGAGCCCTCGGGGAGCGCCGTCTCATAATCGCCCCAGTCGCCCGTTGCCATGTAATTGGCGGTAGGGGTAAGCGTTCCCCCGACCTGTGCGAGGTTGCCGCTCGAGGCGACATTAACCGACGTCAGGGTATATGCCTTGGCGTCTTCGCCCTTAACAATGGCATTACGCGTAGAGGCATAGTCGGTGTTGTAGCCACCGTCGACGATGCACTTGAGGTACTTGCCGACGTATTTTTGCGAAATAACGAATGACGGCCTGTGCGCGTTCTCATCCGTCAGCGTCGTGAACGGGCCCTGAGCGTTATCGGCAATCTGCCACGTATAAGTCAGCTGATCGGATGCAAGCTCGGCGCCCTTTGTTCCCGCAGCCGTCTTCTCGAATGCGGTAACGCCGATCTTCTCGCCGCTCTTATAGACAAAGCGAGCGCCATCGCTCTGATCGCCGACGACCTTCTTGAGATACGTCAGGAACAGCTCATGCGAGCCCGCGGCCTTAACAGCCACGGCAGTAGTCGCCTCTACGGTGTTATCACCCGCAGTGGCCGACACACTCACCCAGCGCTTGGCGTAGTCATCGGGAATCGTAAAGCTGCCGTCGGTCTTGCCCTCGACCACATGCCAGTCGTTCTTCGCATCAAAGGCAGAGGAGGATGGGTCGACGAACGACCAACGCCACGTATAGGCAACGCCCTCGGTAACCGGCTCAGTCGAGTAATCAGCCGCCTTGTAGGCACACGCCTCAATCGTAGAACCAGTGTCCTTAGCGCCCTTGCTCGCATTGGTAAATACAACCGAGTCTAGCGTTGTCGCGCCCTTGGGCAGGATGCGGCCCGCCTTGGTTTCACAGCCATCGGAGCCGGGGATACCCTTCTTGGCTTTGGCAACCACCTTGAGGTAACGGTTCGCGCACTCCTTGGCAACCGTGTAGGTGTCACCAGTTGCAACCTGCTCGAACGAGCCGTCAGCAGAATCGGCCACCCACCACGAAAAATCGACCTTGTCAGAACCATAGAGGTCAGTCGGCGTGTCGTAGTTGAGATAGTAGGCAGCAGCTTTAATCGTGTCACCGACGTTAGCGTTGGGGACGCTCTCGTAATCGTCGCCAAATTCGGCGCCGTTATAGGCGAGAACAATATGACCCAACGCGATCTGATCGTCTGTCGCGACAGGGCCGGGAGTGTTATAGCCCACAGATGCCGGCGTATTCAACGAGCCGCTCGGGCCATACAGCTCCTGACCATTGCCAACCACCTTGACGCGAATGTACCTGCCAGCCAGTTGGTCGGCAAGCTCATCGGTAATCGTCAGCGATTGGCCGGTCTGCCCGGTAATTACCTGGTAGCTGGCATCATCCGCATCACGCGTCTCGGACGAAAGCCACTGATACGACCAGCCCGACTGTGCCGCAATGCGCTTGCTGGGACGTGCCTCGCCGTCGAAGGCATTGGCCCAAAGCGTGGTGCCGGGACGTAAAATCTGAGGCTTAACAGACGAGAACGAGCTCGTTTCGTCCGCAGAAGACTGAATCAGGATATAGGACTTTGCATCCAAAGCCGTCTTGGTAGGCACGGGCGCCTTGATAGTATTTGTGGCCGTCAGTGTCTGGCTGTTGACGCGTTTCGTCGGTCCATAAACGACGTTACCGTGCGCATCGACGATGCGCACGCGAAGGCACTTGCCACTGAGTTGGGTGCGGAGCGCATCATCGAGAACAATCGATGCGCCCGTCTGGCCCTCAACAGGAACAAAGGCGGAGCTGTCCGCATCATTCCTATTGCTTATGTCGGCAGCGAGCCACTGATAAGTAGCTCCCGAAACATCGGCCCGCTTGCTGAAGGCAGACCAGACATTGGCGTAGAGCGTCGTCGTCTGCTGGATAAAGCCGGTCGGGTTGGAGCCGGGCCAGCGAGCAGGTGCCGGGCTCGTCCCGACGCTAACGCCGTTCTTTGAGGACAGCTGTGGGACTGCGCGCTCTTCATTCGCATTTTCGGCAACCTTGCCGGAAGCGTCCCCAGACCTGGTGTCACCGGACACCTCGTCCGGTTTCGCAGCGACCTGACTACTGTCCGCGGCATCGGCACTTTCGGCAGCAGCGTCACTGGTACCCGCGCCGTCCTCCACGGCAGCACCGTTCGCACCGGTATCGGCGGCAGCGGTGCTTTCGTCAGCCGACGTGCCCTCGCCGCCCGTCGTAACCTGGGTCACGGCCTCGGCAATGCCCTCGGCGCCGTCGGCCCAAAGTTGCGCCGGCGTGGTGCCAAAAGCCATGGCAAAGGCCAGGAACGCCACCAGACCGCGCTTGGCTACGCCACGGACAATCGCCCCATGACGACGCCACGAGGCGCGCTGGCACTCGCCCTCAAACATATCCATTTGTCTCCTACTGTCTGCACTTGGGGCATTGCCAAGCGGCTGCCCCACGTCATCGCGCATATTGCGCTCGAGTACCCCCATCGGGGCCCCCCTTCCCTCCAGAGCCCAACGCGTACCGGCGTCATACGCCGCTGCCGCGTGCAAGATGGGAGGCGATCCGACTTAACCTTACCGACCCGGGCGCGCCGTCCGATCTGCGACGCGACCATCCCGGGCCAAGAGGAATTACGGTTACTGGTACAGCCGGGGACTTGCACCCCGATTCTCCCAAACGCGCAGGAAAACCGCGCATTCGTGCGTCTCCGCACCACCATCTAGGCCATCGATTATTACTGTCAGTATGGTATCACGCAAAAGGGCCCCGCACACAGGCGAAGCCCAAGGTAAAAGCTATGGTTTGCAATAGAAAAGGGTGCGGATGGAGTGCCGAGTAAAAGGATCCGTTTTTCTCCGTCCCCCAGGGGCCGTTAACGCTTGCCGCCGTGGCTGTTGCGCCAGATCTCGCGGCCCAGCATCAGCGCCAGCACCAGCGCACTCACGTAGCCCATAAAGCCAATGACCGGGATACCGAACACAACCGGCTCGATGCGCGCGTAGTACACCACCGACGAACCGATAAACAGACCGGCGACCACAATTGCCATCGACATGCGGTCGATAATTCCACCCAGCTGTCGCAGCGCCTTATCGCTGCTCATGATCTGCGTGTTCACCTTAAGCTGGCCGCGCGTGAGCATGCGCGACGCCAAGCCCAGATACTCGGCCGCCTCGAGCGAGCCTTTTGCCGCGCGATAGCTGCTCGCGGCAAGATCGCGCCCCATTTCGCGAACGCGCGCATAGGTGCTTTTCTCGTTTTTGATGTGCGTCTGGATAATCTGGATCATGTTGACGTTGGGCATGTACTCGGTCAGCAGACCCTCGAGTGTCACCATGCCGCGAGCGAACATCGTCACCACGCTCGGCAGCTCAACATCGTTTTTGCGCGCCAGATTGAGCAGCGAGGTCAAAAACTCACCGATATCAAGATCCTTAAGGTCAAGACCCGCAAAGTCGGCGACGATAAAGTCCAAGTCGGACAAAAAGGCCGAATGGTCGAGCTCGGCCGAGTCGCCGCGCGTCACGGCAAAGCGCATGAGCGAGTCCTTGAGCTTGGGCACGTCGCCCTCGGCCACGGCGAAAATCATATCCTTGACGATACCGCGGTCGTGACTCGACATGCGCCCGACCATGCCCAGGTCGATAAAGTAGACAATGCCGTCCTTGAGGATGATATTTCCCGCATGCGGGTCGGCATGGAAAAAGCCGTCGTCGAGCACCTGCGTCGAGTAGTCTTCGACGATCGCGGCGCCAATCTTCTCTAAGTCATAACCCTCGGCCTCAAGGCGTTTGGGATCGGCGATGGAGATACCGTCGATGTAGTCCATGACCACCACGTGCTCGGTGCAAAGGTCCAGGTAGGACTTGGGGCACGACACGCCATGCACGCTTTTGTGGAAGTCATAGAAATCGTTGAGGTTTTTGGCCTCGGCCAAAAAGTTGGTCTCCTCGCGAAACGAGGTCCACAGCTCTTCGACCACGCCGTGCAGGTCCACAAACTGATCGGTGTTGACAAACTTGGAAACGATGCGCACCACCGAGCGAATGATGTCGATGTCCTGCGCCATCACTTGCTGCGCGCCGGGGCGCTGCACCTTAACGGCCACGTCCTCGCCGGTCACCAGGCGGGCGCGGTGCACCTGCGCGAGCGACGCGCTACCGAGCGGGTTGGGGTCGATCGCGTCGAACATCTGCCCCAGGCGCTGGCCGTATTCCTCTTCCAAGCAGCGGAGCACTACCTCATACGGCACCGGCTCTACGTCGGAGCGCAGGCGGCGCAGCTCGTCGCAAAACCGCTGCGGCAAAATCTCGGAGCGGTTGGCCAGAATCTGCCCCATCTTGACGAACATGGGGCCGAGCTCTTCGAGCAGACGGCGCAGGCGCACCGGCGTGAGGTTATCCCACACGCGATACTTTTTGATCAGGCGAACAATCTGCCCAATGCGTTCACGGCGGCCCGCCGGTGTGAGCTGGTATTCCTCGTCCGGCGCCATCGCGTCGGGCTCCTCGGGGACCATATCGACAGCGCGCGGCTTCTTACGAGCGCCCGAGACGGCGGCCTCAACCTCATCGACAACCGCCGTCTCGTCACCCAAGGGATCTTGATTGTTGTAATCGGTGGTGGAATCTGCCATCTGCGCTGCTACTCGGCCTCTTCGGCGTCCTCTGCGTCGTCGGGCTCAACAGACTCGACGGGCACCGAGGTCACGTTATCCTCGACCGAATCGACGATATCGCGCACATGGGCCAGGAAGGCCGTGCGCTCGGGGGCGGTCATAACGCGGACGCGGGCCAGGATGAGCTCGTCGAGCACGCGCTGAGCCGCGGTCTCGCTCTGCATGCCCAGGCGCTCGGTGAGGTCGGAGATGGTGCCGCCGGCCTGCTCGAACATGTCGGACACGCTGCGAGCGATATCGGGGGCGCCGGCGTCCTTGCGCACCTGCTCGCCCTTGGTATTGAGGTCGTCGAGGACCTTCTTGCCGCCCTCGACGGCAACGGCGGCGGCGCCGAAGCCCACGTTGATGGCACCGTTAACAAGCTGATCGAATTTCATAACCATGGTTGGCTCCAATCGTGAACAACTGCATTGGCCTTCTTGTACCCAAGATTGGGTGAACGACACAAAATCGTTTTACCACCAAGATAGAAATCGAGCGGGGCAAAGCCTTTGACGGCGTTTGCCCCGCTCGCTCGCTGCAAGGTTGTCTTTACCTTACGTTGTCGTTCATCGCGAAGGAGTTCTTCATGGCACAGCTCGTGGTGTAGAGCACCTTGCCCAACAGAGCATCGGTCTCCACGCGCACGAGCTCGGCAAAGGCCTCGTTGGCGCGGGCGAGCTCGGCAGGCACCTCGGCCTCGGGCAGCGCGGCTACGGCAGCGTCAACGTCGTGAATCTGTTTGTGGCCCATGCCGCCGACTTTCTCCTGATAATCCTCGACCGCGCGACCGCACTCATGGAAACGGACGTCGGCCAGGGCGCCGATCAGGCGGTTGGCCCAGTAGAAGTTTTCGGACGTTACGCGAGCCTGCGTGTCGGCATAGTACTCGGGCATGGTCTCGACGTTGGCGTACAGCGGAACCAGCGCGTTAAACGAGTTGGAGCCAAAGGCCATCCACTGCACGGCGCGGTAGGCCGGCTGCGCATAGGGACGCAGCTGCAGTACGGCAAGTTGGCTGTTGCGGTTGATCCCGATGGGACGATAGGCGCCGCGTGTGGCGGGCGTACCCTTGCTGCCGTAGCAGTCGTACTCCGTACCCTGGTAGTGGCTCGAGAGTACGTACTTGATGTCCTCGATGGTCACCTTACGCTCGGGCACGCGGCTCCAGGGGATATCGTCGCTCTCGGGCGTGTAGTCGGCGTCGGGGCCATCCCACACGTCACTGGGGTTGAGGCAGCGCTGCATGTACCAGGCGCGCGGCGTGTTGTAGACGTGGTCGCTGTCGCTGTGCGAGCCAAAGGCCTCGCGCGGGTTAAAGACCGCAGCCGAGCCGTAGCCCTCGACGCCCAGCGTCAGGTCCAGATGCCACTCGGCCATCCAGGAGCGCAGGTCGGCGGAACACATGTGGTCGGCCTGGGCGCCCTCGGCGTCATCCAGGTCAAAGCTGTCGATACCCAGTTGGTTGGGCATGGTCACATAGGCGTCATCGGGCACACGTTTGGCAATCCAGTGGTGGCCGCCGATGGTCTCGAGCCACCAGATCTCGTCCACATCACTAAAGGCGATGCCGTTGTTCTCGTAGGTGCCGTAGCGCTCGAGCAGGTCGCCCAGGATACGAACGCCGTCGCGAGCGGACTTGGCGTACGGCAGGACCAGGGTCACCATGTCCTCCTCACCCAAGCCACCAGGCTGCGCCGGCACATAGCCGTCCTCACCCTCGTTACCCTTGGCGGGCACGTAGTCCACGAGCGGGTCGGCGCCGCGAACGCGCTCATTGGTGGTGAGCGTCTCGGTTGCGGACATGCCCACATTGAGCTCGTTGAAACCGGCCTCGGCCCAGATGCCGTGGCCCGGGACAACATCGGGGACGCACGTGTAGCGCATGGGGTTATCGGGCAGTTCAACGGTCAGGTGGCTCAGGACGCTCGTGTAGACGCGCGGCTGCTCGTCGGGATGCACCACGCGCATACGCTTGGGCTCAAACACCCCGTTGGACGAGTCCTCGTTACGCGCGACAAGCGTCGACCCGTCGTAGCTCGCGTTCTTACCGACCAGAATCGTTGTGCACGGCATGCGCATCCTCCTTGAGCGAAGAAATCAAACGGCAACAGTGTATCGCTTCGGCGCAGAAAGGGCGAAACCACGGCCTCGGCAGCCCCCGTGGTCAAAAAATGCCAAATATGAGTACTGTCACAAATTTAGTGGCAGCAAATTGCACTGTTCCGGGCGCCGGGAATCCTCACCTGTCCAAAAACTGAGTCTAGTAATTCCCCATACGTCCAATAAAATTGGCTCTTTAACGATATTACTTATCGCTAAAGAGCCAAAATGATCTCAAACATATGTGACTAACTTGGCAACAGTACTCATATTTGGCATTTTTTGACCACGGGGTATCTAACCAACCCCCTAAACAGCCTCCAAACGCCTATTTTACCGCGCGCTCAGCCGCCTCGATCACGTGCTTGGCGAGAATTGCTGTCGTCACGGCGCCCACGCCACCCGGCACGGGGGTGATTGCGCCAACAACCGGCTCCGCGGCATCAAAATCGACGTCGCCGACCAGCTTGCCAGCGGCTTCGTCCCAATTAATGCCAACATCGATAATCGCCTGGTCCTCGCGGACCGCATCTGCGCCAATCGTGCGCGCGCGTCCAACGGCGGCAACCACAATGTCGGCAGCACAGCACTCGGCGGCAAGATCGCGCGTATGCGTATGGCACGTCGTCACGGTTGCGTTGCGCGCCGTAAGCATGGCGGCAACGGGGCGGCCAATTACCAGTGAGCGTCCGACCACAGCAACCTTGGCCCCATCCAGCTCAACGCCGTAATGATCCAGCAAAGCAAGCACGGCTTCGGCTGTGCAGGGAGCAAAGCCCTCGCCACGACCCGAAAGCGTGGTAAGCAGCGAGGCCGGCGTCATGGAGTCAACATCCTTGGCGGGATCGAGCGCCGCGGCAACCGCATCCTCGTCAAGGCCGGCGGGCAGCGGGCGGAACATCAGACAGCCATGAACAGCCGAATCGGCATTGATGTCCTCGATAGCCGTCAACAGCTCGTCCTGCGAAACATCGGCAGAAAGCAAAACGCGACGAGCCTCAATCCCCACTTTTTCACAGCGCTTGAGCGCACCGCGCTCGTAGGATAGGTCGTCCTCGCGTTCACCTACACGCACGATAGCCAACGTCGGAACAACGCCCCGCTCGCGCAGGGCTGCGCAGCGAGCAGCAAGTTCCACGGTCAAAGCGCGAGCAACGGGAGCACCCTTCAGCAGTTCAGCCATGACTATCCTCTCTTCCTTGCAGCGTCGGAGGCGCGGCGCGCCAGCGCATCGGCGCGCGGCAACCATGTGTCGAGCAACTCATCACACGCCGTCTCGAGCTCCTCAGCACGAGCGCGATCCTTCATAGACGTGGTGTTCGCAAAGAGCGTCAAACTCGCGCCCTGCATAGCGGCACGGCAGAACACGGCGCCGCACGCCACATCGGACAGCAGTTGACGCGAACCCTTGTCGGCCATGTCCTCGAGCAGCGCCAGCGCACGCCCGCAGGCATCCATAATGCGATACGGCGGCATAGCGGCCACATGCAGCGCATCCTGAATCGCGGTCGCTCGAGCCGGATCGTCACGCGGAATACCGTACGCCGCGGACACCTGCCCGTAGGCACGAACGTCCTCGGCAACCAACTCGACAAGCTCCTGGGACAGCTCATCAGCCTGAGCAAACGCGCGCGCCAGGTCATCCGCACGATCAGCAAGCGCGGGATTGGTCGCACCGTAGCGGGCAACCATTCCGCACAGCGAGGCGCCCAGCGCGCCCACAAAGGCGCTCGCGCTACCGCCGCCGGGAACCGGCTCGCGTGCGGCAAGCGCCTCGGCAAACTCTCGACATGTTTTATCCATCATCTCTTGGCTCATACGCACGCACCTTCAAGTCATATACATCGGTCGGGCGGCAACCGCCGACCGACCGCATCAATCACATAATGGTGCTAAGTCTAGCCCATAAGTACATGAGCGTCAGCGCACCTGGCCATCGCGGATTTCTATGACGAACGATAGGCGTCGGCACCGCAAACATAGGACACATGGCCCACCTTTCGAGACTTCCGGACGTCAAAAACTGAGGCATATCTATAAACAAGGAACCTGTTGGGGCAACGCCCACGCACGCGCGCCCCATTAAATCAACGGGCACCTCACCCCGGGGAGGGCCGACAGCATCGGCCCTCCCCTCTTTTGCGACCGCACATATTGCCACTTAACGGCGCAAATCCGGCCCTCAGAATGGGACACATGGCCCACTCGAACGAGCCGTCCACGCGTACAGTAAAGGCAGGTAATCCGTGGGCGGTTACAGATCGAGGAGGACACGACCATGAAAAAGAAGGCCTTTGCGATTCTCACCCTCTGCATAAGCCTCTTTGCCGCAGTTGCCCTGGTGGGCTGCGGTGGCAGCGGCGGCGCTACCGGAAGTGGCGGTGGCGGTGCGGAAAAGCCAGCCGTGGATATGAGGACCGACTTCATCTGGTTTAAGGTCGAGGTCCCCGAGGGCGTCGAGGTCACCGACGTCGCAGGCGATACCGCCGACAGGGCCCAGTTTAAGTTCACCGAGAGCGAGCACGCCAGCGATCGCTTCATCCCTGTCTTCGACTCTGACAAGAACGCTGACGAGCTGTTCGACTACGAGGCAAAGTGGAATGCCAGCTTTGAGTGGACCGAGAATGACCCCGTCAAGTACAACGGCAAGACTTGGCGCAACGCTTCCTATACACACTCGGGCGGCGTGACGACTGAGTACTTCACCGAAGCAGGCGGCGGCAGCGTCTACGTGCGCATCGACAACGTCGAGGAGCACAAGGACGCCGTCGAGACCATGATGAAGTCTCTGGAATTTGCCGACGACATCGCCAAGGCCAAGACCGAGGCCATGGATGTTAAGCTCGACGATATCGAGATTAAGCGCTAAGCGACTCGCGAGCGTAACGAAAAACACGAGCGCAGTGCCAACAAGCGGCGGTGCCCCAGCGTTTCGTACTAAGGGAGGGCCGGTAAACCGACCCTCCCTTTCTTATGCCGATAGCCGGCGAACGCGAGGGTGCCGGGCGGCAAAACCACCCCCAGCGCGGTAGCAGCACAAATAGGCAAGCACCTAAACACGTCCGCCCGCCGATTTATAGCGCCGCGCACACAATTTAGGCCGACACCTTTAAACATCCGGGCAGTATAGTGACCAAAATGAGCGCATTACCGCACCCTGCGAATGGAGGAGTTATGACCGAACATCATGCCATCAGTCGCCGAGCGTTTACGCTGGGCCTTGGACTCGCGGCGTTGTCGCCGCTTGCAAGCCTGCCCGAAACCGCGGGATTGGGCCTTCCCATGCGCGCGGCATTTGCAGAAGACACGCCCACATCGGCGGCCAACCTCGACAAGTTCGTCATTCGTCTTCGCCCCGCGGGCTATTTTCGCACCGCGAGCGTCAACGAAGACGGCAACGTCATCGGCAACGTCTGCCACCTGTTTAATGACGGCACGTCCAGCAAGCTCATCCTTGAGAACGTAACGACCAAGAATGACGATACAAACTGGTATGCTATCCGCACCTTGCTCAATTTCGAAGAGCACAAGAAGACGGGCTACAGCATTTGGTCGGTCGATGGCGACTCGGACAAAGATGGAAAGGTCATCCACGTATGGAGTGGCGAGCATGACGGCAAGGCCAGTCGCTCTTTTGCGTTCGAGCGTCAATCAAACGGTACCTATATCATCCGAGACCGCACGGTCGAGAAAGAAACCGAGAAAAAAGACATTAAGTACCTGGCCATAGAAAAGGACGGCAAAGACCAGGACAACAATAAGATCTGCCATAAGAGTAAGAGCATTCCGTGGGAGCTCGAGCTTGTCGGCTACAGCATGGACAAGACCAATGCCACAGTTAGCAGCATCGACTGGACCACGTATAGCAGCTACGTCGACGGACCATGTTGGATGAGCCACGTCGATGGCAGCAAGCACCTCGACGAACTGAGCATCCCGGGAACTCACGATTCGGGCACCTGCAGCGTCGACAACGACACCGAGCCCCAAACCTCGCTTGCAAAGTGCCAGCAGGATTACATCCCCACGCAGTTGCTCGAAGGCATTCGCTATTTTGATATCCGACTTGGAAAGAACGACAAGAACGGCGACCCCGGCATCGACCATGGAATATGCTACCTGCACAAAAAAGACGGGGGCTTTATGCAACTCTCCGATGTCATCGGTTACTTCAAAACATTTTTGAACGAACACCCGTCAGAAGCGCTCATCATGCTGGTGTCACGAGGCAACGACGAGGCTACCGACGAAAGCGTTACGACGGCTTTCGCCAATGTTATGGGCAATAACTCCGATCTGTTCTATACGTCGAGCCATGTCCCCACACTGAACGAGGTGCGCGGAAAGATCGTCCTGCTGCGTCGATTTAAACTCGCCGGCGACAGCGTAGACGGCCACACGTGGGGCCTCGACCTCACTGAATGGGACGACAAAATCAAGGCGCATTCCGGAAAGTCCATGTGCCTCGTCCAAGACGCGCGAGGCTTTGAGGCTGCGGGCAATGCGGGTGCCAAAGAGCCCTATTGCACCAAGGTATATGCCCAAGACCATTACGACTGCACGGGATCCAGTAAGATCGACTGGGTCGATATGGCCCTGAAGGCAGCGTCCGAGTTCGAGCGCAGCACCGTAGATATCACTGCCGCGGACGGGACAACGGTGCAGGCAACGGAGCGCTGCTGGTTTATCAACTACACGAGCTGCACGCAAAACAACCCTTTTACCGCAGCGCGAGTGGTCAACGAGCACCTGTACAAGAGCTCGTATATAAACAATACCAGAGTTGAGAGCACAAAGGCGGACTGCCGCAAGCACATTGGCATCATCGCATCCGACTTTGTTGATGCGGCACTGGCCCGGAGCATCTACCAGCGCAATTACAACGATGCGCAGCACAAGCAAACCGTTTCGTGCTATCTCCCGACCCGCATGCGCATGACGTACGGCGACTCGCTGAGCGATGCCTCGCTCCAAGATGGCAAGACCGTTGGCGAGGGCCATTTCCGCCTTGTCGACAGCAGCAACGTACTCAACGTAGCAGCCTCGGGACATGCGTTTGCCATCGAATATGTGGATGTCGACGCCCTGGGCAACGAGACTGTTACGGGGCTGCAGGGCCCTGTGCCCATCGATATCGATCCACGTGCGCTGACGCCTCATTTTGAGGGACTCGAAGGCCTTAAGGCCGGCGAAGACGTGCGCGCCAAGATTGCGGCATCACTCGAGGGCAAGCTCGAAACCGATGCCTGCACGGCCCAGCTCGAGTTTGTGCACGACGCGGACGGCGCTCCGGGCACGGCAATGGCCGAGGGCGAAACATTTGCCGCAGGAACGTACTGGGTGCGCGTGAACGGTCTCTTGGGCGACGCGGCGCAGAACTACACGCTCGCCAGCGACGGGGCCGCGAGCTTTACCGTAGCGGCCTCGAGCAGTGCAGGCGGCACCGGCACCGACGGTGGCACGGGTTCCAACGCAGGCAGCGCTGATAAGAACGGTAAGGGCAACAAGGGCAAGAACTCGGGCGGAAAACTCGCCGACACGGGCGACAGCTCCGGCATTGCCGCCGGGCTCGCTGCCGCCGCCGTAGCGACAACGGTCGCCGGCGCGGCAATGCTTGCCAACGACCGCGAAAACGCTGGGGACGGTAGCGAATAGGCAAGCCGGCCTTTTAGACACATCGACTCAATGGGGGGCGCAGGACACCGTTCTGTGCCCCCGATTTTTACCTTGGCCCAAACGCCGCCATAGGCTACATCACCATGTTCAGCGCGTTAACAAACTCCTGGGCCTTCGCACGGCTGCTCAGGCTAAAAACACAAGCAGTCAACAGCCTGTTACGCAGAAAAACATCGCGGCCCTTGATCCTGTTGACCCCCGTAATGTCCTTAAGATAGACAATCTCGGTGTGCTTGCCACCAAAAGTGCCCTTCTTGAGCACCTCAATACGGTTGGGGTAGATCTTGACGTCTTTATACCTACCCGAACCTTTGTCCTGGAATAGCAGCGTGTTATTGTCTATACGCGTCACTCCCGTGGGATTCGCTAAAACTGCCTCTATGGTCACATTTTAGTCACCGCAAGGCCCCATGCGAAGATGTCAGACAGCACAGCAATTCGTGTCCGCGCGAGGCTTTAAGATAGGTATGCTCAGCTGCATCGATGCGACCGGAATATTCTAGGAGCACGCCTCGTATTATTCGCCATTAGAGGAGGTCTTACCTGGTTTACGTATGGGAATTCGAGTTCTTTGATTCGGACGGCATTGAACTTCCCGTGCCAGACTTCGGACATGAGCCGCGACACGGCGGCAAGATTATCGCTGTAGCCGTCAACCGCGAACTCGGCGACATTCCCGCCGTCACCGCAGTGGATGCCGCGCGTATGCTCGGTGTTAGCTCAGCACGGGTGTCACAACTGCTAAATGCAGGACTGCTGGATTCATGGAAGGATGGCACCAAGCGCATGATGTCCAAAGCCTCCGTCGAGGCACGACTCGCCGATGCACCAAGGGTGGGACGCCCCAAAGAGGCCCCCGTTGCCGTGTAAGGCGATGCCGCTGTGGGCTTTCATCACCTGACATGCATGGCAGCCAGGAACGCTCGATTCGGGACTCACTGCGCCCCGAATCGAGCTGGGCCCATTGCTGCAGGTTGATTCGCATCCCCGATCCCAAAAAGACAGAAGCGCCACTTGCTTCGTTGAGCCCCAACATCCGACCCCGGCTCCCCCTCGTATCCCCAGCGGCATTTCAACTCCAGGACATGTCGCGATCATGCCCGGTCATCCATGCAAATGGACACCACTCTAACACTGGGGTCAGATATCCCCCGCTGCGGCGTATAGGGTAAAATCTTGTCTGCCGCGGAATCCGCCTGCGGGCAACGCTCCGATCTCCGATTGGGGTGAAGCCTATGAACTTGTTTCTTGAAATCCTGCGCCTCTCGATGTACGCGACCGGCATTGCCCGGAACCTCTACGCGATCTGGCGGGAATATAAGCAGTAACGGATAGCGAAGGGAGTCATAGAAAAGGGCCGGTTGCAGCCGGCCCTAGACGATAATACCTGCGTTGCCCGCGTCTCCGAAGTTTAAGCGCTGAGGAGCGGGTTCCGCGGCACAACCTGATTTTACCCAGTGAGGCAGCTCTTTTGCAGCCGCTCCACTGTTTATTTACATCTGGCACCCTCAAACAATCAGACAGCAGCCCGCACTCCTGAGAGCCGCCCCGCACCCCCGGCCATCACGTTACGGCAACAACCGGCGCTACTCCCCTACTTCCCAAAGATCGCAGCGAACAAGCCCTTGCGTTTGGGCTTTTCCTCTCGGTAGGAACCCTCGACGGCGGCTGCAACCTGGCGCGGTTGCTCGCCGCCTCCACGGCGCACGATCTGGTACAGGAACGGCGATTTAACGTATTTGACCTCGACGGGCGTGGCGTGCACGGTGCTCTCACCGGACAGATGCAGACTCGGGCTGAGCGGCGCCACAATATGCGTCTCGCGCTTGTCGCTAAACACCACCGCGGCCGCGCGGCCCGTCTGGCCGTTTACGGCGATGCGCACCTGCTCGCCGTCGCGGCTATCCGTTGCCGGACGGTCGACAAAGTACACCGGCACCATAACTAGGCCGTCCTTGTGCTTGCGGGCCTTGCGCGCCCAGGTGCGGATGCTCTTTTTATTGAGCCCCAGTACAGCCTCGGCGTCGTTGCCCGCAACGTCGAGCGCCAACTTATCAATGACCACCTGGTCCTTGGTAGACGCATCGACTGAGACAACGCGAAAGTCACCTTCCTGCATGGCGGGATCGAACGGACCGACCTTGGCAAAGTCCCACGGCTCCAAAATGCCCATGAGGCGAACGTCCAGGTAGTTTGCCCTGGGGTATGCCCAGTCGAGCACCTCGTAGTACACCAAGGTTTCCTTGCTCAGGCCCTTGCCCGGGAAGCTCGCCATCATGCGCAGGTCCGCCAGCGCCATGGGGAAATAGAAGAGCATCATGTCGTTTTGGATCGTATCTTCTACATCGTGCCCGGCAAAGGCGTCGGGATACTGACGCACCAGCCGCAGCGCGTTGGCACGTGCCTGCTGCGGCGAGATTTCGCAGGGAATACCCTGCTCGGGCACATACTCCGCACCAACGCCCATGGTCAGGCGCTTGCTAAACGTCCCCGGCTTGAGCAGGTCGGCAATGCCGATCTTATTGCCGCAGGACGGGCACTCAAACACACGCTGCGTTGACTCGCCCTCAAAGGACGCGCCGCAGAAGGGGCAGGGAATGCTCACGTGTGTGGCCTCTTGGAACTCCTGCGCGGTACCGCGGTCCTCCCACAGCAGATGCTCAAGAACCGACTGATTGCGCCAGTGCGAATTGAAGAAATACCAGTCCGGGTCCTCCGGGCGCTCGAGCTGCGAGACATGCGTGAGCTTGAGCAGCCCGTCCACCACCGTCAGCGGCGTATGGCGAATGCCCAGGGCGCTCTTGGGCTCCCCCGCATCGGCCTCCCACGGAATGACTGTTCCGCAATAGGCACACTCAAAGCTGCGCTTTGCCTGGTGCGAGTACATAGGACCGCCGCAGTTTTGGCATTTAATGGCAAACATCTCGTCCATGGAAACGTCCTCCTTTGCACAGGGACTGTCGACATTAAGTATGTCGAGCAAACAGACGCATGCCCATACCCATGTGGCCCAAAATTGGACGCTAGGACAAACGTTTAGGGGCGGCAGCGAAAATCCGCCGGCAGCCCGCCCCACGTCACTCGTTAGCGCAGGTAGACCATTACTGCATTTTCTGAACATTGGCACGCAATGCGACCGCTCGAGCTACACTATCCCCTTAACCATGATTGTGAGGAAGACCGTTATGCTATTTGTAAATCAGCTGGTACATACGCTTGTTCCCGGCAGCGAAAGCGAGCCGGTCGATACCTCCTGCCGCACCAATGCTGGTTTTGCCGCAAGCCTCATCTGCATCGGCCTCAACATCACCCTGTGCCTGGCCAAGGGCATCGCGGGCTTGCTCGCCGGTTCCGTGTCGCTTGTCGCCGACGCCTTCAACAACCTCTCCGATGCCTCGAGCAACATCGTGAGCCTGCTCGGGTTCCGGCTTGCCAGTCGCCCGGCCGATGAAGGTCACCCTTATGGCCATGGTCGCTACGAATACCTCGCCGGCCTGTTTGTCGCCGTCCTCGTTTGCGCCGTCGGCATCAACCTGGTGCTCGAATCCATCACCAAAATCATCAAGCCCTCTCCCACCGCCTACACGTTCATTTCCGTTGCGGCGCTGGTCGCGTCCATGCTCGTCAAGTTCTGGATGGCCGCGTTCAACCGCGCGCTGGGCGACCGTATTGATTCCGAGACGCTCATCGCCACGGCGCAGGATTCCAAAAACGATGTCATCACCTCGGGCTCGGTCTTGGCGGCGGCGCTCATCTCACAGACAACCGGCTTCGACCTCGACGGCTGGGCCGGCCTGGGCGTGGGCATTTTTATCTGCGTCAGTGGCATGGGCCTGGTGCGCGATGCCATCAGCCCGCTGCTGGGACAGGCGCCCGACCCCAAGCTGGTGCAGGAGATTCGCGACAAAATCATGTCCTATCCGCAAGTGCTAGGCACCCACGACCTCATGGTGCACGACTACGGCCCCGGTCGCCAGTTTGCCAGCGCACACGTGGAGATGCCCGGCGAGAGCGATGCGTTTGAGCACCACGAGATTCTGGACACCATCGAGCACGATATCAAGCATCAAATGGGCATCGATATTACGCTGCACTGCGACCCCATCGCGACAACCGGCGACGACCTGCGCGGCTGGGTCAAGCGCGGCATCATGCAGATCGACCCCGCACTTTCCATCCACGACCTGCACGAGCACGACGGCTTCGTCTCGTTTGACCTGGTGCGCCCCGACGGTTTTGACATATCCGACGAGGAGCTGCTGGAACTCGTCACGCGCATCGTGCACGAGCGCCGGCCCGACGCCTCGTGCGTCGTCACGTTTGACTCGGGTTTTAGCTCGCCCGAGCGCCCGGCCGAGCAACTGTAATCGACGGCAAAACGGGACGCAGGACCGCCGACCAGCGCGCACATGCGCCCGGTCACGCGACACTGCGTCCCGTTTTTGTTTGCACCGCTAAGGCTCTAGCAGCTCAGCCGCTAGTTCCCCTGTGCGCCCGAAATGCCGTTTTGCAGCGCGTTCCAGGCATCCGTCGCCATGTCGCCCAGGTTCTGCGCGGTGTCGCCGAGGTTTTGGGCCGTATCGCCCAGCTCTTGGGCCTTGTCTCCCAGCTCCTGGGCCTTGTTGCTCAGGTCTTCCAGCGTATTAGAGCTCGAACTGTCCGTACCGCTCTGATCGCCGGACACATTGCCCGACGAACTGTCCTTGCGCGTAAGCTGAACCTCCAGGTTACCGTTGTCGTTATAGTAGGCAGACGTTACGACCCAATTGGCATCGACAACGGGCGTCGAGCCATCCTCGGTCAGAATCACGGCGTTCGAAAGGTCGGCCCCGCGCGACTTGAGGAGCTTCTTGGCGTTAGACCAGTACTGTCCCGGGATATCACTCAGGTCCACAGCGCCGGACTGGGTAGCCTCGGTCTGCTCTGCCGTCGTATCGGTTGAAGCGCCTCGTTTATTGAGCATGCCCGACACGATGGCAAACACAACCGATAAGGCAAAGAAGATCGCCAGTACGATGAGAATCTTCTTAATAACGCTCGACGAACGCGAGGGCTTCTCCCCCTCGTCCTCGCCATACTGCGGAATCGATTTGGGATACTCGCGATAGGGCTGGCGCGCACGCGAATCGCGCGAGTCATAACGAGGCTGGGCCTGTGCCGTACGCGGCATATACGTCGTCTGCTGAGGCTGCGGAATGGAATTTTGCGACAAATCGCTGTAAGGGTCCGGCGCGGAACTGGCATAGGGGTCCTGCGGCGCGTAATCAAACGGGTCTGGTGCCACGTTGCCGTAGGGGCTTTGCGAAGGGACAGCGTAAGGGTCCGGCGCCGCGTTGCCATAACCCATAACTCGCGTGGGCTCGGCCGTGGCCTGGGTCGCGTCGGGCGCGACGTAGCCGGGATTTGCCACAACGCGGGTCGCATCGGCGCTATTACCCGCCTGCGCGGAGCCGTAGCCACCCATTACGGTCGTCTTATCCTGGTCCATGCAACGTTTCCTTTCCGTCGCCTGCAAGCATCGAGTTATCCATGCATTCTACCCGCGCAAAAGCCTATGATGGGCAGTGCCCGCCGGTATCTACAAGACATGCGCGGTCCTCGGGATAAAAAGCCCCGCCGGGCCTTGGTGGCGCGGCGGGGCGGGCAAGCGGCTATGAATAGCGGGCTTAGAACAGGCCGGTGATGTTGCCGTCGTTGTCGACGTCGATGTTCTCGGCCGCGGGAACCTTGGGCAGGCCCGGCATGGTCAGAACGCTGCCGGTCAGCGCGACCACGAAGTGAGCGCCGGCGGAAACCTTGAGCTCGCGCACGGTGATGCGGAAGCCCTCGGGGGCACCGAGGGCCTTAGCGTTGTCGCTAAAGCTGTACTGCGTCTTGGCCACGCACACCGGCAGGTTGCCAAAGCCGTTCTCGCGCAGCTCAGCGAGCTGGCGCTTGGCAGCCGGCGTAAAGTCAACGCCGTCGGCACGGTAAACCTTGGTGGCAACGGCCTCGAGGGCGTCGGCCACATCGGCACCGTCCTCGTAAGCAAACTTGAGCTCGCTCGGCTGCTCGATCAGGCGCATGACCTCATCGGCCAGGTCGAGCGCGCCCTCGCCGCCCTTGGCCCAGACCTCGGACAGCTTAACGTTGACGCCAAGCTTCTGGCACTCGGACTCGATGAGCTCCAGCTCGGCCTCGGTGTCCGTCGGGAAGCGGTTGATGGCGACCACACAGGGCAGGCCGTACACGTTCTGAATGTTGTCGACATGGCGCAGCAGGTTGGGCATGCCGGCCTTAAGGGCCTCAAGGTTCTCCTCGTTGAGGTCGGCCTTGGCGACACCGCCGTTGTACTTAAGCGCGCGGGCAGTCGCAACGACCACGACAGCGCTGGGACGAACGCCCGTCATGCGGCACTTGATATCGAGGAACTTCTCAGCACCCAGGTCGGCACCAAAGCCGGCCTCGGTAATGGCAACATCGCCAAAGCGCATGGCCATGCGGGTGGCCATGATGGAGTTGCAGCCGTGGGCGATATTGGCGAAGGGACCGCCGTGGACAAACGCAGGCGTGCCCTCGAGCGTCTGCACCAGGTTGGGTTTGAGCGCGTCCTTGAGCAGAGCAGCCATGGCGCCCTGAGCCTTAAGGTCGCGAGCGCGGACGGGCTCGCCGGCAAAGCTGTAGCCGACGACGATCTCGCCCAGGCGCTCCTTGAGGTCGTTAATGCTCGTGGACAGGCACAAGATTGCCATAATCTCGGAGGCGACGGTAATGTCGAAGCCGTCCTCGCGCGGCACGCCCTGGGCCTTGCCGCCAATGCCGTCGATGACGTGACGGAGCTGACGGTCGTTCATGTCGACGACGCGCTTCCAGGTGATGCGCTTAACGTCGATACCGAGCTGGTTGCCCTGCTGAATATGGTTGTCGAGCATAGCGGCCAGCAGGTTGTTGGCGGCACCGATGGCATGGAAGTCACCGGTAAAGTGCAGGTTGATGTCCTCCATGGGGATAACCTGGGCCCAACCGCCACCGGCGGCACCGCCCTTCACGCCAAAGACGGGACCGAGCGAAGGCTCGCGCAGAGCCACGGCGCTCTTGACGCCGCGACGGCGCAGACCGTCGGCAAGACCGATGGTCGTGGTGGTCTTACCCTCGCCGGCGGGCGTGGGGTTGATAGCGGTCACGAGGACGAGCTTAGCCTGATGATCAGTTGGCTCATTGAGCAGGGAGTAGTCGACCTTAGCCTTGTCGAAGCCGTACGGAATCAGATGCTTAACGTCAACGCCGGCGTTCTTAGCCACCTCGGTAATAGGCAGCGGCGTGACGGAACGTGCGATTTCGATGTCAGTAGGCATGGGCGGTCCTTTCGTTACCGGATGAGAAAAAGACCAATCCAGCATAGCACGGGCGCGCAATAGAAAAACACCCGTAACCGATGAATGGCGATATGTTTATCCAATGCCCAGCGATAGCCTAACAGCCTGCCAAAACAAAACCATCCCTAAACGGTTGGCTCGATCCCCAAATGCTCAAACGTGCGAAGGGTTGCTTGGCGGCCCTGGGGCGTACGGATCATCAGACCGCACTGCAGCAGATAGGGCTCATAGACATCCTCAAGCGTGCCCGGGTCCTCGCCTACCGCGCTGGCAAGCGTGGTCAGGCCCACGGCGCGACCGGAGAACGTCTTGGCAAGCGTCTCCAAAATACGGATGTCCATCCAGTCCAGGCCAAGCTCATCGATCTCGAAGAACTCGAGCGCTTGACGGCAAATGTCGAGTTCGATGGGACCGTTACCGCGCACCTGCGCATAGTCGCGCACGCGCTTGAGCAGACGGTTTGCAAGACGCGGCGTGCCGCGCGAGCGCGAGCCTATCTCGAGCGCGCTGGGATGGTCAATCGTCGCGCCCAGGATGGTCGCTGAGCGCGTCACGATCTGGGCGAGCTCCTCGACGGTGTAGTAATCCAGGCGATACGAGATGCCAAAGCGGTCGCGCAGCGGACCGGTCAGCATGCCCGAGCGGGTCGTCGCCGCCACCAGTGTGAACTTGGGGATGTCAAGGCGAATCGAGCGAGCCGCCGGACCCTTGCCGATTACGATATCGAGCGCAAAGTCCTCCATCGCGGGATACAGGACCTCCTCGACCGAACGGTTGAGGCGGTGGATCTCGTCGATAAACAGCACGTCGCCCGGCTGCAAATTGGTAAGGATAGCCGCCAGGTCGCCGGTACGCGCGATGGCAGGGCCACTCGTCGTCTTGATCTGAGCGCCCAGCTCGTTGGCGATAACCGTAGCCAGCGTGGTCTTGCCCAAGCCCGGAGGGCCTGAGAAGATCACGTGGTCGAGCGTCTCGCCACGGCTCTGCGCTGCCTCGATCAACACGCGCAGGCTCTGCTTGATGTGCTCCTGGCCGCAGTAGTCGTCCAAGCGCTGAGGGCGCAAGGTGCGGTCGACATCGAGGTCCTCGGGCGTCAGCTCCGAGCCCACCACGCGCTCACCGTGCGCCATGGATGCCGCCGGCGAGTTGCCGGGCGTCGCCCACAGGTCCTGAGAGTCATCGGCTTCCCACATCACGCATCCATTCCGAGTCGCTTAAGCGCCGCGCCGAGCAGATCCTCGACACGCATATCCTGCCCATCATACCCGCTCAGGGCAACATCGGTCTCCTGCGGGCTAAAGCCCATGGAAAGGAGTGCCGCGCGGGCATCGTCGATCGCCGAGGGAGCGGCAGCGGGAACCGGCATCGCAACCTGGCCGGGAATTACATCGACCGGCACAAAGCCCTTGTCCTTGGCAAAGGTGCTCTTGAGCTCCAGGATGAGACGCTGCGCGGTCTTTTTGCCCACGCCAGGCACCTTGGCCATGCCTTTGTCGTCCTCGGCCATTACCAGAGAATACAGCTGTCCCACGGTATAGGTGGAGAGCACGGCGAGCGCCAGGCGCGGGCCGACGCCCGAAACGGACACGAGCCGGTCGAACATCATGCGCTCATCCTTTGAGGAAAAACCGAAAAGTGTCATGGCGTCCTCGCGCACCTGCATACGCGTGTAGAGGCGGACCTCGCCACCGGGCGTCGGCAACGTGGCCGCAGTGCTACCCGAGATGCCGAGCTCAAAGCCAACGCCCGACACATCGACGACAGCAGAGCTCATCGTGGCCTCGACAAGCGTTCCGTGGAGCTGGGAAATCATCAGTATCCGGTTCCTCTCTGTTGATAGAACTCGCCACCGGTGAGGGCGCGGGTGCGGCTGAGGTTTACGTGGCAGATGGCGCAGGCCAGGGCATCGGCGGCATGGTCGGGATGCGGGTCGTGATCGAGCTGTGTGAGTGTGCGTACCATGTAGGCGACCTGCCGCTTGTCCGCGGCGCCAGTGCCCACCACAGCCTGTTTGATCTGCATGGGCGTGTACTCGCCAATCTCGAGCGCGCATTCCGAAAGTGCGACGAGTGCAGCACCGCGGGCATGCGCCGTGGGGATGGCCGAACGAACGTTGGCGCCAAAGTAAATGCTCTCGATAGCAGCGGTATCGGGACGATAGCGTTCGACAACGCCCTTGAGGTCGCGGGCGATATGCGACAGGCGCACCGCGAGCGGACTTCCGGCACTGGTCTCGATGCAGCCATAGGCACGGCAGCGAACCTCGCCACGCCGCTCCTCGATAATCCCCCAACCCGTATGAGCCAAACCGGGGTCAATGCCCAAGATAACCAAGCCGACCTCCCCTCGCCACAAGCACAGCGCAAGACAAGGCCCCGCGCATCATTCACGAACGTCTGTTCTAGAATAACACAACGGGGCCAAGATGCTTAGTTGAAGTGTCAGGGTTGGAAGCGAATCCTATCCCATAGTTAGTTCTGCGAGAAAAAGGGGAACTGCCTCGGATCAACCGGCGGGTGCGGCATCGGTCCGCCCTGGGGCCCGCCCTGCGGGCCGCCCTGACCGCCCATCATCTTATCGATGGCGTCCTGGACCTCGCCCTCAAACTTCTTCATGCCCTCATGCAAGCGACGCTGGCCGTCCTCGGAGCGCAGCTCCTCCATCTGCTCGGGCGAAATACCCAGTAGCTCGCCCAGCACGCCCATCATCTCGTTTCGCACGCGCTCGCTCGTATCCTCGTCAGCAAAACGGCGCACCTCGGCGCGCGCCAGCGAATCGACCGTCATACGCTCCTTGCCGTTAAGCCCCAGGTCGGACCACGCGAGCATATACGGCCAGGCACGCTCGGCAAACGAACGGGCCGAGACGATCGGCGCCATCGGCAACATGCGGCGGGCAGCCTCACCCTGTCGAACGAGCATCAGCAGCAGCGAGCAGGCCTCAGGCTTGCCAGCGGCCATCGGGATGTCGTCGAAAGATCGATTGCGGTCCACGTGCGCCTCGAGCGCGCCATCGACCTCACCCGGCTCAAGCCCGCCGAGCAGCTGTGCCGCACGGTCGAGCATATCGACCGGACCGTCGAGCGTCGAGAGCGCCTGCGCCAGCACGCGCTCCATACAATCTTCCACTGCGTTGAGCGTCACGAGCTCTTGGGGCACCACGGCAGACGTGCGGTTGCGCACACGCGCCACAAACTCAAGCGTCGACAGGTACACATCGCCAAAGGGCGCAAAGTCGCCCTGGTAGCCGCCGCAAAGCGCCGGCGCCGCCAGCGCGTACTCGGTTTTGGACAGCGGGCTCAGCGCCATCGCACCCAGCTCGAGCGCCGTATCCTCCAGCATCAGGCCCAGCGTGCGCGAGCGCAGGCGCTCGGCATCGCCCGCCGACACGTCGCGATCGAGCACGCGCGCCGCATCCGGTGCATCGCGCTCGACGGTGCGAATGT
>UQZL01000018.1 GCA_900545605.1 uncultured Collinsella sp.
TCCCCCACCCACGGTACACACGGCCCACCAACGCGTCGGTGTCTGGCGAAAAATGGGACGGGCCCCAGATTGCCCATGTGCGCAAAAGTGCGTCTCGGCAATCTGGGGCCCGTCCCCTTTAATATTTATAAATATGCAGGTCAGCGAGGTGCTAGCGATGTGCCAGCGGGTGCGCCGCCAAATAGACCTCGGTCAGTTGCGTACGATCGACATGCGTGTAGACCTGCGTGGTCGATATATCGGCATGTCCCAAGATCTCCTGTAGCACACGGAGGTCTGCGCCGCCCGCAAGCATATGGGTGGCAAAGGAGTGACGCAGCGTATGGGGATGGAGCCCCACCAGTCCCACCTGGCGCCCGTAGCGCTCACAGATGGCATGGATGCCCTGGCGCGACAGACGGCGGCCGTTCTTATTTAAAAAGACCGCCGAGGTCTCGGTTCCGCGGGCATGGGCCGCCAAGCGAGAACGCCCCTCAGTTACATAAAGCGCCAGAGCTCGCGCCGCGCTTCCCACCAGCGGGGACAGGCGTTCCTTCGAGCCCTTACCGCGAACGAGCACAAAGCCATCGTCGATATGGATATCGCCCACATCGAGTCCCACCAACTCGCTCACACGCAAACCGCATCCATAGAGCACTTCCAAGATGGCATGGTCGCGCAAGCCCATCTCGCCCTCGGGGAAATCTTGATCGAGCAGCGCCGAGACATCCTCCACCGATAGATACTCCGGCAAACGCTCAGCCTTTTTAGGCAGGCGCAACGCCGCCGTTGGATTTTGGGCCACAGCCCCATCGCGCACCAAAAAGGCATGCAGGCCCTTCACGGCCGCAAGCGCACGCTCCACCGAGGCATCCGAATAGCCCCCATCGCGACGGTCGGCGACAAAGCCCTCCACGACCTGACGGGTCACCTCTTCAAAAGACACAATACCCGCCCGCTCCAGATAGGCGCAGTACGTCGTCAGGTCACGACGATAGGCCGCAATCGTGTTGCGCGCCAAACCCCGCTCGACCGCGAGGTAATCGAGATACTCCCCCGCCGCCACGGCGAGCGACGAGGGAGTAGCTTCGGTATGTTCCTTATTCGCCGGCACCCTTAGTCCGTAGCGAGGTTCATGGGCGTCACCTGCAGACGGTCGACACCCTCGTGCTGGCCGATCGAAGCGCGCACGAACTCGCGGAACAGCGGCTGCGGGTTGGTCGGGCGGCTCTTGAACTCGGGATGAGCCTGGGTTGCCACATACCACGGATGCACGTCGCGCGGCAGCTCGACCATCTCGACCAGGCGCTCGTCGGGCGACAGACCCGAGATAACCAAGCCGGCGTCCTCGAGCTGGTCACGGAAGGCGTTGTTGAACTCAAAGCGATGACGGTGACGCTCGTAGACGAGTTCCTCGCCATATGCCTCGCGAGCAAGGGTATCGGCGGCGAGCTTGCACGGATAGGCGCCCAGGCGCATGGTGCCGCCCTTCTCGGTCACGTCCTCCTGCGAGCTCATCAGATCGATGACGCTAAACGGGCCGTCCGGATCGAACTCGGAGGAGCTGGCGCCGGCAAGGCCGACGACGTTGCGGGCGAACTCGCACACGGCCACCTGCATACCCAGGCAAATGCCCAGATACGGAATCTTGTGCTCACGGGCAAACTCGGCCGCGAGGATCTTGCCCTCCAGGGCGCGCTTGCCAAAGCCGCCGGGGACCAGGATGCCCGAGGCGTCGCCCAGAACCTCGGAGACATTCTGCTCGTCGAGGCTCTCGCCGTCGACTAGCTGAACGTCCACATGGCGATCGTAGAAGACGCCCGCATGGTGCAGGGCCTCGATAACCGACAGGTACGCATCGGGCAGCTGCGTGTACTTACCCACGACGGCGATCTTCACCTTGTCGGCGTGATGGTTGGCGTGATTCTGTTTGCGCAGGAACTCGTTCCACTCGCTCATGTCGCGCTCACGCGGGTCCAGACCCAGGCGCTCGCAAATGCGCAGGTCAAAGTCCTGCTCGGCAAGCAGCTGCGGAACATCGTAAATGCTCGCGCAGTCCTCGTTGGTAAAGACACAATCGGTGTCGACGTCGCAGAAGCTTGCGATCTTTCCGCGGATAGCGTCATCGATATGGTGGTCGGAGCGCAGCACGATGATATCGGGCTGGATGCCAAAGCTGCGGAGCTCCTTGACGGAATGCTGCGTGGGCTTGGTCTTGACCTCGTGGGCGGCGGCGATATAGGGAACGAGCGACACGTGGATGTAGCAGACGTTCTCGGGGCCGGCCTCCTTGCGGTACTGACGGATGGCCTCGACAAACGGTTGGGACTCGATGTCGCCGATCGTGCCGCCCAGCTCGGTGATGACTACATCGGAGCCGGTCTGCTCCTCGATGCGGCGGAACTTGTCCTTAATGGCATTGGTGACGTGGGGAATCACCTGCACGGTACCGCCCAAAAAGTCGCCGCGACGCTCACGGGCGATTAGGCTTTTGTAGATGGCACCGGTCGTAAAGTTGGAATCGCGGGTCAGGTTCTCATCAATAAAGCGCTCGTAATGACCCAGGTCCAGGTCGGACTCGTAACCGTCCTCGGTAACGAAGACCTCACCATGCTGGAAGGGGCTCATGGTACCGGGGTCGACGTTCAGATACGGGTCGGCTTTCTGCATCGTTACTTTGTAGCCACGCGACTTGAGCAGACGGCCCAGCGAGGCCGCGGTGATACCCTTGCCCAGGGACGAAACCACGCCACCGGTTACGAACACATGCTTGGTCATATTGAGTTACCTGCGCTTCCCGTAGAAGTTGTTTATCCACATCTTACGGGTCTTCATTGTAATACTCGCGCCGCGGACCGTTCGCAATTTTTCTCGCGTGCGATTGCATTTCTCAATCTTGAAACAAAACGCCGCCCGGTTTCCCAGGCGGCGTCGCTATGGCAAGGGTTACATGCTGCTATCGATCAGCAACCGCGTCCTCAAGCATTTCTTGAACGAGCATGCCGGTACGGACGCCCTCAAGATACCATTCGCCACGTTCGGTGAGGCAAATGCCATTTGCAAGCTGACCGCCGTCGTCGCTATAACGCGAGACGACATCGATCATGCCTTCGGAATCCAAGCGATCGATTGCGGCGCGGGCACGATACGGCGAAACCCCCACGCGCTCGGCAAGCGTTTTGCGCGAGAAACCATACGGCCCGCCATTGTCTTCAGTTTGCTGGTCGATCTCCATCAACACCAGCACCTCGACACGCTTCATATCGTTGACACTCGCACGACCCTTGCCCGCCATAGCAGCCTCCTCAAACCGAGCACGAGCATCTAACGCGCCGTGCGCGACCGACACACCTCACGATGGCAGGTAATATCCATCATGCGGCATCCCGCTAAGGATGAAACAGTTACGGTTATTGTATACCGCTCAAATTGTTTCCAGGCAGGTAAACAGCTATTTTTCGCCGAAATAGGCGCTTTGTTGATTAAAAAGCCGTACCGGGCGCTAACCCGATACGGCCAAAATGCAATGCAATTACCGCGGTGCTTCAAACTTAGCGATGGAAGAAACCGCGGCGCTCAAACTTGGGCTCGCAGCACACGTTGATACCCAGTTTGCGCAGTACCGTCTCGTCCGTCGGCGAGATGATCACGCTAAAGAAGGCATCGCAACCGCGCAACTGCTCCAGACCCGAAAGGACGCGAGCGGCCGTCTCACTCGTGGCCGAGGTGATCGACAGCGCCATAAGCGTCTCGTCGGTGTGAAGGCGCGGGTTTTTGCTGCCGAGAAAATGCGTCTTGAGCTTGCTGATGGGCTCGATCGCCTCATCGCTAATGACCTCGAGCTCAAGGTCGACGCCCGAGACATGCTTGAGGGCGTTCATAATGAGCGAACTTGCGGCGCCCAGGCGCGTGGAGGTCTTACCGGTCACCACGGAGCCATCGGGCATGACCATGGCACCCACGGGACCACCCGTCAGCTGCTCCCTGGTGAGGGCCGCCGAGCGCGCCGGTGAGTAGTTCTTATCGATGCCGGCTTTCTTCATAATAATCTTGAGACGATCGACTTGCTCATCGCCCACGCCGGTACGGCGCACATTTTCGACCGCGGTAAAGTAGCGGCGGACGATCTCCATCTTGGATGCGTCGCGGCAGGCATCGTCATCGGTGATGGCAAAGCCGACCATATTGACGCCCATGTCCGTAGGGCTCTGGTAGGGGCTCTTGCCCAGGATCTTTTCCATCAGGGCACGGACTACCGGGAAGGCCTCGACGTCGCGGTTGTAGTTGACCGTGGTCTTGTTGTAGGCCTCAAGGTGGAACGAATCGATGATATTGGCGTCGTCGAGGTCAGCCGTGGCGGCCTCGTAGGCAATATTGACCGGATGCGTCAGAGGAAGATTCCAGACCGGGAAGGTCTCGAACTTGGCATAGCCGGCGGCGGTACCGTGCTTATGCTCGTGATACAGCTGCGAGAGGCAAGTAGCGAGCTTGCCCGAGCCGGGGCCGGGTGCCGTCACGACAACGAGCGGACGCGTGGTCTCGACAAACTCGTTCTTGCCGTAGCCATCGTCGGACACGATCAGATCGACATCGTGCGGATACCCCTCGATGGGATAGTGCAGCTTGGCGGGAATACCGAGCGCGTTCAGGCGGTTGCGGAACACATCGGCAGCAGGCTGGCCGGCATACTGGGTGATGACCACAGCCGCGACGGCAAACCCATTCCCTCGGAACAGATCGACCAGGCGCAAAACGTCCTCGTCATAGGTAATGCCAAGGTCACCACGAGCCTTGTTTTTCTCGATGTGGTTCGCGTTGATCGCGATGATAACCTCGACATCGTCGGCGATGCTCTTGAGCATGCGGAACTTGCTGTCCGGTTCAAAACCCGGCAGCACGCGGCTCGCATGATAGTCATCGAACAGCTTACCGCCAAACTCCAAATAGAGCTTGCCACCAAACTGCGAGATGCGCTCCTTAATGTGAGCAGCCTGCAGCTCGATATACTTCGCGTTGTCGAAACCCTGGCGCATGTATGGCTCCCGTCCCGTTTCCAATTAATGTTCTAGGCGATTATAACGGAGCCCGCCCTCCCCGATACCCAGACCATCAACAGGCACCAACCAAACACGCCCACCGCAACCACCGGGGACCCGAGATGGCTAATTTGGGACGGGAAACAAGGCACTCAGCACCAACAATGAAAACGTCACAGGCAGAGCCAAAGCCAGCGAACGGGCACCAGAGTAGGCAAAGCGCCCTCTGCACCAACAATGGAAAGCACCGCAGGCAGAGGACGGACAGCGAGCGCCGTCCAGAACGTACAAGTTGGCATGAAAAAGGCAAGGCATAGACCTTTTGGTCATGCCTTGCCTTTTGAATGACAAATTGTCGTTCTGGACGGCGCGCAGCGTCGAGTGGTTCCGGCGTTTGGTAAAACGCCGGAGCACAAGAGCGCCCCCTCCCGCGCACGGAACGGGAGGGGGCTAAAGGTAGGAGTCTACCGGTGGGTTTACCCCACCGGACAGACGATGACCAGGTGATCCTCTACAGGATCGTCAAGGTTTCCGTGGGGTACCCGTTGGGTACTTAGAGCAGCACGCAGGCGACGGTCAGGATGACGGCGCAGACGACGGAGAGCGCGACGATGAGCTTAAGGGCAAACTTGAGCCAGGTCGTCCACTCGATCTTGGCCAGGGCGAGACCGCCCATGATGGCGCCGGAAGTCGGGGTGAACAGGTTCACGACACCGATAGCAGCGGAGAAGATCATGACCATGACCTCGGGCGAGAAGCCGAGCTTAACAGCCAGCGGTCCCATGATGGGCATGGAGACGGTAGCCATACCAGAGGTCGAGGGGATCAGGAAGGACAGGCCGAAGTAGACCAGGAAGCTCATGGGAGCGAAGATCACGCCGGACAGGCCAGCCAGAGCATTGGCGGCAGCGTCGAGGACGTAGACGTCGAGGCCGGTGTTAGCCATGAGGACGGAGATACCACGGGCGAGGGCGATGACGAGAACAACGGACATCATGTCGGCAGCGCCGGTGATGAAGGTGTTGACGATCTGCTTCTCGGACAGGCCACCGATGATACCGATCAGGACGGCCATGAGGAAGAACCAGGTGGAAGCCTCGTCGAAGTACCACTGACCAATGGGCAGGCCGGTGATCAGGGCAGACCAGCCCTGGACGACGGCGTTACCGTCGGCGTCGTAGACAGCGCCAGCGTCGAAGAAGTTGGCGACGCCCTCGTTGAGGTCGGCCAGCGGGATGAAGCCGACGATCATGACGACGAAGGTGAAGGCGAAGGCGATCAGAACACCCTTCTGACGACCGGTGAGCTTGACCTCCTTGTGGACCTCGGAAGCAGCCTTGCCGTGAGCCTCTTCGGCGTCCTTGAGCTCCTGCATCGACAGGATGGTGGAACCCTTGTCAGCCTTGACCTTCTTGGCATAGTTCATCACGAAGAAGATGGACATAGCGGTAGTGACAATCCACAGGACGGCACCGAGGCCGATGATGATGGACTGGTTGACCTCAATGCCAACGCCGGTCAGAGCGTCGACGGCAGCGCCGACGGCGAACGGGTTAACCGTGGAGCCCAGGCAGCCGCAGCCAGCGCCGAGCAGGACGGTAGCGGCACCGACCATGGGGTCGAAGCCAGCGGCCATCATGGTAGCGGCGAGCAGGGCGTAGAAGGGAACGGTCTCCTCGCACATACCATAGGTGGTACCACCGAGGGAGAAGATGAGCATCAGCACGGGAATGAGCATAATCTCGTTGCCCTTAAGCTTCTGCACCAGAACGGCGATGCCGTTGTCCAGGGCGCCGGTCTCGGTCATCATGCCGAGGAAGCCGCCCAGGATCATAACGAAGAGACAGACGGGCAGAGCGTCAGCGAAGCCCAGGATCGGGGCGGTGCAGAAATCGCTCAGGCGGGCTGCGGTAACCGCGCCGCCGGACGTGCCGGAGACGATAACGGTAATCACTGCAACAATTGCCAGCAGAGCTAGAAGAATGGTGAACGATGAAGGCATACCGCGCTTTTTCTTAGCGGTCTCAGTCATGGTTCTCATCCCCCCTTCATAAATCATTTAACTTTCTCGCGCGAAGCGGATCTTCCGTGCCGTGCCCACCGCCCGACGCGAGATATTTACCAGACAAAGCCGCTCGGGGTGTGCAGCAAGACACCCCGAGCGAGATGCTAGATGCTCTTACTTGAGCGTGGCGTACATGACAGCCTTGATGGTGTGCATGCGGTTCTCGGCCTCGTCGAAGACCTTGGAAGCGGGGCTCTCGAAGACCTCGTCGGTGACCTCCTGCTCGGTGATGCCGAACTGCTCGCACTTCTCGGCGCCAATCGTGGTGTTGGTGTCGTGGAAGCTGGGCAGGCAGTGCAGGAAGATGGCACCCGGGTTGGCCATAGCCATGACCTCGGAGGTAACGCGATACGGGGTGAGCTGAGCGATGCGCTCGGCCCAGACCTCGTCGGGCTCGCCCATGGAGACCCACACATCGGTGTAGATAACGTCGGCACCGGTGACGCCGTCCTTGACGTCAGTGGTCAGCTTGATGGTGCAGCCGTTGGCCTCGGCGATGGGCTTGCAGGCCTCGATGACGTCGTCAGCGGGCATGCACTCCTCGGGGCCGCAGGCCACGAAGTTCATGCCGAGCTTGGAGCAGACAACCATGAGGGAGCGAGCGACATTGTTCTTGCAGTCGCCCATGAAGACGAGGGTCTTGCCCTTGATGTCGTAGTTGAAGTTCTCCTGGACGGTCAGGATGTCGGCGAGCATCTGGGTGGGGTGCCACTCGGTGGTCAGGCCGTTCCACACGGGCACGCCGGACTTGGCAGCGAGCTCCTCGACGTCGTCCTGGGCAAAGCCACGGAACTCGATGCCGTCATACATGCGGCCGAGAACGCGGGCGGTGTCCTCGATGGACTCCTTCTTGCCCATCTGCGACGAACCGGGATCGAGGTAGGTGACGCCCATGCCCAGATCCATGCCGCCGACCTCGAAGGCGCAGCGGGTACGAGTGGAGGTCTTCTGGAAGAGCAGAACGATGTTCTTGCCCTCGAGATAGCGGTGCGGAACGCCAGCGCGCTTCATGTCCTTGAAGTTCTTGGAAAGCTTGAGCAAGTACTCGATCTCCTCGGTGGAGAGGTCGAGGAGCTTGAGGAAGCTACGGCCGGAGAGGTTAACACCCATGGTTCGTTTCCTTTCGAAAAAATGAATTACGTAAGTATTAGTGTTGCCCGTTTGACGGGCGAAACCGGTGCGGTTGTAGGGGGACCGCACCGGAAACGGAAAGACTTAGAGGTCCTCGCGCCAGAAGGGCATGCTCATGCAGCGCGGGCCGCCGCGGCCGCGGGAGAGCTCGGCGGAGGGCACGACGAGAAGGTCCAGGCCCTCCTTGTACAGCACGTCGTTGGTGACGGTGTTGCGGGCGTAGACGCAGATCTTGCCGGGCTCGACGCACAGGGTGTTGGAGCCGTCGTTCCACTGCTCGCGGGAGGCCGCGATCGGGTCGCCGCCGCCGCAGGGGATCAGCTTGACCTGGTCGACGCCGGTGGCGTCCTCCAGGACGTGCTCGAGGGTGTCCTCGATCAGGCGGATGTTCACGTCGCCCGGGTTCTTGCCGGCGGTCAGCTCGTAGACGCGCAGGGTGCCCATGATGGCGGGGTGGATCGTGAACTTATCGACGTCGATCTGGGTGAAGACCGTGTCGAGGTGCATGAAGGCGCGCGAGACCGGGATGTCGAAGGCCAGGATGCGCTCGACCTTGGAGTCGGAGTTCCAGAAGATGTTCTGGGCCATGACGTCGATAGCGGCGGCCTGGGTGCGCTGGGAGATGCCGACGGCGAGGGTCTTCTCGTTGATGTTCAGCACGTCGCCGCCCTCGGTGTGGAACTGGCAGTTGCGGCGGAAGTACAGCGAGACGTCCTTGTAGTCGGGGTGGTACTTGAAGACGTACTTGCCGTACAGGGTCTCGCGGTTGCGGGTGACCGAGTACATGCGGTTGAGGTTGACGCCCTCGCCGACGACCGCGAACGGGTCGCGGGTGAAGTAGAGGTTGGGCATCGGGTCGATGATCAGGTCGGACTCGGACTCGGAGTTGACCAGGGAGTCGAGGGTCGTGGACGCCGTGAGGGGCATGTCGATCTCGGACTTGGTCATGCCGGCCATGGTCTTCTTGACGAACTCGAGGTTGTCCTCGATGGAGTCCAGCTTCTCGCGGACGATCTGCGGCATGTGCTGGCCGCGGATGCCGGCCTCGGCGATGTACTGGTCGGTGAACTCGGCGCGGGCGCCGGGGACCTGGTCGAACACCTCGGCGACGAGGTTCTCGAGGTAGAGGACCTCCACGCCCTGGTCCCTCAGGATCTGGGCGAAGGTGTCGTGCTCCTGCTGTGCGACCTCCAGGAACGGGACGTCGTCGAACAGGAGTCGCTCGAGCTCGTCGGGCGGCAGGTTGAGGAGCTCGTCGCCGGGACGGTGCAGGCAGACCTTCCTGAGCTTGCCGATCTCGGAAGGCACGTGCAGACCTTTCGTCATGGCCTCCTACCTTTCTTTCGGGCCCTTGTCAGGGCCGATTCGTTAGCGCCCCTCCGTGTGAGGCGTTATTGCTGACGACATATTTATATCCAAAATCAGCCCATACTTCCACCTTGCCCCCGAACGGTTTTTTATAGGGGGTGAACGGCATACACATATACTTCACGCATGGCACACTTCATCTTAATAAAGCGTATTTACGTGCTTAAACGCGTTTTCAATCCTAAAATCAAATGGAACTTAACTTTGTTAAACCATCCTCAAATTGCATATTTCCACTAAAGCTATGAATAGAATTAGCGGTTCATACCGCGTCTCAACCATTTTCATTTTTATTCAGAAAAAAGTTTGTCCTATTCATTTCTGGTAAATAAATTACCGTTTACCAGACGCTTGATACCGTTCACCGGAAACTCAGTATAAGGCCCAGCGGATACCGGCTCGCTTTACGGCCCCATTTGTAACAACTTGACTTCTCGGTATAGAAAAACGGACCCGCTTCACTAGGGAAACGGGTCCGTTTTCGATTATCTTCGGCCAATTTAGATAACGCCCTCGAAGATCATCGGAATCCTAGCGATCAAACTCCGCCAGCGCCTCGCCCAAAAGCCTCAGGCCCTCGCGCAGAACGTCCTCGCTCGCGCAGTAGCCCAGGCGTGCGCCACAGGGAAGCTCAAAGCGGCTGCCGGGTACCAGCAGCACTCCCCTCTCGGACAGCAGGCGCTTGCAGAACTCCTCGTCGTCCTCGGGAATATCCAGCTGGATAAACGAGGTAGACACGCCCTGTGGGGCCGTCCAGGAAACGCGATGCTGCGTATCGATCCAAGCCTGCGCGATATCGCGGTTGCCAAACACGATCTTGCGATTGCGCTCGAGGATCTTGTCCTTGTGCTCAAGCACATAGGTCGCCAAGGCGTCGTTGAACACACCGCCGCAGATCATGGTGTAATCGCGATAGGTACGGATGCGGTTGGACACCTCTTCGTCGGCCACGACCCAGCCCACGCGGGCCGCAGGCGTCGAATAGGTCTTCGACAACGAGTTGGTGACAATGGCCCTCTCGTACACGTCGACCATCGACATAAAGGACTCAGTGTTTTCGAGCGGCAGATACACCTCGTCGCACAGCACGTAGGCGCCCACCGAACGGGCGATCTCGGCAATCTGGCCGAGCATATCGGTATCGAGCACCGTACCGATGGGGTTCGATGCGTTGTTTATGCAGATAAGCTTGGTGTTGGGGCGCACCAAGCGCTTGAGCTCCTCGATATCGGGCTTCCAGCCGAGTTCCTCGCAAAGCTCCCAATACTCGACCTCGGCGCCCAGCGTGCGCGGAATCTCGTAGAGCGGCGCGTAGGTGGGCCACTCGGCGATAACGTGGTCGCCGGGCTCGACCACGGCCATGATGGCGTTGAGGTTCGCACCCGTGCAGCCATTGGTCTGCAGAATGTGGTCGGGATTGACCTCCCGACGATACAGCTTGGCAACCACGGCCTTAAACTCCGGCGAGCCCTCGATCCAGCCGTAGTTCATCTTCTCGCGGTCCAAGCGCTCGTAGAACGTGGCGCCGTCCTGCTCATCGAGCGCGCGCAGCTCGCCCATGGTGAGCGACGAGATCGTCGACTGGGCGATGTCCCACGTGGCACTTTTCTCCCAAACGTTGAGCCATTCCTCAACGCCAATCGTCTTGATGTCCATGGCCAAGCTCCTTACAAAAGCAGTCATCCAATCGTGTTGACGTCCCTCATACAAGATTGGGGCGGTGCGAAAACCCGCACCGCCCCAATGGGAGACATCTAATGGCAGCTAGATGTATGTATTATGACCTGTACGGGTCCTGAAAGACCTTAGAGGTCCTCGCGCCAGAAGGGCATGCTCATGCAGCGCGGGCCGCCGCGGCCGCGGGAGAGCTCGGCGGAGGGCACGACGAGAAGGTCCAGGCCCTCCTTGTACAGCACGTCGTTGGTGACGGTGTTGCGGGCGTAGACGCAGATCTTGCCGGGCTCGACGCACAGGGTGTTGGAGCCGTCGTTCCACTGCTCGCGGGAGGCCGCGATCGGGTCGCCGCCGCCGCAGGGGATCAGCTTGACCTGGTCGACGCCGGTGGCGTCCTCCAGGACGTGCTCGAGGGTGTCCTCGATCAGGCGGATGTTCACGTCGCCCGGGTTCTTGCCGGCGGTCAGCTCGTAGACGCGCAGGGTGCCCATGATGGCGGGGTGGATCGTGAACTTATCGACGTCGATCTGGGTGAAGACCGTGTCGAGGTGCATGAAGGCGCGCGAGACCGGGATGTCGAAGGCCAGGATGCGCTCGACCTTGGAGTCGGAGTTCCAGAAGATGTTCTGGGCCATGACGTCGATAGCGGCGGCCTGGGTGCGCTGGGAGATGCCGACGGCGAGGGTCTTCTCGTTGATGTTCAGCACGTCGCCGCCCTCGGTGTGGAACTGGCAGTTGCGGCGGAAGTACAGCGAGACGTCCTTGTAGTCGGGGTGGTACTTGAAGACGTACTTGCCGTACAGGGTCTCGCGGTTGCGGGTGACCGAGTACATGCGGTTGAGGTTGACGCCCTCGCCGACGACCGCGAACGGGTCGCGGGTGAAGTAGAGGTTGGGCATCGGGTCGATGATCAGGTCGGACTCGGACTCGGAGTTGACCAGGGAGTCGAGGGTCGTGGACGCCGTGAGGGGCATGTCGATCTCGGACTTGGTCATGCCGGCCATGGTCTTCTTGACGAACTCGAGGTTGTCCTCGATGGAGTCCAGCTTCTCGCGGACGATCTGCGGCATGTGCTGGCCGCGGATGCCGGCCTCGGCGATGTACTGGTCGGTGAACTCGGCGCGGGCGCCGGGGACCTGGTCGAACACCTCGGCGACGAGGTTCTCGAGGTAGAGGACCTCCACGCCCTGGTCCCTCAGGATCTGGGCGAAGGTGTCGTGCTCCTGCTGTGCGACCTCCAGGAACGGGACGTCGTCGAACAGGAGTCGCTCGAGCTCGTCGGGCGGCAGGTTGAGGAGCTCGTCGCCGGGACGGTGCAGGCAGACCTTCCTGAGCTTGCCGATCTCGGAAGGCACGTGCAGACCTTTCGTCATGGCCTCCTACCTTTCTTTCGGGCCTTACTGGCCGAATGTATCAGCGCCCCTCCGTATGGGACGCTGCTTGCTGACAGCTCTAGTTATATCCAAAAACCACCTGCAATTCCACCTCGCCCCCGAACGGTCAGCAAAGTGCGATGAACGGTATATCTCATATGATTCCCCCATGATGCACTTCGGTTCTCTAAAGCAGGTTTTCAAAGGTAAATGTTCTTTTTTCTAAGGAATTAAGCTAGATTGCACAAATATTTTCATGTTTAGGAATTGCATAGCTAAAACGGTTTTCTGCATATATATGTCGTTTGTTCATGATTCAATTTGGATTCGATTATATTCAGCTCGCAATCATTCTTATTCATACATCCTCACCAATTGAGTATGGATATAGATTGTTTCTAAACGAGTTGGGCAGTTAGTTGCATGCCTTGGCAGCGTAAGAAGTAGGTAAAGATACCGTTCACGCGATACGTCCGTGCCACAGGTCGACTAAATTGAGACAATAGTGAATAGTGTTAGGCTACCGTCCCCTGTGGGGACTGAACGGACAGATGCATATGCCGAGCAAAATCGAAAAGAAGCAAGCCGCCGCAAAGCTGCGCAAACCGCCGCGCGACTTCTCATACACGCAAAACCGAGAGCTCAGCTGGCTACGCTTTGACAACCGCGTGCTCGACGAAGCCTTCGACGAAACCGTTCCGTTATTCGAGCGACTAAAGTTCGTCTCGATCTTCGAGTCCAACCTCGACGAGTTCCTTATGGTGCGCGTGGGCGGCCTGTCCGATCTGGCGGAGCTCAAAAAACAACCTGTCGACAACAAGAGCAATATGACCGCCTCCGAACAGGTCGATGCTGTCATGGCCGAAATGCCCGGGCTACTTACCCGTTGGGAGTCCATCTTTAAGAGCATCGAGGGCAAGCTCGACACCTTGGGCGTTCACCGCGCCCACATCGATTCGCTTACGCCCGAGGAGCGCACCTTTGTAACCCGCTACTTCCAGGCCTACGTGTCGCCGGTCATCTCGCCGCTGGTCATCGATCCTCGCCACCCCTTCCCCAACCTGCGCAACGGCGCGCTCTATCTGGCCTGTGGTCTGGACGGCGCCACCGACGAGGAGAGCCTACTGGGCCTTATCGAGATTCCCGCCTCGATGAACCGCGTGGTCGAGATCCCCTCGCCCACCGGCACCTACTCCTACATCTTGCTCGAGGACGTCATCCTCGCCTGCCTGGACAGCTGCTTTGGCTCCTATAAGCCGCTGGATCGTGCGCTGATCCGCGTCACCCGCAACGCCGACATCGATCCGGACGGCGAGGGCATCGAAGAGGAAGAGGACTACCGCCAGCACATGAAGCGCATTCTCAAGAAGCGCCTGCGCCTGCAGCCGGTAGTGCTCGCGGTCTCGGGGTCGCTCGAGAAGGCGACGCTCAAGACTATCCGCAAGGCGCTCGAGCTTTCGCGCCGCTCTGTCTTTACCTGCGATATCCCGCTCAACCTGGGCTACGTCTTTGGCATTGAGGGCAAGATTCCCGAGCACCTGCGCAACGAGCTCCTCTTTACGCCGTTTAAGCCACAGCCCAACCCCACCATCGACATGACCCGCTCCATCCGCGAGCAGGTGCTGCAGCACGACAAGCTGCTCTTCTACCCTTACGAGGCCATGAATCCGTTCCTGGATCTGGTACACGAGGCAGCCTACGATCCCGAGTGCATCTCGTTGCGCATCACGCTCTACCGCGTGGCCAAGCAGAGCCGCCTATGCGAGTCGCTGATCGATGCCGCCGAGAACGGCAAAGAGGTCACGGTGCTCATGGAGCTCCGCGCCCGCTTTGACGAGCAGAACAACATCGAGTGGGCCGAGCGTCTGGAAGAGGCAGGCTGCACCGTCATCTACGGCTCCGAAGGCTTTAAGTGCCACTCCAAGATCTGCCAGCTCACCTATCGCGAGGGCATGGCGCTCACCCGCCTCACGCTTTTGGGCACCGGCAACTTTAACGAGAAGACGGCCAAACTCTACAGCGACTTTATGCTCATGACAGCCCATCCCGGCATCGGTGAAGACGCCAACCTGTTCTTCCGCAATCTGTCGCTGGGCAACCTGCGCGGCGACTACCGCTTCCTGGGTGTGGCGCCCGTCGGACTGAAACCGCTCATCATGCGCGGGCTTGACCGCGAGATCCAGCGCGCCCTTGCCGGCGAGCCCGCCCGCGTGTTCTTTAAGCTCAACTCACTGACCGACCGCGAGGTTATCGACAAGATCGCCGAGGCATCGTGTGCCGGCGTGCGCGTAGACATGATCATCCGCGGCATCTCGTGCCTCAAGCCCGGTGTTCCGGGCAAGACCGAGAACGTGCATGTCCGCTCCATCGTCGGACGCTTTTTGGAGCACGCGCGCGTCTATGCTTTCGGCGTGGACTCGGACATGATTTACCTGAGCTCGGCAGACATGATGACGCGCAACACCGAGCACCGCGTGGAGATTGCCTTCCCCGTGCTCGACCCCACCTGCCGCGCTCTGGTGCACGAGTACATGGGCATGCAGCTGCGCGACAACGTGAAGGCCCGCAGCCTCACGAGCGACGGCACCTGGGTCCCCGTGGAGCGTGCAGAGGGTGAGAAACCCTTCAACTCGCAGGAAGCCCTGCTGGAGCGCGCCTATCGCAACGCCGAGGCCGCGCCCGAGCCCGTCATTGAGGCGGAACCTGCCTCCGAGGCCGAGCCGCAGCCAGTAGCACCCAAGGTCCAAGAGGTCCAGGCGACCGTCATTGAGCCCGAGCCTGCACCTGCACCTCAGCCCGATCCGCAGGTCACCAAGCCCGCACCCGAGACGAGCGCCCGTCGCGATAAGCCCGCTGGCAAGACCAAGGCCATCGAGCGCCATCGCCCCGGCCGCGTGCGCATGGGCCTGGGTCTGATCGGCCTGGGTCTTAAGACGCTCATTACCGGCAAGACGAAATAGTCGTTTGTAGAAGCAGTTTGTAGAAGCGCCCCGCATTTGAGGAAAGCCTCGGATACGGGGCGCTTTTCCCTGCTACCATGGTGCGAACAACAACGCGAATGACAGGCAGGAATATGAAGCTCACTATAGAATCGATGACCTACGGCGCCGACGGGCTGGCGCACGCCGACAACGGCAAGGCCGTCTTTGTGCAGGGTGCCGTGGCAGGCGACACCGTCGAGGCCGAGGTCGTACAGGACGGCAAGTCATTCATGCGCGCCCGCACCACCGAGATTCTGGAGCCAAGCCCCAATCGCATTCAGCCTCCCTGCCCCTTCGTGGGCATCTGCGGCGGCTGCTCGTGGGGCAATCTCTCACGCACGGCACAGCTCGCCGCCAAGGAGCAAAACCTGCGCTCCACGCTCGAGCGCATCGGCAAGTTCGCTCCTGAGCTGGCAGATGAGTTGGTACAGCCCATCTGCCACACCAAGGACGACTGGGGCTACCGCAATAAAATCGAGCTCGAACCGACCGTCGTCAACGGTCGCGTGCGCCTTGGCATGCACGGTGTCGACCCCAGCAAAATCGTGACCGTCGATATGTGTCCGCTGTTCGATAAGCGCTTCCCGAAGGCACTCAAATCGGTCGTCGGCGCACTCAACTATCTAAGCGGCAGCCATGACTTGGGGCTCGAACGCGTGGGCATTCGCGCATCGCGCCGCACCAAGGCACTCGAGGTCGCACTCTGGACGCCCACAGGCTCTTTCCCACGCTCGCAGGTCTCCCGCGTGCTGGCGGACGCCGCTCATCCTACGAGCATCGTACGCGTGATGAGCAAGGGCGAAAAGAAGGCCCGCCGTGTCTCCAAGGTCGAAATGCTCGCCGGAGAGGGCTCATGGACCGAGAATATCGCCGAGGATCAGATGCGCTTGTCTGCCCCGTCTTTTTTCCAGGTCAACACCAAGGGTGCCGAGATTTTGATCGAGCTTGTCATGGAAGCGCTCGACCCGCAGGAAGACGAGCTTGCCGTGGACCTGTACTGCGGTGCCGGCACCTTTACCCTGCCGCTCGCCCGCCGCTGCGACTTTGTCGCTGCCGTCGAGGCCTACGGCCCCGCCGTGCGCGATCTACGCCGTAACCTGGAAATCAACAAGCTTGATAACGTCGACGTCATTGGCGGAGACGCGGTGCGCGAGTTCCCCGACCAGGACGCCGATGTCCTAGTAGTCGACCCGCCGCGTGCAGGCCTAGCGCCTGAGGCCATCGACCTCATCGCCAGCACAAGCGCTCGCGATGTCGCCTATGTGAGCTGCGACCCGGCCACCTTAGCCCGCGACCTCAAGCGCTTTGTCGAGGAGGGCACCTTCTCCCCCGTCAAGATCACGCCAGTCGACCTGTTCCCGCAAACCTTCCACTGCGAGACCGTCGTCCACCTTAGGCGCAACTAGCCACTTAATCATTGCTCAGAAAAATCATTGGGAAATCGAGCGTGGCAAGCGGGGGTCTTCGGGGTATAAGACGGCTAATTGTATGCCGCCCTATGAAAGGAACCCTTATGCCCAGCGTTGCCGTTCTTGCCGCCGATGGCTTTGAAACGATTGAATGCCTGACCATGGTCGATGTCATGCGTCGCGGCGGCGTGCGCGCCACGCTCGTCTCGATTATGCCCACGCGCGAGGTCGTAAGCTCGCTGCAGATCCCCGTGACCTGCGATGCGCTCTTTGATGAGATCAACTTTGACGAGTACGACTGCGTCGTGCTGCCCGGCGGCCTGCCCGGTGCCACCAACCTGCGCGCCGATCAGCGCGTCTGCGACGTGGTCTGCGAGTTCGCCGCGACCAAGCACGTCGCCGCCATCTGCGCCGCCCCGTTTATTCTGGGCGAGCTCGACCTGCTCGAGGGGCGCCACGCCACGTGCTTCCCTGGCTTTGAGAAAAGCTTCCCCGAGGGCGCCTATACCGGCGAGAAGGTTACGCAAGACGGCAACATCATCACCGCCAGCGGCATGGCCCAGTCGCTCCCCTTTGCGCTTGAGCTGCTGCGCACGATCGCCGGCGACAAGGCTGTCGAGAAGGTCGCCGAGGGCATCCAACTATGATTTTGGCTTCGCAATCACCGCGCCGCATAGAGCTGATGCGCGAGGCAGGCTACAACATTCGCGTGATTCCCGCGGATATCGACGAAACGCCCTTTGATGGCGAGGCCCCGCTCACGCTTGTCGAGCGCTTGGCACGCGCCAAGGCGGCTGCCGTTGCTGCCGAGTATGCCGAGCCCAATGAGCTGACGGTCGCGGCCGACACCATCGTCACCTTCGACGGCAAGATTTTGGGCAAGCCGGCAACCGAGGGCGAGGCGCGCACCATGCTCCGTGAGCTTTCGGGCCGCACGCACCAGGTCGCAACCGGCGTCTGCATCGTTAAGGCAGGCGATACGGCCGCCCCGCATGCCGCCGAGAGCCTGTCGTTTGTCGATATGACCGACGTGACATTCTACGAGCTCACCGACGAGCAGATCGAGCACTACGTTGCCTCGGGTGAGCCCATGGATAAGGCAGGCGCCTACGGCATCCAGGGCACAGGCGGCCGCATGCTCGTGCACGATATTTCGGGCGACTTCTATAACGTGGTGGGCCTACCCATCGCCCGCATCGCGCGCGCGATTCAAAAACTCTCGTAATTGCATCTGGCGCTGGGTATCCCCCAGCGCCTACAATTTTGGCGTACCGTACGGATCCCGACCGGGCACAAGGCGCGGCGGAAAACCGATAGGAGTTAAACATGGATACACTGCTCGAGGCCATTGACGTCTGCGATGTCGATGGCTTTTGCTATGGCAACTATACGGACGAGGAGGCCGGCACCGGTTGCACCGTAATCGTGGCACCCGAGGGCGCCACCGGCGGCGTTGACGTTCGCGGCGGTGCTCCCGCTTCGCGCGAGACCGACCTGCTGCGACCCGAGAACACCGTCGACAAGGTCCACGCCGTCTGCCTTTCGGGCGGATCGGCCTTTGGCCTCGAGGCTGCAAGCGGCGTCGCTCGCGAGCTTGAGAGCCGCGGCATCGGCCTTCCCGTCGGCCCCACGCAGGTGCCTATCGTGTGCTCGAGCTGTATCTTCGACCTCGCCTTTGGTAACCCCACCGTTCGCCCCGACATTGAGGCCGGCATCGCCGCCGTGCGCGAAGCACTCGACAACACCCCCACCAAGCTCGAACAGGGCAACGTAGGCGCCGGCACGGGCGCTACCGTGGGTAAGCTCATGGGCCCCGCTACCTGCATGAAGGCCGGCCTTGGCGCTGCCGCCGTGGCGCTCGGCCCCATCAAGGTGGGCGCCGTGGTCTCGGTCAACGCCTGCGGCAACGTTGTCGACCCCTTCACCGGCGAGTGGGTCGCCGGTATGCGCGCCGCAGCCGATAGCGACCAAATCGTCGACATGGAACTCGCAGCCTTTGCCGCCGCCGGATCCATGCAGATGCCGCTCGACCGCACCAACACCACCATCAGCTGCATCGTCACCAACGTGGAACTCACTAAGGCACAAGCCACCAAGGTCTCCCAGATGGCCGCAGACGCCTACGCACACGCCATCCGTCCCACGCACACCACCAACGACGGCGACACCATCTACACCCTCGCCAGCGGCAAACTGGGCGCCCAGGCAAGCGCCGCCGTTCCCCTAGACCTGCTGGGCATGCTCGCCGTAAGGGCCCTACAGACCGCCATCGTAAACGGAGCCAAAACCGCCAAAACCTCCCACGGCATCCCCGGTGCCGCAAAGTAAACTAGCTCGTCCGGTTGCCCGGTGGGCCTTGGTTATGTTTGCTGCTCTACAGTCCTGGCTCGCACGAAGAGCACATTAAGTGCTCTTCGGCTCGTGCGGAACTCGCGACAAACATAACCAAGCCCCACCGGGCAACCTACCAACCAGATTCTTTTCAGCCCAGGCCCCTGTGTACCGCGCGTCTAAGATCTTCAAATTCAGCTTGCTGACATAAAGCGAGACATAGCAGAGGACCCCTGGTCCTTAACTTGATACGAGTTCCGCACGCAAAGGAGGCGCCAGTGGCGCCTCCGTCTTGCGCAGGACTGTTCGAAGTAGCAAGTAAAGGACCAGGGGTCCCCGTTACCCGAGCGTTTCTGTACTAGTTGAATTTGAAGATCTTTGAGGCAAGACGGTATAGGCCGAGTGTGGTTTTGTCTCCGGCCCGTCCACGCAGATTGGTGAAGAACCCGACCACGCCGTAGCGGGCACGACGATACATGCGCTCGTCGTAGGCCTTCAAATCATTCCACAGCGTCTTTAGGCGCTCGTCGGCGCAATCTTCCTCGGAAAGCTTGGTGAGCACCGAGCAGATCGCCATCATCATGGTGAAGTAGCCCATCATGTACGAACGTAGGCGTGACGACTCGACATCGCTGTACAGGTGGTACGACTCCATCATGATACGCGTAACACGGAACTGCTGGTCCAGACGCTTGACCATCGTGGCCTCGTTGACACTCTGGCCCTCGCGACCGATAAAGTAGCGGTAGAGGTCGATGTCGGCGTAGTACATGGTCTTGCAACGCGGCAGCGGCACGTAGGCGTAGATGTTGTCCACATAGAACGTGTGCGGCGGCATGGGAAGGTTGGACTCGCGCAGCACATCCGTGCGATAGCACAGGCTGTGCATGAGTAGGTTCTGGTCCAGGCGGAAATGACCGATCTGATCCCAAGAAAAGATCTTTTTGCGCGGCAGGGCAAATTTGTAGCCAATAGCGGTATGCGTGCCCTCGTAAACCTTCTCGTACACGTAGTTCGAGATAAACAGGTCAACGCGCTGGTCGCGCTCTTCAAAGCCACGCAGAATCGACAGCATGGTCGAAAGGGCAGCACCGTCAAGCCAGTCGTCCGAATCAACAACCTTGTAGTAGGTGCCCTGCGCCTCGCGCAGACCCGAAAGGACGGCAATACCGTGACCGCCGTTCTCCTGGTGCACCGCGCGGATGATTCCAGGGTAACGGGCCTCCCACTCGTCGGCCTTGGCGGCCGTCTCGTCCTTGGAGCCGTCGTCCACCACGATAATCTCGATATCGGTGGCGTAATTGCTCCCCTCCAAGATAGAGGTGATGCAATGGTCCATGTCCTTGGCGGCGTTATACGAGGGAATACCGAATGTTATGACTTTATGCATGGCAGGCGATAATCTCATCCGAAAGATCGAGGGCGGAATTGGTCACAGCGTCCATATCGTAGTAACGATACTCGGCCAGACGACCCACCGGGTGGAAGTTCGTCAGGTTCTGGACGCGCTCAAGATAGCGCTCATAGAGCTCACGGTTCTCGGGCTCAAGAATGGCGTAGTACGGCGTCTCACCCGAGCCGGGCGTATAGGCCTTGGAGTATTCCTTCATGATGGTGGTCTTGCCGGGCAGGACCTGGCCAGTCATATTCTTGAACTCAGTGATGCGCGTGTAATCCTCGCTCGTGGTGTAGTTGACGGTGCCCACGGGCTGGAACTGATCCATATCGAGCGTCTCGAACTTCATGTCGAGCGTACGGTACGGCAGGGCGCCCAGGTCGAGATTGAACAGCTCGTCGAGCGGACCGGTGTAGACGATCTCGCCGCCATAGACCTTACCGTCGATCTTGACGGTGGTCTCGTCGATCTCGAAGAGGTCGCGGGCGTCCACGTCGCAGAACACATCAATCAGATCGTGGTCGAGCATATGCTCAAACAGCGCGGTATAGCCGTCCTGCGGCATGCCCTGGAAGGGAGCCTGCGGGAAGTAGCGGTCATCATCGCCCACAAAGACGGGAACACGGCCGGTGATCGAGGGATCAATCTGGTCGGGCGTCTGGCCCCACTGCTTCATGGTGTAATGCAAAAAGACGTTCTCGTAGACGTAATCAGCGACCTCGGCCAAGTCGGGGTCGTTCTTCTTACGCAGCTCCATAATGGGCACCTTGACATCCTTGCCAAAGGTCTCCACGAGCTTCTGATACAGCTCCTCGCCGCGCTCGTCACCAAAGGCGAGCTTGAGACTCGCGTGGTTGAAGGGCACGGGCATAAGGGTGCCGTTGATGTTGGCGAGCACCTTGTGCTGATAATCCGTCCACTTGGTAAAGCGCGACAGGAAATTGTGCACGCGCTCGTTAAAGGTGTGATAGATATGCGGACCGTACTCGTGGATCAGGATTCCGGCCTCGTCAGTGCAGTCATAGGCATTGCCCGCAATGTGGCTACGGCGCTCCAAAACGGCAACACGATAGCCGATGGTCTCGGCAAGACGGCGGGCGCAAACGGCACCGGCATATCCAGCACCGACGACAATCATGTCGTACGCGCCGGCGTTAAAGCCTTCAGGCAGGCCTGAGGTAATCTGCATCGATACTCCTTGTCAAAAGCCACGGGCTCGTTAGCTGGGCTTTTCTCGAACATTCTTCGAGACATATTTATCAGAGCGATTATAGCGCTAATGCGTCCTATAATGAGCTTGCCACACAAGGAAAGCTCAAGCACCGCGGCGTACAAATTTGAAAGGTAAACCCGCTAGCAGCGGGTTTATTCGTGAACAGCCGGGCGCCTGGAGCTTAGTGAAACGCTTGTAAGGAGTAACATGAGCGATTTCCTTAACCGTATGAAGTCTGCCGCCAAGGCCGACCTTAAGACGATCGTCCTGCCCGAGGGCGAGGATCCGCGCACCATCGTCGCGGCCACCAAGATCATCGAGGAGGGCCTGGCAAAGATCGTCATCCTGGGCAACCCCGACGAGATCAACGTTCCCGGCGCCACCGTCATCGATCCGCGCAATGCCGAGAAGCACGAGGAGTACGCGCAGAAGTTTGCCGAGCTCCGCGCCAAGAAGGGCGTCACCATCGAGCAGGCTCGCGCCCAGGTGATGGACGCCACCTACTTTGGCACCATGATGGTCAAGATGGGTGACGCCGACGGCCTGGTCTCCGGCGCCTGCCACTCCACCGCCGACACCCTGCGCCCCGCGCTGCAGATCCTTAAGACCGCCCCGGGTACCAAGCTGGTCTCGGCCTTCTTCGTGATGTGCACCGACACCCCGCAGTTCGGCACCGACGGTACGCTGATCTTCGCCGACTGCGGCCTCAACATCAACCCGTCCTCCGACGAGCTCTCCGAGATCGCCATCGCTTCCGCTCACTCCTGGTCCACCTTTATGGGCAGCGTCGAGCCGCACGTGGCCATGCTCTCCTACTCCACCATGGGCTCCGCCGGCGGCGAGGTCGCCAAGAAGGTCCAGGAGGCCGTTAAGTTCTGCAAGGAGAAGGCTCCCGAGCTCGCCATCGATGGCGACCTGCAGCTCGACGCCGCCATCGTTCCCACCGTCGCCCAGCTCAAGGCCCCCGGCTCCTCCGTTGCCGGCAAGGCCAACGTGCTTGTGTTCCCCAATCTCGAGGCCGGCAACATCGGCTACAAGCTGGTCCAGCGCTTCGCCGGCGCCGACGCTTACGGCCCCATCCTGCAGGGCATCGCCAAGCCGGTCAACGACCTTTCGCGCGGCTGCTCTGCCGACGACATCGTGGGTGTCGTAGCCATCACCGCCGTCCAGGCTCAGATGGCTGAGTAGCGTACGCATCGCCCGAAGGCCGTACGGGCTAACCCCTGAAAACGTCCTCGACCAATGAAACGCCCCCGTTCTGCTCCTTCGGAGCTACGAACGGGGGCGTTTCTGGTCTGCGGAGTGTTTTCAGGGGTTAGCCCGTACGGCCTTCTACCGCCACGTAGCAATCAGGGTATCTGGGGTGGACGGCGGCTTGGCTACGAGCTGGCGCTGAAAAACTGAATGGATGAGTGCCGTTGCTGGAGGGTCAAACGATGCAGATATGGTCACTTTGGGACCGAAATGTTGGCTGCGGTCTGATGTCTGGCCCACCGGAAAGTGTGTCCCGGTTTGAAGGCGGATTGTGGGATGCAGCTTCCGCTTGGGGCCTGTTTGGGAAACCGTGGGACGGAATTATGCTTTATTGTGGGTCGCACTTTCCGCAACGTGCCTCAACCGGAAAGCGTGTCCCAGTATTTGCGCTCGAAATGGGATGGGGTTTCCGCCGTCCGCCTGCTAGTAAAAAAGGCCTCCGGAGCTGTTGCTCTGGAGGCCTTTCGTTTACTTGCAAATGCGTGCGTTAGTTGTTCTTGGTCAGACGCTCGACGTCGTGGGCGATCATGTATTCCTCGTCGGTGGGGATGACCATGACCGTGACGGCGGAACCGGCGGCGCTGATGACCTGCGGGCCGTTGCCCACGGCCTCGCGGTTCTTGTTGTTGTCGATGCGTACGCCCAGCCACTCAAAGCAGTCGCAGAAGGCCTTGCGGATCGACCAGTCGTTCTCGCCGATGCCGGCGGTAAAGGTGATGGTGTCCACGCCCGCCATGGAAGCGATCATGGAGCCGGCCTGCTGCATGGCCTTGTAGGCGAACATATCGAAGGCGAGCAGGCAGCGCTCGTCGCCCTCAGAGGCGCGTGTACGGATGTCGCGGGCGTCGTTGGAGATGCCCGAGATGGCAAGCAGACCAGACTGCTTGTTCATCATGTCATCGACTTCCTGATAGCTGTATCCGCCCTCGCGCTGAAGATAGCACACGGTGGCCGGGTCGATGGAACCGCAACGGGTACCCATCATCAGACCGTCAAGCGGCGTGAGGCCCATCGTGGTGTCGCGGCACACGCCGTCCTCGATAGCAGCAAGCGAAGCACCGTTACCCAAATGGCACGAAAGCAGACGGTGGCAGCGCGAACCCAGGATCTCCTTGGCCATCATCCACTCATAGCGGTGGCTCGTGCCGTGAGCGCCGTACTTGCGCACGTGGTACTTGTCGCACACGTCCTTGGGCAGCGCGTAGGTATAGGCGACCTCGGGCATGGTCATGTGGAACGAGGTGTCGAAGACCGCCACGTTGGGCAGCTCCGGATACTTCTCACGGCAATACTCAATCGCCGCGGCCTCGCCGTAGTTGTGCAGCGGGGCGAGCGGGGCCACCTCGAGAATCTTGGCCATAACCTCGTCGTCGACAACTGCGGAATCATCGAAGTGCCAGCCGCCCTGAACGATACGATGACCAATGCCATCAATCGTAAAGTCGGTCTTCTCAAGCTCCTCGAGCACGCGAGCGATAGCAGAGCGATGATCGGGGAAAGGGACCTCCTCGGTCTGCTTGGCGCCACCGTTCTCGGAGTGGCCAAAGATGCCCATGTCCGAACCGATACGTTCGCAGTTGCCCTTGGCGAAAACCTCGCGGGTATCGGTATCCAAAAGCTGATATTTAAGGCTTGAGCTGCCGGCGTTGACAACAAGTACGTTCATGAGACTCCTTTGCAGTGCAATACGGTCGACGCAGACCCCTTAAGGCGGCCGCATTTTAATAAGAAGTTATCACAACTTGATAAATAGCTATCAAGCATATCGCCCAACGAGCGCAAAAGAGGGGCCGAACGGCGCTCGGTCGTCCAGCCCCTCCCCTCTTGCAATTACTTGCCGTTGACGATGCGCTCGACGTCGGAGGCGATCATGAACTCCTCGTCCGTGGGGATGACGAAAATCTTGACCTTGGAATCCTTGGCGGACAGGCACCAAGCGCCGTCGCCACGCAGGGCGTTGCGGGCATGATCCATCTTGACGCCCATAAAGGCCAGACGGTCGGCAACGCCGGCACGAACGGCCGGAGCGTGCTCACCGATGCCAGCAGTGAAGACGAGCGTGTCCATGCCGCACATGGAAGTAGCCATCTCGGCAGCCTTGGCGGCAATCTTGTAGACAAACATGTCGAAGGCGAGCTGAGCCTCAGGGTCACCAGCGGCGGCGAGCTCCTCGACGTTGCGGCAGTCGTTGGTCTTGCCGCCGGTCACAGCCAAAAGGCCGGACTTCTTGTTCATCATCTCGTCGACCTCGTCGAAGGTGTAGCCGCCCTCGCGCTGCAGGTAGCACACGGTAGCCGGGTCGATGGAGCCGCAGCGGGTGCCCATCATGACACCGTCGAGCGGCGTCAAGCCCATGGTGGTGTCCATGCACTTGCCGTCCTCGATGGCGCACAGGGAAGCGCCGGAACCGATGTGGCACACGACGACTTTGCGAGCCTCGCCGTTGGTCATCTCGGCAACCTTCTTGGAGATGTAGCGGTAGCTGGTGCCGTGGGCGCCGTACTTACGGATGTGCAGCTTGTCGCAGACGTCCTTGGGCAGGGCGTAGGTCTTAGCGACCTCGGGCATGTTGAAGTGGAAAGCGGTGTCGTAGACCGTAACGTTGGGCAGGTCGGGATACTGCTCCAGGCAGTACTCGATAACGTTGGCCTCGGGGTTGTTGTGCAGCGGCGCGAGCGGGGCGACCTCTCGGATCTTGGCGAGAACGTCCTCGTCGACGAGGGAGGAGTCGCCAAAGTACCAACCGCCCTGAACGATACGGTGGCCAATGCCCTCGATCTTGACGCCGTTGGCCTCGAGGTCCTTCAGAACGACCTCGATGGCGACCTTGTGGTCGGGGAACTCGATGTTCTCGGTCACCTTCTTGGAACCGTTGGCAGCGTGGGTGAAGGTACCGCCGGTAAAGCAAACGCGCTCGCAGGAGCCCTTTGCGGACACCTTGTGGGACTTGGTATCGATGACCTGATACTTAAGGGTCGAAGATCCTGCGTTGACGACCAGAACGTTCATGTGTCTCCCTACTAACAGGCGGTGTGGCGCCGCCAGGTTACATACGCTTCAATAATAAACCCAAACGCCCTCGCGCTCGGGTTTATTGCGTTGATATATAAGTTATCGGTGCTTGAGCTTCCGTTTCATTGCAAGGAAGAAGCGCCCTCAGATGAGGTTCTCGCCCAGGTTCTTGCCACCGAGAACGTGCATGTGGAAGTGCATGACGGTCTGGCCGGCGTTGACGCCCTTGTTGGAGATGACGCGGAAACCGTCCTCCAAGCCCTTGGCCTTAGCGACCTCCTGGATGGCGTGAGCCACGGCGCCCATGGTCTCGGCAGGTACGTTGTCGGCAATGTCACTGTAGTGCTTCTTGGGGATCACGAGCGTATGGACCGGCGCCTGGGGATTGAGGTCGTCGAAGGCGATGACCTGGTCGTCCTCATAGACAACGGTCGAGGGGATCTCGTGGTTGGCAATTTTGCAGAAGATGCAATCGCACATAGTTGGTTCCTTTCTCACAGACCAAGGTAATTATATTTGGTCGGGATGGCTAGAACGAGAGGTTGTCGTCGGTGTTGGCGGCTTCGCCGTCGGCGAGCACGTCGTTGCCGTCGACGTCCTTAAGGAGCACCGAGACCTTCTGCTCGGCATCAGTCAGGCGGGTACGCAGGCTCTTAAGAAGCTCGACGCCGCGGGTGTAGCTCTCGAGCGATTCCTCGAGCTCCATGTCGCCCGACTCCAGGCTGCGGATAATGAGCTCCAGCTCCTGCGAGGCCTGCTTGTACGTAAGCTGCTCGACCGGGGTCTTCTCTGCCATATCTGTTTCCTTTCCTAAAGGTCTATCACAATGAAACGCGGTCTACTCAACCGTATCGACGGTTGCTGCCACGTTACCATCCGCCATACGCACGCGGATGGCGTCACCGGGCTTAAAAGTCTTAGCGCTCGTAGCCACGCCGCCATCGCTGTATGCGATGGAGTAGCCGCGGGCAAGCACTTTGAGCGGTGACAGGGCATCGAGCGAGGCCGCTGCGCGACCCAAGTCGGACGCGGGTTTGCTCAACATCGTGCGTCCCTGTTGCTCCAGACGGGAACTCGCGAGCGTGAGCGCATGGCGCTTGCCATCGAGCCCCGAGGTGCTTGCGACCAAGCGCTCGGGCAGGCGCTCATAGTTCGAACGGAACACCCCGACCGAGCGCGCAATGGCGCCCGACAGGCGGTCAGCGGTCAGGGCAAGCTCCGACTCGCGACGCTCGACCATAAACGTTGGATCGTTCAGGCACGGGCGGCACGCGGCCGCATCGAGCGCATCGCCCAAGCGCGCCGTATAGGTATCCCAGGCACGCCGACCACGCTGATCGAGCATCTCCAGATCGACCTGATCCGACCCGATCATCGAAGCCATCGCAGCACCTAGGCGCTGACGGCGCGTCTCGAGCACATCCGCCAGCTCTGTCATAGCCGGTGCCACGGATTCTGCCGCCGCCGTGGGCGTGGAAGCGCGACGGTCGCTCACCATGTCGCAGATCGAGGTATCGGGCTCATGGCCAATGCCCGTCACCACAGGCACGGGGCAAGCCGCTACCGCACGGGCAAGGTCCTCGTCGTTGAAGGTCATGAGGTCCTCGAAGGAACCGCCGCCGCGCACGAGCAAAATGCAATCGGGCGCGGGCGTGATGGCAGCGGCGCGGCGCAGACCCTCAATAAGCTCCGCCGGCGCGCCCTCGCCTTGGACCTTGGCACCCACGCAAACGAGCTCGACAAGTGGGTTGCGACGGCGCAGCGTACGCTTGACGTCGTCGATCACGGCGCCCGAAAGCGAGGTGACGACCGCCACGCGTGAGCAAAACACCGGAATGCGACGTTTGCGCGCCTCGTCCATCAGGCCCTCGCGACGCAGCTTTTCGGCCAGTTGTGCCACCTGCTGACGCAGCAGGCCCTCCCCCGCCAGCGAGAACGAACGGGCGACAAAGCTCATACGGCCCGTGGGCTTATAGAGATTGAAGCTGCCCTTAAAGCTCACCTGCATACCGTCGCGCAAGTCGAAGGTGCGCTTAAGATAGGCACCCTTCCAGATGATGCAATCGACGGCAGCCGAGTCGTCCTTGATCTGGAAGTAGCAGTGGCCGCTTCGGGCATTGGGGCCACGAAAGCCCGTGACCTCGCCCAGGACGCTCAGCTGCGGAATGGCATCGAGCGCGCCAGCGGCGATCTCCACCGCCTGGCTCACGCTGAGCTCCTTGCGCTCCTGCTCGTCCGAGCCGTCAAACTCGGCGGAAACGCTGTTGCCGGTTAGATTCCAGCCTGCCACGCAGCCTCCTTTCGTCATCGTGCACACGGGCTCCAGCCCTGTGCAAATTCAAGTCCCACACATAGTACAGCGCCGCGGGGACACAAATCCCCGCGGCGCCTGTCAGTCTAAGCTCTTATCGGTTGGAGTTTCTGTTGTAACGAGCCATAAGGTAGAGCAGCTGAATAATCGAGGTGAGCGCCGCCGCCACGTAGGTGAGCGCAGCTGCCGTCAGTACCTTCTTGGCACCGTTGACCTGCTTGGAGCTCATACCCGACTGCTCGATATACGCCACGGCGCGGCGGCTGGCATCGATCTCGACCGGCAGCGTAACCAGCTGGAACAGCACGCTAAACGAAAAGAAGATCAGCGCGAGGGTCGTGAGTCCCGCGATGTTCATGAACAGGCCCATAAGCAGCACGATCGTCCAGGTGTTCTGGGTAAAGTTGACAACCGGCACGAGGGCGCTGCGCACCTTCATCATGGCATAGCCGCTTTGGCGCTGGGCGGCATGGCCCGCCTCGTGGCAGGCGACGGCAACGCTTGCCACCGAGCCGCCCGAGCGGTTGGCGTCCGACAGATACAGGTTGTTGTCCTGCGGGTTGTAATGGTCGGTGAGCTCGCCGGCAACGCCCTTGATACCCACGGCGTTGCAGCCGTTGGCGTCGAGCATGCGGCGAGCGACAGCAGCGCCCGTATCGCCGTCCGAGCGCACCTTGGACCACGTCTTGTACGTCGAGTTGATATAACTCTGCGCGGCAAGACCAAGTACCGTGCAAATAAGAACAACCAACAGGTACAGCGGATCGATACCAAAGCCGTATCCATAGTAATAAGGCATGCGAATTCCTCCGAATCGAGTTACACGTCGGAGGCATTCTACCCACTCAGACAGCTAGGCTTCCCTACAGCAGCTCGATCTTTCCATCTTTCACGGTGAGTCCCATATTGCCGGAAAGCAGATCGTCCAGACGCGAGCCCACAAGCTCAAAGCGCCAGCCTTCGCGCAGGGGGCTCTGCTCGGGATGCTCAATATAGTCGGCTAGGTCATCGCGCGAGGCAATGACCGAGGTCGCCACGCCCGAGCGCTCGGCAACCAGGCGGATGAGCGCGTACATGAGATCCGTCACGCTCTCCAGCTCCGGAGAGATTTGGCGATGCCCGCGCACCATGAGCGGCAGGCGATCGTGCGGGCAGCTCGCGCCGCGCTTGATGGCCATGAGCGCACCGTCCACGTCGCGCTCCCCCAACTGATCGGTACCGCGAATGCTACGGAACTCCTCAACGCGCACGGGATTGCGCTTGACGAGCGCCAGCAGCGTGTCGTCGGACATGACCCACTTGCGCGGGATGTTACGGCGCTCGGCGCGGTCCTCGCGCCAGGCGGCGAGCTCGCGCGCGATGCCCAGCTGGTGGCGGCTGCACGAGTTGATGCGCTTGACCTTGCGGAATGCCTCGTGACGGTCGGCGCGATAGTGCGACTCGTCAGCCAGCGGGCGTAGCTCGTCGAGCACCCAGTCCACACGGCCCAGCTCGCGCAGGCGACTCATCATCTCGGTATAGGCGACGATCAGGTACTTGACGTCATCGATCGCGTACTCGATCTGTTTGTCGGTCAGCGGGCGACGCGACCAATCGGTCAGTGACTCGGTCTTGGGCAATGAGACGCCGCAAAACGTCTGCACGAGCGCACCGTAGGAAATCTGCTGGCGCTCGCCCAAAAAGGCGGCGGCCACCTGCGTATCGAAAATCGGACGCGGCAGCACGCCCACGGTATGGAGCATAACCTCCATATCCTGCGAGCAGGCGTGGAACACCTTGGTCACGCTCTCGTCGGCCATAAGCTCGGCGAGCGGTGACAGGTCGTCGATCACCAGCGGATCGACCGCGACACTCTCGGCAGGGGTGGCAATCTGGACCAGGCACAGACGCGGATGGAACGTGCGCTCGCGCAAAAACTCGGTATCGACGGCAATCGCGTCGAACTCGCGGGCGCGCTGGCAAAAGTCGAGTAGAGCCTGATGTGTGGAAATGTACATATCAACCCATCGAATAAGGTTAGGCCCGAAAAACACGGGTAGGATATCGGCATTGCCTTACAACTATACTCGGTTAGTCACAGAACGGGAACGTAAGTATGCGCTGCCTTATCATCCACAACCCGGCATCGGGCCCCAGCTCAGATGAAATCTACGCATTCACGCACGCCCTCGCACAGGGCGGCGACGAGGTCGTGATGCGTTTTATCGGCGATGGCATGGAGCCCGAGGACGCCGTGGCAGACGTGCGCGAGTTTGATCGCGTGGTCGTTTCGGGCGGCGACGGCACCGTCTCCAACGTGCTCGACCAGATGCGCGGACGCGGTGTCCCCACGCTCGTCTTCCCCTCCGGTACGGCCTGCCTGTTCTTCAACAACATCGGCAATGCCCCCGAGGCGGCGGCACTCGCCAAGGCCTGCCGCGCCGGCCGCACCGTCAAGGCAGACATGGGCGAGCTCTTTTGGCTCGACGAGAACGGCAACGAGAAGCGTCATGGCTTCATCATCATCGCCGGCTCGGGCTACGATGCCGAGATCATGATGAAGGCCGCCCCCACCAAAAACGACATCGGTGAGATCGCCTACTTCCTGTCCGCGCTCGCCACGCCCAATCCCACGGTGGCGCACTTTACAATTGAGCATGACGGCATTGTCGAGGAGCTCGACGGCATCTGCTGCATGGCAGGCAACACCTCGGTCATCCAAAACGACATCAATCTGTTCCCCGACTGCCGCATGAACGATGGCATGGTCGACATTGCGGTCATCGAACCCGTGCGCACCGTGCAGCTGCTGCCTACCGTGATCACCGCTGCGCTCGACCCCGCCGGCAAGTTGCTCGGCCGTCCGCAGTTCAAGATCATCCAGACCAAGGAAGCCAAGATCACCTGCACGCCGTCGCTGGGCATGCAGTTCGATGGCGAGATCATCTCCAGCAACTCGGGCGTCTTTGGTGCCCGCGCACTTCCGCAATGCCTCGACCTCATCGTCGACGAATTCTCCCCGCTCGGAAAATAGGAGGACCCCATGAACGACAATCCCCTGCTCGGCTTTATCGCCATCGTTCTGGCCATGCTCATCGGCTATGCGATTAACGTGATCCACCGCCGGAAGAAGTAATTCCACATTGGCATGATATTCATCCAATTATTGTCTCCCCCGCTGTTTATGCATTTGCCAAACAGCGGGGGATTTTCATTTCGGGCATTCTCAGCTACTTTATTCGGCTACAGTAATTACAGGGCGTCTTTATTAAAGTAAAGCTACAAACTGAGTATAATTAACCGCTCATCGCATATTTCATTACGCTTATCGAGTAAGTTTTTTTCATAGATGAATATTGTTTCCAGTTCGTTACGCTAATGGGGTGTCTTTATTGGCTGAAGCCCTCTGGCTGCGGAGGGCTTTCGCACGCTGGGAGGGAATATGAGGAAAACTCACCCCGTCAACGCGCTCAAAAAGCTTGGCATAGGCCTCGCCTTTGGAGCTGCAACCGTCATGTCCATGCCGATATCTGCGCTCGCCTGCACGCAGATGTACATGGGCAGAGATCTAACGGCCGACGGCAACACGTACTACGGCCGTGCCGAGGACTTTGATACGCGTTACCTCAAACACTTCGGCATCGAGCCCTCACATGGCCCCGGCTATATCTACGGCTCAGACGAGTCCAACTTCACATACACCTCGACCAAGACCACGTATCGTTATAGCTACGTGCGCGATCATCCTTCGCAGTGGCACGGACGCTGGGATGCCTACTCCGAGGCCGGCATCAACGAAATGGGCGTATCCTGCTCTGCCACGCTAAGCACCAGTATGAATGCAGATGTCGAAGCCGTGGACCCTCTGACGAAGGGCTTGGGTGAGTATAGCTACGCGAGCGTCATCTTGGGCGAAAGTGCCACGGCCCGCGAGGGCGTCAAGCTGATCGGCAGCCTGATCGATAAGCAGGGCGTCTACTCCAACGACCAGATCATCATCGCCGACAACAACGAGACCTGGCTGTTCGCCGCGCTTTCCGGCCATCAGTGGATCGCCATGAAGCTCGCCGATGACGTCGCCTCACTCAACCCCAACATCGGCGGACTCAATTACGATGTCAACCTTGATGACGCCGAGAACTGCCTCCACTCCGAGGGCATCCAGACCATGCCCGAGAAAAATGGTTTCGCCGAGTACACCGACGGCAAGTTCGATGTCGCCAAAACCTATGGCGAAAGCCTCGCCGATTCCGGCGTTCACCAGTGGTCCCGCTATGTCCAGGGCCGCAACTATTTTGGTAGCCCGCTGACCAAAGGCACAGATTACGACATTATCACAGTTAAGAGCGATGATTATCCTGACCAAAAGGGAGCCATGGTCAGCGAAATCCAGCCCCTGTTCTTCAAACCTGGCAAGTCTGGTTGGAGCACTTTCGAGTTGATTCGCGCCTTCGGCAACCGCGGCGAGAACGTCCCCGGCCTCAACGCGAACACTGATGGTGTTTATTGCATTGGCAGTGAGCGTAACACCGAGATCAACCTCTTCCAGATTCGCAACGGCCTCGATCCCCAGGTTGCAACCATCCTGTGGGAGATGCTCTCGCGCGCCGAGTTCTCCGTTGCCATACCGCTGTACTCCGCTCTGATGACTGAGGTTAGCCCGTACTTCAGCGATCAGACTGTCTCCTTCGATCACTGCGACGAAGCGGACATCGTAAACAACGAGGAGCCCGAGAATTCCATCAACTACGTCCTCATGGACATTAGCTCCCTTTGCTTCGAGAACCGCGCCACCCTCGCCACCGGCGTCCGCACCTACCTCGATGCCCTGCAAAACGAGCTCATCGAGCAGAACAAGGAAGTTGACGCCGCCATGCTGGCCGAGACGACCACCGAGGGCCGCACCGCCCTAGCCAACAAGGCCGGCAAGGCTGCTACCGAGAACACCTACAAGAAGTGCAAGGCCCTGCTCCAGGAGATGCGCGCCTATCAGAAGGCCGGAGACTTTGACCAGCCCTTCACCCCAAGCGACCTGAACACCGAGACCAAAGGCCTCAAGGAGTCCATCACCTACGCCCAGGACGCTCTTGCCACCGATCCGGTCACCCCGGATCAGCCTGGTACCCCCGAGCAGCCTGGCACTCCCGAGCAGCCCGGTACCCCGGATCAGCCCAGCAAGCCTGAGCAGCCCGCTAAGCCCGAGCAGCCCGCCACCAAGCCCGAGAAGCCTGGTAAGTCGGATACCACGACCACGGTAACCACCAACAAGACGAACACCAAGGGCGGCCTGCCCACCACTGGCGATCGTTTTGATGGCCGCATGGTGGCCGCATTCGCCATCGCTGGCGTTGCCGTCATCTCCGCAGGCGGTTATATCCTCTATCGCCGCAACAAGGAGTAATCCCTCACTGGTGCGGGCGGGATGGCACGGTTCGTCCCGCCCGCCTTTTTGACCGGCGGGAAACACCGCTGAAATCTTTTCAAAAAAGATTTCCCCGCAAACACTTTGCTGTGCTATAGTGCAGCGCAACAGCAATCAGGTGCTACTGCGCCACGGCATCACGAAAGGAGCCACCGATATGAAGAACACGATGAAGTCTCTCAACAACTGGTGGTGGCGTGATGCGAATACGATCGGTCGACAGTGAGTCCCTCACACCTGTTTTTGCGCTCTAGGTGATTGGAAGGCCTCCGGTTTCGACCGGGGGCCTTTTTCTATCTCGAGCCCGATCGCATTCGCATCACGCGCCTCCGCTTACTTTCTCTTGCACTCCCCTTCCGAAAGGATTTTCACCATGTCTCAGAACACCACCGCCACCCAGCCCCGCACCGTCCAGGCCGCCGACCGCGGCAAACTCGATGTGCGCGCCCTTGTCCTGCTCGCCATTCTGCTTGCCGCCGGCTTTATCCTCAACTTCACCGTCGGTAAGGCCATCTCGGGCATCTCGGGCGGCATGATCAGCCCCGAGTTCATCATCTCGGCGTTCTGCCTCACCATCCTGGTCGTCCGCCCCAACATCGGTCAGGCGCTCGTCATCGGTCTTATCTCGGCAGCCGTGATCCAGATTACCACCACCTCGCCGTTCATCGATTTTGCCGCCGAGGGCATCGCCGCCATGCTTATGGCCGCCATCGTCAACGCTGCCGGCAAGGGCGGTCAGGTTAAGCCTGTCGTCGCCATTGTCGCCACCTTCGTGACCACCTTTGTCTCGGGCGTTATCTTCATGGTCATCAAGATGGCTATGCTCGGCGTGGTGGGCGAGCTCGCTGCCGCCATGCTGCCCGTCGTCGCCATGACCGCCGTCTTTAACGCCATTCTGGTCGGCGCCCTCTACCTGCCCATCCAGAAGGCCCTGAAGCTCAGCTAACCCGCTCGGCTTTACGAGCCACCCCATCTTGGCGTTCATTCGTCGCTCGCGTGCCCAAGTACGCTTCGCTCCTCTTTCGCGCCAACCTGGGGCCCTCGTAAAGCCGTCTCCATGCTTCACCACCAAAGACCGTCCCAAACAACGAGCTTTTTTGGGACGGTCTTAAACAACTGGTCATTTAAGACTGTCCCCAATGACTATGAAAGGTATCCATGGAAACGATCATCAACGTCGACGATGTCTCGTTCTCCTATGGCACGCAGACCGAGCAGGCGCTCAGCCACATCTCGCTCAGCGTGAACAAGGGAGATTTCATCGGCATCATCGGGCCCTCGGGCGCCGGCAAGTCCACGCTTGCCGCTTGCCTGTCGGGTGCCGTGCCCCACCACTACACCGGCACGTTCTTTGGGTCCGTCATGGTTGACGGCCACGACACCTGCGAAGCCTCGCTCACCGACGTGTCGCAAATCGTCGGCAGCGTGCTGCAGGATATCGACACGCAGATGGTCGCCTCGGTCGTCGAGGACGAGATGCTCTTTGGCCTCGAGAACTTTGGCGTTCCCCACGACCAGATCGAGCAGCGCGTGAGCGAAACGCTCGAGACCGTCGGCATCAGCGACCTGCGCGACCGCGAGATCGCCACCCTCTCGGGCGGACAGAAGCAAAAGGTAGCCATCGCCGCCATCCTCGCCATGCGTCCGCGCGTCTTGGTTCTCGACGAGCCCACCGCGGCACTCGACCCCGCCAGCTCCACGTTGGTCTTCGAGACGCTGCGTGAGGCAAACCGCGCACTTGGAATTACCATCGTCGTCGTTGAGCAAAAGGTCGCCCTGCTCTCGGAGTACTGCAACCGCGTGCTCGTGCTCAACCATGGCGAAATCGCGCTGCAGGGCGAGCCACACGAGGTCTTCGCGCATACCGACGAGCTCCGTGCCATCGGCGTCGACTGCCCTCGCGTCACGCGTATCTTCAATAGCCTCGAGGCCGATGGCCTGGTAAGCGGTACCCCTTGCTTGGATGTCGATGAGGCCGAGCGCCTGATTTCGGGCATCGTCGACCCCGCACACGTAAGCAACGACATTCAGGCACCCGCCGGCTCACCGCACGCACCGTCGTTGCGCCCTCATGCCAAGGACGCCGAGCCCGTGCTCACCTTCGATCACGTTGAGTTTGCCTATCCCAATGGCGGCGGCGCCGTACACGACCTTAACCTGACCCTCTATCCCGGCGAGCTCGTGGGCATCGTCGGCCAAAACGGTGCCGGCAAGACCACGCTCACCAAGCTGCTCACGGGCCTGCTTAAGCCCGCCTCGGGCAGCGTGCGCGTTACGGGGCTGGATACCGCAGCCGTTCCCACGAGCCGCATCGCCCGCGAAGTCGCAACCCTCTTCCAAAACCCCGACCGCCAGATCTGCAAGGATACCGTACTCGACGAGGTCGCTTTTGGCCTGGAGCTTGCCGGCATCGACCGTGCCGAGGCTCTGCGTCGTGCTCAACTTGTTATCGACCGCTTTGGCCTGCCTGCCGATGAGGCACCTTTCTCGCTTTCGCGCGGCCAGCGACAAATGGTGGCGCTTGCCTCCGTCGTAGTGGTTGAGCCCAAGATCGTCGTGCTCGACGAGCCCACGAGCGGCCTTGATTACCGCGAGTGCATGACCGTCATGGAAACGGTGCGCACCATGGCCGAGCGCGGCTGCGCCGTGATTATGGTCTGCCACGATATGGAGGTCGTCTCGGATTTTGCCGAGCGCATTGTGGTAATGGCCGACGGTCGCATCCTCGACCGTGGCCGCACGCACGAGCTATTCTCGAACATCGATCTCATGCAGCGTGCCTATGTTGAGCCGCCCCAGGTTATTGAACTCTCGCGCCGTCTGGCATCTTCCGTCTCGCCCGCTTTTGCGCAGGTGAGCGAGGTCATCGATGTCGTTCGCATTACCAAGGAGATGGTCCGCCGTGGTTAACGTCATCGACTACATGCCGGGCGATACGCTACTGCATCGCCTGAACCCCGTCGTCAAACTGGGCCTCGCCGCTGCCATCATCGTCGGCATCTTCTTGTCCGACACCTACGTGGCGCTGCTGGGCTTTTTGGCACTCACCCTTGCGCTGGGTGCCTATGCCGGCGTCGTCGACCGTCTGTTCTCGTTGCTCAAGTTGCTGATTCCGCTCGCGCTTATCATGCTGGTACTCCAGCTAGCCTTTATGCGCGATGGCAACGTGGTGTGGGGCTTTATCACCGACACGGGCCTCATCACAGGATCGAAGGCCTGTCTGCGCCTGCTGGGCGTGGCGCTGCCACTCATCCTCATGCTTATGGTGACCAAGCTCAACGACCTTGCCAACGCCTGCGTCGAGGTGCTGCACGTGCCGTATCGCTATGCCTTCACCTTTACCACGGCGCTGCGCTTTGTGCCGGTGTTTGGTCAAGAGATGAACGCCATCATGGAAGCGCAGACCGCACGCGGCGTCGAGTACGACACCAAGAACCCCATCAAGAAGCTTAAGCTCATGCTGCCACTGTGCGTGCCACTGCTCATCTCGAGCGTGGGCAAGACCGATGCCACAGCCTTGGCGGCAGAACAGCGCGGCTTCTATCTGCGTACACGCGCCAGCTCGTACAAGCGCTACCCCATCAAGGGCCTGGACATCGCCGTGCTCATCGTCAGCATCGCCCTCATCGCCATCGGCTTCCTGTTCTAGTTCACCACCGACAGCAACCGCCCAACGCAAAAGGCCTCGGCTCGCACCAAACGAGCCGAGGCCTTTACTGTTTCACCAGATAAAACCTACCAAAATTAACCTGTCCCTTTTTGGCGGGTCGGAAGCTAGAGGCGGTAGGGGGCGCCGCTGCGGATGATGGATTCGCGCACCAGGACATCCATGGCGTCGAGGGTGATCTCGGGCATCTCTCGGTACTTCTGCAGCACCGAGAGCTCGGTGCAGGCCAGAATGACGCGGTCGCAGCCGCTACGGGCGAACTCCCACATCACGCGGTCGAACTTATCCATATCGGGCTCACGTCCGGCCTTCACATCATCGTAGATAAGCGACATCACATCGTTCTGACGTTTCTCGCTGGGATAGACGACCTCAACACCCGCAGCCTTACATTCGCGGCCGTAGACGCCCGCGCCCACGGTTCCGTCGGTGCCCATGATGCCAATCTTGTGCACCGGCTCGGCCGGCATACTCAGGTTGGGGTCGAACTCGCACTCCCCCATCACCGCACCGGCCAGAGCATAGCGCACCGACTCACGCGGCATGTGGATAATCGGCACTGTGGTAAACGACTGGATCTGGTCGTAGAAGTAGTGCGACGTGTTGCAGGGAATGGCAATGTGCGCACAGCCCAGCGACTCGAGTGCCTGGGCACACTCTTTCATGGTCGCCAGCAGCTTGGCATGCTCGCCGGTCTTAATGGCCAACGTGCGGTCGGGCATGGTCGACTTGGAGAGCACCACCATGTCGATATGTTCCTGATCGCAGGCAGCAGCCGTATGACGCACCACCTGGTCGTAGTAATACGACGTGGCCTCGGCGCCCATGCCGCCGATAACTCCCAGCTTTTCCATCGCCGCCTCCTTGGTGACGCTTGCGCAATTGCGCGTATCATACCCGCGCCCGCCCGATGCAAACCGGACGGGCGCCGCACTCATCTACTTGTAATACGTCTTGAACAGCTTAAAGTGGCGCAGCTTGGTGTGCCACATGCGCAGCCAGCGGTTAAAGACAAAGTCGCCCTTCATAAACGAAGGGTCGGCGCCCTTACCTTCCTTGTCCAGGCGATGCACCTTAGCGCGCAGCTCGGGATCCTTGACGTACTTGTCGACGACGCCCATGGGGACGACCATCCACAGGGCCTCGTCCTGCGCCGTCACAAACTCCGGCTCAAACGGGCGGTTGAACACATACTCGTCCACCACATACTTGGCAACGTTAAAGCCACTGTTAGTGACGTAGTAGTTGCTGCGGCCCTGGCGCGTGTTGAAATCGAAGAACTTAAACGAGCCGTCGCGCTCGTCGTACTTAACGTCAAAGTTGGAATAGCCCACAAAGTGAAGGTCCTCGAGCAACTTGCGCACGCCGCCCATGAGTTCGTCGTTAGGCTCGGTAATGATACAGGCATGGTTGCCGACACCGTGGGGCTGATGCTCCTCGAGCAGCACATGGCCCAGGCACATCATGCGGACCTTACCGTTGCGGTCGGAATAGCTGGTGAGCACGCGCATGTACTCGTCGTTGCCGGGCACGCGATCCTGCAAGATCAGATCGTCGGTGTAGCCGCTGGCATACGAATCGCGAATGACCTGTTCCAGCTCGGCGCGGTCGGCAATCTCATAGGCCTTCTTCTGGCCCTCGAACTCATGCTGCCACCACATGATGCCGTCAGAAGGCTTCAGAATCATCGGGTAAGGAAAATCGATCTGGTCGAGCACTTCGGCAGGCGCCTCACCCTGAGCATTGAGCATCGCCTTGGTAAAGGTAAACGTGTGTGGATAGGGCACGCCATGCTTCTCGCACAGCTCGTAGAAGATCTCCTTCTTCTGGCACTGCTCGAGCATGCTGTAGGGCGCGTAGGGAGCGACGATGTTATCCGCCAGCTCATGAGCATCCTTGGCTTGAGCCACGAGAGCGACATAGTTGTCGCCGCAGCCCACAAGGACAATAGTCTTGTCGGCATGCGCTTGGGCAATGCCGTTGACGGTTTTGAGCATCACGGGCATGGTGTCGATATCCACGTTGGGCGTGTAGTCGATAATCTGGCTGCGGTACGCGGGACCCGTCTGATACTTGCCAAAGACCAGACTCTTGACCTGGTACTCCTCGTAGAAGGCACGCGCCACCGAATAGGCGTTGATGTCGCCACCAAGCAGCACGGGAATGAACTCGCGCTCTGTAAATTGCAATGCCATGGAAACTTCCTATCATGAACTGCCCACACAACGGGCGGTCTTTGCGCAACTGATTTATTCTAGCGTGCCAAGCCGCCGGCGCCCAAAGCTCCACCGTATCTATGGCAATCAACGTAATTGCCTTGATTATCAACTTCATCCGAACACTTCCCACATTCATCCGCACGTGTGCGGATGAATGTGGGAACCCGATACCCTGAGGGCCGGACCGGCCGGCCCCGGGAGATCGGAGGACGGCATGTCCGGAAAGAAGAATAGGGGCTCCGCGAGGGCGGTCCCGAGGGCCTACGGAAGGCTCACGAGGCACGAGCGGGACACGGTCCAGAGGATGCTGGAGCGCGGGGCCTCGTGCAGGGAGATCGCGAGGGAGCTGGGCAGGTCGCCCTCGACGGTGAGCGCCGAGGTGGCGTCGCACAGGTTCGTGACGGCGCCGAAGTCCAGGCGCGGCGAGCGCGTCGACGGCTCGGCCGACCTGTCGGCGGCCTGCCCGCGCCT
>UQZL01000019.1 GCA_900545605.1 uncultured Collinsella sp.
GTAGGCGCGGCGGCGATGATGCCGCGTAGTTGTCTAGAGGATATGGCATGGGGGTCACCGCGGCAACGGTCAGGCGGCGGCAAAGCGCTCGAACAGTGGTCCACCTCATGGTCGTTCCTTTCCTGAAACCAAAAGTCATCCAGCGTAATCGTCGTCCAAAAACAAAGCGAACGGTAGGTTCATATATACGAACCTACCGTTCTACCTGCGCAAACCGCCACAAAGGGGACAGGCACCTTTGTGGCGGTTTGGGGTCTGGTCGGCGAACCGATTCCGATGTTTGTCTCGATCTGTAACAGTTAGGCCCTGTTGAGCCTTGTAGTTGTTACAGATCGAGATATTGCTCCAGCCGCCCCCGCTTTGTCTCAATCTGTAACAGTTAGAGACCAAATTCCCCGCTACGTGTTACAGATCGAGACGTTAGGTTGGCGGCCATTCGGTTCATCTCAATCTGTAACATCTAGAGCCGTTTTGACTGGCTTGGTGTTACAGATTGAGATTTTGCTAAAGCCGAGGATGGGCGCCGCCGCCAAAACCTAACGCTTGCGGCGCTTGGTTGCGGCGATGCCGGCAGCGGCAACGGTTGCGCCAGCGATACCTAGGGCGGTGACCGTCATTACGGTGGTATCTCCCGTGGTAGCCAGGACAGCATCGCCCTTCTTGGTCGGCGCGGCTTTCTCAACCGTCTTGGTCGTGGCGGTTGTCGTGGCCGGCTTAGCCGCGGGTTTGGTCTCGGGTTTCGTCTCAGGCTTGGTTTCGGGCTTGACCTCGGGCTGCGGCGTCGGATTGGGATCCGGCGTAGGCTGCGGATCGGGAGTCGGCGTGGCTTCAGGCGTAAAGGTCGAATCGGTGTTGAGCCACAGAGTGAAGATACAGCCGCTCTCGGGATCAACTACACTCGCTTCGCCCATCTGGTAGCCGCACTCCTGGCCGTTGATCACCAGCTTGGTGTTGGGCGTAAAGTAGAATCCGCGCGCGGGCTTGAGGTAGATACCGTAGCGATAGGTCACGCCAGGCTTAAAGGCGTCGATGTGGTTCGTGATGTTCTGATCCCAGAACTCCTGAGAGTTCACTTCGCTGCCGTCGCTACCCGTCCAGTACTCACACTGAGGAAGGAAGTTGGAGCCCGTCGGAACATTCGCCGTAAAGACCGGCTTATCGCCTGCCTTGAAGGTGGTCGTGGCGCCGTTGATCTCGATAACGTCGATGGCCCGCCATTCGTCGATCGGCTGCTCGCACAGCATATTGTCAGCGTTTGGCGCGAAGACGCCGTTGACGGTCTTGATGTGGTGCGTCCAATGGCCGTTGACGTACATCATGCAGTCATTGCCCACGGTATTGTCGCCCTTGAGCCTCAGCTCGACGGAATACATGTAGAACTTGCCCTCTTCGAAGTGTTCGATCCTCCTCGCGCCCGTCGGATACTTGGCGGGGTCGGAATACCAGAAGGCAACGGGCGTGAGCTCCGCGGGGTCGCTGCCATCCATCTCCTCCCAGCACTCGTAGGCGATCTCGTACTTGTCGGCGTCAGCAGCGGGAATCGTCGCGGTCGCGCGGGGCGCCTCGCCGGGCGCGTAGTTGGTCTTCACGTCGTTGACGTTCAGGTTATGGAGGGCTTCGTTTTCTGACGCAACGAGCGTAATTTCGCTATTGATGGCGTAGCGGAGGTAATAATCGTACCTGGTTTCGTTGAGGATAGTCGAGCTGCCTTCATAGTCAGTTCCGGTATACTCCAGTGCCGAGCCAATATAGAGAGCCTCATTGCGCGTGAGTCGATACGAGCCGCCTGCCGCGCCACCCGTAAAGGTCAGCGTCAGCCTCATGTGATTGCCAACGGGTTCGAAGCGAGCCGTCACGTCGGACATGGACGCATCCTGAACTTCGACCAGAGTGCCCGAAGCGGCATCGGCCCTGTAGTACTTAACCTCGACAACTTCGCTCGCAAGCGCTTCTGGAATGCCACCCTCAACATCGGGAAAATCATGGGTATACGACTGGCCCTTTTCGAGCGTGATGTTGTCCGAAAGCTCGCAGTTCGTATAATGATCGACCACGGTCGTATTGACCCTAACGCCGCCCCCGCCTGTCACATCGGTCACGCCACAGGGCATGATGGCGTTGCTCGCCGGCATGGCGGCGTTGTCGTCGCCAGAAGCGTTTTGCCCAGCGAGCGCAGCACCGCTAGGCTCATTGGCGGCATCGGCTGGGATTGTCTGCTGAGGCTCAACGGTGGCTTGCGCCGCCGGAGCAGCATCGGTTGCAGGCGCGGTCGAAGCAGCTGGCGCGGTCGTTGCAGCCGTATCCTCCGCAACCGTCGGCGTCACCGGAGCCGCGGCAATCTCATCCGTCCCAGCGGCGGGATCGGCGCATTCCGTCGCCAGCGCCACGCTCGGCAGCAGCAACTGACCGACCATAAGCGCACACGCGCCGGCGCAAGCTATTTTGGCACCCACACAACGCCAGGTACCGTGAACCAGCGAGCAGGTGGACTCACGTTGAGCTTGCTTGTCAAAGTGGCTTACGTTCATAACGGCCTCCTTGGTCGTAGGGACATACCACCACAAAGGTGCCTGTCCCCTTTGTGGTGGTCCTGTACCACCAAGATGTGCCAAATGACTCCATATGCCTAGGTTCGTAGATGTGAACCTAGGCCTCTACCTGCGGTTTAATTCAATATGATTTCGCCATCGCCACACTCGTCCCGGGAACGCTACAATCGAGGACACGATTATTCGTCCACCCAAAGGACCGTCCTTGAACCTGAGCAGGCCTAAAATCAACGCGCTTCTGGCACTCGCGCTCTTCACCTTCGCCTTCCTTGCCGCCGAGTTTCGTTTTGACGTCAACGTCGGGCTGCTCGCCGGTGCCGAACGCGTTGTAATCGCACAGGGCTTTATTCTGGGTGCGAGCGTGCTCGGCTTTATCGGATATGCACCACTGCTCGGTCTCGCCCAACGCAAAGGCCAGCCCCAGGCAGTTGTCAGCGCCGCCGTTCCCATCGCCATCCTGGGATTGACCCAGATCCAGTCCCCCACGGGTTCGCTTGCCCTCGAGATTCTGGGCTGCCTCGCATTCCTCGGACTCGGCCTGCTGGGCGCCGCTGCGCACCACGCCTTTTCACTGGCGTTTCAAGACGATCCCAAGCTCGCCACCGGTGCGGGAGCAGCCTATGCCGCGGGCATCCTGATGCAGTTCGCCGTCAACCTGCTCAATTGCGGCGGTATCGCAGAGCTCATCGTCCTTGGCGCAGCGACTATCGCCATATCCGCCCTCAGCGTCGTTCCCCAAAAAGCTGCCGAGAGCTCCAGCCCCGCCATCAATCCCTTTGCTGAGTCCTCTCATGCCCTCGCCAAGCAGGCATGCTGGAGCATCGCGCTCGTCATGATTCTTGCCTGTCTGTTCTCCACCCTCGACAACGTGGTCACACTCTCCAACGCCCACGGCACCATTGCCGTGCAGACTTGGCCGCGCCTCTTTTTGGCGGCAAGCGGCCTTGCCGCCGGTCTTATCTTTGACCTTGCCGAGCGCCGCTACATGGGACTTGTCATGCTCGGCATCGCCGTGCTCTCGACCATTTCCATCCTGGCCGTGGAGGCCGGCGCCGATCCCAACCTAGGCCTTGTCGTCTTTTACCTGAGCTCGGGCTTTTTCGTCACGTTCTTTACCGCCACCTTTACACAGCTGGCACCGCACATGCATGCGCCCGCCCTTTGGGCTGGCATGGGCCGCGCCGCCAACAATGTATGCGCTTTCACCACATCGGGCATCTCGCTTGCTCTCGTGACCTCGGATAACGTTGCCCTCATTATGATCGGTGCGCTCGTTTTGCTCGTCGCCGCCTGCGCGGCGTTTGTAGCCGCGGGCCTGTTCCGCCTGCCCCAAACCGAGCGGGAGCGCGAGCGCGAGCAGCTGGCAGAAGAAGCACTCGCCGCCCCCACCATCGAGGAGCAACGCCAGGCCTTCATCGCCAACCACGCTCTCACCCCGCGCGAAGTCGACGTGCTCATAGCCGTGACCCAGGATGAACGCCCGCTCAAGCAGGTTGCCGAGGAACTCGGTATCTCGATGCGCATGGTACAGCGCCACCTGAGCTCCATCTACCAAAAGACCGACACGCAGACGCGCGCCGGTCTCACCAAGGCCTTCCCCTCGGCCTAAAACAAAAACCACCGCAAAGGTGCTTGTCCCCTTTGTGGTGGTTATTGATCGGCTAGCCTTCGAGCTGCGCTACCTTGTAGCGGTAGGCAGCGGCGATGACATCTTTGCAGCCCTCGCGGCCCAGCTTGGCGCGGTTGACGACGATGTCCTTGCCACTCGTCATCTTCCACTTTCCGGCGCTGTAGCGCTTATAGAACGCCTCGCGCGCCTTCTGCTGCTGCTTGACCAGCTTGGCGCCCTTCTTTTTGTTAAGGCCGCGCTTCTTGCGCACGATCTCGACGCGGTCCTCAAAGGGTGCGGTCACCAACACGGCAATGTGGTTGGGATTGTTACGCAGCAGGTAATCGGACAGACGGCCTTCGATAATGCAGCTCTCGGTCTCGCCCAGATCCAAAATCACCTGGCTCATCTTTTGGAACAACTTGTCCGAGTACGAACGTGCATCGTAGCGGTCGGGCAGAAACGCCATATTCTCCACGGCCAGGCGCTCGTCGTAGGCAGCCATCTTGTCGAGCGACTCGCCCGCGCGCAGCGACGCGCGCACCAGCAGCTCGTTATCGTACAGCGGAATCCCCAACTCGTCGGCAAGCATGCGACCAATCTCGTGGCCCTCGGCGCCAAAGTCGCGCGCGATGGTAATGACCACAGGATTCTTCTTATTCTCCAGATCGCTCATCGCGATTCCTTTCTCTATGTGACAAAGGGACAGTCCCTTTGTCACATTCTACGCTGCCACAATACGACGTTGATACGCTCGGACCAGCAGCGAGATACCAAAGTTGAGCACAAAGTACATCGCAAACACCAGGCCGTAGAGCATAAGCACCTGCGACAGATCGATCGCGTGGGCCATCACGACGTTGGCCGTGTACATGAGCTCGGCCACGTTAATGCCCGAAAGATACGAGCTGTCCTTGATGACGGTCGTGCACTGGCTAAACAGCGCCGGAATGATCGTCTTAAACGTCTGCGGCAGAATGATGTAGCGCATGGTGGCAAAGAAGCCAAAGCCCTGGCTCTGCGCCGCCTCAAACTGGCCACGCGGAATCGAGTTGAGGCCTCCGCGCACAATCTCGGCCATAACAGCGCTGGTAAACAGCGTAAAGGCGATGGTCGAAATCACAATGTCCAAACCCTGCACCGTAAAGTAGATAAACAGGATCCACAGCAGGTTTGGCGTGCAACGGAACAGCTCGATATAGGCGCTCACCAAAATACGGAATGGACGGGGCGCATAACTTTTAACGAGCGCCAGCACCGTGCCAAAGATGAGCGAGAAAAAGATCGACAGCGCCGAGATCTCGATCGTCTTAACAAAGCCGCCCCAAATGTAGAGCAGGTTGGTCGCGTTGAAGATTTCCATGCGCTAGGCCTCCTCTACGTTGTCGAGCCCCAGCTCGGCCAGGCTCACGCCGCGCGGACGCTCCTTGGAGCGGCGCTCGAGCCACTGCACCAGCATGGCGAGCGGAAAGCAGATGATGAAGTACATAAGGCAGCAGACGATGTATCCCTGCAGGTAACCGTACAGACTCACAAAGTTGTCGGAACGGTACATAAGGTCGCCGCCGGCCACAAGCGCCAGCACCGACGTGTTCTTGACCAGGTTGAGCGCCTGGTTACACAGCGGCGGCAGAATGATCTTGAATGTCTGGGGCAGCACGATGTACCAGTAGGCCTGCGCACGGGTGAAGCCCTGGCTCTGGGCCGCCTCCATCTGACCGCGCGGAACCGCCTCGATACCAGTGCGGATGACCTCCGAAATGTAGGCAGCGTGATACAGGCCCACGCCCAAGAAGCCCAGCATGAACGGCGCGATACGCACCGGCTGATCGGCACCAGTTATGGCCTGCAAAAACTGCGGACCGGCCATGTACATAAAGAGCACCTGCACGGGCAACGGGGTGTTCTGGTAAAACTCCACGTACACGCGGCTTATGGCGCGCAGCACGCGCGAACGAGTGGTAGAGAACACGCCCAGCAGCGTGCCCAGCACCAGCGACAGCAGCAGACCGGCAACGACCACCTGCAGTGTCACGCCAAAGCCCTCCCAGAAGGGCCCCATGTTTTGAAATGTCGTCGACCAGCGGTCGGCGTCAAACAATCCTTCGAGCATTTGATTCCTTCCTTGGACGATGCGCCTATACAAGACCCCAGGTCTTGACCTCTTGGTCGAGCCAGCCGTCGGCCAGGCGATCGCAAATCACCTGGTCGACCACGGCCGAAAGGTCGCAGCCCTTCTTGGTCGCCACGCCGTAGCCCTGCTCGCCAAACTTGACCTCGGGCTGCAACAGCTCAACGGTCTCGTTCATGTAACCGGCCAGCGTGGAGCGGTCCATGGCAAAGACGTCGATATTGCCGGCATCGAGCGAGCTCTTGATGATGGGGTAGCCGCTAAAGGCCCTAAACTCGGGCTTACAGCTAAAGCCGTTGTCCTTGATCATCTGCTCGATCAGGCTCTGCGTGGTAGCGCCCTGGCTCACGCCAATGACCTTGCCGTCCAGATCCTCAATCGAGGTAAAGCCCGAACGCTTCTTGACCATGAGCCCCACGTAGTCGGTGCGGTACGGCGTCGAGAAATCCCAGCTCTTCTTGCGCTCGTCGGTGATGGTGTAGGTCGCCGCGACCACGTCGAGTTGGCCGTTATCGATCAGCGGGCCGCGCGTCTTGGGCGTTACGTCGGTAAACTCGACAAGCTCCTGGGCACGGGCCTCCTTGTAGCTCACGCCAAAGACGGCAGCGGCGATCTGGTAGCACAAATCGACTTCCATGCCCTCAAAGCGACCCTTGGCGGTGTCGTAATAGCCGTAGCCGGGAACGTCCTTCTTAACGCCGGCGTTCAGATGGCCACGCGACTTGATGGCCGCAAGCTTGGACCCCTTGTCGGAGCCCTCGCCGCTGGTGGAGTTGCCGCAACCGGTAAGCGCGGTCCCCGTCAGCGCAAGCATGCCGGCGCCCGCCAGCTGCAAAAAATGACGGCGCGACACGGCCGCCCTCGTCATATCCGTCATGTCCATCACCGCGCCTAGTGCAGAATCTTGGACAGGAACTCGCGGCAACGCGGGTTCTCGGGGTTATCGAAGAAGTGCTCGGGCGTGCCCTCCTCCAGGATGCGGCCGTCCTCCATAAAGATGACGCGGTCGGCCACCTGGCGCGCAAAGCCCATCTCATGCGTCACGCAGATCATGGTGATGTCCTCCTGTGCGAGCTCAATCATAACGTCCAGAACCTCCTGGACCATCTCGGGGTCGAGCGCCGAAGTCGGTTCGTCAAACAGGATGATGGGCTGCTTGGTGCACAGGGCACGGGCAATGGCGATGCGCTGCTGCTGACCGCCCGAGAGGTTCTGCGGATACTCGCCTGCCTTATGCGCCATGCCGACGCGTTTGAGCGCGGAGATGGCAATCTCGGTCGCCTCCTCCTTGCTCTTCTTTTGCAGCTTGATGGGCGCGAGCGTCAGGTTGCCCAGTACCGTCATGTTGGGATACAGGTTGAACTGCTGAAACACCATGGAGCTGTACTTACGAGCCATCTCCAGGTGATTCTTTTTGGTGAGCGGCGTACCGTCGATGACGACCTCGCCCGACGTGGGCTCCTCCAGATAATCGACGCAACGGATGAGCGTCGACTTACCCGAGCCGGAAGGCCCGATCATTACGAGCTTCTCGCCGCGCTTGACGGTGAGATTGATATCTTTGAGCACATGCAGGTCGCCAAAGTACTTGTTGAGATGCTTGATCTCGATCATGTCTGCCATGAATGTCCCTTCCCTGCGTTTACACGAGTTGCACTATTGTACGGAAAGAACCACGTTTCCGCAGCCCACACTACATTCCCGTAAAGAACCCGCAACCTTTAACCCACTCATTGGGGACAGACTTAAATGAGTACCTGCTCATTGGGCACTCATTTAAGCCCGTCCCCAATGATTGCCCAGCCCAGCAAAAAGGGGCGCGACCGCAATGGTCACGTCCCCTTAACATCAACTATGTACCGCTCGGCCCTTAAGCCAGCTTTGCTCCGACGATCTTTGCCGCGGCAGGCTTATCGAAGTTGCCGCCGGTGGCCTTACCCAGAGCGCCCATGACCTGGCCCATCTGCTTCTTAGAGGTCGCGCCCAGCTCGGCGATGACCTGCTCGATCAGGGCCTCGAGTTCCTCACCCGAAACCTGCGCGGGCAGCAGGCTCTCCAGAATCTTGACCTGCTCGGTCAGGTTGTCGGTACGCTCCTGGTCGGTACCGGCCTTGATGGACATCTCCAGCGTCTCGCTCGTCTGCTTGATCAGACGCTTGATCATGCTGTTGACGTCTTCCTCGGTCACATCGCGGCGCTCGTTAACCTCGATATTCTTCACCTCGGCCTTGACCTGGCGAATGATGGACAGGCGAACCTTGTCCTTGGCCTTCATGGCCGCGATCATTTCCTTCTGCAGCTCTTCGTTGGTCATCTGCAAATCCTCTCTAATAGCGTGGTCGGCACTCGCGCGAGCACCGCCCCATGATTACTCAGTCGTCGACGAATCGTCGGTCGAACTCTTGGTGACGCCCTTCAGGCTCACGTTATAGGGTACGTCCTTGGGCATGGGATTGACGGTAATGTCGGCGTCCTTCTTGTACTGCTCTAGCCACTCGCTGTACGCGGTGCTGGCCGCCTGCGTCTTCACCACGTTGGAGACATACTTCTTGATGGCCTTGGGCACCTGGTTGATGTCATCAACCTGATTAGCGACATGGAAGTAGTCGGTGCACTTGATGACATGGTAACCGTACGTCGACTCGACCACGTCGCTCACATCGCCCTTGTTGAGCCCCTCGAGCGCCGTCTGGTAGCTGTCGACGAAGGTAGTGAGCTTATCCCAACCCACATCGCCCTTCTTCTCCTTGGAGCCGGTGTCGTCGGAGTACTGCTCCACGGCATCCTCAAAGCTCAGCTCGCCGGAGTTGATCTTGTCCAGGCACTCCTGTGCCTTGGCCTTGGCGGCAGCCTTGTCCTCGTCGGAAGCATCGGAATCAACCTTGACCAGGATGTTCGACGAGCGGCGGGCATCGTTGTAGTTAGACAGGTTCTCGTTGATGTAATCGACGATCTCGCTGTCCTTGGGCTTGCTCGTGGGCGCGACGGCATCCTTGAGTTTCTGCTGCGCCAGGCTCTCCTTGAGCGAGTCCTTGTAGGTGTCCTCGGTATAGCCGTAGGTCTTGAGGGTCTTCTTAAAGGCCTTGGCACCGCCCGCGCTCTTGCACGCGTCCTTCCAAGCCTTCTCGACCTCCTCATCCGACACCGTCACGCCGTTCTCCTTCTGTGCCTGTTGAAGCAGAATCTGCTGTGTGTAGGAGTCGATGAGTTGCTTACGGTACTTCTTGGGAGTGAGGTCGTTGTCAACCAGATACTGCGCCCAATCCTCATCCTTGGTGTAGCCGTAGGACGTGCGCATGCTCATGATCTGCTTGGTCACGGTGTCCTCGGTGAGGTTGGTACCGTTGATAGTAGCAGCAACGCCGCCGGTCAGCTTGTAGCCCGAGGTGTCCTCGGCCTGCGACATAAGGCCGGAGCACGCCATCGCCGAGACGGAAAGCAGCATCGCCAGCACGCCGATGACCACCAGAACGATCTTGACGGTCTTAGACACGTACGTCTTGCGCTGCTTCTTGCGAGAGCTGGAGGCAGCGCGGGCCTGCTGCTCGGGCGTCGGCGCGGCCTCGGAGTTCTTTTTCTTATTTGCCATAGTTGGCCTTTCGCATAACGAATCGAACAAACGCCATTGTGTCACAACGCAGCCCCCGCGGCACGCTTGGTGCATTGGGGACAGGTTAATCTGCACCATTTTGGTGCAAAGGGGACAGCTCTGGCAGCCGGCAGTTAGGGACAGTCCCCAAGTGCCGACTCAGCCCCACCTTAGAAGTGGCGGCGGATGGCGTCGACCATGCCCTGGGACGTGGTCTGGCCGAGCACGTCGGCTGCGGCAGCGGCGTCCATAAAGATGTTCATGAGCGCCTGCAGGGCCTCGACCTGGCCGCCCGGCTCGGCGATGCCCAGATTGATGACGATCTGCGCCGACACCGGAGCGCCCATGCCAGCCATAGCGTTAAATGTCACGGACGCGGCGGGCTTCACCACCGCGATATAGGGCTTGGCCACAAACCCCGGATCGGTATGCGGAATGGCAATGTTTGCCGCCGGCATGGCAAGACCCGTGGGATAGGCATCCTCGCGCGTGCGAACGGCGTCGAGCCAACCGTCGGCAATGTAGCCGCGCGGGGCAAGCTCGCCCTCGAGCCGCGCAAACACCTCATCCGGCGTTGCACACTCCCAATCAAAAAACACCAGCTCAGGCGCAAACAGCGCTTCGTTATCCGCCATGCGCTCACCTCTCTCACCTAGCCATCGGAGACGTTCTTGAATGACCAGTCGTTAAAGACCGTCCCCGATAACTACCCAAAACAAAAGGTGGCCACGCGCGCCTTGGCGCCAATGACCACCCTGACTACTCGGCTAAATTGTACTGTGCGCCGCTAGCCGCGAGGCACGTCAATTGCGACCTTGCCGCTCTCCAGCACGTGGACACGGCCGTCGGCGAGCATCTGAACAACCTCGGGATACAGCACGTGCTCAATCGCGTGGATGTGCTCCTCGAGCGTGTCGACATCCCAACCTTCCTCGACAGCCAGCGCGCGCTGGGCGATGATGGGACCGTTGTCGTAGATCTCGTTGGCAAAATGCACGGTCACGCCAGTTACCTTGACGCCGCGCGCAAAGGCGTCGTCAATCGCATGCGCACCGGTAAAGCTCGGCAGCAGCGCCGGATGCAAGTTGACCACGCGGTTGGGAAACGCCGCCAGCAGCGGTGTGTGCACCATGCGCATGTAGCCGGCCATGACCACATACTCGCAGCCGCGCTCGAGCAGCTCGTGCGCGATGATCTCGTCGGCGGCAATAGGGTCGGCATAGACATCCTTGGACAGCGTGAGCGTCTGGATGCCCGCGCGCTCAGCGCGCTGCAAACCCTTAGCCGAAGGACGGCTCGACACCACAAGCTCAATCGAGGCGTTGAGCTTACCGGCGGCGATCAGATCGATCAGCGCCTGCAGGTTGGTGCCCGAACCGCTGATGAGCACACCGATCTTGAGCGGCTCGGCCGTATCGGTGCCGGTCGGACGGGCGTAGGGCACAAAGCCCAGGCCCTCGGCAGCAGCCATCTGCTCGTTAGCGCTCATCGGAGTACACGACCTTACCGGAGCCCTCGACGCACTCGCCCACGCGGAACGGCTTCTCGCCCAGCGCGACCAGGGCCTCGGTAACCGCGGCCTCGTCCTCGGGGGCGACGATCAGGCACAGGCCAACGCCCATGTTGAAGGTCTTGCATGCCTCGTTGGGCGCAAGCTCGGCCTGGCGCGACACGTAGGTGATGACGGGCGGAACGTCCCAACCCATCTCGGCACCGTTGCGGGTGACCACGGCGTCGACGTCGTCGGCGAGCGCGCGGTTGAGGTTCTCGGTAATACCGCCGCCAGTGATGTGGGCGATGGCGTGCACGTTGGCGCCGCCGCGCAGCAGCTCCAGGATCGGCTTGACGTAGATGCGCGTGGGGGCCAGCAGAGCGTCTGCCAGCGATGCACCGCCGAGCTCCTCGAGCGGACGGCTCAGCTCCTCGGCCTTAGCGGCGGCCTCGGGCGTGCCCGGCTTAATGCCGTCGACGCCGATGACCTTGCGCACGAGTGAGTATCCGTTGGAGTGCACGCCAGTGGAAGGCAGGCCCAGGATCACGTCGCCGGGGCGGACGTTTGCGGGGTCGAGCATCTTGGGACGGTCGACGACGCCCACGGTAAAGCCGGCGAGGTCGTAGTCGGCCGGAGCCATGACGCCCGGGTGCTCGGCCATCTCGCCACCAACGAGCGCGCAGCCCGCGAGCTTGCAGCCGTCGGCCACACCCTTGATGATCTTTGCCATGTGCTCGGCCTCGATGTGACCGATGGCAACGTAGTCCAGGAAGAACAGCGGCTCGGCGCCCGAAGCCAGAATGTCGTTGACGCACATGGCGACCAGGTCCTGGCCCACCGTCTCATGACGGTCCATGATCTGGGCGAGCACGAGTTTGGTGCCCACGCCGTCGGTGCCGCTGATCAGGATCGGGTCTTCCATATCCTTAAGCGCGGCAGCCGAGAACAGGCCACCGAAGCCGCCGATGCCGCCGATAACCTCGGGGCGATTGGTGTCCTTGACCATCTGCTTAATCGCGTCGACGGCGCGGCCGCCCTCAGCGGTATCGACGCCGGCATCCTCATACGTCACATGCTTGCTGTCGCTCATCTGAGCCTTCCTCTCCCACTACCGTGGCGCCGCGCGGGCGCCAAACGGTGCTCATAGTTGCGTTCATTTCGGCGCGCGCCATAACAGCACGCGCCGTCATATCAACAAAACAGCAGGTAAAACCTACCAAAATAAACCTGTCCCCACATGGCAGGTTTTAGGCCTCGCCGTGCTCCTCTTCCCAGCTGCGGTCGTCGTATTTCTCGACCACGGCGTCGTCGTCAAAGTGCAGCGGCTTGTCCAGGTTGCGGGGCTTAAAGCCCTCCATGAACTTGTCGCGGCCAAAGCTCTCGGGAATCGCCACGGGGTAGCGGCCGGTAAAGCACGCATCGCAGTAACCGCCCTTGGGCATGACCTTAAGCAGGCCCTCGACCGAAAGGAAGGCCAACGAATCGGCGCCGATATACTCGCAAATCTCGTCGACCGTCTTGTTGGCGCTGATAAGCTGCGACTGCACGTCGGTATCGATACCGTAGAAGCACGGCCAGATGACCTCGGGCGAGTTGATGCGGATGTGAATCTCCTTGGCGCCGGCGTTGCGCAGCATCTTGACGAGCTGCACCATGGTGGTGCCGCGCACGATGGAGTCGTCGATGACGACCAGGCGCTTGCCCTCGATGTTGTCGCGCAGCGGGTTGAGTTTCATACGCACGCCCATGGCGCGCAACTCCTGCGTAGGCTCGATAAACGTACGGCCCACGTAGCGGTTCTTGATAAGGCCCTCGCCAAAGGGAATACCGCTCTCGTGCGAATACCCCTCCGCAGGCGGCAGGCCGGAGTCGGGCACGCCGATGACCAGGTCGGCCTCGACGGGCTCCTCATGTGCCAGCTGACGACCCATGTCGTAACGGCAGGCATAGACGCTCTTGCCGTTCATGATGGAGTCGGGGCGGGCAAAGTAGACCTGCTCAAAGATGCAGTTGGCGGGCTCTTCGGCTGCAGGCACGCCCTGCTCGGATACCAGGCCCTCGGCGCTGATGCGCAAGATCTCGCCGGGACGGACGTCACGGACGTACTCGGCACCCACGATGTCGAGTGCGCAGGTCTCGGAAGCAACGACCCAGCCGCCGGCGCGCGTGACACGGACGGCGGAGTCGACCGTCGCGGCGCCGTCCTGCGACGGCAGCTGCGAAACGGCTGCGGCATCGGCCTGGTCCAGACCCTCGTCCACGAGCTTGCCCAGCACGAGCGGGCGAATGCCGTGCGGATCGCGGAAGGCGTAGAGCGCCTGCTCGTTAATGAGCGTCATGGCGTAGCCGCCGCGCACAAGCTCCATGGTCTTGCGAATGCCCTCGCGCAGATGGCCCGTACGCTGGGTAAAGTAGCCGATGAGCTTGGTCGCGACCTCGGAATCCGAGTTGGAGAGGAACGGCACACCCAGCTCGATCAGCTGGCGGCGCAGCTCGTCGGTGTTGACGAGGGTGCCGTTGTGCGCAAGCGCGATGATGACACTATTGATGGTAGAGAGGTGCGGCTGCGAGGCTTCCCAGCTCTTGGCGCCGGCGGTGCCGTAGCGCACGTGGCCCACGGCCAGCTGGCCGGAGAGCGTTGAAAGGTCGGCATTGGAGAACACGCGGTCGAGCAGGCCCAGGTCCTTGCGGACCATAACCGTGCCGCCGTCGCCCACGGCGATTCCCGCCGATTCCTGGCCACGGTGCTGCAGTGCACGCAGGCCAAAGTACGTCAGTCGAGCCACGTCGCGATCGGGCGCCCATACGCCGAAAATGCCACATTCCTCATGCAGCTGGTCGGAGTCCGGATCATACGTCGACATGGTGTTCACCTGTCCCGCGGCACGCTCGGCCGCGCGGATGGTTTCTTGAGACATGGCATCCCCTCAGAGCCTCGTATTTTTGGCGTTACCCGCCTTATTATACGCACGGCGCGACGCGCTCCCCGGCGCATGAGCAGCGCTTTTTAAAAGCCCACCGAGCTAATAATCAGTTTTGTTGCCAAACATTTTATCGGTCTGTCCAGTGCAAGCGCCCGCGCCCCCAGATGGCCGCCGCGTCCACCGTTGGGGATTACAAAGTTGCAATTGGGACGTTCGTCCTGTCTTTTGGCAGGTCGGCGGCGTATCCTTATAACCTACAACAAAGCGAGAAAGGTTCTGTATGGATCGAAACGAACTCGACCCCAGCGTCCCCAGCGCCACGGAGGTCAAGAAGATCCCCCTCATCATTAAGGTGTACGCCGTCCTGTGCATCCTTTCCGGCGTGGGCACGCTCCCGTCGGTCGCTGCCTTTATGTGGCAGGTCATCACGGCACTTGTTAACGGCAACGCCACCGAAAAGCTCGGCGACAACACGCTCGTCGCAGTCGGCCTTATCGTCGCCGGCATCATGCTCTCTGCGGCAAGTGCCGTCATCCTAATCATCTTTGGCCTGGACCTTATCAAAAACCAGCGCCGCAACGCCGCCCGCCTGTCCTACATCCTTATTGCATTCACCGTCGTCGAGCTTTTGGTCGACGTGATGCTCCAGGGCATCGGGCCCTTCCTGCTGCGTCCCGCGATCCAGCTCGGCATCCTCGTTGCACTTTCGGCAACCGTCGACCCCACGCTGCGCCAGGAGCGCGAACTGCAGCGCCGCCTGCAGGAGATGCTCGACCGCGACGCCGCCGCCGAGGGCATGCTCGGCCGCGATGAGACCGGCGAGGGCTACATCAAGCTCAACTACTTCAACCTGTTCTGGGTATTCTTCGTCTGCTGCATACTCGGCCTAATCGCCGAGGACATCTGGCACATGACGGTCGACGATCCCGGCGTCTACCAGGATCGCGCCGGCATGCTGTTTGGTCCCTTCAGCCCCATCTACGGCTTTGGCGCCGTGCTCATGACCATGGTGCTCAACCGCTTCTATAAAAAGAACCCCATCATCATTTTCCTGGTGAGCGCCCTGCTCGGCGCGAGCTTTGAGGTTTTCGTGGGCTGGTTTATGCAGACCTCGTTCGGCGTGGTCTCGTGGAGCTACTCGCACATGAAGCTCTTTGGCATGCCCGACCCGCTCGCCGTCCTTACGGGCGGTCGCACCTGCACGGGCTTCGCCTGCCTTTGGGGCCTGGGTGGCCTTATCTGGATCAAGCTGCTGCTGCCAAGGCTACTCAAGCTCATCAACATGATTCCGTGGAAGAGTCGCTACTCCGCCACCGTCATATTCACCATCATCATGCTGGTCGACGGTGTCATGACGCTGCAGTCGCTCGATTATTGGTATCAGCGCGTCAACGGCACGGAGCCCGATATTCCCGTCGCGCAGTTCTACGGCAAGTACTTTGATAACGAGTACATGGAAAACCGCTTCCAGAGCATGACCATGAGCCCCAAGGATGCGACGCGCGTGTAGCGTCACGCAATGCCGAGATTATCCAACGCACAGAAAAGCCCGCTGGCGACTGATGAACTGCCAGTGGGCTTTTTGTTGGCGAGTGCCGCTGCCGGCCTTATGCCTCGCGCTCGACCTCGCTCACACACTCATTTTTGATGGTACCGACAAGCGCCTGCAGCGCATCAACCACGTGCGGGCGAATGTCTCCGCCAATGAGCACGAGCATGATGTCGTCACCCACGGAAAGCTCGCCGCTTGCCAGCCACACGCGCACATAGCCGATGCCCGACATCGCACGCGTTGCCTCGATAGCCGATTGAACTTTCGCGGCATCGAAGCCGAACACCATACCGCCCACCTTATGTCCGGGCGCCACGCCGTCGGTCTCGACCCCGCGTACCTCGGACTTAGGCGTCGCGCGCACCACGCCGTTATGTGTCAGATACATACCGCACGCAGGTGCCGACGAATCGACCTTGGCCTCGCGCAGCCAAGCATCAATCGAAGGCATCGTTTTGCCGTTCTCAAGCATCATTTCTCCCTTACCGTCATCGAGTAGCCAATTTGGAACGGGGCTTTTTTAGCTACTCTCGAACAACTTATTCCTCGACCGACGTGAGCACCATGACGGCACGCGTGTTGCTCAGCGATAACGAACGACAGGTAACAAGCGTTACGACCTTGGTTGCCGAAGCGGCACGATCGGTGGCATCGCTCGCCACGGCAGAGGCACCGTCGAGCATCTTGGACAGATAGTTCTTGAGCCCGTCATCGCCCTCAAAATTGGGCGTGCGAGCCTTGGCATACGTGTCCTCGACAACTTTGGTCGCCAGTGGTCGCAGCTTATACGTAGCATCCCGTGTGATGTAATACACAAACTCGATGCTATCGAACGTCGCCTGGTCGGTGGTGTCCGAAATCACGTTGAACATCGACCCGTCGTTCATATGGTGGCCGTAGATCGTGGTCTGCTGGTCAACCATTCCCGGCGCGGTATCATCACTATCCAAGAAAATGGCACCGGACGCGTTAGATGTACCGTCAAACAGCGTGTTGAGGTATTTGGAGTTGTTGTTGGTCTGCACCACGGGATAGTTGATGTTGGTTCCCGGCACATAAATCCAACCCACAATCTCGGGGTTTGTCTGAGCAAGCGCATCGAAGTCGATAATCGGCACGCCGCTGGCGTCCTGATCGCTTACATATTGCTTCTCGATTTTCTGGTACGAATCGCTTGCTTGCTTATAGCCAATCTGAGCATTGATAAAGATAGCGGCGGCGGCGACAATCAGACCGATACCCACGATAATGAGCAGAATAGGAATGATGGAGCGGCGCTTTTTACGCGGCGGCTCAGTGTAGCTGGACGCCGCGCCGCTCGTTTGCCTCGGCGTCCGGGCCTGCTTCTTTGCCGTGCCATATGACGAAGGGCGATACGCAGCCGGCGTATCCTGGCGGCGATGGGACGCCGGTGTCACGGGGCGCGGCGCGCGCGGCTGCTGAGGAGAGGATGTCCGACCCTGCCGTGCCGCATGGGCAGCACCCGGCTTCGACGGATCGGGAATCTGAGAAGCCTTGAATCGTTTTCCCTGATAGTCGGACATGGCTCTCCTTATACTGCGGTGAAACGGCGGAACGCCTAGGCGTCGGCCATCTCCTGCTTCATCTTCTCGATAACCTTGCGGTACTCGGGGTCGCAAGCGCCCAGAATCTGCGTGGCGTAGATGGCGGCGTTCTTGGCGCCGTTGATGGCAACGCAGGCCACGGGCACGCCCGAAGGCATCTGCACCATCGACAGCAGCGAATCCATGCCGCCCAGGTCACTCGTCTTCATAGGCACGCCGATGACCGGCAGCGGCGTAAAGGCAGCCACGACACCACCCAGGTGAGCGGCCTTGCCGGCGGCGGCGATAATCACTTTGATACCGCGATCGGCAGCAGTCGAGGCCCACTCGTGGACCTTCGCCGGCGTGCGGTGTGCGCTCGCAATGACGAGCTCATAGGGCACACCAAGCGCCTCGAGCTCGGCGGTGCAGCCTTCCATAACGCCCAGATCGGACTTGGAGCCCATGATAATCCCGACAACCGGCTTTTGATCTGCCATAAACAAAGACCTCCTGTTGAGAGCGGTGACGCGGCCAATCCGCGACCCTTAACTACTGAGAGTAGTATAGCTGCTCCCGTCCCTGCGGTCTTTGTGGCGCTTCGCGGGCGGGCCAGGCTTTATCTTCACTCCGGTTGCTTCGCAAAGTCGTTCAGATAAAGCCTGTCCCGCCCGCGAAGCGCCCTGCGACCTACCGGGGATTGCTATGACGTACGTTGGCTGATGAATTGGAAGGAAAGGTCAACGGAGGCTGAAGGCAATTGGTTCAGCGAAAAACCCTGACGAATCTAATTCGTCAGGGCCCCACCAACGCTCACTCGTCGTTCATCGTTAAAGCTAGATATTCTCTTCCGCCCATTTCTCGAAATCGAGTTCTCGTCTCTGAGCAGTTCGGTAGACTTCCATGTCTTCGCGAGCGCCTACCACTACGATGGCCATCTTTTCTTTAATTCTGATGAGGCGGTACACGATTCGAATGCCACTTCCCCTGAGCTTGATCTTCATAAAGCCAGTCAAATCCGTACCTGCCTTGTTTCCAAGAGGCTTGCCGAATCCACCTTCGTTCTGCGGCAATGGGTTCGTTCTGATTTTTTCTATAGCCTTAAGGACGATCTTTCGTTGGGAGCCGTCCAGACGCTTAATATCCTTGAGAGCATCCGGGTAGAAAGCGACTTCGTACCCACTCATTCAAACTCGACCTCATCCATCTGATCGAGTTCGTCCTGGCTCACACCCAGCTCTTCCATAACATCAGACAGGGAAACAAGCGCATCGTCACTTGCCACAGCCATTCTCTTAAGCGCCAACGTTAACAAGGTGAGGTCCTCCTCCGCTTGCTTCGCTTCCCTATATTCATCGGGTGTAACAATCACAAACGCTGGCTTGTTGTGTTTGAGAACCACAACAGGATTGTCGTCCCCAACCTTCGAAAATGCAGCCGAGCCCTTACCGTGGCTGAAATCGCTAATTGGAACAAGGTTGTCGAGCATCTGCAAAGCAGGCATACATACCTCCTAAAAATGAATTCTTTTTCGAATTCATTTTATCATTCTTTTTTGCTATATTGTACCGCGCAACCGAAACAACCTTTTTAGAATACGAATCCGAGCTTAGAATGACTGTTGGCCCTCGCACCGCCCTTGCCTCTTTTATTACGTCAAGTGGTATACAGCGAAGCAAAATGGCGATCTAAAGTGCGCGGCACTCGCCTCGCATCGCTACAAAAAACAAACTGCTCCCCACCCACTCGGGCAAGGAGCAAGCCTCATTTTTAATCAGACTGAGAACCACGAATGCAGAAACACAGGCGACTTCAGTCCCTTATCGCCGAGAGACGTTATTGTGCAGCCATTTCTTTAAGCTTCTCAGCCATCAACAAACACACGTCTTCCGATTGCGGGTACACGCCAAAATGATCGAAGAAACCATGGTCACATCCGGCATATTCGATGACCTCGACATCGATTCCTGAAGACCGTAATTTTGTAGCCCATTTTTCATCGGGGATACGAAGCGGATCGTATTCGGATGTCACGATAGTCACCGGGGGGAAATCAGTGCAGTCCTCAAGCATTAGCGCAGAAATCAACGGGTCATGAGGAGACATTTTTCCGTGTGCACAAAGTTCGACCATCGGGCCGTCCGAATCGCGAAGATGGTCGATGCGAAAACGCGCAACGTCCTCTTGATCGGCTATCGCAGGAAAATCCTCATATCCCTCGCCCTGTTCGCCCGCAAGGTCGACTTCAGGATAGATTTCGAAGGCATGGGCTACAGCTCCAGCACCCCTGAGCTGAACACACGCATTAGTAAGGCTTCCTCCTGCGGAGTCGCCGGCGACCATTATTTTATGAGGATTGATTCCGAGATCCCCGGCATGCTCGCACACATAATCAAGAGCAAGAACGCAATCCTCGATCTGCCCGGGAAATGCCGTCTCCGGCGCCAAGCGGTATTCTGGATAAACCACCACTGCACCAGACTTTTCGGCGATGAACTCGAGCTGATGTTCAAATTGCAGAACATTCCCCGCCATAAACGCGCCGCCATGCAGGTAAACAAGCGCTGGACTTGCCTTCTTATGATTTGGTGGCGTCCAGACGAATAAATCTATATAGCGATCGGCCGCCTCCATGAGGATCTCATCGCGCTGAACCTCACCATCGAGTAGGCGGTATGTCGGCTTATCCGGGCGATGGCGCATTCCAATAAGGCTCGTCCAGCTCGGAGACATGCTAACATTCCGCATCTTCTTGCGAGATACCTCGAGAATTCGTGGGTCAAGCACATGCTCTCTTTCATCATCAGGAACCGGACGAATTTGAACCTCGAGCCCCCTCTTCTCGGTTATAAACGAGCGACCGGAGATGGCGCCAATCAACGCCTCGTCGTATTGTCTGCCCATCTTAAATCCCCTCTCGGCGATAACGCCAAATCGATATTTCCATAACTTTTGAGATAACGGCTTATGATGTCCTCAGTTGTCGTATATCTATGTACTAAAGAAACTGAAGACCAAGGGGTCCACCATGCCTGCAGCAAAAGACGAGCTCACTCAGCCAGAGCTTCTCTATCAGACCGTTGAAAACGATATCCTCAAGAAAATAGTTTCTGGCGAACTCCCCGGCGGCAGTCAGATTCCCACCGAAACCGAGCTTTGCAAGCAATACAAAGTAAGCAGGATCACCGTAAGACGCGCCGTACAGAATCTCATTGACCAAAACTTGCTCTACCGCCTGCGAGGCAAGGGAACATTCGTAAACCCATCGAAGCTCACCCTGAAACGAGGAACAAGCACCATTTTCAATTTGAGCTCCGACCCCCAATACGGCGATAAAACAACCAAGTCCATCTTGGAAACAGGCTTGATCAAGGCTGATGCCCACATTGCACGGGAGCTCAAAATTGACAACGGAACCGTAGTGCAACGAGTTGCGCGCTTGGTTTATATCGAAAATGCCCCCTGCGCCATCGACACCGTTTATGCAACGCAGGGCACTCTGCCCGGACTACTGGAGCTTCTCACAGACAATGCCAGTCTTTTCGACCTGATCGCCAACCATTACAGCATCGCAACCGGTATTGAGAAGCTCAAAATCACCGCAGGAATAGCGGGGCTCCAAGAAGCAAACCTTCTCGGTTATATCGTTGGAGCCCCCGTGAGCGTTGTCGAGCACGTCACATATGCCTGCGATGAAATGCCGCTCCACTATTCAAAAACCGTTTGGCGAGCAGACGCATCGTCCTTCGAGTTCAGCATCTCAAAAGATGGACGCCTTCTCTAGCCCAAAATCCCCAGGACGCCGAGCACAATACCCGCAGCGAGAATGCCCACAATCTGCCAAATAATTTTGACCTGTTTCTTATTGCAAAGACACATGATCCCGAACGCGCAGAGCGGCAAAAGAGCCGGGAATATCCCATCGAGCGTTTCCTGCAACTTAAACGCGGTGTCGCCGAAGTTAAGAGCGAGCGGAGTGGTAACTGCAACGGTGGTCGCCACCATTCCACCAACTACCATTAGTCCCACAATCGCCAGGCCGGACGTAACTTTGTGCATTACATCAGAATCGTTCAGCTTCGAAATCATGCCACTGCCAAGCGAATAACCATACTGAAGCCCAAACCAGCGGATCAGGATCGTTGGGACATTATAAAGAAGCAGGAACAGGATTGGGCCGAGCAGACTGCCCGAAAGGCAAAGTCCTGTCACAACGCCCGTCGCAATCATGCGAAGCGTACTGGCAATCAGTGAATCTCCAATACCGGAAAGCGGAGCCATAAGCGATGCTTTCATGGCGTTAATTGAGGCGGTGTCAAAGTCCTGATTGTTGGCGTTCTCCTCCTCCATGGAGGCCACAATGCCGGCGACCAGAGGATTAAACGTAACTTGAATATTGTAGAACTCAAGATGACGCTTATATGCCTCGATCCGGTCTTCAGGCTTATCGTATAACCGCTTGATTACCGGAATCATGTCGTAGCAGAAACCAACGTTCATTTGTCGGTCAAAGCTCCACATGATGTTGAGTGGAAAGCTACGCCAAAATAACGCCTTTAAGTCTTTCTTGGTTATTCTCTTATCGGTCGATTTATTTGACTCCGGCGAGAGCTCAAGAACATCATTAGAATTCGTTGTCATCGTCAACCTCCTTAGCGACCGCCGCACTGGCAGGCATAAAAATGTGAGCCATATTGAGAATCCCAATCAGGATCAGCGAAAACGCCACGATACCGATCGTCGGAATGTTTAGATAGGCACTCAGCAAGAAGCCTCCAAAGAATAGGAAGCTCAGCTCCTTGGTGGACAGGATTGACATAAGCTGCGCAAATCCAAGCGCGGGCAGAATACCCGTTGCGATCGTAAGCCCATTCGTAAGCCAATCAGGAATGGCGTCAATCAGTGCCTGAACAGCATCATTTCCAACGTAAAAAGCCACGCCGCAAATCAAGCCAAGCGCAATGATGTAGAGAATTCCATTGGTCCACATAGCGGCTGCAATCGTTTTGGGGTCGTCTTTTTCGGCGCCACGATCAGCCCAGACAGCCATAGGAGGCGTAACAACGCTATACATAAGGCTGTCAAACATGCCGGCAAGCACCGCAGTGGGCATAGCAATAGTCAGAGCGGTCTCGGGACCCGCACCCATAGTAATCGCAAAGGCTGTTCCCAAAACTGAACCAACAATTACGTTGGGCGGCACGGCAGCACCAACCTGCCAGACCCCCATGAACGCGAGTTCGAGCTGGAAACCAACAATAACGCCAGTCGGAATATCACCCAAAAAAATACCGACAATCGCTCCGAGGACAATCGGCCGCTCGACCATCGCAGTACCGAGTAAATAATCCGATTGACCTATCGCAGCGGCAAGACCAACCAGAAAAGCTTGAAGCAGCATATTTCTCCCTCTTCCTACAAATCAAAACTTGTTACGATGCGTTTTTTCTCGCTAGCAACCTGCCTTACCTCGAACTCGATTCCATCAGCCATGGCTTTCTTAATTTCATTAATATCGGATTGGGAAAGGCGCACAGCAGGGCCAAGCTCCTTTACGCTATCCCCCAACGGTCGAGCGCCGCCTAAATTCACAGACGTTATTTTTGGACACGCACGCGCAACTTCACAGGCGTCATGTACATTTCCCGCAACAACAATTAGCTCGTATTTATCCACCGCGCTTCCGTTAAGGGCCACGATGGAATCTTCTACACTTTTGACAACCAATTTGGCATCAGCGGGTTTTGCAATTCGCAGCGCTTGAATTCGCTCTTTGCTTGCGGCGTACTCATCTGAAACCACAAGAATAGCGTTTGCTTCAAGCGTTGGATACCAAGAGAACACGGTCTGCCCATGCACTAACCGGCTATCGACGCGACACAGTTTAATCATTTTGCCCCTTTCTCGACTTGAACACAGACAATCATCCTTGACTGCTAATGGCATATTACGTCATATGACGTAATATGCCATTACATAATATCTTGAACGGTTGAATATCACCGCTAAATGGTATTTATCTCTAAAAACAGGAGGTGCAATCCGTCTAGACACAGTGCGTCGGGGCAAGAGGGGCCGAGTTTCCTCCTGAGCGACTCTGCTTGCAGCCGGAGCGAAAGGGGGAAATCTCGGCCCCTCCCGCCCCGGCCGGCCAGGTCAACTACACCGTGTGCTGCGGCAGGTCCTGCAGGGCGATAACGTCCATGCCCATGTCGTTGGCGCTGCCGTGACCCTGCTGGTCCTCACGCACGGCCTCGATAGCGCTCACGTACGTGTTGGCCGCGGACATCGCGGTCACGCAGGTCACGCCGCGACGCACTGCCTCGGTGCGCAGCAGATAACCGTCGCCACGCGAGCCCGGGCCGTATGGCGTATTGATGATTACCGCAATCTTGCCATCGGCGATGAGATCGCCGATATTGGGACGCTCGCCGTCGTGCGGGCCGCTAATCTTTTCCACGACCTCGCACGTCACGTTGCCTCCACGCAGCACGCGCGCCGTGCCCTCGGTGGAGCAGATATCAAAGCCCAGGTAGCGCAGGATACGGGCGACCGAAAGGATATGACGCTTGTCGCGGTCGCACACGCTAATGAACACCTTACCGGCGCTCGGGTCGGGCAGCTTGTAGTCAATCGCCAGCTGCGTCTTGGCGTATGCCTCGGGATAGCTCTTAGCGATACCCATGACCTCGCCCGTCGACTTCATCTCGGGCCCCAGGATAACGTCAGCGCCCGGGAAACGACCCCAGGGCATAACGGCTTCCTTCATGCAGAACCAGTCCAGCTGGCGCTCGTCGCTCGGCAGGCCCAGGCTCGCGATGGAATCGCCTGCCATGATACGCGCCGCGCACTTGGCCAGCGGCACGCCGGTGGCCTTGGAGATAAACGGCACGGTGCGGCTCGCGCGCGGGTTTGCCTCGATCACGTAGACGGTCTCGCCCTTGATGGCATACTGCACATTGACCAGGCCGCGTACGCCCAGCGCCATCGCGATGCGGCGCGTGGTCTCGCGAAGCTTTGCCTGCAGGCTCTCGCTAAAGCTGAACGGCGGGATGCAGGTCGCAGAGTCGCCGGAGTGAATACCGGCCTCCTCGATATGCTCCAGAATGCCGCCGATGTAGACCTCTTCGCCATCGCACAGGGCGTCGACATCGGACTCGATCGCGCCCTCCAAGAAGCGGTCCAGATACACCGGGTAGTCGGGGCTAATGCGCGCGGCCTCGGCCATGTAATCGCGCAGATGCTCGGCATCGTAGGCGATCATCATGCCGCGGCCGCCCAGCACGTAGCTCGGACGCACCAGCAGCGGGTAGCCAATATGCGCGGCCACGGCTTCGGCCTCCTCAAACGAGGTGGCCTGGCCCGCCGGCGGGTACATGATGCCCAACTTGTCGAGCAGAGCGGCAAAGCGCTCGCGATCCTCGGCAAAGTCGATGGCATCGGGCTTGGTACCCATGATGTTCACGCCGCTCTCCTCGAGCATGCGCGCCAGCTTAAGCGGGGTCTGGCCGCCGAGCGTCACCACGACGCCGTCGGGGCGCTCAACATCGATGACGTCCATGACATCCTCGTAGGTGAGCGGCTCAAAGTAAAGGCGGTCGGACGTGTCGTAGTCGGTCGAGACGGTCTCGGGATTGCAGTTGACCATGATGGTCTCAAAGCCGCGGGCCGCCAGCGCGTAGCTCGCGTGCACGCAGCAGTAATCGAACTCGATACCCTGGCCAATGCGGTTGGGACCGGCGCCCAGGATCATCGCCTTGGGCTTGTCCGCCGGTGTGGTCTCGTCGGGAGCTACGCACTTCTTGGCATCCGGGCTCGTGCGGTAGATGTTCTCGTACGTCTTGTAGTGGTACTCCGTGGCGCTCGAGAACTCCGCAGCGCAGGTATCGACCGTCTTCATGCTGGGAACCACGCCCAGGCCCTTGCGATAGGCGCGCACAAAGCGCTCGTCCGAGCTGGTCAGCGCGGCGATCTCGGCGTCGCTCGTGCCGTACTGTTTGAGCAGGCGCATCGCGTCGGCGTCGATATCCTCCACACGCAGGCCGCGGATGCTCTCCTGGACCTGCACCATGTCGTTGATACGGTTGAGGTACCACGGATCGATACCGCAGATGGCATGGATGTGAGCGATGTCCCAGCCACGGCGCAGGGCCTCGACCACAAAGAAGATGCGATGCTCGGTCGGCGTTGCCACGGCTTGAGCGAGCTCATCGTCGCTCAGTTTGTCGGCACCTTCCTTGCCACCGGCGCAGATACCCTGGTGACCGTCCTCCAGCGAACGCATGGCCTTGCCAAAGGCCTCCTCAAAGGTGCGGCCGATCGCCATGATCTCGCCCACGGCCTTCATGCGCGTGGTGAGCGTAGGATCAGTGCCCTTGAACTTCTCGAAGGCAAAGCGCGGCACTTTGACGACGCAGTAATCGATTGTGGGCTCAAAGCAGGCGGGCGTAGCCTTGGTGATGTCGTTGACGATTTCGTCGAGCGTGTAGCCCACAGCCAGGCGCGCGGCGGCCTTGGCGATGGGGAAACCCGTTGCCTTGGAGGCCAGTGCGGACGAGCGGCTCACGCGCGGGTTCATCTCGATGACAATCAGGCGGCCGGTGTTGGGGTTCACGGCAAACTGCACGTTGGAGCCACCGGTCTCGACGCCGATCTTCTCCAGAATGGCGAGCGAGGCCACGCGCATGCGCTGATACTCAAGGTCGGAGAGCGTCTGCGCCGGCGCCACGGTGATGGAGTCGCCGGTATGCACGCCCATGGGGTCGAGGTTCTCGATGGAGCACACGATGATGCCGTTGCCGGCGTGGTCACGCATGACCTCCATCTCGTACTCTTTCCAACCCTCGATGGACTCCTCGACCAGTACCTCATGGGCAGGCGAGAGCTCAAGGCCCTGGCTCACGATGGAGACGAGCTCCTCGTGGGTATGAGCGATGCCGCCACCGGCGCCGCCGAGGGTAAAGCTCGGGCGCAGTACGCAGGGATAGCCCACGCGCTCGGCGATGGCCTCGGCATCGGCCACGCTGTAGGCATAGCCCGAGCGCGCGACCTCCAGGCCGATCTCGGCCATGGCCTCGTTAAAGAGCTTGCGGTCCTCGCCGCGCTCGATAGCGGCCAGGTCACAGCCGATCATCTCGACGCCGTACTTGTCGAGCGTACCGTCTTTCGCCAGCTCGACGGCGGCGTTCAGACCGGTCTGGCCGCCCAGCGTGGGCAGCAGCGCGTCCGGGCGCTCTTTCTTGATTACGCGCTCGATAAACTCGGCGGTGATGGGCTCGACATAGGTACGGTCGGCAAGACCCGGGTCGGTCATGATGGTCGCCGGGTTGGAGTTGACCAAGATGACCTCAAAGCCATCCTCCTTGAGCACCTTGCAGGCCTGGGCACCGGAGTAGTCGAACTCACATGCCTGGCCAATAACGATGGGGCCCGAGCCAATGACGAGGATGCGCTTGATGTCAGTACGTTTAGGCATATTAGTTCTCCTCGGTCTCAGCGGTCTCGGACTCAGCAAAGTTCCAGCCGGCAAGGCGGTCCTTCGCGGTGTCGATGTCCAGGTAGTTCTCCTCGCCGTCCATGAGTCGCGTAAAGGCGGTAAAGAGATAGTGGGCATCGGTGGGGCCAGGCGAGGCCTCGGGGTGGTACTGGACCGAGAAGCACGGTGCGTCGAGCAGCTGGATGCCCTCGGCGGTGCCGTCGTTGAGGTTCACATGTGTCAGGCGAATGCGACCAAAGCGCTCGTTCATCACGACCGGCGCGATTCCGCGGCGCACCCAGACGCGCAGATCTCCATCGGCCGCATGCTCGGTCTCGCCGCCGGAAAGCTCGGGGACAAGCTTGCCCAAGCTGGGGAACAGCAGGCCAAAGCCATGGTTTTGCGCGGTGATCTCCACACGGCGGCTTACCAGGTTCATAACCGGCTGGTTGCCACCGCGGTGACCGAACTTAAGCTTTTCCATCTGGGCGCCGCAGGCCAGGCTGATCATCTGGTGACCAAGACAAATACCAAAGACCGGCACCTTGCCGATCAGCTGCTGCACCTGCTCGTAGGTCTCCACCACGGCGTCGGGGTCGCCGGGGCCATTGGACAAAAAGACGCCGTCGGGATTCATGTCGAGCACCTCACTCGCGGGCGTATCCCACGGCACGACGGTAAGGTCGCAGCCGGCGCGGACCAGACCCTCCAGAATGCCGCGCTTCACACCGCAGTCGTAGGCGACCACTTTGTGACGGGCAGGAGCGGCAGCCGTAAGCGCAAAGTCATGCGTGGCAGGCAGGTCGGCGGCCACAAACTCGTGAGGTACGGGGCAACTTACGGTCTTGACCAGGTTCTCGCCTACCAGCGTGGGCGCTGCGGCCAGACGCTCGGCAAGCTCGTCGACGTCGAAGATCTCGGTCGAAATAATGCCCATCTTGGAACCATTGTCGCGCAGGTGGCGCACCAGGGCGCGAGTGTCGACACCCTCGATAGCGACGATGCCGTGAGCGCGCAGGTACTCCGGCACGCTCACGGCCGAGCGCCAGTTAGAAGGCGTGGCGCACATGTCGCGAACGATCATGCCGCGCATGGCCGGAGCGCTCGCAGGGCACACGGCGTCGCCGGGGAAGGCCGACTGGACGTCGGTCTCGTCGATACCGTAGTTGCCGATCTGCGGATAGGTCATGGTTACGATTTGGCCGGCATAACTCGGGTCGGTCATGACCTCAAAGTAGCCCTCGAGCGAGGTGTTGAAGCAAACTTCGCCGGTCGCGGTGCCCTCGGCGCCGCATGCACGTCCATAAAAAATGGTCCCATCCTCAAGATACAGGATGCAGGGACCGCAGGTGCCCTTGCTGGTTTTGGCCAGCATACGCTGGCAAAGCTCGCTGGGCGCGAAGGTGCGGGCGGCAGCGCCCGCGGTATGGTTGTTCGCCATAATTCTCCTTCCCGGTCTCACAGGACCGGCTTAAAGGTGTGTAGTTAGGCCTCGCGGTATTGTAACCGCAAGCATGCCTCATGGCGTTAATTTCATCGAAATGTTTACGAAATGATAATTATGACTTTCTATGCATAATGTTTTTTAATCCCCGTCCCAGAAAAATCATCCCGCGGGGCTTGTGGCTCACGCGGGATGATGGCGTCTTATTTTTTCTTGTCCTGCTCCAGCAGTTCGGACGGTGTGCGATCGGGCTTGCCGCCGCGGAAAATCTCGCGGCCATGCAGACGATGCTCCAGATCGCGCTCGGCCTTTTCCTCGTCAATCTTGGTCTGGCTCACCACCGGGTCCTCAATCAACGACGACACCGAGTTCACCTGCTTCTGAATGCGCTCGGCGATGGTGTCATCCATACTCACGATGCGCATCTTCCAGTCGATACTCGTGGCGTTGGATGAGCTCTTGGTCCACACGAACGTCAAAATGGCGCTCTGGTGGCCGCGCGCGGGGAACATGCCAAAGAAGGAATCGTGCTGAATGTTGCTATCCTCGTCGATATAGGCGTGAACGTTATACACCACGCGGTCGATCTTATCGTTGAGCAACGCGTTGGTCGCAAGCGCCGCGGCCTGAATCTGCCCGTTGGACAGCAGCTCGAGCTCGTTGGCAGACGATGTGTCCAACACCGTCACCTCGACCGTGCCCGTACGCTCATCGGCTTCATCGACGGTAAAGTCGAGTGGGAACTGCGTAAAGCCGTTGCCCCACTCAAGGCCGCCCTTCAGCGCCGTCGAAACGGTATCGACCGAAACGCTCTCGGAGAGGTTCGCGGTGTTCAGACGACGCATCACGCCGTAGCCGATCTGCATGCCCACGATCAGCACCAAAATACCGATGACCACGGCCATCGCGGTCTTTGTAATGGTATGGCTCACCTGCGAGCCCGAAGGATCGTCCTCGGACAGCGGGTCGATATGTTTTGCCTGGCTCGCGCGGTCCTCGCTGCGCAGCTGCGCTAGCGCAGCTTTGTCACCGCGCTTGGCCGCAGCCTCCTTCTCACGCATGCGCTCGGTTCGCTTTTTGGCAAGCGTGGGATCCAAGACACCGGATGCATCGATTTCGGAGAATAACTCCGTCACTTCTTCCGGAGTCAAAGGGTTCTTGTCAGCCATAAACTTCCTGTCATATCAATCAGTCGAGCTCGTGCGCACGCGCACCTTCGAACTGCATTCGATAGTAACGGGCATAGGTGCCGCCACGGGCGAGAAGCTCCTCGTGCGTGCCACGCTCCACAACGCGACCATGCTCAACGGTCGCAATCTCATCGGCGTGTTTAATGGTCGAGAGACGGTGGGCGATGATGATTGTGGTACGGCCGCGTGCCAGCTCTTCGAGCGACTCCTGCACCGCCTCCTCGCTCTCGTTATCCAAAGCACTCGTCGCCTCGTCCAAGATCAGGATCTTGGGATTCTTGAGAAACACACGCGCGATGGCAACGCGCTGCTTCTGTCCGCCCGAAAGACGGCTGCCGCGCTCGCCCACGACTGTGTCATAGCCCTGTGGAAGCGACTCGATAAAGGCATCGATGTTGGCGCGACGGGCCGCCTCGGCGATCTCTTCCGCCGTAGCGCCCGGCTTGCCGTAGGCGATGTTCTCGCCAATCGTGCCGTCAAACAGATAGACATCCTGCTGCACCAGGCCGATGGCGCGACGCAGGCTCTGCTGCGTCACATCGCGCACGTCCTGGCCGTCGATGCTAATGGATCCGGCAGCCACGTCATAAAAGCGCGGCAGCAGCGAACAGGTCGTGGACTTGCCACCGCCCGAAGGGCCAACCAAAGCGATGGTCTGCCCGGGCTTGATGGACAGATCCATATGGTCGATAACGGGACGCTCGTCGGCATCGCCCTCGCCCAGCTCAACGTCCTCGTAGTTAAAGCACACGTCGTGATACTCCACGGCGCCGGCAGTCACCTGCAGATCCGTGGCGTCCGGCTTGTCCTGGATATCCGGCGCGGTCGAGAGCACCTCGTCCATACGCTTAAAGCCGGCGATAGCCTTCTGATACGTTTCGGCCGAATTGACGAGCGTCTCAAGCGGCGTGCAGAACAGCGAAATATAGAGTGCAAAGGTCGCCATATCGACCGCCTGCAGCTGTCCCTGGGCGACCAGCCAGCCGCCCAGCAGCACCACGATCACATAGAGCACACCCGAGAGCAGGCCATACGTCGCGGTATAGACGCCCATGGCGTGATACATGTTCTCCTTGGACGAAAGATAGCGATTGTTTGAGGCGCGGAACTTGAAGCGTTCGGTCTCCTCATTGGCAAAGCTCTTGACCACGCGCATGCCCGCCAGCGAATCCTGCAGCTGCGCATTGATGCCGCTGATTTTTTTGCGGTTGTCGCTAAAGACCTCGCGCATGCGCATGTTCTGCCAAAACATGATGACCGCAAACGCCGCCGTCACCACGGCCATGGCGAGCGCCAGCACCGGGGCGATGGTAAAGAGAATCACAAACGAGCCGATAATCTCGATGCCGCAGATGATGATCCACTCGGGCACGTGGTGCGCCGCCTCGCAGATATCGAACAGGTCGTTGACCACGCGGCTCATCATGTCGCCCGAGCTGTTGCGGTCGAAGTACGCAAAGCTAAAGCGCTCATACTGGTCGAACAGGTCCTCACGCATTTTGGACTCCATACGCGCGCCCATCACGTGACCCCAATAGCTCACAAAATAGCGGCAGGCACAGCGGACGGCATACATCAGCACCAGCCCCACCGCGATCATACCGAGCGCCTGCATAATAGCAGCCTGGCCCTGAGTAAACAGCCCACCGGTCAAATTGCGCAGAATAATGGGGAACGCCAGGTCAATGGCGGCAAGCACCAGAGCACAAACAGTATCAGCAACAAAAAGCCCCATCTGGGGCTTGTAATAAGACAAGAATCTTCTAAACATGCAGTCCTCGGAGATAAAACAACAACGTGAAACCCTGGGACAAAATAATCAGTAGTGTTTGTCCCAGGGTTGCCCTCGCTTTTAAAGATCAGTTCCACCCAAGCGGTGCGCGATGCTATCGCAGGCCAAGGCGCCTACGACGGTCTTGGCGTCTTCGATCTTGCCGTCGAGTACGGCGTCGATCAACTCGTGCAGCGGCACCAGGTCCACGTTGACAAACTCGTCATCATCGGGGTTGGGCGCGTCGAACTCGAGCTTGGTGGCCAGGTAGATATGAATGATCTCGTCGCAGAAGCCGCAGGTCGTGACAATCGACGTCAAAAAGCGAATGCGACCGGCCCTAAATCCCGTCTCCTCGTGCAGCTCACGCTTGGCGCAATCGAGCGGATCCTCGCCCGGGTCGAGCTTGCCGGCGGGAATCTCGACCGTCACGCGGTCGATGGCGGTGCGGTACTGACGCACCAGTACGATCTTGCCGCTCTCGGTCAGTGCCACAACGGCCGCCGCACCCGGATGGCGAACGATATCGCGGGCGCTGCGGTGACCGTTGGGCAGCTCAACCTCAAGCCGGTGGACGTCGAGAATCTTGCCCTTCCAGGCGCACTCCTCCGAAAGAATCTTCTCGTGCAGCTCGGCATCGTGCGGGTCGTCATCGCCCAACACCAGCGCCGGCTCGTCAGCGACCTCGCCACCAGGCTCGCCCTCGGCGTGCCCATACATGCGGCTGTCCTCTTCGACGATCTGCGCGTCCACGAGCTCTTCGTTCTTCTCGTCCATCCGTCTCATTCCTCTCGGATTTTAGGCATCCCAGGCGTCGCGACCGCGCAGCGCGCGCAGGCCGATGTCGTGACGCAGGGTCTTGCCCTCAAAATCAATCTTCTCGCAGGCCTCGTAGGCAAGGTTGCGAGCGTTCTCGAACGTGTCGCCCAGAGCGGTCACGGCAAGCACGCGGCCACCATTGGTCACGAGCTGACCGTCCACCACGGCAGTGCCCGCGTGGTATACGGTCACGTTCTCCATGGCCTCGGCATCGGCGATACCGGTGATGACCTTGCCCTTCTCGTAGCTGCCGGGGTAGCCCGCGCTCGTCAGGACAACGGCCACGGCCCACTCGTCACGCCAGTCGAGCTCAATCTGATCGAGCTCGCAGTTGGCACAAGCCAGCATGACCTCGACCAGGTCGTTCTTAAGGCGCGGCAGCACGACCTGCGTCTCGGGATCACCAAAGCGGGCGTTGAACTCCAGCACCTTGGGGCCGGCGGGAGTGAGCATAAAGCCGCCATACAGGCAGCCGCGGTAGTCGATGCCCTCGGCAGCAAGCTCGGCAACGGTCTGCTCCATGACCTTCACCATGGTGGCGTGCTCCTCGTCGGTCACGATGGGCACCGGGCTGTAGACGCCCATGCCACCGGTGTTGGGACCCTTGTCGCCCTCGAGCGCGCGCTTGTGGTCCTGCGAGGTGGCCATGGGGCGCACGGTCTTGCCGTCGGTAAAGGCCAGCAGCGAGCACTCGGGGCCGGTCAGCATCTCCTCGATAACCACGGTGTTGCCGGCATCGCCAAAGGTGCCGCCAAAGCACTCGCGTACGGCTTCCTCGGCCTGCTCAAGTTCGGTCGCCACGATAACGCCCTTGCCCGCGGCAAGGCCGTCGGCCTTGACGACCAGCGGGGCGCCCTGCTCGCGCACGTAGGCGAGAGCCGAAGCCTCGTCGGTAAACGAACCATAGGCTGCCGTCGGAATGCCCGCACGCTCCATGAGCTGCTTGGAGAACAGCTTAGAGCCCTCCATCTGGGCGCCCTCGGCACCCGGGCCAAAGCAGGGAATACCCGCCGCGCGCACGGCGTCGGCCACGCCCGCCACGAGCGGAGCCTCGGGGCCAATTACCACGAGTCCGCATCCGTGGCTCTGAGCAAACGCCGCCACGGCCGCAGGATCGCAGTCGTCGAGAACCACGTTCTCGCCGCAGCTCGCGGTGCCACCGTTACCCGGCGCGATGTAGAGCTTGCCGGCGCGCGGTGATGCTGCGAGCTTGGCTGCCAGAGCATGCTCGCGGCCGCCGCTGCCCAACAACAGGATGTCGATGGTTTGAGTGTCCGCCTTCAAGGGTGCCTCCTCTATGGATGAATGGCCCGCTCCGCGCGAGCCCTTTGCAAGCAAATATACCCCTCGGCCGCCCGTCTGGGCTGCAAAGGGGTATATCGCAATAACCGTATAAACCGATTACTTCCAGAATCGGTTGATGATCTGCTCGCGACCGGCGCCAACGCCAATGAACGTCACGCGGGTGTGTGCCAGATCCTCGATAAACGCCACGTAGTCCTGAGCCTCTTGCGGCAGCTCATCAAAGCTGCGGCAACCGGTGATGTCGCACTTCCAGCCGGGGAGCTCCTCGTAGATGGGCTTGGCATGCTCAAAGCGCACCTGATGCTCGGGCACGCTCGTGTAGCGCTCGCCATCGACGTCGTAGGCCACGCACACCTTGATGGTGTCGAAGGCCGAAAGCACGTCGAGCTTGGTCATGGCAATATCGGTGAGGCCGTTGACGCGCGAGGCGTAGTTGGCAATGGGGCCGTCGAACCAGCCGCAGCGACGACGGCGACCGGTGGTCACGCCGTACTCGTAGCCCTCCTCAGTCAGCGTGTGACCGGCCTCGGACTCATAGGAAAGCTCGGTGGGCATGGGGCCCGAACCGACGCGGGTGATGTAGGCCTTCATGACGCCCAGCACGCGGTCGACGTTCTTCATACCGACGCCGGAGCCGGTGATGGCGCCGCCGGCGGTGCAATTGGAAGACGTCACGTACGGATAGGTGCCGTGGTCGATGTCGAGCAGCGTCGCCTGGGCGCCCTCAAACAGCAGGTCCTTGCCCTCGTCGATCATGTTGTTGAGCAGCAGACTCGTCTCAGTGATGTAGGGACGCAGGCGCTCGGCCATCGGCAGGTACTCGTCGCAAATCTGGTCCACGGTGTAGGTGGGCAGGTTGTAGATGAGCTCGAGCTCGGGGTTCACGCGGGCGAGAGCGGTCTCCAGCTTGTCGCGGAACAGCGCCTCGTCGAGCATGTCCTGCATGCGCAGGCCAATGCGCGCCATCTTGTCCTGATAGCACGGACCGATGCCGCGCTTGGTGGTACCGATGTTCTTCTTGCCGAGCTTCTGCTCAAAGGCGCCATCCAGATCGATATGGTACGGCATGATGACATGCGCGTTGCCACTAATCTTGAGGTTCTTGGTGGTGATGCCGTCGGCCTCGAACATGTCGATCTCCTCAAGAACAACCTTGGGGTTGACGACGCAGCCGTTACCGATCACCGACACGTGGTCGGAATACATGATGCCGGAGGGCACCTGGTGCAGGCCGTACTTCTTGCCGTTGACGACGATGGTGTGACCGGCGTTGTTGCCGCCCGAGTAGCGCACGACGGCATCGAAGTCGCCGGCGACCAGATCGCAAATCTTACCCTTGCCCTCATCGCCCCACTGGGCACCGACCAAAACGGTTGACGGCATGTTTACTCCTTACATTCATGGACTGTCTACGCGCCACGCCGGCACGCAGAAGCACAAAACATTCCCAGTATACCCGTGCAACGGGCGCCTGTCCTACTCCTCGGCATGTGCCCCATCAAGCTCATAGAACTTGGTGGATGCCGGCAGGAACATCAGGTCGACGTCGCCGATCGGGCCCGAACGGTTCTTGGCCACGACGATACGCGTAACGCCCTCGTCGGGTCGATCGTCGCGCGAGGCCTCGGCCTCGTCGGCGGAGCGGTCCAAGAACATAACGATATCGGCGTCCTGCTCGATGGAGCCCGATTCACGAAGGTCGGAAAGCTGCGGGCGCTTGCCGGTACGGGATTCGACCTGACGCGAGAGCTGCGACAGCGCGATGAGCGGGATCTTGAGCTCCTTGGCCATGATCTTCAGACCACGCGACATCTCCGAAACCTCGACGGTACGGCTCTCGGAGCGGCGTCCCGGTGGAGGACTCACCAGCTGCAGGTAGTCCAGGATGATGATTGCCTTCTCCTTGTTATGGAGCATGCGGCGGCTCTTGGCGCGAATCTCGGTCACTGTGGTGCCGGGCGTATCGTCAATCAGAATATCGAGCTTGGACAAGGTCTGCGTGGCCTCGTTGATATTGGCCCACTGCTCGGGGCTAATGCGGCCCATGCGGAAGTCACTGATCGAGATCATGGCGTAGGCGCAAATCAGACGCTGGGCAATTTCTTTGCCCGACATCTCCAGCGAGAAGAAGCCGACGGTATAACCGGCAGCGGCAGCGTTGAGCGCCAGATTCAGGGCGAACGACGTCTTACCCACAGCAGGGCGGGCGCCGATAATGATGAGCTGGCCCTCGCGGAAGCCCATGAGCATGCGGTCGAGTGACGGGAAGCCCGTGGGCACGCCCGCAGCCTGACCACCGGCCTGACACACTTCCTCGGCCTCGTTATAGGCCTCAACCATAAACTCGGTCAGCGTCTTGTAGCTCGACTTGACCTCGCGTGCCGTGACCTTGAGCAGCTTGCTCTCGGCTAGCTCCACGACCTCTTTGGTGTCGGTGGGGGCGTTATATGCCAGCGCGTTGATCTCGTTGGTGGCGCCGATCAGCTCGCGCAGCATCGAATCGCGACGAACGATGGCGGCATGGTGCTGCCAGTTCACGAGCGACAGAGTCTGACCCATCAGCTCCAAAATGTAGGCCTCGCCGCCCACGGCATCGAGCTTGTTGATGCTTCGCAGGTAATCGATCAGCGAGATGGAGTCGATGGGAATGCGGCTGTTGTACATATCGACCATCGCGGTGTAGATGGTCTTATGAATGGGCCGGTAGAAATCATCGGGCTGCAGCTCGACCTGGGCCTCTTCGACCACCTCGGGCGATAGCAGCATAGCGGCCAGTACATTGGCCTCTGCATCTTGGTTTTGGGGAAGACCCAACTTTGAGCCGCGGTCCTCGACCGTCAGCCCCGTCTCCCTATCGTCATATGCCATGAGCATCCTCATTCATATCGCTTGCGAGCATCCATAGTATCAGCCACGGTCCCAAAACGCGCCGCGCGCCGCCAATCATCACCGAACCAAACGGATGAACGGTCCTGTATATAGGACTTCGACGCAACGTTCACCATGACACTCACTCAGCGCAAAAAACAAAAGGGCGCCCTGGTTTCCCAGAGCGCCCTTCTTAGAACAAGATTGTTGCGTTGCAGCAAATGCTACTCGGCAGCAGCCTCAGTCTCGACCTCGGCGGTCTCGGCCTCGGCGACCTCAGCGGCCTCCTCGACCTCAGCCTCGGCAGCGAGCTCCTCGGCGGTAACGCCGACGAGAACGACAACCTCGGCCTTGATCTCGCGGTACAGCGAGATGGCAACGGTGTGGGCACCGGCAACCTTGATGGGCTTACCGAGCTCGACGCGCTTGCGGTCGATGTCCATACCGAGCTGAGCCTTGATGGCGTCAGCGACCATAGCGGCGGTAACGGAGCCAAAGAGGATGCCCTCGTCGCCGACCTTGACGTCAACGGTGACCGTCTTGCCCTCGAAGGCAGCCTTGGTCTCGTTGGCGGTAGCCAGACGGACGGCCTCGCGCTTGGCGATGTTGTTGCGACGCTCGTCAAGCTGCTTGAGGTTGCCCTTGGTGGCGGCAACAGCGAGCTTCTTGGGGAACAGGAAGTTCTCAGCGTAACCCTGAGCGACCTCTACGACGTCACCCTCGCCGCCCTTGCCCTTGATCTCATCGAGAAGAATAACCTTCATGATGCGTCTCCCTTCTTAGCCGCGGTCGCGGTTGCCACGAGAGGAAACCACGGGGACGGTGTACGGCAGGAGAGCCATCTCGCGGGCGCGCTTGATGGCGTTGGCGATGTCATGCTGATGCTGCGTGCAAGCGCCAGTGACGCGACGGGGCTTGATCTTGCCACGGTCGGTCATGTACTTACGGAGAAGCTGAGTGTCCTTATAGTCGATGAACTCAGTGTTCTCCTTGCAGAACTGGCAGTACTTACGACGCGGCTGACGTGCAGAAAAATCATTAGCCATGTCAAAATACCTTTCATTTGGCAACTTCGGCGAACCGAAGCCGCCTCTCACTCAAAAATAGGTGAACAACCCTTAGAACGGGATGTCCTCATCGTAGACGTCGACCGCGGGCGGCGTAGCCACCGGCGCGGCAGGACGTGCTGCGGGCGCGGGAGCTGCGGGGGCGTAACCGCCCTGATCGTAGCCACCCTGGCCACCACGGGAGCTCATAAACTCGATCTCATCGACGATGACCTCAAGCTTGCTCCGGCGCTGGCCGTCGCGCTCCCAAGAGCTGTAGCGCAGCTTGCCCTCGATCGCGACCTTGTTTCCCTTTGCCAGGAAACGGTTCACGGCCTCGGCGCGGGTGCCGAACATGGTGCAGTCGACAAAGTTGGGATAGTCCTCCCACTCGCCAGTCTGCGCGTTGCGGCGACGATCGTTCACGGCAACGCCAAAGGACAGAACCTGGGTTCCGCCGGCGGTGGCGCGCAGCTCGGGATCGCGGGTGAGGTTACCGGTGATGTTCACTCGATTGATGCTCATAACTCACTACTTCCTCTTGGGGCACAAGCCCAGTCCAAAACGACAGTCTTACTCCTGGTCGTCGCGACGGACGATCATGTGGCGGACCACAGCGTCGGTGATGCGCAGGACGCGATCAAGCTCGGCGATCTGGGTAGGATCTGCGTGGAAGTTGATGAGGGTGTAGTCACCATCGGTGAGGTCGTTGATCTCGTAGGCGAGCTTGCGCTTGCCCCACTCGTCAACGGAGTCGACCTTGCCAGCGCCCTCAGCGATCGTGGTATCGATACGCTTCATAACAGCGAGACGAGTCTCGGGGTCGAGCGACGGGTCAACAAAGAACAGCAGTTCATAAGCCTTCATATTGTCACCTCCTCTGGGCAAATGTGGCTTCAGGTCGTGAAGGTGCGCCTGAAGCAGGAAAAGACTTGGTAATAATATCTTTCAACCTCCTAGGCTGCAAGAATATGCAGCTACAACCTCATGACCTCCACATATGCCCATACTCGCACGACGTTTCATGCGCATTCCAACCAAATGCTGACCAAAAGCTTGACGGATCTGTGGACAAGATACGGTGCCGTGAGGACAAGCTGAGCCAAGTCGCAGGTCAACGGGCGCATGGTTGTGGTCGCAAAATGCATACCAGTGGCCCACAGCACCACCCAAAGATTTTTAAATTCATTGCCAAATCGCTTATAAATACCCCTTTTGAACAATTGAGTTGATCAACTACGCTGGTCGGAAGTCGTTTTTTGGCATCTCAAACCCCGCTGCAACGCCAAACGCGGCCAAGCGTTTTAAAAAATGCCAACTTTTCTGTTTGCACTTTGCGATTCCTCGTGTATACTGACTTTCGCATTTAACGGAGAGTTGTCCGAGTGGCCGAAGGAGCACGATTGGAAATCGTGTAGGCGTCAAAAGCGTCTCCAGGGTTCAAATCCCTGACTCTCCGCCAGTTAATTCCAAAGCAGGCCTTTGAGCCTGCTTTGTTTTTACCCCACGCGGAGGGGTGGCAGAGTGGTTGAATGCGGCGGTCTCGAAAACCGTTTGGCCTGTATAAGGTCACGAGGGTTCGAATCCCTCCTCCTCCGCCATTTAGATTGAGAAAGCTCCCTAGAATGGGAGCTTTTTTGTTACGGGCTTTAGCCTGTGCGGGGCGCGCAGCGCGCCGCATCAGAAA
>UQZL01000020.1 GCA_900545605.1 uncultured Collinsella sp.
CACCATTGTCGGCCTAATCCGCGGTCTTTCATGCAGCAGGGGCTCTCAATGTTTTTATGTCCTGCTCATATCGTCTATGCCGGCACCCCGGGACACTCCTTGGCAGCAACCACACCTAGTCATTGGGGACGTTCTTAAATGACTAGTCGCTGGGGACAGTCTTGAGCAAAACGGCCGCCGAAGCCCTTGTTGGCATCGCCCTATAGGGGGCCTGCAAATAGCTGTGGTCAAAAAACATCAAATATGAGTACTGTTACCTTTTTAGCAGCAGCGCAATTCGGCTTTCTCGGGTCTCTTAGGCGTCTCGACGCGTCAGATGAACTAACGTATCTCCCCAAATGTACAATAAAATGGACTCCTAACGAGAAATAATATCGTTAGGAGTCCATTTTTTAGTACAAACAAATGTGACAATCTAGGCAACAGTACTCATATTTGGCATTTTTTGCCCACTGCCCCTTGTGCGAAGGTCCGCAGCGGAAAGCATGGCCCGTTTCGATGCACAAAAATGGGATGGATCTTCCCTGGCAACCGCCCAGAAAGATCCACCCCAAAGCAAGCGCTCGCTAGAACGTTCCGCCGCCGCCTCCGCCGACGCCGCCACCGCCGCCACCGGAAAAGCCGCCGCCGCTGCCGCCGCTCGAGCTATCGGAACTCGAAGCCAGCTCGCGGATGGTCTCGTGATACACATCGTTGAACGAATCGAGCGGAGACTCGTTGCCGTAGTGATGGTAATACCACCAGTAGCAGGGGTAGTTGTCGTAGAAATCGTCGCTGTTGCGCAGATCCGCAGGCACGGCCTCGGCAAGCTGACGCAGCACTTCCTTGGAAACACCCAGCGCCACGCCCATCACCAGCAGCTTGTTCCACAGCACCAGATCGCCGGGGACGGCTTCCTTTAGACGAGTGAAGTCCTCGAGCCAATGCTTAAGTGCCTTGCAGCGAGCCGCCACCTCGGCGCCCTCCGGCGTAAAGCGGCGGAACGTAAGGCCCACGCCGATACCCACCAGCACAATCGGCACCGAGATAACCGCGGCGGTAATGTTCGCCTGTGCGCCATCGGTAAAGAAGATGGATCCCACGGGAACAAAGGCAATCAGGATACCAAGAACCAGGCAAAACACCATTGCAACAATGCCGTCCGAGGCAACGTACTCGCTATCGGCCAGCTTGCCCTTAACGGTGTTCTGATAGTCCTCGAGCTTATCACCCACGGGTGTAGCGTGCTGCTTGACGTAGTGCTGCAGCTCGTCGAACGTGCGCGAACGGTCACCGTTCTCGTCAGGCTTAGCACCGGCAAAGAAGACCTTGAGCACCATGTGGTCAATGCCCTTGGCCGACTTCCAGCCCGCATCGCTCACCGTCACGCGATACGTCTGCTCTTCTTTTTCACGCCCCAACAGACCCTTCTTGGCCTTGGTCACGGTCGCCTGCTCCAGCTTGATCACACGGTCGTCAGTGAGCTTCATGAGCGTGGCGATATATGCCTGATCGGGCACCTCGTTCCAGCTCATGAGGGCCGAAAGCACGGCGGGATGGTCGGCCGAGGGCACATCGCGGAAATATTCGTCCTGGAAAAGCGGCTTGGGCTTGCGCTTGCGCAGCTTGAGCATAACGATTGTGCCGGTAAAGGCCACCGCCGCAACAACACTTAGCACGGCAAGTGCATTGGCAATTATGCGAGCGTGAGCGCGGCGGGCGTTAGCTTCGTCGGCCCATTCCTTCTCTTCGCTCAGGATCGTTGACATGCGCTCTTCGCCCGAGGCGGCAAGCTGCGGCACCCAGTCGCTGGGGAAGGCGATGCGTGCCTCGGCGAATTCGCCCTGATGCACGCAGGGAATGGTATAGGTGACCATGGGCTCGTCCTCATCGAGCGACACGTCGCCCGCCAGCGGACCGTGGCCCCATGCGCGGAAGTTATCGCCTTTGACGGCCGCCGTCCCGGCAGCGGCATTTGCGAAGCGCACTTCCATCTCGACATCGTCGGAATCCGCAGACCAGCCGTCGCCCACGAACTTCCAGTAGAGCTCGGCGGTATCGGCCCAGTTCATGACCGCACCGGTCATGGTGTAGCTCACGTAATAGATCGCGCTGTCGCCGCTCTCGTGGGGGCTGAACACCTTAATCCTTACGCCGTCACCGGTCTGCTCGACCGCGTAGACGCCAGAATCGCCCTTGTTCGCGCTATCGACTTTGTTAAACGCGGTGTCCTCTTCCTCGACACTCAGCACGTCAACGCCCGCCGTGCCGCCCTGCTGGTTGGTGCCCGTATTGATCTCCCAAAACACGCCGTTGATGTCGTCGTCGAAATCAAACTGGCGTCCCTCGACAACGGTCAGCGATCCATCGGCCTCAACCGTGGCACTGATGTAGGTTTGGGTCATGGAGTAGCCGTCGGCGTGCGCGGCGGCAGGCAGCAGCAACAACGCAAGCGCAACGAGCGCGCAGACGGAAGCGAATCGCGCAAACAGGCGGCGCTGCCGACAGGTTTTGGCAACGGGGGCGTTCATAGGCACATCCTTTGTCTGTAAAACCAACATCGCCATTGTCCCACGTTTGCGGGCACACATGACGAATATCTGGGCCAACGGAACGTCAAATGGGACAAAAGTCCCACCCTCGACCGGCACCTAGAAAATGATCTATTGGGGACGGAGGAAAACGGATCATTGGGTTGAACCGACGGACAGCAGCAAATTTGTCGTTTAGGACGCTCTTTGGCCGAATCCCGCGCCAACAATAGATATCACTTCACAGCTCCGCCACAGGTGTAGCGGCTTTGTGTGGGCGCGGCATGCGCTGATTGAGCCGCCAGTCGAGGGGCATAAAGCAGTTGAGCGAAAACGGTTGCCCCTTTCCCGTTCGCTCGAGGATCATGTCCCCCTTTTCCGTGGAAACCCCGGCAGTTGCGAAGAGCTGCCGGGGTTTCTGTCGTTTGTGAGGCTAAGTCAGTGCGCAGCAATCGAGACCTTGAGCCGCAAACCAGCCGCGTGCAATGCGCAGCGCGGCCAACTTGCGGACCACAGTGACGCCTCCCCATCGCACCCCGCGCTATACTCGTCCGCATGGATATCAAAGCACGCAACATAGCTACGCCCGCCGCGGACGCGCCAACGACGCCGCCCACCTCCGTTCCCGCACCTGTCGTGGGCCGTTTTGCCCCGTCGCCCTCGGGCCGCATGCACCTGGGCAACGTGTTCAGCTGCCTGTGCGCGTGGCTTTCGGCCCGCAACCAGGGCGGCAGCATCGTGTTGCGCATCGAGGACCTGGACGATCGCTGCAAGCGCCCGGAACTTGCCGCTCAACTGATTGACGACCTGGCTTGGCTGGGACTCGAGTGGGACGAAGGCCCCTACTACCAGCACGATCGCCTCGACCTGTACGAGAGCGCTTTGCGCCAGCTGCAAGACGCCAGCCTCACCTACCCCTGTTTTTGCACGCGTGCCGAGCTCCACGCTGCGAGCGCGCCGCACGCCAGCGACGGCACGCCCATCTACCGCGGCGCCTGCCGAGGCCTTTCTGCCGAGGAGGTTGCCCGCCGCAGCGTTCTGCGTGCTCCGGCCACGCGCCTGCGCGTGCCCACCGTCGACGACCTCGCAGACGATGTAATCGAATTCGTGGACCGCACGTACGGCGCCCAATGCGAAGCACTCGCCACCGAGTGCGGCGACTTTTTGGTGCGCCGCAGCGACGGCGTTTTTGCCTATCAGCTAGCCGTGGTGGTCGACGACGCTGACATGGGCGTCACCGAGGTCGTGCGCGGATGCGACCTGCTGGGCTCTACGCCGCGCCAGATCTATCTGCAGCATCTGCTGGGACTTCCCACGCCGCACTACGCACATATTCCGCTGCTCATGTCGCCGGACGGCCGCCGCCTTTCCAAGCGCGATCGCGACCTGGACCTGGGCGAGCTACGCGCACGCTTTGGCACGCCCGAGGCACTGCTGGGCTGGCTCGCCGGGCAAACAGGCATCGCGCCGGACACCACGCCGCGCACCGCCGAGCAATTGGTCGAGCACTTTAGCTGGGATGTTATCCACGCGCACCGGAAAAACATCACCATAACGGCCGAGTAGCCAAACGTCTTGCCGCTACGCAACATCCCAGGGCTGGAGTTCATCACCCAAGCGAACGATACAGTCGTAGAGCACGGTGTGGCGCTCGGCCGGGTTGGCATCCCGATGAAAATGGCCGTAGTACCAGCGCTTGTAGTCCAAGCGATCTTCCAGCTCATCGAAAAACGCCGTAAGTCGATCAACGCCGGGGCAATCCCAGCCGGGCGCCGGATAGAGCGTGGGCGAAAGCATGTGCGTAGAGCAGGTGTGGGTGATTACGTAGTCGACCTTCCAGCCCACGCTGTCGAGCTTTGTCCGTGCCTCCTCAAAGTTGCGCTCGTCCGGCAGCTCCTGTGGCCACCAGCTGGAATACGGAATGCGGTATTCCTTGTCCACGCTCGTGGCACCGCCCATGGTAAAGATCGTTGAGCCGTCGAGTTTAAAAACCTCGCCGCGCGTCAGGCGCCGTATGGGAGAGGTATCCGACAGGCGCTGCGTCAGCCCACCGTGCCACAACTCCATGGGTCGCTCCGCCCAGTGATCGAAACGTTCGTGGTTGCCGTCGACGAACAGCACGGTATAGGGGCGCGACTCCAACCAAGCGATATCGGCGCACTCCTCGGCAGAGAAATCCCACGGAAAGCCAAAGTCGCCCGCGACAATCAGATAGTCGTCGCCCGTCAGACTATCCCCAAGCTCCCAGTCGCGCAGCTTTTGCATGTCGACGCCGCCGTGAATATCGCCCGTCACATAGACCGTCATCGGATTACCACTTCCACCACTTCCCTCTTATAGGCTTCGAGATCGCGCTCGACCTGCTCATCGCCCGTGGCGTTGACCCACCACGGCCATTTAACGCAACACGCCGGCTCGTCGACCTGCGCAAACCACGACTTGAGCTCCTCCAGGCTCACCGGGGCGTAGCCGTTGGCATCCACACCCACGTCATAGCGCAGCAGCCCCTGCCTGAGGTTAAACCTGTTGTACGCGCCGCCGCAGCTGTGGATATGCCCATGAAGATGCCAGCTGCCGTGCGACATACCCTGCCAGTCGACCATGGGATAGTGGCTCAGCACGATTTTTTGGCGGTCGATCTTGAGCACGCAAATGGGCGGCTCGACGATAAAGGCATCCGCTACCGCAGGCTGCATCCAGTCTTTGTCGTGGTTGCCGGGCAGCAGATGGACGCGCTTGCATGCGATGCTTTTGCGCAGCTCGTAGGCATCTTGGGCCGTCATCTTAAAGCTAAAGTCACCCAAAATGTAAAGTTCGTCGTCCACGGCGACCTTGCTATTAATGCTCGCGACCATGGCGTCGTTCATCTGCGCAACAGTCGACCAAGGCCTGTCGGCAAGCCGTAGCATGTTCTCGTGTCCAAAGTGAGTATCGCTGGTAAACCAAATCATAGGAACCTCCTAACGCTGCGGGGCATCCATCCCTTAGGGCTTACCCTTCGTTCTTCCATCCAAACGGGTCAAACACCCAAAAAACCAGATCGAGCACGCCGCCGGTCATCATGGCACCGGCAAGGGCCATGCAAACATGCAGAGAGCCGCCGCTTCGAAGCACGTCGAACGGCCCCAGAACAGCCAGCAGCGCGACCGCAGCGCCGGCAACGCACAGCGCGAGGCACGGCCCTGCGTCCTTGACGCACCTCTTTGCGAGATGCTTGGTGTTGTCACTCATCGATATCGATCTCCTTAGAGGGCCGTTGTTCAGGTGCATGCCGCCGCGACAGAGCAGGGCGACAGGCTAAGTGTCACATTGCGTGCGGACACGTTTTTAGGCGCGCACCGCGTGGGACCTTCTTGCCCCCTACGGTGCGCGCCGAAAATGGTCCGCTTTCCTTCTGTCCCTAACGGGTCAGCTGGCGGCGCTTATCGGACAGGAAGACGCCGGCGGCCACCAGGACCGTGCCGCCGATAACGAAGGTCTCGCCCAGTAGGTCGGGCGTATCGCCCGTGGCAGGCATCGCCGTCTGCCACGTCGCGGCCTCGGTTGTTGCCACCGCATGTTTGGCCTGGTACGTCACTTGCGTGGCGGGCTGGGCCTGCTCGCCATTCCCGCGTTCGGCGGCCTCTTGGCGAGCGATCTCGGCGTTGAGCTCGACAATAGCCTGGTCGAGCTCGGCCTTGGCGGCGGCGTAGTTTGCAAGCGCCTCCAAGTATGCCGGCGCCACAGCATCCGCCGCAGCCACGGCGGCATCGAGCTCGGCATTGGCGGCCGCGGCGTGCTCGGCGGCATCGTGAGCCGCGGCAATCTTGGCGTTGAGCGCCTCGCCTGCATCGTCAGCGCCGCCGTTAACAATGGCTTCGGCAAGATTGATCCTACGCAGGCGGGCAACCGCGGCGGCAGAGGCATCGCGGGCGGCAGCCGTATCCGTCACGGCTTTGTCAGCATCTACCCAGTCGTACTCGGCATCCATCACGGCCGTCGCCGCAGCATCGCGCGCGGTATCGGCAGCGGCTTTGTCCTCGGTAGCCTTGGCAAGCGATGCGGCGGCGTTCTTAAGCTGAGAGGCGCGGACAGCAGCCGCGTCAGACTTTGCCTGAGCCGTTGCCACGGCGGCATCGGCATCGCTCGCAGCCTGCTGGGCCATATCGAGCTCCGTCTGGGCGGCAGCAGCATCGATGTCTGCCCGATCGGCATCGCCTTGGGCAGCAACAAGTTCGACCTCTGCCCCGCGCTGATTGGCACGAGCGTCTTCGCCATTTAAGCTAGCCCTCGTAGTGCCTGGAAGCACGAATCGCGATTCAGTGCTTCGGGAACCCCAGCTATGCCCTAAGCTCATTGTCCCTTGCGATGTCATCTTCTGCGCATCCCTTGAAGATGAACGACTAGCACGGTTCTTCTTAGCCTACCTGTCGTCCGATGAAGGACAGCAGAGACTTATGGCCTCCTCGCACGGAGACTCGCTTGCGCAGCTATCTCCCAAAGACCTACGAAGCATGACCGTACCCGTCCCCCCAGCCGAGCGGAACAGGAGCGCTACGTGCAAGAGTACGAAGCAAAACAGCGCGCCTACGAGGACGCCTTTAAGCAGGCGGAGCATTACGCCGCGAGCAAGGGAACGATGTAAAGCTGGGATCGGCAGGCTACCTGGACTTTTCCCGGCAGCCTGCCGATCGGTCGCTGACACCGCGGGCCATTGGGAGCAACAGTCCGCTACCTGCACCACGTGGTGACATAGATAACGGGAGACCCGGCAAGGCACACCACCAAGACGACGGCCGCGATTGCAAGCGCGATGGCCATGCTCACGACGACATAGGCCACGGCAATGAAGACCAGCGCCAACACGCAGGCCAACAGCTCGGCCACCTAGCACAAGACCAGGTTCGAGCTCGCGCGCTTCAGCAGGACGTCGGCGAGACGGACGCATCGTGAGACTCACGAGCGCCATGGGCGGCCCGTGGCGCGACCGAACCGACGGAAGCGCCCGAAGTGCACGCGGCCACGACGCGGGCGAGCCCCGACGCGCAGCTCCGAGCCCGGACGGCCCCGGCCACGGGGCGGCTGAAAAGGTGAAACGTTGGCGAGCGTGGGGCAGATGTGCGGGAGCCTGTGAAACTTGTAGAGGCGTCCTTCCTGCTAGAAGCTTCGGTCGATAGGCTCTGTTTGTCTGTTGCTCATATGGCAAGTGATACACTTGCAGCTGTTACTCACGATTTAAGGTGGTCATCATGTCCGCTCCAAGACGCACTAAGTCTAGTCAGGCACAGCAGGATTTTCAAACTCCTAACACTGATGGTGATAACTACCTGGTCGAGCGCGACGGATGGATTGATAAGGCATCGTCGGGCTTCATTACGAACAGTAAGGCCAATCGGCAAATCTATCGCGTCATATTGGAGACTCTTTGGCCGAAAGGGTATGGCATACCCGGGCCTATCGTTGGCCGCGAAGAGATCAGGGCTGCGATTGATCGCGCCAAGGGCGGCACATACCACGATCCGTTCAGGCGGTTGCGCGAATTGCAGGGCGATGAGGGGTTTCTAGGCATCATCAAGAATGGGCAGAGGTATCAGCTCATTCATTTGAACATCTCACCAAAGAAACGGCCCAGAACATCACTCTCGGCAGATAAATGGAAGATGGTCCTTGGGGCCTACAACAATGTTTGCGCCGTCTGTGGTTGCACGCCCGATGAGAATGGATTTCAGCAGGATCACAAAGTCCCCCGTGCCCGCGGTGGTACCGATGACCTTACAAATTGGCAGCCACTTTGTGATTCTTGCAATATCGAAAAGAGCGTCGTCTGCCGAGGATGCCAGAAAGATTGCTCACAATGCGGCTACGCTTTCCCTGAGTTCTATAGGCCGGTTAGGCTGTCGGGACAGACCTGGCGCGATGTCAATGAGTACTCAGAAAAACATCACCTCGATCCGAGCCAGTTCGTAACCGAGGTGATTTATCATGCCATCTCTATCGAGTACGATAACTCAATCTGGCATTGAGTTAATCGTTGCTCGGGCGGTATTGCTCCAACCTTTCATCATCTGTTTGAACAAGCGAAATGACGTCTTTTATGGCTAGCCCCAAAGCCCTGCCTACCAGAGGCGGGATAGCGTTGCCAATTTGCGCATTCCGGGGAACATCGACTCCTCTTGCAGGGCCGTTAAGTGTATAGCGTCCATAGAATTGGAAGTCGTCAGGGAACGATTGCAGGCGAGCCATCTCCCGGAGAGTTACGACTCGAGGTTTATCGAAATGTATGAGCTCCTCTGGCGCAGTTGTTAGCGTTGAGCAAGGTTTTTCGAGGTCTAGAACAAACCGCTTGTTTGAGTGACACCCGTTCGCATACAAGAACTCCTTGCTGAGGCGCCCGGGTTGCTGCGTCATATGCGCCTTGTTGTAGAGCGCAATGAGCTTATCGCTGTGCCGATTGAAGCGATGGCAGGTCGGCACTGCTTGCTTTCGAATATTCTTCCTCATGAGCTTCTGGTAGGAAGTGCTCGCAGGCAGATACTTGCATGTTTTAAACCTTGGGAATTCTGGGTCTGCCACAAGTTCATCGCCTGAAAGGTCGCTCAGCGCCTCTGCGACGTTTACATATCTGCTTGTGGCAAGCCTAAGGTCCTTCCTCTGCTCGATGCAGATAGATGAAAGCAAGTCATCGAGCAAACTCTTGACATCAAGTTTCCCTGCGTAGTCCTCGGAAATAGCAAGCAGTATTACCCGCTTGCGTATCTGTGGGACACCGAAGTCGGCAGCGTTTATGGTGATTTTCCCGACGCTATAGCCCAACTCTTTGAGCTTATCGACCGCCTCTTCGGCGACGCTTCTTGTGGTGTTATCGCTTGGACGCAGTACGAACTTTTTCCCAAATCCACCAACGTTTTCCACCAGCACGAAGCGTGGCCTGAGTATTCTGGCCATTTCAATTTGTTTAAAAACAAGCAGGTTTCTCGGGTCATTGCCGTTGCGCGCCCCCGCGACGGAGAACCCCTGACATGGAGGGCCGCCAGCGAGAAGAGTCACCTCCCCGCTTAGTTCTTTCAGATGCCCTCTCGCGGTATCGTCTGAGAGAACATCGTTAATATCGTGCGATTCCTTAGTGAGCCATTCAGGCCAATTCTGAAAGTGGCTATAGGGGGAGGTTTCGCTAATTAAATTATGTTCAAAAGTGGAATAGGCCATAGGGTCTTTCTCAATTGCGAAGATACCCGACCAGCCTGCCCAGCCAAGGCCCAACGATAGGCCTCCACATCCTGAGAATACATCGATATATGACAAGGAGGAGGGTGCCGGCTCCGAAGGCCTGCTGTCACCTTGAAAAATAACGCCTTCCAACTCTTTCATTTTCTTTATTGCTTGCTTTCCCGTTTCCGTAACAATATAGCCGCTCTTTTTCCGGTAGGTTGTAAGGCAGTTCGAGTCCTTGAGCGACTTGATCCAACCGTTAATGGTCGCAGGACTGCTCCCGTATGCCTCCGCTATTGCGCTTTGTGACATCTTGATTGCAGGCCCCTCGGGCGTAGCAGTTTGTTGGGCGTCGAGCCAGCAGAGAAAGCGATACTCTTTTGTGGCGAAAATGCCGGTGCTCTCTGTTGACATCTAAAAGCCCTCCACTTGATCCTCTGCCTTTCAAATGCACTAAATTATTATAAGAACTTACCGAAGATTCAAGCCCTGTTTTACCGATATAACCGACTGCGAGTCTTCGACCGATGCCAACATGAGTCTGTTCGTGAGGGTGACCTTTAAATTCTTCAAGTAAGACGTATTTGGCATAGATGCTGAATCGCGATGTATTCAATCATCGTGTTTTAGCATATAAAAGGCTATAAATTAATCAAAACTACAATGTGTCATAAAGCAGCTGGGCATACTTTGAAAGTTGGTCCTCACTGCCGTGAACTCTATTCCCAAGCGGGCGAACCTTGCGCTATTTGCAATATCCCCAGTTGTCTTGCCTTATGAATTACGTCATCTAAAACCTGGCTTTTCATAACCGATTGACCACTCGAATAGTGAAATTTGTCAGCCGAGGCGGGCGTTAGATGCTGCTGCATGAAGTGCTATCCAGCACCCGCCTCGGACAATTAGGCCGCACTCGAATCCGAGCATGAACGCTGCAAGACCGGCGCACTAGTCTTCAAAGTCGATTTCAACCTCGGCGGCCTCATATATCTGGTTGATCACGTCGATGTCGATGCGGTTTACTATCCACCCTCGCAGCGAGCAGCGTTGCACGAACTCCTCGATGCGGTTCACGTTGTACATCTCTCGTAGAGTGACAACGACTGCAAACCTGATTCCATCTCCAGCACCAGGCTTGTTGCGCTCCTTCTTGCGCAGCATAATGCCCCATTGCGGGTTGTCGTAGGCTTTGCGCGGGGCGAACCGGGACTTGAACACGTCGCCGATGTGCTTGACGTTGTCCCACTTGCGGTAGAGCGCACGTGCTTCCGCTTCATAGACTTGGGAACCTTCGTCTCCCTGGACGTTTTTGTCCAGGGATTTGATCCCTTTACCCTTGATGCGTCCGAAATGGAGGTCGATCTCTGTGGTGGTGTAATCGACGCCTTGGCTCCTGTGGCATTCCGGGAAGTAGCAGAGCGTGGCCCGCGCCATGAACGGATACCTGCCGTCGTTCATGGGAATCGGTATACCGTAGTTGTAGGTCTCATAGCTGTCGATTGCGCCCGAGAGGATGAATCGAATCTCGTTGTTGGGCGTGCCGATTATGTCCTCAATACTGATAGGCGGAACGCCGTACCCCCTTGTATTGGATAGACCGCCCTCACCCCATCCATAGGCCGAGTCGATGAGAAGCGCCTTGGCCTCCTCCCTCGTGAGTCGAGCCTTATAAATCAGAAAGGCGAGCTTTCGTGCGATCCACGGGGCGGCGAAAGACGTACCCCAGTCACGCACGAGGGCGAAAGGCGCCGCCACAACGAGCCCGTCCTCCTTGGTGCCGCCGTAGTAGCTTATGTCGGGCTTGCCGAAGAACGACAAGACCGGCCCGTGGCGCGAGTAGATTGCTGGCGCACAGTCGCGTCCCACCGAGTTAACCACCACGGAATTGATTGAATCCGCCGGCGATCCAACGCGCTTTGTCTCCTCTCCGTTTTCGAGATTCGTTCCCGATACCACAAACACCACGTCGTATTTCGCCTGCAGCTCATCAAGGATCGACGCGACCGGAGAAATTGAGTTTTCCGGGCATTCCGAGGCGGTGCCGAGCGACAGGTTCCAAACCTTAATGCTCAGATTTGCCTCGATTATCCTCTTGACGTCGCGCATAACGGTAAGCGAGTTCAGCTTCTCGCCGTCGGTGATGCCGAAGTGCTTGACGCGGAAACGGCCGCAGCCGTCGTCTAGCTCGGGGTTGAGCGAGGGGCCATCGACGATGATGGAGGAAACCTGCGTCCCGTGGGCCACGTCGTTGTTGCAGTCGCGTTTCTCGGTCATACAGTCCTGGTAATCAACCCACGCGCTAAAATATGCGTTCTCGTTGAATAGCGTATCGATAACGCCGACGACTGGCTCTCCGTCCGGATCGGGAATCGAGGGCGGTAGCGGCAAACGCGCCTCGTATTCCCTATAGGCCCTCTCGCCCCAGAGTTTCGCTAGGTCAGTGTCGGCGAAGTTGACCGTAGACATGGCGACGAGGTAGGGCGCTTCGCGACGAAGCCGCTCATATTGGTCGGGATACAAGCGAACGCAGTTCTCAAAGACCTGTCCGCTGTCCAGCGCGGGTATGACTCGGCTTAGCAGCTCGTATGTATCCGTCCCAGTATCGTATATGGTGACGAAGGCGTCGTCGTTCTTGTACGCATCATCGATTGTGTCGGTGTAATAGAAATTAACGAGGTAATGGGCATCGCGAATGATTTGCGCGAAGGCCGTTTTTGAGATTGACGCTCCGTAAGCGTCGAACTTTTCTTTGTCGAGCTGCGACAGCTCCTTGCTGCCTATCACGCCGTTTGGGTAATTTCGCCGCAGGATGCCTATACAGGTGCCCAGCTCCTCTACCGTCTTGTCCAGCGTCTGCGGGGCAACGCGGTATGTGATGATGTGGCGGGGGTTATTCCCCGCGCTTCCAGGTATCTGCTCGAACCTTGCGCCGACAATGGAGTCACTTGCGTTGTCACTGCTTCGCGCCAGGAGCCTCCTGCAACGATTACTCTTAGCCACGGTCGATTTATAACGAGCATTAATTAGGTAGTCGATGCCGAGTTGCTGGCGCTTCCAATAGTTCCTGCACTCGACAAGATCGGCCTTTAGACCTTCAAGCTCGTCAGCAGAAACGGATTGCCCATTTGGGAGCGACGGCGGGCCGGGAGGCATTGCCCCCTTGCGCTCATAAGAGCCCTTCAGTTCGAGAATAGCGTTGCTCATCGTCTAACCTTTCAGCTCGCGCGAAAGAGTGCTGATCGGCGTGCCCGTCAGCGTCTCTATCTCGCGCATGGAGAAGCCCTGCTCGCGGAGGCTCTTGGCGTCGGGAACTACGTTGCCCGTCGCAGCCTTGTAAAGGCGGCGCATGTAGTCGAACGGCTCGCCTGGATTGCTGAAAGCAATCGCCGTTTTGATGAGGTTTGAGAGCTCAGCAGGATACAGCACCTCGTCCATAAGCCGCATTATCTTGTTGAATAGGCGCACATCTTTCCCGGCAAAGCGGAACTTGGCTAGATGCACGTTGAGCAGCGTGGTCGCTACCTCGAGGAGGTCATCTCGGGTGTACCTGCCGAAGTCGATCACGGAATCAAACCGACGAATCATCGCCTTGTCGAGCGTTCCGTACATGTTGGTCGTGGCGATGAGCACGACTTGCGTGTTCATACTGTCCAACTCGCGGAGGAACGTGGACGTCGCGCGTCCCATCTCGCGGACATCGTGGCTGTTGTTCCTGTCCATCGCAAGGGCGTCGATTTCGTCGAAGAGCACGACGATTCTGCCCGGGTTGGCAAACCCGTTGATCTCGCGGAAGAGAGTCGTGATGTTCTTGCTTGTCTGTCCGAGCTTGCTGTCGATGACCTCGCTAAAGTCGACGACAAACAAATCCCTCTCAAGGATTCGGGCGACATGCTTGGCCGTTTCGGTCTTGCCTGTGCCGGGAGGTCCTTGGAACAGGAACTTATTGATGCCCGCGTCATGGCCGACTGCATTTATGATTCCCTTCACGTCCTCAGAAATGACCTCTGGGAGAGGGAGGGGCGAGCGGGAGTAGTCCATTCTCCTGAGGAAATGGCCCACGCCGCCGCTTGTCTGTGGGACAAAGGTATTCGCGTCCGAAAGAAGGGCGAGGACGTATTCTGCGAGCTCGGTGTCGCCGGCCCGATCGAAGTCATGGGCGATCTCTATGGCCTCCTGACGAAAGCCGTAGTTGTTGTCCTCCACATGGTATTTAATAAGGTTCAGTACATTCCTCTTCTTCATTTTCCATTTCTCCAGACACTATCCGCCCCATAATGGCACTTTCTAGTATAGAACAAAACCAACAGAATTGGAATAGAGATTGACTTTTTAAGCCGAGCGGTGCTACCCTCGAATCGGTTCGGGGCACCACGAGCCAACCTGTCCGTTGCCAGCCGTAGGGAGGTGATTGTATGGCACGGCATCACAGCCCCAAGCTCAGCAAAGCCGCCGCTGTTCTGGCGAGCGGCAAGTCGAGCCCTCGGGCCAAGTCGCAAGCCGGCAAAACGCTGGCAGACCACAAGCGCCGCATGCATTAAGTGGCACGCAGCATCCTGAAGGAGGTGATGAAGATGGCATATGTTCGAGTGCGAATCCCGAAGTACCGAGTTACCAAGACCGGGCGAATCGTAAAGACCGGAACAATCACGCGATACGTCCATGTTAAAAGGAAGTAGAGCCCCAATGCGCAATTGAGGCTCCACTCGGAACGGAGCGGGGGTGTAGTTTAGCGGCTTGCCCCCGCTCCGCATATTCGCAAAGGTTAGCGCAGTTCTATCCGTGCCGCAATTCTGCATTATCGTCACAAGGTGAGCGGGTGGCTATCACAAATACGTTGCTTAGAACAGGGCACTGCCACATTCCAGCAAACCAATCCGAATCCTCGCTTGGTCGGGAGATAGTCCAATTACCCCTTAAACACCATATCGTTGTGGTATTCAATAAACTCAGCTCGTGGGACAAATCGCTTCGGAAGCGTAATTGGCTTTCCGTTGTAGCGCCACAAATACTCATCCTCAGGTGTTTCATGTCCGACCACACCGGACACCACTATCTTTAGGTCCTTCGTAATGGTAATTAGCCCCCGATCGAACGCCTTATCGTGCAATGCGTTCAAGAGCAATCCATTGTCGGGGGCAAGTCGCTCCGTTTTTGGATCAGAGACAATCCAGGGCTTGATATGGCTAGCAACCAACAGAGCCTTGTTTGATAGCCCCGTCAAGCAGCATCTTGAATCGTAATTGACGAGCAAGGTATTTCGAAAGAACTCCTGGTTCACCCGCATCGAAACGATTGCTTCGCGCTCTTTGCCCTCTGGCAAATCAAAGCCAATCGTCTCTTTCAACTCATCGCTTAGCGGTTCTTCAAAATCGAATCGATTGAGGAACACCTCGGTCGCTTCCTCGACGAGCTCATCGCCAGCAGAGGAATACTCAACCCAAACCATCTCATCCATTTTGCTCGCATGGGTCATTCCAACCTTGCCGCGAGCGCGTCGACGCTCATCGAAAGATGCAAGATTCCAGATTTTTAGAGCGACTGCGTTCGGCGTTCTGCCAATGGCCTTAGCTAACGCCTGGACGTCCTCGCCTGTTTTATCAACCTTTTTTGATGGTAGGGCGAGGTACAAAAACAGAGCCGCAAGGGTTTCTTCCCTCGACCATTTGTCTCCACGGCCTGCCATGTTTGCTCCTCGCCCGCGCACCGCTCACGTAATAGGTCCAGGATAATCCCGCGGGGGACCGCACTCGCTGCCTTTTCTCATTCGTCGGTGAATGGTTCACATAATGGCACTCCCCCGCGCTCCTCATACCCGCGCTCGAGCTTCTTCCCAAGCTCCGCAGCGGGCAGATACGGCTCCCAAAGCGGGCATCCCTGCCAACCCTCCGCGAACCCCATGCGGTGCAGCTCGTCGGCATCCAGCCTGTCTAGCAGCTCAAACAAACGTGTGCGCCAGCCTGTCTCGGGGGCGATGCGCTCCAGCAGGTAACTCAGGATGGTGAGTATGCCGAACATGTTGTCCGACCGCACCTGGTACGGCTCGTGCCACTCTGGATACTTCGACTTGGTGGGGATGGTCGGCCTGGTGCCAAGCCCTCTGTTCCACAGGCGGCCATGGTGTGCACATATGTTGCGAGCGGTGTTGATGGCCACGAGCCACGACTTCAACACGCGCGACGATACGCCCAGGTCCCCAGAGATTCTGTTCCTGATGTCAACCGACGCGCCGTTGTAGAGGCGAAGCATCGTGCCGAAGTCCATCAGGTTCACGAGAATCCAATAGGGCGGCAGGTCATGCGCGTCGCCGTAGGCCTCCTTGAAGTGGATAGCGAAGGGTTCACGCGAGCGGTCAAGCTCCTCAGTGCATCGTTCGATGAACTCGCCGTACGCATCGCCCTCAAGGCGCGGGAGATTCTCGCGGTCGAAGAAGCCGAACGCTCCGGTCTTGCCCGCGAGCTCATAGGCCAGCTGCGTGCGGAAGTAGACCTCGACGCGCTCGATGGCGTCCAAGACGATGAGCCTGAACTGCCTGTCGAAGGTGTAGAGCTTCCAGATCTGGTCGAATGTCGTGCCCTCGACGAAACGCTCGTCCTTTTCGCCCTCCTTGTCTGCCTCTGGCTTGCGCTTGAAGATGTACCAGTAGCCGCTCAGGCGGTAATAGCCAACGTTTGCGAGGTGGGCGATAAGGTCATCGCGGTCTGCCACCAGGCCGCGCTCGACTATGAGCAGGTCGGCCTGCTCCTCGAAGGTCAGCCAGGGTTTCTTGTATTCCCCCATGGTGCTCCTGTGCTCGATGCATAAAAGAAGACCCGCCAGTGTGCATGCTCGAGAGCAGAGGCCGGGCGGGTTTACTAAGGTCATTTTACCGCAGTCGAAGCCATTCTATACGGAACTCCACGAGGAAAGTTTGCAAGCGGCCGCCTCCTTGAATATCAACTTCATCCCACCCAAAAACTCATCCAACATTAATCTTGGCTCAAGAATCGCTTAATCTATAACCTGCACTATAGAGTTCGACCAAGGGCGGGGCAGCGCCGCGCAACGCAGGCCGCCGAACGCTACGCTCGCGCCCGGGCAGATCGCCCGGCGTCGCGCCCATCGAACGAAAGGAACAGGTCATGGACGACCTCGAAAAAGTTGAAACCATCCGCACCAAGTGCAACGTGAGCTACACCGATGCCAAGGCCGCGCTCGACGCCGCCGACGGCAACGTTTTGGACGCCATCATTTGGCTCGAGTCGCAGGGCAAGACGCAGACCACGTCGGCGCACGCCGCCACCGAGTCCGCGCCAGCCGATGAGCCCTCGGCCGAGATGGTCGCCGCGCAGGCAGCCTACGAAAAGTCGAGCGAAAAGACCGACTTCTCCAAGAAGATGGACAGTGTGTGGGAGTACCTCAAAAAGCTCTTCCGCCTGAGCCTGGACACCAAGTTTATCGCCACGCGCCGCGATGCGATCATCCTCAACATCCCCATCCTGATTCCCATCGTCGCCCTGTTTGCCTGGGGCGCCACGATATGGCTGATGCTGATTGGTCTGTTCTTTGGCATGCGCTACCGCATCGACAGCGACGGCGACGTGCCCGGCAGCATCAACAACCTTATGAATCACGCCGCCGATGCCGCGGACGACATCAAGCAAAATCTCAACGACGACAAGTAATCGCAGACGGGGGCACGCATGGCACGGATCCTGATCGTAGAGGACGAGGAGAAAATCGCCCGCTTTGTGACGCTCGAGCTGGAGCACGAGGGCTACCAGGTGGAGCACGCCGCCGATGGCCGCACCGCCGTGGACCTGGCACTGGAGCGCGACTACGATCTGATTCTGCTCGATGTGCTGTTGCCGCAGCTCAACGGCATGGAGGTCCTGCGGCGCGTCCGCAAGCACAAGGATGTGCCGGTGATTATGGTCACCGCGCGCGATGCCGTGATGGACAAAGTGGCCGGGCTCGATGCCGGCGCCGACGATTACCTGACCAAACCGTTTGCGATTGAGGAGCTGTTCGCACGGATCCGCGTAGCGCTGAAGCGCTCGGAGGCCGTGCGGGCGGCTTCGGGCGTTGGCGGCGTTGGGGCCGGGGCGGGCATGGCGGGCGGTGCGACCGGCAACGCCGCCACGATGTCCCAAGCCAGCGACACGGTCCAGACATCCGCCGCGCCCTCCCCCGCCACGCTCACCGTGGGCTCGGTCGCGCTCGATCCCGACCGCCGCGAAGTCACCGTCGCAGGCTCGCCCATCGCGCTCACGGCCCGCGAGTTCGACGTCCTCGCCCTGCTTATGGCGCATGCCGAGACCGTGCTCACGCGCGAGCGCATCGCGCACGAAGCGCTGGGCTACGAATACGTGGGCGACACCAACAACGTCGACGTGCACATCGCACACCTGCGTGCCAAGATCGAGGACGCCGGCGGCGCCCGCATCATCCAGACCGTGCGCGGGGTGGGCTATGTCTGCCGCGCGTAACGCCGAGGCCAAGCGCGTCACCTCCATCGCCCGCGCCATCAACTGGAGCTATATGTGGCGCCGTCTGATGAGCTACATCTGGCTCGATCTGTTGCTGGTAGTGATTGCGGCGGCGATCCTCGTCTATGGATACAACCAGACACTGCCCGACGACACGTTTACCGCAGGATGGATCCCCGGTGCCACCGTTCACGGCATGTCGCTGACGCCCGCGCGCGGCTGGGACCCGACAACGCTCACCTATACCGTCGAGCTTGCGCGCACCACCAAGACCTTCCCCCTCGCGCAGGACCTCGTCACGCTATGGCCTCTCTACCTTGTCGTTGTGGGTTGGCAGGTCATCAGCGTGCTCAACATGCTCGGCGGCGCCCGCCGCGTGCGCCGCACCATGGCGCCGCTCAACGATCTGGCCCTGCGCGTGGACGAACTCGGTCGCATGCAGCTCTCCGGCGGCAAAATGGAAACACTGGAGCAGGCCATCGCGCGCGCAAGCGTCGACTCGCCGAGCGTCACCACCGGCGACGCCGACCTGGCGAGCATCGAGGTCGCACTCAACCGCCTACTGCGCCAGATGCAAGAGGCCAAGCTGCAGCAGATGCGCTTTGTCAACGATGCGAGCCACGAGCTGCGCACGCCCATCGCGGTGATTCAGGGCTACGTAAACATGCTCGACCGCTGGGGCAAAGACGACCCGGACGTGCTGGCAGAATCCATCGCGTCCCTCAAGGCCGAAAGCGAGCACATGCAAGAGCTCGTGGAGCAGCTGCTGTTTTTGGCGCGCGGCGATGCCGGGCGCACGGTCCTGCGGCGCGCGAATACCAACCTGGCCGCACTGGTCGGCGAGGTATGCGAGGAATCGCAGATGATCGATACCGAGCACACGTATCGGCTGGCCTTTGACGCTGCGCTTGTCAGCGACCCACGCTGCGACGCGCCCGTTGACGTGGCGCTCGTGAAGCAGGCTCTTCGCGTGATCGTGCAAAACGCCGCCAAGTATTCGGACGCGGGCACGCCCATCTCGTTTGGCGTAGCGTCGGATGCGGGCGCGGGCACGATCGACATAAGCGTTGAGGACGAGGGCATCGGCATGAACCAGGAATCCGCAGCTCACGCGTTCGAGCGGTTCTACCGTGCCGACAACGCGCGCGATGCCGGCGCGCAGGGTTCGGGCCTGGGGCTCGCCATTGCCAAGTGGATCGTCGATAGCCATGGCGGTGTCATTGGCGTGACCTCAGTCGAGGGCGTCGGCAGCCGCTTTACGATTCGCCTGCCGCGCTAGGAAGCCCCTCGGCATAAATAAAGGGATAGGGCCACGCGGCCCTATCCCTTTTTGCTAGCTATGGCAGCTTGTGCGCTATTCGCGGCACAGGTGCACGGCGAAACCGGCGAACTCGCGCTTAAAGTACACGAGCTTGGTACCACCGTCGGGCAGCAGCGCGCGCGACTCCTCGTTGACCTCGAGCCCGCGCTCGGCAAACCACTTCTCAGCTGCATCGATGTCGTTAACGGCAAAGCCGATGTGGCCCTTGGTGCCACGACCGTTCTGCTTCATGATCTCGACCAGCGAATCATTAAAGTACGAAACGGGGGTCTCGATGACGGGCAGGCCCATCATCGTCGAGAACAGCTCCGCGATCTCCAGGGCGTCTGCCGGGTCGGCGGCGTTAATGCCCACATGGGCAACGCGCATGCCAAAGAGCTCGACCGGGTTGGCGTTCTGCTCACTCATACAGGCAGTGCCTACTGAGCCATGACGTCGAGAACGGCCTTCTCGGCAGCGACGCGGTTCATGCCGGTCATGAAGGGCACGCCGCTCACGTACGGGCAGGTGAGGCCTTCGGGGGCAACGGTGGTGGCGATCAGCAGGTCGGCGCCCTCGTCGCAGTAGTCCTTGGCCTCGGAGATGGCGCACTGCACGATCTCGTACTTGTCGGCGTAACCGTTGGCGTCGAGCAAGGTGGCGACCTTCTGGGCAACGAGCGTGGAAGTAGCAGCGCCAGCACCGCAAGCCAAAACGATCTTCTTCATAGGTAATGTCTCCCTTCATGGTTTACTTTAGGTAAGTGTACCGCAGCGAGCGATGGCACTCAGCCTCGATGAGCTTTTATGCTAGTTTGCTTGCGCGCTGCGTATAATACATCTAGTACGTGTTGTCATACCGCTCGCTTTATGAGCGACTAAGGACCCCAATATGCCCGATTCCCGCACCCTCTGGACCGCCGTCGTTATCATCTGCATCGCCGTGTCGGTGTTCTTTAGCGTCAAAAAACGCACCACGTTCAAGCGCTTGCAGCAGCTTATGGCTGCCAAGCAGTGGGACGAGTTCGATCGTTTGCTCGACGCCAAACTCACCAGCATGCTGTACCCGCGCTATAACCGCGACTACCTGCGCCTGAACTCCTATCTGCTGCGCGAGGACCATAAGCGCGCCGACGAGATGTTCGACCTGCTGCTGGGACTCAACCTCCCCAAGATGCAGCGTGTCGACCTGGTAATTAAGGCCTTTAACTACTACGTTGGCCAGGAGGACCGCAAAAAGTCCAAGGAGCTGCTGCACGAGATCAAAGGCTTTGAGGGCGGCCAGGCCGAGGCAGTCGCACACGAATGCCAACTGATGTACGACACGATGATTCTCAAGCGCCACAACGACATTCCCGAGCTGGAGCGCATGCTCAAGGAGGCCGGTGACGACAAGGTCAAGAGCTGCCGCTTGGAGTATCTGTTGGCTCTGCAGTACAAGAACAAGGGCGACGAAGCCAAGTTCCAGGAGTTCCTGGAGAAGTCGGGCCAACACTCGATGGCCGTCAACGCGTAACGGACGGCTTGTGCTAGACTTCTAGTCTCACGGGGGCGTGGCGGAATTGGCATACGCAGGAGACTTAAAATCTCTCGCCGCAAGGATTGTGGGTTCGAGTCCCACCGCCCCTACCATATGGAGCTTTCGAGCCCGTGTCCCCAAGGGATGCGGGCTCACTTCTTTTAGATGCCGGTGGGACTCGAACCCGCGAGGGGGGGGCGAGCGTCAAGCGGACGCGCAGCGTCCGCAGCGAGCCGGCGAGGGCGCCAGCAGGCGTCCGAAGCCGGTGCGGATTTGCGCAGCAAATGCGCGGACGTCCCACCGCCCCTACCATTTGGTTTTTACGAGCCCGCGTCCCCCAGGGATGCGGGCTCGTTTCTTTTACACGCCGGCGGGGCTCTAAGTTGCGGTGGAATAGATCCTGTTTATACCGTTTACCAGCTTATTTAGGAACTATTTCACCGCAACTCAGAGGAAGACGGTTAAAGAGCACTCAGGCTCGGGGTCCAGCCGATGGTGGGGGTCGCGCCGTCGAGAGTTTCGTTGATGGTGGCGGCCATGCCGGCGAGTAAGCTGTTCTCGCTTACGGTGAGCGTCTTGTAACCGCCAGCTCGCATGAGCTCGCGAATTACCACGGCGCCAGCGAGAATCACGCCCGCGCGTTTGGACTGCACGCCTGGCAACGCGGCAATGCCTGCAACATCCAGCGCAGACATGCGCTCAATAGCGGCCGAAACCTGATCCAGCGAAAGCTCGCGCAAGTGCACAAAGCTCGAGTCGTACGGCTCCAGCTCGTGAACCAACGCCACGAGCGTGGTGACGGTACCGCCCACCGCAACGAGACGCTCGGCACGCTCAAAGTCGCTGGGCAGGCCCTCAAAATAGGAGGAGAACTGCTCGCCCGCCCACGCGGCGGCAACCGCAAGCTCCCCGTCCGCAGGCGGCAACGCGGAGAAGAAGCGCTCCGTCACACGACGGCAACCAATGTCCAGCGAACGCGTTCCCTCCAGCGCGAAGACCCCGCGCTCCGGCGCGTATACGCCCGTAGCGAGCTCCGTGGAGCCGCCGCCCGAATCGGCAACAATGATGCGCTCGCCGGCAAAGTCGTGCGCCACGCCAAAAAACGTCAGGCGCGCCTCGACCACGCCCGGAATCACCTGCGGTTCGAGCCCCAGATCGCGCAGACCGTCCAGCAGCAGCGCGGCATTGGACGCATCGCGCGCGGCACTCGTGCAGGTGGTGCAGACGCACGCGGCCCCAAAGGTACGGGCTTCGTCCACAAACATGCGGCACGCAGCGAGCACGCGCTCAACGGCCGCCTCGCAAAAGCGCCCCGTCGCGTCCACGCCCTCGCCCAAGTCGGTGATCTCGGTATGCTTGGACGATTCCACGATCGCCCCGGCCTCGACCTGCGCCAACACCAGTCGCGACGACACCGTTCCCAGGTCGATCGCGGCTACCTTATAGCGTTTGCAATTTGTCATTGCGGGCTCCCCTCCGGGCGCTATTTGCCGTTGGACACGACCGTCTGGCCCTCGACGCCGTTAAACCCAAACAGCATGTCGAGTGCTTGGATGTACCACGGCGCGTCCTTACCGACTTCTTCGATTTCCTTGGCAACTTCGCTGGCCTTCTTGGCGTTCGACGACTTCTGGCTCGACGAGGCATCCGGATCGCCGTCCAGGCCCTGCACTTCAATCCTCTTCTCGCCGGGCATCACCAAGCCCAGGTCCTCGGATGCCGCATCCTTGATACCCTCCTCCGAGAGCAGCTTGTCGACGCTTTTTTGCAGCCCATCATTGTATTGCTGGCGAATCTCGACCTGCTTGGCCAAGATATCGCTCGAACGCTTTGCCACGTACAGGTCGCGCACGGGGAAATACAGGCTCACGAGCACCAGGGCAACGACGATGCCGATGAATAGCCCTCGCTGAGGACCGTGGGTAAAGTCGTAGATCGCCTTGACCACCGCGTTGTCGTTGGCGTAGCGCATAAAGTCCGAGCCCGAAAAACGGTTCGAGGGCCTGCTCGATTTGTCGTGTACCTGAGTCGAGGGACGCGACGCATGCGACGAACGTGCCGGGCGCACCGGTCCGTCTGTCGAAGTATTCACTTGAGCATTGGGGCGCGAGGTACCTGTCGGGCGCTGCGTGGAGCGATCGACGCCGGCGTAGGCGGACCCACCGAGCTGCACCGTGCGCGCACGGCGAGGCGACGGCTCGCGCGAACCGGCGGAATAGTACCTGTTGTCGTAAATCTGATCCATGTGCGCCTTGTGCGGTTGAGGTTTGTTTGCGCTAAGTCCTTTAGTTATAGCACGAGCGCCCGCACCGCCTTCGCCAGCCTTTGCTCGACATAAAAAAGGCGCTGAGCCATATGGCCCAGCGCCCACAGCGCTTTGCGGCGTCCAGCCAAGGCGGGGCGGAACCGAGTCAGCCTCCCCCTCGCCAAATTCGCCCGTTTAGCGAATGTTGTAGAACGCGGCCTTGCCGGCGTAGCGCGCGCTGCCCTCAAGCTCGTCCTCGATGCGGATGAGCTGGTTGTACTTGGCGATACGGTCGCTGCGGCACGGAGCGCCCGACTTGATCTGGCCGGCATTGACGCCCACGACCAGGTCGGCGATCGTGGAATCCTCGGTCTCGCCGGAGCGGTGGCTCACGATGCAGGCGTAACCGGCCTCCTTGGCGGTCTCGATGGCCTCGAGCGACTCGGTGAGCGTGCCGATCTGGTTGACCTTGACCAGGATCGCGTTGGCGGCACCCAACTCGATGCCCTTCTTGAGGCGCTCGGTGTTGGTGACGAACAGGTCGTCGCCCACCAGCTGCACCTTGTTGCCAATTCGACGGGTAAGCTCGACCCAGCCGTCCCAGTCCTCCTCGGCCATACCATCCTCGATGGAGATGATGGGATAGGTGTCGACGAGCCTCTCCCAGTAATCAACCATCTGAGCACTCGTGTACTCCACGCCCTCACCCTTGAGCTCGTACATGCCGGTCTCGGCGTTGTAGAACTCGGTCGAGGCCGGGTCCATGGCGTACATGAAGTCGATGCCGGGCTTAAAGCCAGCCTTCTCGACGGCCTTGGTAATGTACTCGAACGGCTCGGCATTGGTCTTGAGGTTGGGCGCAAAGCCGCCCTCGTCGCCCACGCCGCCGCCCAAGCCGGCCTCATGCAGCACGCCCTTGAGGGTGTGGTAGACCTCGGCGCACCAACGCAGGCCCTCGGCAAAGCTCGGGGCGCCCACCGGCATGATCATGAACTCCTGGAAGTCGACGTTATTGTCGGCATGCACGCCGCCGTTGAGGATGTTCATCATGGGCGTGGGCAGCAGATGGGCGTTGACGCCGCCCAGGTACTGGTACAGCGAAAGACCCGCCGACTCGGCAGCGGCGCGGGCGACGGCCAGCGACACGCCCAGGATGGCGTTGGCACCGAGCTTGGTCTTGTTGGGGGTACCGTCCGCGGCAATCAGCGCGGCATCGACGGCGCGCTGGTCGAAGGCGTCGAGGCCCACGACGGCGTTAGCGCACTCGTTGTTGACGTGCTCGACGGCCTGCGAGACGCCCTTGCCCAGGTAGCGACCCTTGTCGCCGTCGCGCAGCTCGCATGCCTCAAAGGCGCCGGTCGAAGCGCCCGAAGGCACCATCGCGCGGCCGAAGCTGCCGTCCTCGAGCACGACCTCGACCTCGACGGTGGGGTTGCCGCGGCTGTCAAGCACCTCGCGACCGTAGACGTCCAAAATATCGCTCATGTTGTCTCCCTCTCACTTGGAAACGGGTTGAATGCCTGGCGACCGGCTGACCGTGCACCGTCGGTGCGCCTCCGTAAGTTAGCCTTGTCGCACTTTTTGCATTATGCCCTAAGTTAGCCGAGGGATACACTTGATTTTCGAAAAATTTAGCGGGAACGATGAGGCGTGTCAGCCCGTCGTTCCCGCAGCCTTACTCCTCCGCCTTTGCGGCATCCCACAGGTCGTTGAGGCCGTGGGTCGAAAGCTCGGCAAGATCCACGTGAGCACCGGCCGCCATCTGCTCCATCGCAGCCCAGCGACGGCGGAACTTGGCCGTGCTCGCGCGCAGGGCGCTCTCGGCGTCAATCCCCTCTTTGCGCGCAACGTTGACTAGGGCAAAGAGCAGGTCGCCAAATTCTATCTCGCGCTCGGGCGAGCCGGGCGCCTCGGCCTCAAACTCGGCACGCTCCTCGGCAACCTCGTCCCACACATCCTGGACCGTCTCCCACTCAAAGCCCACGGCCGCCGCCTTGCGCGACACCTTCTGAGCTTGCATCAGCGCCGGCAGGTGCGTGGGCACGCCGTCGAGCAGGCCTTCGGGTGCAGCCTCGCCCGCCGCCACAGCCTTGTCCTTGGCAGCCTTCTCGGCAAGCTTGACCTCGTCCCAAATCTTGAGCACCTCGTCGGGGTTGTCGGCATCCGCATCGCCAAACACGTGCGGATGGCGGCGAATGAGCTTGGCGTCGATATCGCGCGCCACGTCGGCCAGCGTAAACTCGCCGACATCCGCCGCAATCTGCGCATGCAGCACTACCTGCATGAGTACGTCGCCGAGCTCCTCACGAAGGTGTGCCGCGTCGTCGGCCTCGATGCAGTCGAGCGCCTCATAGGCCTCCTCGATCATGTTCTTACCAATGCTGCGGTGTGTCTGCTCGCGGTCCCACGGACAGCCGTCGGGCTGGCGTAGGCGCCAGATGGTCTGCACCAGATGCTGCAGCTCGGCCGATGCGTCGACCAGCGTGGACAGATCGCGCGAGCCCTCGGCATTTTGCTGAGCCATATGCTCGGCCATGGTTAGTCCTCCTCCAGGATCACGTGGCGGAACGCGCCGTTCTCGTAGATGCCGTAGCTGTGCGCGCCGTCCTTGGGAATGCTCACGCTGCCGGGGTTGAAGAGCCACAGGCCCGGGTGCGCGGCGCTTTCCTCGTTAACCTTGATGTGCGTGTGGCCGTAGACGAGCGCGGAACCCTCGGGCAGCGCGGGCGCGTGGTCGACGCTGTTGTGCATACCGGCGCCAAAAACGTGGCCGTGCGTCAGGAACAGTTCACGGCCGGTCTCGTCAAACAACGTGGCGTAGTCCGCCATGACGGGGAAGTCGAGGACCATCTGGTCGACCTCGGCGTCGCAGTTGCCGCGCACCGCGATGATGCGGTCGGCCAGGGCGTTGAGCAGCGGAATCACGCGCTTGGGGGCATAGTCGCGCGGCAGGTCGTTACGCGGGCCGTGGTAGAGCAGGTCGCCCAGCAGCACAATGCGGTCGGGCTGTTCGGATTCGATGGCGGCGCAGAGGCGCTCGGTCCAATATGCCGATCCGTGGATGTCGGAGGCGATAAGGTATTTCATGGGGAGTCCTTTCGGGGTGGGGTTGATGTGGCCGGGCGCGGCGCGTCGCTCGGCCGTGTTACTCAAATCGCAGTGCCGCGCTCTGGGCCGCCTGCATCACACGTTGGAGCGGCACGTTGTGCTCACGGGCAAGGCGGGCGCAGTCTTCGTACTCGGGTGCCGCGCGCTCGCTGCCGTCGGGCAGGGTGGCTACCTTGACGGATACATCGCCCCATAGCGTCGTTACGCGCTCAAAGCGGCGTGGCAGGCAAACGCGCTCCATAACCTGGCGGCGGATGCCATTGGTCGTGGTTTCCAAAAAGATAATCGTCTGCAGGCGCTCGATATCCTCGTGGGTGCAGATTACCTGCAGCTGCCAGCCGGGACGGCCCTTCTTGCAATAGAGGGGTAGCCAATGCACCTCGCGCGCACCGGCCTCGCGCAGGCGGTCGGCGGCGTAGGCGAGCACCTCGGGCGACGCGTCGTCGATATCGCATTCCAGTTTGACGATGGTCTCGGGCGCATCGGTCTCGCGGGACAGCGGAGATTTGCTATCGCATGGCATACGGTCCGGCTCCTTTCCGCACGGGCTCGTTTTGTTCACCCAAACGCTAACACATCGCGGGCGGCGTGGATGTGGCGGAGCGCGATGAGCGCGATTTTCCCTGTCCGCAAGAAACCGACACTCCACCGCCTCAGCCAAACATGTACGTCAGCCTCCAAACATGTCATTTTTTGCAGCTTTTGGAGGCTGATGTACACGTTTTGAGAGCGCAAGCGAGGCCGCACCGCGCGTCGCGCAGCCTTTCCAATCGATTTCGACCACCGGCGTGTCCGGCGTGTTGAGAGCTGCGCCATTACAATGAAGCGGATTCGCTTGACGCAAAGGAGCCGCCATGCCTGCTTGCCCGCTGGTCGATTGCCATACCCACACCTCGTTTTCGGACGGCCATGCCTCATTTGAGGACAACGTCCGCGCTGCTGCCGCCGCCGGCTGCCGCGTTATGGTCTCGACTGACCACCTCACCCTGCCCGCCAGCATGGACGCCAACTGCGAAGTACAAGTTGCCGAAGGCGACCTGACGGCGCATCGCCTGGCATTTGAGGACGCCCGCAAGCTCGCCGCGCAGATTGCGCCGGAGCTCGAGCTTATCTATGGTTTTGAATGCGACTGGTACGAAGGTTGCGAGCCTTTGGTTGAGCGCTGGTCCGCGGGTGCCATAGTGCGCTTGGGCAGCGTGCATTGGATTGGCAACCCCGGCGATATCATGACCGGTGCCGCGGGTACGGCGAAAACGGAAAACGTCGCTCGCCCCGATACACCCGATTCCCTTTGCGGTTGGATCGACGACGACACCGACCTGCACGTTTTGGAAAACCTGGGCGTGCGCGGCGTGTGGGAGCGCTACGTCGACGACTGGTGCCGTGCTTGCGAAAGCTCGCTCAACTTTGATGTAATGGCCCACCCCGACCTGGTCATGCGCTTTTCGAAGGACGGCTTTGCACCCGACTTTGACCCCGCGCCGTTTTGGGAGCAGATGGCCGAGTGCGCCCACGATACGGGCCGCCGCGTTGAGGTCTCGACCGCCGCACCGCGCAAGGGCCTGGACGACTACTATCCCGCGACCGGGCTTTTGCGTCGCTTTGCCCATGCCGAGGTGCCGATTACTTTTGGCTCGGACGCGCACCGCGCCTGCGACATCTGCTGGAACATCCGCGAGGCCCAGGCACATGCCTACGACTGCGGCTACCGAGCCTTCGATATCCCCCACCCCACCGGCGAATGGGAGCCCACGCCTCTCGCCTAAGACTAGTGGCGGCGGGCGTTGAGTTCGCCGGCCAGCTCGTCGAGGGTGATGCCGTAGCGCTCGAGCGTCACGAGCAGGTGGTAGACCAGGTCGCCGGCCTCGTAGCGGATGTGATCGTGATCGTTATCCTTGCAGGCCATGATCACCTCGCTCGACTCCTCGGCAAGCTTCTTGAGCAGCTCATCCTCGACGTCGGTCAGCAGACGCGCGGTATAGCTCTCCTGCGGCGATGCATCACGACGACCGTGAATCACCTCGGCCAGACCTGTCAGCGTCTCACCGATATTTCCATCCTGAACGTTTGCGGTGCGCACACCCATAGTTCAATCCTTTCTGGTTGGCCAAGCGCCTAGTCGAGCGCCCGTCCTACGCGAGTTTCTTAAAGAAGCAGGTACGGTTGCCGGTGTGGCAGGCCGGACCCGGCGAGTCAACCTTGACCAGCAGCGTATCGCTATCGCAGTCGGCCCAGAGCTCCTTGACCGCTTGCATATTGCCGCTCGTCGCGCCCTTGTTCCAGAGCTCCTGGCGACTGCGGCTCCAAAACCACGTGGTGCCGGTCTTGAGCGTCAACCCCACCGACTCCTCGTTCATCCAGGCAACCATAAGCACCTCGCCGGTGTCATATTGCTGAACCACACAAGGAATCAGCCCCTTGGCGTCATATTTGAGCTCGGACGCAGTTGTCACTTGCTCCATTTAAAAATCCAATCTCACGGGGATGCCTTGGCTGGCCATATACTCCTTCACCTGGCGAATGCTGAAGGTTCCAAAGTGAAAGACGCTCGCCGCCAGCACGGCATCGGCTTCGCCCTCGATCACGCCCTCGGCAAAATGTTCGAGTGTGCCCACGCCTCCGCTCGCGATGACGGGAATCGGCACCGCGCGCGCCACGGCGCGAGTGAGCGCCAGGTCAAAGCCGGCCTTGGTGCCGTCGCGGTCCATGCTGGTCAGTAGGATTTCGCCGGCGCCGCGACGAGCCGCCTCCTCGGCCCACGCCACCGCGTCGATACCCGTAGCGTTGCGGCCGCCCGCCGTAAAGACCTCCCACTTATCGGCGCCCGGCTCTCCGGGCAGCCCCACGCGCTTGGCATCGATCGCCACGACCACGGCCTGGCTGCCAAACGCCGCGGCGGCCTGGCTGATCAACGACGGGTCACGCACGGCGGCAGAGTTGAGCGACACCTTGTCGGCACCGGCGGCAACCATGGTGCGCATGCCCGCCAGGTCGCGAAATCCGCCGCCCACGGTATAGGGAATGGCGAGCTCCTCGGCCGCATGCGCCGCCATCTCGATAGTCGTCGCACGGTTGTCGCTCGTCGCGGTAATGTCCAGGAAGACGACCTCGTCCGCACCCTCGCGGTCGTAGGCGCGCGCCAGCTCCACCGGATCGCCCGCATCGCGCAAGCTCACAAAGTTGACGCCCTTGACCACGCGGCCGTCCTTGACGTCCAAGCAGGGAATCACGCGTTTGGTAAGCATGGGCTACTCCTCCCCTCGGGCGGCGGCTAGCGCCTGTACCAGCGTAAAGTTGCCCTCGTAGAGCGCACGGCCGGTAATGGCGCCCTCGATGGCATCCTCGCCCACCGCGGCAAGCGCGCGGATATCGTCGAGCGTCGAGATACCACCCGAAGCCACGACGGGAAAGCCCGCGACCTCGGCCACATGGCGATACGCCGCCACATCGATGCCCGTCTGCATGCCATCGCGCGCGATGTCGGTATACACCAGATGCTTAAAGCCCAGCTCGGAAAGCTGCGCCACGGCATCGTCGAGTGCCACGCCCGCGCCGTCGCGCCAGCCGTTCACCTTGACCTGGCCGTCGCGTGCGGCGATATCTGCCACCAGCAGCTCGCCAAAGCCGCGAGCCGCCACCTCGGCAAATCCCGGCTCGGTCACGATCACCGTGCCCAGCGCGATGCGACGCGCGCCATAGCCGGCAAGCTCGTCGATGCGTGCAAGCGAGCGAACGCCGCCGCCCACGTCCACGGACAGACCGTCGACGCCGCAGATAGCCTTTATCGCCGCCGAGTTGGCAGCGCATGCGCCCTCGTCCTCGCCAAAGGCAGAGGACAGGTCTACGACGTGCACCCAGCTCGCGCCCTGCTCGGCAAACGAGCGGGCGACGGCCACGGGATCGTCGGAATATACCTTGCAATGGCTGCGGTCACCACGCTCCAGGCGCACGACCTTGCCGCCGATCAAATCGATTGCGGGAAACAGGATCATCGGCCGGCCTCCTCGACGATGTTGACGAAGTTCTTAAGGATGCGCTGCCCCAGCGCGGAGGATTTCTCGGGATGGAACTGGCAGCCCCACACGTTGCCATGGCGCACGATGCACGGGAAGCTCCGCGTATAGTGCGTGCGCGCCAGCACATCGGCGGCATCGGCGTCGTCGGACACCGCGTAGCTGTGGGTGAAGTACATGTTGACACCCTCGGCAAAACCGGCAAGCAGCGGATCGGCCGCACCGACGGGCGTCATGTGCACCTGGTCCCAGCCCACGTGCGGCACCTTCAGGCGACTCGATTCCAAGCGCGTGCACGAGCCGCGCATAATACCCAGGCCATCGACCCAGGGACCGCCAGCCTGCTCGGAAGCGTTTCCGTCCGCGACCGCGTCCTCGTCCGCAGGCACGCCCTCGTTGCCGCGCTCAAAAAATAGCTGAAGGCCCAGGCAGATACCGAGTAGCGGAGTTCCGGCGGCGACGGCATCGAGCACCGCGTCCGCCTCGCCGCTCTGGCGCATAAAGGCGATCGCGTCATAGAACGCGCCCACGCCCGGGATGACCAAGCCGTCGGCGTTACGGATCTGCTCTGGGTCGTCCGACGTGCAGGCGACGGCACCGGTGCGCGCAAGCCCGCGCACAACGCTCGACAAGTTGCCCTTGTGGTAGTCGACCACCACGATCTTCGGTTCGCCCACGCGACCCCTCCACTTCTCATCATCCAAAACCACCACAAAGGTGCCTGTCCCCTTTGTGGTGGTTTTACCCTTGTAACGGTTACAGCGAGCCCTTGGTGCTGGGGATGCCCTGCACGCGGGGATCGAGCTCGCAGGCGTGGCGCATCGTGCGGCCCACGGCCTTAAAGGCGGCCTCGATAATGTGATGCGAGTTGCCGCCCGCCAGCTCGCGCACGTGCAGCGTAAGTTTGGCATCGCGCGCAAAGGCATAGAAGAACTCGACAGCCAGCTCGGTATCGAAGCTGCCCACGCGCTCGGTCGGCACGGGCAGCTCGCAGTAGGCCTGGCCGCGACCCGAAATGTCCACGGCGGCCATCACGAGCGTCTCGTCCATGGCGATCGCCGCATCGGCAAAGCGCGTAATACCCGCTTTGTCGCCCAGCGCCCGGCAAAACGCCTCGCCCAGCACAATGCCCGTGTCCTCGACGGTATGGTGCGCATCGACTTCCACATCGCCTACCGCATGCACCGTCAAATCGAACAGGCCATGGCGGCCAAAGGCGTTGAGCATATGGTCGAAAAACGGCACGCCGGTCGAGATATCGCACGTACCGGTTCCATCCAGGTCGAGTTTGACGACAATGTCGGTCTCCCCCGTCTTGCGGGTCACCTCGGCATAACGGCCCATCTAGATCTCCTCCTTCACCAGCACGGCAAACGCAGCCAGTACCTCATCGTTTTCCTGCGGCGTGCCCACGGTAATGCGCAGACAGTCCGCAAGCCCCGGCGCATAGCTAAAGTCGCGCACCAAAATCGAATACTCGTCGCGTAGGCGCTCGCGCACGCGCGTGGCATGCGGCGTACGCACGAGCACAAAGTTCGCCGCGCTCGGCCATGCCTCCACGGGCAGGCCCTCGGTATCCATCGCGCGCAGGGCGCACAGCTCGCGCTCGCGCTCGGATGCGACCTGTGCCACCACGGGCGCATACGCATCGCGGGCACGCACACAAGCAAGTGCGGCAGCTTGGCTCAGCACGTTAACCGAATAGATCTGGCGAATCGCCGCGAACACCTCGATAACCTCGGGCGCCGCGATCACGTACCCCAGACGCGTGCCGGCGGCGCCGAACGCCTTGGACAGCGTATGCAAAATCACCAGGTTGGGATGTTCGGCGATAAGGCCTTGCGCCGTGGTGGCCGCGCCAAACGAATCGTCGGCAAACTCAACGTAGGCCTCGTCGACCATCACCATGCCGGGGCAGGCGTCGCACAGCGCCGCGACAAAGTCGAGCGGAGCCACATCGCCCGTGGGATTGTTGGGCGAGGTCACGATGGCCAGGTTGCACTCGGGCGCCGCCGCAAGTACGGCAGCCTGGTCGAGCTCAAAGGTTGCCGGATCGCGCCACACGTCGCGCACCTCGGTCTGGCACAGCGACGCAAAGAAGGCGTACTCGCTAAAGCACGGCGGGCAGTTGAGCAGGGTCCGCCCCGCGCCGCCAAACGCCAGCAGGTAGTTATAGAGCAGCTCATCGCCGCCGTTGCCCACGCAGATGTTCTCGCGCGCCACGCCATGCCAGGCAGCAAGCTCGTCACGCAGGTCGTTGGACATAGGATCGGGATAGCGGTTGAGCGGCGTGGCGGCAAGTGCCGCATCGACCGCCTCGCGCACGCCGGCCGGCACGGGATAGGTGTTCTCGTTGGCCGAAAGGTTGATGCGCGTGGGCGTAAAGTTGGGATCGTAGGGCTCAATACCGGCCAGGTAAGGCTGGACGAGCCCCTTCATGCGGGGCGTCAGCTCGGCCATATTAGGCCTCCTTGCCAGTCGCGCCGGCGCCATCAGCGCTCGTAGCCGCCAGGTCCACGCCCTCGGCGACCGTCACGGTCGTATCGCCCGGCCAGGCGACCTTGGTCAGGTCGGCTGCAGCCAGCGACTCGGCACTCACGGCATCCTCGCCCTGCTCCAGCACGCGACGACGCAGGGCGGCAGAGAGCGCGTGCGCCCACAGGCCCTCGGCCTCGGCCAGGCGCTGCGTAGCGGGAGCGTCGGAGAGCAGACCCTCGGGCGTATAGCAAATGACGCTCGAGCGCTTAACGAACTCTTCGACCGAAAGCGGGTTGGAGAACATGGCCGTGCCGCCGGTCGGCAGCGTGTGGTTGGGGCCAGCAACATAATCGCCAAGCGGCTCGGAGCTCCAAGCGCCCACAAAGATGGCGCCGGCGTTGCGAATGCCGCCAAGCAGGCCCATTGCATCCTTGCAGTGCAGCTCCAGGTGTTCGGGCGCCACGGTGTTCACGGCCTCGACGGCGGCAGCCATGTCGGCGGCCACCACGATGGTGCCTTCGTTGTCGAGCGAGGCGCGCGTGATCTCGGCACGCGGCGACTGCGCCACCAGAATGTCGATACCAGCCTCGACCTCGCGCGCAAACTGCTCGTCGCAAGTCACCAGATAGCAGGCTGCCAGCGGATCGTGCTCGGCCTGGGCCATCAGGTCTGCCGCGACCACCATGGGCTTGGCCGTGGCATCGGCCAGTACGCAGACCTCGGAGGGGCCAGCGACCATGTCGATTCCCACGTCGCCCGAGACAATCTGCTTGGCAGCGGCAACAAAAGCGTTGCCCGGACCGGTGATTTTATCGACACACGGAATGGTCTCGGTACCGTACGCCAGCGCGGCCACGGCCTGAGCGCCGCCCACCATATAGATTTCGTCCACGCCGCCGAGCTTAGCCGCCGCGAGCGTGTAGGGGCTGATCAGGCCATCCTTTTGCGGCGGAGTCACCATGACCACGCGCTTGACGCCGGCAACCTTGGCGGGAATGGCGTTCATGAGCACCGTGGAGGGATACTGCGCGCGACCGCCCGGCACATAGATGCCAGCCGCCGCGAGCGGGGTCACCTTAACGCCGAGCATCGTGCCGTCCGGGCGCGTGGTAAACCAGCTCTGTTCGACCTCGCGCTGGTGGAACTCGCGAATCTGGCATGCGGCCTTCTCGAGCGCGGCGACAAAGGCCGGATCGAGGCCTTCGAGCGCGGCATCGATCTGCTCTTGCGGCAGACGGAAGCTCTGCAGCTCAACGCCGTCAAAACGCCGACAGTAGTCGCGCACCGCGGCATCGCCATTGGCGCGCACGTTGGCCACGATATCGCGGGCGGCGTCGACGATGTTTTGCGGCAGCACGCCCTTACGGTTGAGTTGGTTGGTAACGAGGCGCTCACCGGGAGCAAGTTTGATGGTCTTCATATCGGTATCCCCTATCGGTCGAGGTTATGTTCGAAAAACGAGAGACCGGGCGGCGGCGCCAATCGGCCCGCAGCCCGTACGTTGGGGCGCCCGTGCGCGCTCGCGCTATTGTGCCGAGCCCGCGACGGGCTCAAAATGCTTGTCCTTAACGGCCGCGGCCAGGCGATCTGCCAGATTGCGTACGCGCGGATCAAGGCGCGCGGCACCCGGGTTGACAAAGAAGCGGGCCGTGCAGTCCATGATGCGACCGGTGATGACCAGGTCGTTGTCGCGCAGCGTGGCGCCCGTGGCGGTAATATCCACGATGCGGTCGGTCATGCCGACGATGGGGCCCAGCTCGATGTTGCCGTGCAGCGAAACGATGTCGGCGTTCACGCCGCGCTCGGCATACCAGGCACTCGCGATGCGCGGATACTTGGTTGCCACGCGAAGCGACCCGCGGCGAGCATAGTTGCGCTCGGCCTGACCGGCGCGCCATGCGGGCTCCGCCTCGATAAAGGTGCACAGGCCATAGCCCAAGTCGACCAGCTGCAGCAGGTTGAGGTCTGCCTCGATAAGCGAATCCCAACCGCAGATGCCGCAATCGGCACCGCCACAGCCCACAAAAGCAGGCGCGTCGCTGGGGCGCACGATGACAAACTCGATATCGCCGACCGCGCCCTCGCCGACACGCGTGTCGCGGCCGCGCACGATCAGGTGACGGCCGGGGTCACGCAGCTCGGAGACGTCCAGGCCCGCGGTCTCGAGCACGTCGAGCGTGTCGGCCTTAAGCGAGCCCTTGGGCACGGCGATACGCAGCGGCCCCTCGGCGCCACGGCCCACGGCGTGGTCGCCATCGGAAGCGGCGTCCTCGGCCGAGGTGCGCACGGCCTCCAGACGCTCGAGCGAAAAGGCAAAGCCCGCCGCCGGCACCTCGATACCGTCGCCAAACGCACCGGTAAAGATGGAGTCGTAGCGTCCGCCCGAACCGACCGGATCGGGCAAGCCGCCGGCATAGGCCTTAAAGACCAGACCCGTGTAGTAATCGAAAGAATTCATGATGGAGAAGTCGAAGGACAGCACCTGGGCGTCCTCGGGAGCCAGGCCCTCGACCAGGGCACGCAGCTCGCGCGTCAGCGGCGCGACGATGCCGGCAGCCTCCAGCAGCGCATCCACGCGGTCGAGCACCTCGGCACCACCGTGCAGGCGCGGCAGCTCGCTAATGGCGGCCTTGACGGCATCGGACTCGGTGCTGGCAGCCACGCGGGCATCGAGGCCCACAAAGTCGTTGGCATGCACGCAGCGCAGGGCCTCGGCAGCCAGCTCACGATCCTCGCATACCGCGAGCAATTCCTTAAAAGGACGCACGCTGCCTGCGATAATGCGCGCATCGGGAAGTGCCAGCTCGCGCACGGCCTCGGCGACCAGCGAGACAATCTCGACATCGCCCGAGGTATCGCCCGCGCCGATAAGCTCAAAGCCCAACTGCGTAAACTGGCGCGAACCACCGGCATTGCGCTGACACTCGCGAACCACCGGCGCCTCGTAGCGAAGGCGTAGGGGCAGGTCGGCCGCGCGCATGCGGGTCGAAACCAGGCGCACGATCGGCAGCGTGTTGTCGGGACGGACCACCAGCAGGCGACCGTCGTCATCAAAGAGCTTAAACGGCGTGTCCGCAATGCGGCCGCCTTCCTCGAGCGAACCCTTGTCCTCGAGCAGCGGCGTCTCGACCGGAAGGTAATGATGCTCCCTAAAGCAGCCCTTCACCGTACATGCGATCTCCTCGCGCGCCTGAGCTTCCTCGGGCAATATGTCCCGGAATCCCCACGGTGTGGCCGTCATCTGGTGAGCCTCCTCATGCTGTGTTTCATATAGAACAGAAGACCGACATAGCTCCGCCGGTTTTCTGGGTACTTTAGCATACTAGAGTGTTTGCGGGGAGAATCGTCCTCCTCGGCTCATAGCGTATTCATTTGGAAACATAGGGGAAAGCGCGTCCCGCCCGCCAGCCAAAAACTGGGATGCGGTTTCCGGTTGAGGTCCTCAGCGGAAAGTGTGTCCCATTCTGAGCGCCTGTTCTGGGACGTGCTTTCCGCCAGAAGCCTCAAGCGGAAAGCACGTCCCGTTTCTCAAAAAGCGTCAAACGCCAACTCGGCGCCCTGTCCCACTTAGGCGCCAATCGCGCGTCGGTACTCCGCCATAACCTGAGCGTCGGCTGCCGCGGGGTCGGCAAAATAGCGCCAGTCATAGGTCTCGGCCGAAACAACTCCGCGATAGCCGCGCGCCACCAACCTATCCAGGTCGGCGCGCATATCGCGGTCGCCGTCACCCCAGGCAAGATGCGTCGTGCCATCTGCCGCAACATCGACAAAATGCACGTGGGCGACATCATCGCCAAGCAGATCGAAATAATCGTCGATGGTATCCCCTGCCACCGCCATAGCGCCCAAATCCAGACACGCCTTAAGTGCCGGATGATCAACTGCCTCGATCATGCGCTTCGTGTCGGCCGCCGAGTTCACGATCATCGACTCAACCGGCTGTAGGGCCTCGAGCACCAGTCGCACGCCGCGCTCTCCCGCATGCTCGGCAATCGCACGCAGCATCGAGGCGCTGCGACCCCACGCGTCCTCGATCGGCTCGTTCAAAAATACCCAGCCACTCGAGACCATGACCTGCTCGGCTCCAAGTTCCGCCGCGATATCCACAACGTTCTTAAAGTACGCGAGCGTGCGGGCGCGCGCCTCATTCCCGCGCGCCGCGATATTCCACGGCTTGGGGTTGTTCTGTTCGGGACAAAGCCCCACAATCCGAACCCCATACCGCTGTGATAGCTCCCGCACCTGCTCGAGCGAATCGTATCCATGGCAATCGACATACAGATGCATCGCCCCGGTCCAAAGCTCGCAACACGTGTAGCCCGAGGCCGCTGCCGAAGAAAAGAACTCCTCAAGGTCAAAATAACGATGGCTGATATTCATGACGGCAAGCTGGGGATAGCTCATAATTACTCTCCAACCCAAGCGAGGCCCCGTTCCATATAGGAGCGGGGCCCAATTACACAAACGTTATTTGCTCTTAGTAGTCGAACTGGTGATAGTAGCGACGGTAGTTGAGGTTGTGCTTGGTGACCGTCTCGTAGTAAGCGGCAAGGCGATCGGTGATCAGCGAGGAGAGGATCCACGGGGAGACGATGACGCGGAACTCGTCGTCAAGGCCGGGGATCGCGAACTCGGCGGTATCGATGATGTTGATGTCGGTGTCGCCGGTCACGCCGCGGGTCAGGAACGCGCGGGCGCGCTCGTCGAGCTTGCGGTTCTCGTCCTCGCCCATGAACAGGAACACGGGGACGCCCGGCTCCACGAGCTCGAGGGTGCCGTGGAAGAAGTCGGCCGAGGTGATGTAGCGGG
>UQZL01000021.1 GCA_900545605.1 uncultured Collinsella sp.
TGCCGAAATGGCGCGAAGCACGCGGTTGACAAAACTATAGAGACACGTCCCAAATCGACTGTCCAGGGAGTCGCATTCGAGCTTGGTTGTCCTCTCAGCCACTCGGCATCCTTCGAGCAGTAATAGTGAAAAAACTTGCTTAAGTGTTAATCAAGTCAGACAAAATCTTGCTCTCTAATTAATCAAGAATCGGTATAATTTTGATTAGCTAGAGAGCAAGATTGGAGAATCATGGCATTCAACGACTTGATCGCCCAGAAAATAAAGGACTTTGAACAGCAGGGGGTTCCGCAGGTCTTTGAGCGAGACCTTGATCTAGGAAACCCACAGGAGCCAAAGCGCGACAACATCGTAAATGTGATTGTGGGGGCCCGCCGTTGTGGAAAGACGTATCGCCTGTATCAGGAGATGCGGCGGCTTCAGAGCCGGGGCGTTGAGCTTGACCGGATGCTTTACTTCAATTTTGAGGATGAGCGCTTGCGCCCGTATGAGCCATCGCTGCTGGCGGACGTGCTCGACACGTTCTATGCGCTGTATCCTGCTGCTCGAACCGAGGGCGCTTACATTTTCTTTGACGAGATCCAGGAAATTCCCGAATGGGGTGCGTTTCTGCGGCGTGTAGTCGATACGGAGAAAGCGACCGTCTATGTGACGGGATCTTCTTCTAAGATGCTGTCCTCAGAACTTAAGAGCGAGTTCAGGGGTCGTTCTCTTGTGCGAGAGCTTTTTCCATTGAGCTTTTTGGAATACGTTCGATATAAGACGGGGAGCGTTCCCGAGCCAGATGCGACCTTTTCTCCGAGCGATGCGGCGCTGCTTCGGCATCATCTGATCGGGTATCTTGAACGAGGGGGATTCATCGCGACACTTGAGCAGACGCCTGCAGACGCGATTCAGCTGCTACAGGAATATGCTTCGCGAACGGTCGCCATGGACGTCGTTGAACGTTACGACGTCAAGAACCCTCGCCTGGCATCGCTGTTCTTGACGCGGTGTATGGCATCTTCGGGACGAGAGCTGTCAGTGAACAAAGTGTACAACGAGTTCAAGAGCAGACAGATACCCGTCAGTCGTAATTCGCTCAGCGACTTACTTGAGTATTATGAGGACGCCTACCTGTTATTTTCTGTGCCGGAGTTCACGCGTTCACTGGCAAATAACATGCGGTCTGCGTCTAAGGTCTACGCTGTCGACCCTGCGATGTTTGGAGCATTCTCTCCCGCATCAGCATTGGACCAGGGCCAGAGGCTCGAGACCGCAGTGTTCAATGCGCTAAGAAGAAAGACTCCCGCGGTGAGGACCGGCTCGGTCTGCCGCCTGCTGATCAAAGAGAAGAGCAAAAGCCATGAGGTGGACTTTGTGGCTGGGGACGCGCTTCTCATGCGGGCTTATAGCCTGATTCAGGTGAGTGCGGATATGGCACGTGAGAAAACGCGCGAGCGCGAAATTGCCGCGCTTGATGCCTCGATGGCCCAGTTCGATCTTGGCGAGTCGGCAATCGTTACCATGGATGAACAGACCGATATTTCATGCGAGCACGGTGTGGTCCACGTTGTGCCCGCATGGAAGTGGCTCCTTGCCTAATCATCTATGGACCTGTGGGGTCAGGACCTCCTGGCTCCCTCATCACGGTTGGGGAGCACCTTGCTGCGCCAGGCTAGTCCTGGGCTTTGATACTCGGCAGGAGAATCTGGGCGAGGTAGTCGGTCTCGAGTTTGGCGGCGGCGTCGGCCTTGCCGTCTTTGCCGACCAGCACGTTCTTGATCTGGCTATAGGTATAGCGGTTGCCGGTCGTAAGCTCGACAAGCTCAATGGCCGCGTCCATGGGGTAGGTCGACACTGGATCCTGGGTGCGCCCGTTGATAGTCTGGGGCACCACGTACGGATAGACGGGGCCGCTGGCATAGACGGTATAACCGTTGCCCAGATTGGCCGCACCCAAAACCGTATCGCCCTCATCGGGCGTAAAGCTCTCGCCCTCGCGCACCGCGACGAGCGTCACGATCGGCGTATCGCTGTCGCCGTCCAGATAAATGCACAGCGTGTTGCCGTTTTGCCAGGTTGCGACCTTGCCATACCACTCAACCGGAATATCGAGCTGATACAGGTCCGTTGCCTTATGCCGAGCATCGGCATCGCGCGCGGCCTGCGCTTCGCTCGCGCTCACGGCATTGACGGCGGCGTCGCGCCGCGCGGTTGCCGCCTGCTGAAGTATCTTGGCGGCCGCGGCGGAGCTCGCACCGCCTTCCTCGGCATACTTGGCGGCGGCATCGATCTGGTCGTCAGTCACCGTGTCGGCCGAAGGCACCTTGAGCTTAAAGGTGGCCTGGGCACTTAAATCCTGTCCATCGCTCTTAACGGCGACCTGCGTCTTGGTGGTCGGGACGGTATAGATGGTGCCGTCGGCCGCGATGGGGGAGGCGGCGATGGAGAGCGTGTAATCGCCGGGCAGCAGTTTGATGCCGCGGCCGCGCTCGTCAACGTAGAGCGTTTCGCTCACGGAAGAACCGTCGGAATCTTGTCCGCTCACCTGTACGGGAATCTTGGAGCCGGTAGAACAGTCGAGGCCCGCGGCATGCACGCCAATCTGCACTGACATCATCGTGTGGGCATTGGCGGCGACAGCGGCAGCCTGCTCTTGCTGATATCCGTTCCAGGCGGCATAGCCTGCGCCGCCGGCGACGAGCGCGACGGCCACGACACCGGCGACCATCAGATTGCGGCGCTTGGGCGACATCTTGCGATGGCGAACCTCGGCCTCGCGTGCTGAGGGAACGGACGGTAGGGGGATATCGCCCATGGCGATGGTCTCGTCCACGGCAGGCGCAGAGCCCAGGCCGGGAAGCTCGCGGGTCAGCGAATCTTCGGCCGGCAAGCTGTCGAGCAAGATGGTTTCCTCGCTCGTGTCGGATTCGGGCTGGTCGTTGGCCTCGCATTCGGTGTCTTCGTGATCTGCCTCATCTTCGGCAGGTTCAACGTCGTCTGCATCCTGATCATCGGACTGCGCCTCGGCTTCCGACTCATCCTGCACATCAACGCCCGAATCGTCAAACGCAATCTCATCAAGTGAAATCCGGTCTAGGCTCTCCAGGGCTTCGGCACACGCTTCTGCATCTTGGGCCACATCCTCTTGGCCCATCGTTTCATCTTTCATATATCCCCCAAGCTCAATATCGGGACAACACTGTACCCAAAAACGGGACCCCATAGAGCCGCCGCATGATTTGAAATCCGATTTTATATATGCGCACGTTTTTGAATAGATGAATAAGACGCAACGACAAAAGCCCCCGGAAAGCGAGCGAAACGCTTTCCGGGGGCTCTGCGAGACATCGGATTGAAAATCTGGCAGGCGGGCCTATGCCCAAGTGCCAACAACGACCAGCACGTTACTCGGCGTGCGCGTAATCAACCTTGGCGCGGCGAGCGGTGGCCTTCTCCCAATCGCTGGTGCCCTCAAAGACATCCTGCTTGTAGGGGTTGCGGCTGAGCTTTTTGGCACGGTAGGCGATGTAGATGATTGCGGCGACGTTGGCGATCAGCGCAGCGACCGAGACCGCGGTAGCGGCGCCGGGGTCGAGCGTGGAGTGGGTCACAAAGATGGACTCCTCCTGGAAGTACGGGAACACCTGGGCAAACATGCACCAAATAGCCAGCGTAAAGGCGCGGTTCTGGATCCAGCCGCCCTTGTTCCAGATAAAGGCGGCGACGGTGGGCGCCAGCAGCAGCGCAAAGCCGCAGAACCAGGAGTGGGTGGGCAGGCAGTTGTAGGTGTAGCAGAAGTTCCAGATATCGTAGGCGATGATGTAGACCCAGGTCATATCGGGCCACAGCATGTCGGTCTGATCCTCGGAGGCGTAGACGCTCCACCAACCGGTCATGCAGAAGATGTTGATAATACCGGCGATGCCGTTGAACACGTTGTTCCAGCCGGCCAGCTGCGTAGCACCTTCGGAGGTGACCCAGGTGGACTCGCCCAGGACAAAGAAGTGATAGGCGCTCTCGAAGTCGGATACGACGGCAATCATGATGTTGATGGCGACGATCACAAACGGCCATGCGCGGAACCAATGTGCCTTGCCGATCTTGCCCCACTGGTACTTAATGGCAATGAAGCCCCAGCAGCCGGCCAGCGCCGCGTATACCTTGGCGTAGTGGAACCAGCTGTTCTGGTACACATGGGTGGGGTTGGTGAGCGCCCACTCGGCACCCTGCGAGACGCCCACGGCGATGGCGACGCAGTAGATGGTCATGGCCAGCGGAGCCACGCCAAAGATGATTACTGCGCCCAGCTTGGTGCGGCGGCCGACCTCGTTGAGCACGATCAGGCCGATAAAGACCATGGCCCAGCCGGCCCAGTGGATAAGGGTATCGCTACCCCAAACATCGAACAGCATGCTGCTCTCCTTTCACACGCCCGCGGCCCCTCTTCTGATCGCGGGCAGTTTGGCCAGATGTCGTCAGTTCTGGGGCTTGCGCTCCGGATACTTGGCGGTATAGCCCTCGATGTGGAGTGTCGAGGCGATGATTTCCTTGACCGTTTCGTCGGGCACATCGGGGTGCGTGCGGATATACATCAAAAGACCCATGATGAGGGTGTAGAACGTCTCGTAGACATGGTCGATGCGTAGCTCATGATGGGCGACAAAATCCACTACGGTGGTGTCGCAGATATACTGCGCCACGCGCTGGACCACGTTGTGCAAAAAGCCGCCGTAGAGCGCGCCGCTGCTCGAGGTAAGCGTGCTCGGCAGCTCGTGGCCGCTGGCGACCAGGCGCTTAAAGAGCGGGGCGACGGTGTCGAGCGCGCCCTCGATATCACCGACGGTGCGGTCGGCGTTCCACCGCTCGAGTTCGGAGATAAAGCCGTCGATCGCCTCGTCCATAACGGCGGTGACGGCGGCGTCCATGTCGGCGAAGTAATGGTAGAACAATGAACGCGTGCAGCCGGCTCGCTTGGTCACGGCCGATACCGATAGGTGGGACACGCCCAGCTCGGAGCTTACGGTGCGCACGGCATCGAGGATCTCGCGACGGCGTTCGTCGCCCGTCAGGCGCTTTGCCGCGCTATCGGATGCGGGGACGGCATCGACCACAGAGGTACCTGCTGTGTTGTTGCCCATGTTTTGCCGCCTTTCATCCTCTTTTGCCTGACCGTTCGCCTAACAGTCTTGAATATTGTTGACGGTTCGTCAATACTATTTTTGACACAATGTCAACAATGGCGGGTGAACGGCATGGGGCATGCCCGGCCTGCAAAAAAAGAGGGGCGCTGCGGCCTCGTCGGGCTGTGGCAAGAGAAGGGACAACCATGATTCTCAACGGACCGGGGATTAGCTACACCGAGCCCGACATCGGTTCGGAGTTCGTGCCGCCGCTGCCGGAGCATCCGCGCGAGGCCATCGTCAAGCTGTGCGAGCACTGCACCAACCGTCTGCTGCATCGCGACGAGCTGTTGGGCTACGAGTACTGGTCGTTTGCCGAGGCCGCGACCGACGAGCAGGCCGAAGTGCTCTGCAAGATGAAGATGCGCCGTCCCTATACGCTGCCCGAGATGGCCAAGCTCACCGGCATGCCCGAGGCCGATATCGAGAAGATGCTCGACGACATGAGCTACACGGGTCTGCTCGAGTACAACTGGGAAAACCCCGAGCGCGCCAAGCAGTGGGTGCTTCCCATGCTGGTGCCGGGTTCCGCTGAGTTCCTCAACATGCGCGTGAGCCAGCTCGAGGAGCACCCGGTCTATGCCAAGTTCTTTGAGCAGGCGTCCAAGGGACCGCTGTCCAAGGCCACGCCGATGGTGCCGCCCGGAGGCGCCGGTATCGGCATGCATGTCATTCCGGTCGAGAAGGCTATCGATGCTTCGAGCACCTCGGTGCCGATCGAGCATATCGAGCATTGGCTCGACAAATACGATGGCAAATATGCCGCTAGCACCTGCAGCTGCCGCGCGAGCCGTCGCGTGATGGGTGAGGGCTGCGCCGACGACCCGGCCGATTGGTGTATCGCCGTGGGTGATATGGCCGACTACGTGGTCGAAACCGATCGTGGCCATTACGTGACCCGCGACGAGGTTTACGACATCCTGCGCCAGGCCGAGGACAACGGCTTTGTGCACCAGATCACCAATATCGACGGCGAGAACAAGATCTTCGCCATCTGCAACTGCAACGTCAACGTGTGCTATGCCCTGCGCACCTCGCAGCTGTTCAACACGCCCAACCTGTCGCGCTCGGCCTATGTCGCCAAGGTCGAGAAGGACAAGTGCGTGGCCTGCGGTCGCTGCGTTGAGGTGTGCCCGGCCGGTGCCGCCAAGCTCGGCCAGAAGCTCTGCAGCAAAAAGGCCGGCGGACAGGTGCCCGAGTATCCGCGCCAGGAGCTGCCCGATGCCACCAAGTGGGACCACACCAAGTGGTCGCCCAACTACCGCAACGATAACCGTATCGAGACGCACGAGTCCGGCACCGCGCCCTGCAAGACGGCTTGCCCCGCGCACGTTGCCGTCCAGGGCTACTTAAAGCTCGCGGCGCAGGGCCGCTATGACGAGGCCCTAGCACTCATTAAGCGCGAGAACCCGCTGCCCGCTATCTGCGGCCGTGTGTGCAACCGCCGCTGTGAGGATGCCTGCACCCGTGGCCGTGTGGACGCCGCCGTGGCTATCGACGAGGTCAAGAAGTTTATCGCCCAGCGCGATCTTGATGCCGCGACCCGCTATGTCCCACCCGTGGTGACGCCGACGCGCGCCGGCGGCTTCGATCAGAAGATCGCCATCATCGGTGCCGGCCCGGCCGGTCTGTCCTGTGCCTTCTATCTGGCCGAGAAGGGCTACAAGCCCGTCGTGTTCGAGAAGAACGAGCGCCCGGGCGGCATGCTCACCTATGGCATTCCCAGCTTTAAGCTGGAGAAGGACGTTATCGAGGCCGAGGTCGAAGTTATTCGCCTGATGGGTGCCGAGTTCCGCTATGGCGTGGAGGTCGGTCGCGATGTGACGCTCGACGAGCTGCGCGCGCAGGGCTTTAAGGCCTTCTACGTTGCCATTGGCTGCCAGGGCGGCCGCCTTGCGGGCATTCCGGGCGAGGGTGCCGAGGACGTGACCGTGGCCGTCGACTTCCTTCGCGAGGTTAACAGCGGCAAGATCGATTCCCTGTCCGGCCGCACCATTGTGGTGGGCGGCGGCAACGTGGCCATCGACGTTGCCCGCAACGCCTGCCGTCTGGGTTCCGAGCACGTTGAGATGTTCTGCCTGGAGAGCGAGGCGCAGATGCCCGCCAGCGAGGAGGAGCGTCGCGAGGCCGTTGAGGACGGCGCTCACATCAGCTGCGGATGGGGCCCCAAGGAGATTCACCTGGACGAGGCCGGTCGCGTGTGCGGCATCACCTTCAAGCGCTGCACGCGTGTCTTTGACGACGAGGGCCGTTTTGCGCCCGAGTACGACGAGAACGATCTGCGCCGTGTCGATGCCGACCGTGTCGTCATGTCGATTGGCCAGTCCATTGTGTGGGGCGACCTGCTGGCTGGCTCCAAGGTGGAGCTCGGCCGCGGCCAGGGCGCCCTGGCCGATCCCCAGACTTACCAGACCGCCGAACCCGACATCTTTGTGGGCGGCGACGTCTACACCGGCCCCAGCTTTGCCATCGATGCCATCGCCGCCGGCCACGAGGCTGCCGTGTCCATCCATCGCTTTGTGCAGCCGGGCTCCACGCTCACCATCGGCCGCAACCAGCGCCGCTACACCGCGCTCGACCGCGACGATGTCGTGATCGAGAGCTACGACAACGCGAGCCGCGAGGTTGCGCATGTGGACCGCGAACGCGAGAAGGCTGCGCCGTTTAGCGAGTATGTTGAGACCTTTACCGAGGAGCAGGTGCGCGCCGAGACCGCCCGCTGCCTGGGCTGCGGCGCCTCGATCGTCGACCCCAACAAGTGCATCGGCTGCGGCCTGTGCACCACCAAGTGCGCGTTCGACGCCATCCATCTGGATCGCGACCGCCCCGAGTGCTCCACGATGGTCAAATACGAGCAAAAGCTTCCAAGCCTGGGCAAGTACGCGCTCAAGCGCGCCATCAAGATTAAATTCGGGAAGAAGTAAGAAACGCAACAAGCAGGAGAACGGCGCAGAGAGCGGTTGGACAGCGAGCGAGTCCCAGGCGTGGCGAGGTGCCTTGAAAGAGGAGGGCATAGGGCTTTTGCCCATGCCCGACGATTGAAAGGCAGATCGCCCGTCTGGGACCCGCGCAGCGTCAAACCGACCGCCGTTCGTTAGAACGGCGGAAGGAATTAAAAGTGCACGAGCTCGGAATCGTCTATCACATCATTCGCGATGTCGAGAACGTGGCGCGCGCCAATGGTGTGCGTCGCGTTTCGAGCGTGACGTTGCTGCTGGGCGAGGTCTCGGGCGTCGTTCCCGACTTGCTGCTCGACGCTTGGCGCTGGGCGGCGGATAAAAAGCCTATCACGCAGGGCGCGGAGCTTATTGTGGAGCCCGTCGAGGCCGTGACGCATTGCGAGGCGTGCGGCTGCGACTACGCGACGGTCGAGCACGGCAAGACCTGTCCCCATTGCGGTGGCGGCGATACCTATCTGCTCCAGGGCCAAGAGGTTATGATCAAGCAGATCGAGACCCCCGAAGAGGATCCGGCAGACGCTGCTCCTGACGGCCCTTCCGACGTCCCCGACGCCGTCGACGCCGCCAACCCCCTCCACATCGTCTAGGATCCCCTATAAGTTGCGGTGAAATAGTTCCTAAATCCAGCCTTCTGGCTCTTAAACAAGAACTATTCCACCGCAACTTTTTTGAGTGTTTCGTAGATCATAAGTCGCGCAAATAGTCAAGTCATACCTGTTTGAACAAAGTAGCGGCAGTACAAGTGCATTCGCACTTGCTTAAAATCGATATTAATGAACAGTCTGCTTGTATCTGTAAAATGCGTGGCTTGATGAGCGACGCCTTGGCGGGTAATGAGTCAAAAAGCAGTAACGTAATCAACTTGTAACAAACTTAGACGTTTAAACAAATAATGCAACCTTTTACGAATTTAGCTATAATTCCACAAACCAAACAGGTATACTTCCTTCATGTCGTGTAGGAATTACGTAGACAAAAAGGAGGTTATGTGATGGTAAGTATTGTTCTTGCTAGCCACGGGGACTTGGCAGCTGGAATCAAGCAGACGGGCTCGATGGTCTTTGGCGATCAGCCGTCTGTGGCCGTGGTCTCGCTCGAGCCGAGCATGGGCCCCGACGACTTCCGTGCCAAGGTCGAGGAAGCAATCGCTTCCTTCGAGGACCAGGAGCAGGTGCTCTTCCTCGTTGATCTGTGGGGCGGCACGCCGTTCAACCAGATTAGCGGGCTCATCGAGGGCCATGATTCCTGGGCTATCGTCACCGGTGTCAACCTGCCTATGCTCATCGAGGCATATTCGCAGCGCTTTGATGCAAAGAACACTGCACATGCGATCGCAAAACATCTCGTGACTGAGGCAAAGGCTGGCGTGCGCGTCAAGCCCGAGTCTCTGGAGCCCGAGGAGAAGAAGCCGGCTGTGGCCGCCGCTGCTCCTGCAGGCGCCATCCCTCCGGGAACGGTCATCGGCGACGGGCACATCAAGATCGCCCACGTCCGTATCGACACCCGTCTGCTGCATGGTCAGGTGGCCACCACGTGGACCAAGCAGATCAACCCCAACCGCATCATCGTGGTTTCCGACGGCGTTGCTCACGACGAGCTCCGCAAGACCATGATCGAGCAGGCTGCCCCTCCGGGAGTCCATGCCAACGTCGTGCCCATCAAGAAGATGGCTGAGGTCGTCAAGGACACGCGTTTTGGTGACACCAAGGCCATGCTGCTCTTCGAGAACCCGCAGGATCTGCTCAAGGCCATCGAGGCCGGCGTCGACATCAAGGAAGTCAACATCGGTTCCATGGCTCACTCCAAGGGCAAGGTCGTCGTCACCAACGCCGTCGCTATGGGCGATGACGACGTTAAGACCCTCGAGGCCCTCAAGGCCAAGGGCGTCAAGTTCGAGGTCCGCAAGGTTCCTTCGGATGCCTCCGAGGATCTCGACGCCATGTTGAAGAAAGCTAAGGCCGAACTGGCCGCTCAAGCATAGTAAAGGAGGGTCCGATACATGTCTGCAATCACTATTCTGCTTGTTGCGATTGTCGCGTTGCTTGCCGGTATGGAAGGCATTCTGGATGAGTTCCAGTTCCATCAGCCGCTCGTGGCATGCACGCTTATCGGTCTCGTAACCGGTCACCTTCAGGAGGGCATCCTCCTGGGCGGTTCGCTCCAGATGATGGCCCTTGGCTGGGCTAACGTTGGCGCCGCCGTCGCGCCTGACGCCGCTCTGGCCTCGGTCGCTTCTTCGATCATCATGGTGCTCGCCCTCAACGGCGGCGCCACTGATTCGGCCAAGGCCGTTACCGCGGCCATCGCCGTCGCCGTCCCGCTGTCGGTCGCTGGTCTGTTCCTGACCATGATCTGCCGTACCATTGCTACCGCTATCGCTCACGCCATGGACGGTTGCGCCGAGAAGGGCGACTTCTCCGGCATCGAGCGCTGGCAGTACGCTGCCATCCTCATGCAGGGCCTTCGTATCGCCATCCCGGCAGTACTTCTGTGCGTCATCCCGGCCGAGGCTGTTACCAACGCGCTTAACGCTATGCCCGACTGGCTGTCCGGCGGCATGGCCGTCGGCGGCGGCATGGTCGCTTCCGTCGGTTACGCCATGGTCATCAACATGATGGCCACCAAGGAGACCTGGCCGTTCTTTATCCTCGGCTTTGTCCTTGCTGCCATCCCTCAGCTCACGCTGATCGCCCTTGGCCTCATCGGCATCTCCCTTGCCCTCATCTACCTTGGCCTTAAGGATCTGGCCAAGCAGGGTGGCGGCATGGGCGGTGGCTCCGGCGACCCGCTCGGCGACATTCTGAACGATTACGAGTAGGAGGGGAGTGATACATATGGCAGAGAACAAGATTCAGCTCACCAAGGCTGACCGTAAGAAGGTTTGCTTCCGTCATCAGTTCCTTCAGGGCTCGTGGAACTACGAGCGTATGCAGAACGGCGGCTGGTGCTTCGCAATGATCCCTGCGATCAAGAAGCTCTACACCAGCAAGGATGACCAGATTGCCGCTCTTAAGCGCCACCTGGAGTTCTATAACACCCACCCCTATGTTTCCGCCCCCGTCATTGGCGTTACCCTCGCCCTCGAGGAGGAGCGCGCCAACGGTGCTCCGATCGATGACGTCGCCATCCAGGGCGTCAAGGTCGGTATGATGGGCCCGCTCGCCGGCGTCGGTGACCCCGTCTTCTGGTTCACCCTTCGCCCGATTCTGGGCGCTCTGGGCGCTTCCCTGGCCATGTCCGGCAGCATCGTCGGTCCGCTGCTGTTCTTCTTCGCGTGGAACATCATCCGTTACGCTTTCCTGTGGTACACACAGGAGTTTGGCTACAAGGTCGGCTCCTCTATCGCCAAGGACCTCTCCGGCGGTCTGATGGGCAAGGTCACCGAGGGCGCTTCCATCCTGGGTATGTTCATCATCGGCGCCCTGGTCGAGCGCTGGGTGTCCATTTCCTTCACCCCGATTGTCTCCACGGTCAAGCAGTCTGCTGGCGCCTTTATCGACTGGGCTAGCCTGCCCTCCGGTTCCGAGGGTATCAAGGAAGCGCTGACGATGTACAACTCCGTCGGTGCTACCGCCCTTGATCAGATGAAGGTCACCACGCTCCAGGGTAACCTCGATCAGCTCATCCCCGGCCTTGCCGCCGTGTGCCTGACCCTGCTGGTCTGCAAGCTCCTCAAGAAGAAGGTTAGCCCGATCGTCATCATCCTGGCTCTCTTCGCCGTCGGCATCATCGGTCGCTTCTGCGGCTTCATGTAAGCACGCTTCGGCTTAAGACCGAGAGTTGCTAGGTAAGGGCTTTTGAGCCATTGAAACGGACCGCACCCGGTGGGTACACTGGATGCGGTCCGATTGTTTTTATTGGAGGGCGAGGCGCGTATGGCGCAATCTCAGAACAGCACGGTCGATCTGGCAACGCCGGCAACCTGCCTGATGGGGCTTACCAGCCACGGTAACGTGATGGTGGGCAATAAGGCGTTCGAGTACTATAACGAGCGCAATCCCGAGGATTATATTCAAATCCCGTGGGACGAGGTCGACTATATTGCCGCCGAGGTTTTGCGCGGCACCAAGAAGATTACGCGTTTTGCCATCTTCACCAAGGACAACGGTCACTTTACGTTTTCGACGCGCGACGACAAAGAGACGCTTCGCGCGGTCCGCAAGTACGTCGACGAGGATAAGCTCGTGCGTTCGCCCGACTTTATCGATGTGACCGCCAAGGGCGCCAAGAGCATCCCCTCCGTCATCAAAAGCCTCTTCCACAAAGGCAACTAGCTCCTCATAAGTTGCAGTGAAATAGTTTCTAAATACGGCTTTAGATGCTTCAGACAGGAACTATTCCACCGCAACTTCGAAGTCTAGTCATGCGACGTATGGCGATGCAGTAAATCTGCTACACTAGTACAACATGCCTCCGTAGCTCAGGGGATAGAGCACCGCTCTCCTAAAGCGGGTGTCGACGGTTCGAATCCGCCCGGGGGCACCAGGGAATATGACGGCGTCGCGGGAGCGGCGCCGTTTCTGGTTCAAGACTTTAGTCCGCTGGCCGCGCAGCGGCCAGCTTTAAACCACCCGCTACGCGGGTGGAGACAAACGGCTTTACAAAGCCACCCCTCCGACCGATATTGACGATTGTTCAGGCCGTCAAGAATTCGAGTCGAAGGGGTGGTCGCCATGGCCCAGAAGGCCTACAGCCTTTCCCACACGAAGTGGATGTGCAAGTACCACATCGTGTTCACGCCGAAGTATAGGCGCAAAGTGATCTACAACCAAATCAGGAGCGACATAGGGGAGATCCTCAGGAAGCTGTGCGAGTACAAGGGGATCGAGATAATCGAGGGGCACCTGATGCCCGACCACGTGCACGTGCTGCTGGCGATCCCGCCGAAGTACAGCGTCGCGAGCGTCATGGGCTACCTGAAGGGGAAGAGCTCGCTGATGATATTCGACAGGCACGCCAACCTCAAGTACAAGTTCGGCAACAGGAAGTTCTGGGCGGAGGGCTACTACGTGTCCACCGTCGGCCTGAACGAGGCGACGATCGCCAAGTACATCAGGGAGCAGGAGTCCCACGACATCGCGCTGGACAAGCTGAGCGTGAAGGAGTACGAGGACCCCTTCAAGAGGGGGTGATGCTGCCGGTTCGACCGGCGCGCCACGGGTCAAGATGCACTAGGCCTGGACGAAGTCCGGGCCCGCGCCTTTAGACGCGAGCCCGGGGCCCGTGGGTTATACCCTAAGAGCAAACCACCCTTTTTAAGGGTGGTTCTGATTTGCGGGGGCCGCCGTGCTGCTCGCCCGTGGGGGACTGGCATCTGTTTCCTAGAGTGCGCTGCGGTAAATCTTTCTCGCGTTGTCCAGCGTGAGCTTCCTGAAGCTGCCGAAGAGCTCTCCGCGGTTGATCTTGAGGCCCGGAATCATCTTTTCGATATCGTCCTCGGTGACTCCGAACTCCGATAGCGCGCGCGGCATTCCCAGCGAGACGAAGAAATCCTGCAGCTCGTCGATGGTCGCTTCGACCGCGTACTCGATTGCCTGCTCGGGGGTTACCTCCACATCGAGCTCGTCCGCGTCCGAATCGATGGGTTCGATGCCAAGGGCCTGGGCGCTGAACTCCAGGAAGCGCTCAGGGTGCTCTCGCCATACGTAGCGCATCCAGGCGGGGAAGATGACGGCGAGGCCGGCGCCGTGCGTGATCTTGGTGTCCAGTGCGGATAGCTCGTGCTCAAGGCCGCGGCAGGTCCAATCGCCGTCGCGCAGGGCGTTATGGGCGAGCGTACCCACCCACATGATCTCGGCGCGGGCGTCGTAGTCATCGGGGTTCTCCATCACCTTGGGCGCCGCCTCCCTCGCGGCGCGCACTAGCCCGCAGGCGATGTTGTCGGTTACGCCCACGGCGGGCTCGCCGGAGAAGAGTCGCTCCATGATATGGGCGATCATGTCGGTCACTCCCGCGGCGGTCTGGCAGGCGGGCAGGCTGAAGGTCAGCTCCGGGTCGAGGAAGGCGATGGCCGGGCGGTTGAGGTCCGTGTTAATGCTGCATTTGAGGTGCTCCTCGTCGTTGCTGATAACGCAGGAGTTAGAGGCCTCGGAACCGGATGCGGGGATGGTCACCACGCAGGCGACGTCGATGCGGTCGGCGGGAACGGCGCGCTTGCGGAAGAAGTCCCATACGTCGCCGTCGTATACCGCCCCAGTGCGATGGCCTTCGCGCAGTCCATGACGGAGCCGCCGCCCACGGGCAGGATGATGTCGGCGTCGTTTGCCCGTGCGAGCTCGACGCCTTCTCGTGCCAAGCCTATTTCGGGGTTTGGACGCACCCCTCCAAGCCCGATGTGCTCCACGCCCGCGGCATCGAGCGATGCCCTCACGCGGACGAGCGTTCCGCAGCGAACTGCGGAACCCCTGCCGTAGACAATGAGCGCTCAGCGGTAGCCGGAGGCGGACAGAGTCCCCCAACCTTGTCGGTCGCTTTTCGCCCAAAGACAAAGCGGGTGGGGGAGTAGAAGGAGAAATCGTTCATGGAGCTCCAATCTGGCGTTTCGCCCTACATGCGCGGAGGAGTTTTTCGGGCGCATCGCCTGCGTTCGCGTCGCAATCTCGGCGGCGCGGTACGGTCCGTGGATTCCATCGTATCGCCCGCGGCACCCCTTACCGACGATTGAGGCGAGTCTGCATTTCGCGGCGCGACGTCCACCTGGCGGACGATATCCGTTCGCGACACGTGGCCGTCCCGGTCGCAATAGCGTATGCGCACCGGGTTGCCGAGATGGGCCTGCGACCCCTTCTCCTGATGCGAGCGCGCGAGACGGGCGAGCAGCGGCGCGAGCACCTGCTCGACCGTCTCCTCCCGATACCACGCCGCCACGGGCAACCCGTTCACGTCAAACCCGTACGTTCGCCATGCCATTCGCCTCGCCGCCTTCGCCGAACGAAACCGCGTATCCAGACCGCCGGTCCCCCACCCAGCACTTCGACGAGCCTTCGCGCTCACTTCTGCGGTCGGGATGCGCCCGCGAGGCGCTCGGCAGGCAGCGCCATTTCCGCTCGCTGTGTCGAGCGCGAGTGTCGAGAAGTCGCCATATGCCACTCAGATGTAGCATGGAGTGCCGAAGTGCACGCGCCCGTGACGAAACACTGGCGCCAACCCGTTCCGCGCACCACCCCGCCCGTAAGGTGTGTGGCGAAAGGAGGACCAGCCGCATGAACATCCCCGAGACACAGAGCCTACCTCGATCGCATTCCGCACGAGCTTCTCTGACATTTCCGCCCATTACCACGTGGAGGTCCCCGTCACGGAGATCGCCTACGCATACGACTACATCAATTCCCGGCATGCCCCGCGCAGGCAGGCCACGCTGAACGACGGGTCCGCGGCCCGGCAGGACGAATGACGCGCTTCGGCACAGGCCATGCCGAAACGCGTCACGCAAGCAAAGGAAGGAAGCCAACATCACATGAGCATCATCGCAGCACGCATCGACAACCGCCTGCTACACGGCATAGTGGCAACCCAGTGGGTACCCGAGTTCCGTCCGCAGCGTCTCATGGTCATCGATGACATCGTCGCCAACGACCCGACCAAGAAGGCCGCCATGCGGATGGCAAAGCCCTCGGGAGTCGCCCTCTCCATTATCAACAAGGAGACGGCTCTCACGAACTATCGGGCGGGCAAGTACGACGACCACACGGTCTTCATCGTGGCGCGAGACCCCCAGACCATCCTCGACGTCATACAGACGGGCCAGGTTGTTCCCACACTCGTGGTCGGAGGCACAGTCTTTCCCGAAGAGGGGTCAGACGCCGTCCAGGTGAGCAGTCGCGCCTACGTCACCAAAGACGAGCTGCCCGCATATCGAGCGATTGCTGGCACCGGCTGCGACATCACCGTTCGCTATGTGCCGGCCGACAAGCCCGTAGAGCTCTCCAGCATCATCACGCTTTAGCAAGGGAGTGAACTTATGACACCATCCATCATCCAGATAGCCGTCGTTACACTCATCGCCTTCATCTACGGAGCCGAGAAGAACGCGGGACAAATTCTCACGAACATGTCCGTCACGCCAGCATGGTTCGTCGGACTTGCGCTCGGCGACCCCGTAACCGGCCTCGCCGTCGGCGCCATCGTCCAACTCATGAGCCTGGGCGTGGCGGCCATGGGAGGAGCCTCCGTCCCCGACTATCCCACTGCCGCCATCATTGGCGCCGTCGTTGCCATCACCTCGGGTCAGGAGGCGAGCGTCGGCGTTGCCGCCGGAATCGCAGTCGGCATGCTCGGCCTTCAGCTCGACGTCATCGCCAAGACGGCAAACGGCTTCCTCGGGCGTACCTCGCAGCGCTTTGCCGAAGAGGGCAAGTACTCGCAGATGAAGAGCGTACTTTTCCTCGGTCCGGTCTTCTATGGCCTTACGGCGGCCATCCCCACGTTTGCCGTACTGCTCTTTGGCGCCGATGCCGTCAACGCTTTCCTCTCCGTCATGCCCTCCTGGTTCACGACCGGCCTCTCCATCGCCGCCGGTATCCTCCCCGTCGTCGGCCTTGCGATGCTTCTGTCCTTCATGCCAATGAAGAAATTCATCGCCTACGCCATCGTTGGCTTCGTTCTGGCCGCCTACCTGCAGATAAGCATTCTCCCCATTGCCCTGCTCGGTGCCGCCGCGGCCATCGAGTACTACAAGTCGCACAGCAATCCGTCCGTAAACGCCCTCGACGCTGGAGGTCTGGAAGATGAGTAACGAAGTTAACGCCACCAAGGCAAACGAAGCGCCAACCCGCCTGGCAGACGGAACGTACCAGCCAGTCCTCACCGTTTCCGATCTCGACCGTTGCGGCCGCCGCTGGATGCTCGGCGCGTCCATCTATAACTATGAGTCCCAGTGTGCCCCGGCGGTCATGTTCGCAACCGAACCCGCCCTGCGCAAGATCTATGCAGGAGACGAGGAGGGCTACCGCAGGTCACTTCTGAGCACCTATCGCTATTACAATGCGACTCCCCAGGTAAGCGGCCTGCTCCTCGGCGCCGGCCTAGCCTTGGAGGACAAGGGGCACAATGACGCCATCGACGCGGTCCAAGACCTTAAGATTGGCCTCATGGGCTCCCTCTCAGGAGTCGGCGATACGATCTTCGCCATCCTCATTCCCACCATCTTCGGCTCCATCGCCGCCTACATGGGACAGGCGGGAAACCCCGTCGGCGTGCTTCTCTGGCTCGCCGTCGCCATCGCCATCTTCGTATGGAAGCTCTTTGACTGGCGCATAGGCTATAAGTTCGGCGACAAGCTCTTCACGACCCTTGCCGAGAAGATGTCCGTTTTCACCGAGTCGACGTCGGCACTTGGCATGATGGTCGTCGGTGCGCTCATCCCCACCGTCATCAAGGTCTCGTGTGGTCTCACGTTCACCATGGGTGACGTCACGCTCGACGTCCAGACGGGCATCCTCGACCAAATCATGGTCGGCATGCTGCCCGTAATAGCCACAGCCATCGTCTACGCCCTCGTCAAGCGCAAGGTCAGCATCAACAAGATTGTCCTCGGCATCCTCATCATCTCGTGGGTGTGCGCGGCTTTCGGCATTCTTGCTGCCTAGCCTAGGGCTAGACCAACCCACAAAGGACGCATTATGAGGCACATCATCATTGCATCGCACTACGGCCTGGCAGCCGGACTCGGAGACACGCTCAAGGCCATCATAGGACCGGGGCACGACATCAGGGTTGTCTGCGCGTTTACAGACGAAACCCCGCTCGAGGAGAAGCTCGCCAGCGCATTCGAGGGCATCGCCGAAGATGACGAGACCCTCGTTCTCACCGACATCCTTCAGGGCAGCGTAAACCAGCTCGTAGCCTGCTCGGCTCCGCGAGGCGCGTTCATAGTGACCGGCGTAAACCTTCCCGTGGCCCTCGAGCTCTCGCTCCACGCCGGACAGCTTACTCCCGATGTGGTGAGGCATGTCGTCACCCAAGCCAAAGAGCAGCTCGTCTACCTCGGAGATCTTACTCCGGACGTTGACGAAGAAGACGAATAGGAAAGACGCGACAGTAAGGAGGACGAGACATGCGCAAAGTCCCGACCAATAACCAGCACCTGTTCTACCAACCGAAGGACGTGTGGGTGGGAGACGTCATGCCCTTCGGCAAGGACGGCACGTTCTATCTATACCACCAGCGTGACACGCGCGACCCCGCTCCGCTTGCCGAAGGACAGCCCTTTGGGTGGTCGCTCGCGACCACCCAGGACTTCGTGACGTACCAGGAACACGGAACGGCGATCCCCCACGGCGGAGAAGACGACCAAGACCAGTTCATCTACGCCGGAACCGTTTACGAGGCAAAAGGGGAGGTACGCGCTTTCTATACCGGGTTCAACCGCAACTACCTGCGAGAAGGCAAAACGTCCCAGGTGCTCATGCAGGCGAAGGCCTGCTCGGATGATTATGCGACGTGGAAAAAGACGGGCGTTGCAGTAGAGCTCACGCCTCAGCCAGGATACGATGGGCGCAACTGGCGCGACCCTTTCGTAATATGGGATGACGACCGGAAGGAATACCTCCTCGTACTGGGCACGCGTAAGGGAGACGACCCCTCCAAAACCCTCCAAACTGGCAGGCTCGTTCACTTTACGTCGAAGGACCTCGAGCACTGGCAGTTCAAGGGCGACTTCTGGGCCCCCGGCCTCTACACCATGTTCGAAATGCCAGACATTTTTAAAATTGGCGATTGGTGGTACCTGGTCTACTCTGAGTACAGCGACGAGAACAAGATCGTCTACCGCATGAGCCGCGATCTCTACGGTCCGTGGGAGAAGCCGAGAGATGACGCCTTCGACGGGAGGGCGTATTACGCCGGACGGACCGCCTTCGACGGATCGCGCAGGATTCTGTCCGGCTGGGTCCCCACGCGCGAGAACGACGATGACCGGGCCAACTGGCTTTGGGGTGGCTCGTTTATGCCCCATGAGGTGTACCAGCGCCCCAATGGCACCCTCGGCGTTCGCCCTCCCCAAAGCATAAAGGATGCGTTCGAGTGCCCTGATGCCGTCCCGGATATCGAGCTTCGCGGAGACCACGAACGAACGGAGTGCGTAATCACCGAAAACGCAGGCGAGATCTTCTGCTTCGAGGCAGACGTGACGTTCAGGGACGCTTGCGACTTCTCAATTCGAGCCTACAAGAATCTCGAGACCGACGAGTCGTACGAATACCGCTTCGACCTCGACGCGAATCGGCTCTCGTTCGACAAGAGCCCCTGTTACAAGTGGTTCCGCGTAATGGATAAGGGGCTTTGGAGGCCAGTCTGGCTCGAGTCCGGGCGTTCTTACCACCTGCAGCTCATCGTTGACGACAACATCCTCGTCCTCTACCTCGACGGTACCGCACTCACGACACGCGTCTGCGAGAAGTTCGGCCACTCGCTTGCTGTTACGGTAACGAATGGCGAACTCAAACTGTCCAACATAGCCTTGGCGAAGGGGCTGCGCGAACAGGAAAAGTAAGCCAGTGAACCTCGTCGCCACAGCGACTCCCCCAGCAAAACACGCGAACAACGGGTCCGGCCGCATTCCGGCGACCGGACTCGTCCTGTGCCCTGATGGCACATGGCCCCGGGCTGCCGACAGCGAGGCGGCCTTAGGGGCCTCGCCTACAGATTCCTGAGTGCGTCGACGAGGGAGACCTTGCCCGCGGTGACCTCGTCGGCCTGCTTGATGACCTTTGCGGGCACGACGGCCACCACAGCGCCGGCGGCAGAGTCGATTCGAGCGATGTGGTCAGAGACGGAGCGAACGGCGAGCCGCTTGCCGACAGGGAGGCAGTCAAAGGTGGCAAAGCGCACTCCTACGGTTGGGATACGCCCGTGAGGCGCTCGGCGGACAGCGCTGTTGCCGCTCGCTGTGTCGAGCGCAGGTGTCGAGAAGTCGCCATATGCCACTACAGATGTATCATGGAGTGCCGAAGTTCACGTGCCCGTGACAAAACGCGGGCGCCAACCCGTCCCGAGCACCACCCCGCCCGTAAGGTGTGGGACGAAAGGAGGACCAGCCGCATGAACATCCCCGAGACACAGAAAGACCTGCTTGCCTACCTCGATCGCATCACGCGCGAGCTTGGCAGCACGCGGGGCGGGCGCATCCAGAACCGTCTCGACCACTTCACCACGGCATCTATAACCGACTCGCTCGCCATCTCGCGCAGCCTGGCAAGTCAGTATCTCAACGAGCTCGTGCGCGCTGGCCTCGTGGTGAAAGCAGGGGCACGACCGGTGTGCTACTTCCACCGCCGCTCCCTCGAACGCTTCTTCCAGTCTCGCATTGAGCGTAGCACCTACCCTTCGGTCGAGCAGCTCTTCGCCACGCTCGGAAACGGCGAGCGACTCGACTTCGACCGCGCAATCGGTCACGAGCTGAGCCTTGCGCCCTGCATCAGCCAGCTCTGCGCCGCGCTCAAGTACCCGCCAGCTGGCCTGCCCATCCTGCTCTGTGGCGCCTCGGGAACCGGCAAGGGTCTACTCGCCGAACTTGCCCTCGAATACGGCAAGAACGTCGGCGTCCTGCAGCAGGAAGCCAAGCTTGTGAGCATCGACTGCTCGCATTACGCAGACGATGCCCGCGCGCTCACTCACGACCTGTGCGCAGATGGCGGGCCTGCAGATCGGGCGAGCGGCGGCATCGTTTATCTCAAGGACGTCGACGCCCTCTCACCCGCTGCCCAGGACGCGCTCTTGGAGTGGGCCTCCGCACAGGCGGGCGCCATTGTGCCAGCCCCTGCTGTGCGCCTTATCTTTGCCACCTCAAACGAGGCAGACAGTACCGAGTGCCGCAGCCTCACGCGTCGCATCCCCATGTCCGCCCAGGTGCCGTCTCTGCGCGAGCGCACCCAGGAGGAGCGTGAGGAACTGACTCTCCACTTCCTCAAGGAGGAGGGCCGACGCATAGGACGCGACATCCTCATAAGTCGCGGAGCCTTCCGAGCCCTCGCCGGCACCAACTTCGAGGAGAACGTACGCGGCCTGCGCGACTGCATCACCAACTGTTGCGCCGAGGCCTATCTAGACACGAAGGGTGACAGCCTGGAGATTCGCACCTACCAGCTTCCCTCCGCAATCCTTGCCGGCTCCGCACTCGAGCGCAGCGAGAACGACATGCAGCTCATCGACACCACCCGGAGCATCCAAAGCCAGGCGGACGACCGCGCACGGCATGTACTCGACGCCATGCTGGAGCCATACGAGAGCTATCGCGAAGGCACGCTTGATGGGGGCGCGTGCAGCGCTCAGCTGGTGGAGCGAGCCCGCGACCTCGAGGACTACCTGGCGTTCGGGCAAAACCCGGGCCGCTCGAAGTCCGACGCATACGAGCAGATCGCCGACAGCGTCGTCACTTCCGTGAACGAACTCTACTCGATCGATTTGTCCCGAAAGAGCTCGCATCTAATCGCCCAGGGCATCTGCCTCCAGCTGTGGCCGCCCGCAAGCCTCTCGCGTTGGAAGAGCTCCCATGCAAGCGAGCTTTCCGGCATGCGCGGCGTCGTGGCCCAGCGCAACCGCTTTGCCGTTACTGTCTGCGCCTGCATCGCTGATGAACTCAAGGCCACGCTCGGCATCGCACTCGACGATCTCACGTGTCTGCTCGTCCTTGCGCATGCGGCACTCGCACTCGACCCGTCTAAGCGTCGTCGGAGCGTCGGTATCGTCCTCAGTCATGGCTACTCGACCGCCACGAGCATCGCCGACGCCGCCAATCGGATTCTTGACACGAGGGTCTTCGAGGCCATCGACATGCCCTACGACCAGAAGGTTACGGACGTCGCTGTTCCTCTTCAGCAAATCATCGACCGCTTCTCCTACGCAGACGAGGTCGTCATCCTCGTGGACATGGGATCGCTCCAGGATATTTATAAGAGTCTGGAATCCACCTCCGGCATGACGCTCGGCATCATAAACAACGCCTCTACCGGCCTTGCGGTGGAGGTTGGCGCCGGACTTATCGCGGGTCGCTCCGTGCGAGAGGTTCTCGACGATGCTGCGGCAGCTTGCACCTGTAATTATCACATCGTGGCGCGCAACGCCCGACCGGACGCGATTGTCTTCTGCTCCGAAGGCGGACTTGACGCAGCTGCGCGGATCCGCGATCTCGTGGCGCAGAGCCTGCCTGGCGAGTCCCCCGCGCGGCTTGTCGCCGTTGACTGGCGGCAGCTCGCCAATAACGGATCTGAGGATGCCGCCTTCTCCCAGTACAACGTGCGCTCGGTCATCGGCACGGACAATCCGCACGCCGACGGAGTCCCGTTCATTTCGCTCGAGGAACTCATCGCCGGCGAAGGAACGGCCCAGATAGACCGCGCCTTCGCACGCTTGCTCGACGCTGACAGCTTGCGCACGTTCCACCAGAATCTCGTCAAGAACATGACCCTCAGGAACGTGGTCGAGTCCATCACAATCCTTAACCCCAACAAGCTCTTCGGCGAAATCGAGAGTGCCGCAGAGCGGCTCCAGCAGCTCACCGGAGACGTGATTGGCGCTCGTGTGAGCATGGGGCTCTACGTGCACCTGTGTTGTCTCGTGGAGCGCCTCGTGACCAGAAGCCCCATCGAGAACTACGCAGACGAGCAGCGCTTCGCCAATGAACACAACGATTTTGTCGAGGCATTCCGCACGAGCTTCTCTGACATTTCCGCCCATTACCACGTGGAGGTCCCCGTCACGGAGATCGCCTACGCATACGACTACATCAATTCCCGGCATGCCCCGCGCAGGCAGGCCACGCCGAACGATGGGCCCGCGGCTCAGCAGGACGAGTGACGCGCCTCGCAAGCAAAGGAAGGAAGCCAACATCACACGAGCATCATCGATCGCTGCGTGCAAGGCGGCGGGCCTCACCGTGTTCGCCAAGCGCGAGGAGCGTTTTGGTTTTTCGCAAGCAAATGCGGACGAAATCAGCGACCAGATTCCCGATACGCTCAAACATGCAGGGCCCCTATGTGTTTAACCTCATTTTTCCGTGTGCGGTAGAATGGAGTCGTTGAGATCGCGAACGCCTTAAAGGGAGAGTTTTTGTGGATGCGCATCTGGATGGGGGCTCTTCCGCCCCGCTGTATCAACAGGTGCTCGATTTGCTTAAGAGCGATATCGAACAGGGGACATATCCCGTTGACTCGCAGATTCCAACGGAACTTGAGCTTTCTAAGATGTACGGCGTGGGAAGGGTCACGGTTCGCCGCGCAATAGAGGAGCTTGTGGGCGAGGGGTATCTCACCAAGCGGCAGGGGCGTGGTACGTTTGTGACCGCGACAAAGATAATTCGCAAGGTGCATCAGAAGGACGATGTTCAGAGTTTTACCCAAGCATGCGCTGAAAACGGCATGAAGGCGGGCGCTCGCGTCGTTGCCCGCAAGACCGTTGCCGCCGATCGCGACCTCGCTTCTTTCTTTGGCTTGGATGAAGGCTCTGACCTCATCTTGGTCTCACGCGTGCGTACCGCAGACGGCGTGCCGGTCCTGTTCGAGAACAACTACTATCCTGTCGATGGATTCGAATTTCTCAAAGATATCGGTCTCTCCAATTGTTCGATATTCGAGGCCGTGGGGGAGCGTACGGGTAGGTATCCCTGCTCGTCCGATCCCTGCAGGCTGGAGATCGCCCGTGCGGGAATTGATGCCGCCCGCGAGCTCAAGGTCCCAGTAGGGGAGCCGCTGTTCTTCATGAACGCGGGCTTTCTCGATTCCAACGGAGAGCGCTTCTGCTATGGCAGACAGTACTACGTGGGTTCGCGCTACAGCTTCGATATCTAGCGGCTCTGTCTCACACAGCGCTGTTCTCGTATTGCCGCGGCAGGTCCGTTTAGCGCGTAAAAGTTACCACTTATAGAACAACCTAATATGTTTCTTGACCGACGCCTTCATGCAGGTTATACATAGAACAACCTAAGATGTTTGCCTATACGTGAAGGATTTTTGGCAAGCATCGTTGCTCTGGCAGGAGGTTAAGAATGCCGGATGCCAAACAGGAGAAGCCCAAGCGCAGATTCCATCTCCAGCTTCCCCATGTGTACACCATCGCGTTCATGCTGATCGTGTTCTTCGCGGTGCTCACATGGATCGTCCCATCGGGTCAGTTCGACCGCCAGACCATTCAGACGGCCGCGGGCGAGCGAGAAGTCGCCGTAGCCGGAACGTACCAAGAGGTCGACAAGGTCTACACCGATTCGGAGACGGGGGAGACCGTCGATCTGCGACAGGGCATCGATGCCGTCCTGCAGGCTCCCGCCAAGGGCATTCAGGCTGCGGCCGATGTCGTCGCGTTCGTCCTGCTGATCGGCGGATCGTTCGCCATCGTCACCAAGACCAACGCCCTAAACGCCGGCATGAGCCGCGTGATCAAGAAGCTGAAGAACAAGGACATCTTGATCATCCCCATCTCCATGATCCTGCTCTCGATCTGCGGCACCACGTTCGGCATGTCCGAGGAGGCGCTGCCGTTCTACGCGATCTTCATCCCCATCATGCTGAGCATCGGGTATGACTCCATGACCGCGTTCATCATCTGCTTCCTCGGCCCCAACCTTGGTTACTGCGCATCCACTATTGATCCTTTCAACGTGCTGATCGCCCAGGGCGTTATCGGCATCGAGGGAAATCCCCAGCTTTGGCTCCGCGCCATCCTGTGGGTCATCTTCACCGCCGCGGGCATTTTCTGGGCCATGCGCTACGCGCGCCGCGTCAAGCTCGATCCCAAGTCCTCCATCACCTATGAGGACGATAAGCAGAAGCGCATCGAGTTCTCTGTCACCGATGCCTCTATCGAAGAGGAGTTCACGCTTCGCCACAAGCTCGTCCTCATTGATTTCGCGGTCGGTATGGGCGTTATCGTGTGGGGCCTCGTTGCCCAGGGCTGGTATATGGACGAGATCTCCATGGTGTTCCTGGCCATGGGCCTTCTTGCCGGCATACTCGGCGGCCTGGACGAGAAGACCATTGCGGAGGAGTTCGTCCGCGGAATCGCCGACTTCGCCTACGCAGCCTGCATCATCGGCATCGCCCGCGGCATCCTGGTCGTCGCAGAGGGCGGAATGATCATCGACTCTATTCTTAACTGGCTCGTCGGACTCCTTGCGGGCGCTCCGTCCTTCATCTATACCACCTTCATGTACATCGTCCTCGGCCTGCTTTCGCTGCTGGTTCCTTCCAGCTCCGGCCTCGCTGCACTCACCATGCCCGTCATGGGCCCGCTGACCGAGCTTATGGGCCTCAATCCCGGGGCTGCCGTCACCGCTCTGCAGTTCGCGAACCAGACCGTCAACACCATCAGCCCCGTTGCGGGCATGACCGTCGCGGGTCTTGCCGTGGCGAAGATCTCCTTCGGGCAATGGTGGAAGACCATCTGGAAGTTCTTTATCTTCATGGTTCTGTTCGGATTGGTCGCGACTGTGATCTCCGGCCTACTGCCGATGTAGGAGGTGCCCAGCATGGATTTAAGCGCTTCCACACCCCGTCTGCGTCGCGAGCAGGTCGCCGGCATGAACATTCACTACATCATGTGGTCGCTCGATTACTTCCTTGATGCTCAGCAGCGCCTTGGCTTCAAAACCATCGAGCTTTGGGCGGCCGAGCCGCACGTGACGCTGGACCACACGGGGTATTTCGAGGCCGACGAGCTTCGCCGCAAGATCGAGTCCCGCGGACTCTCCGTGAGCTCCCTGTGTCCGGAGAACGTGGTGTATCCGTGGCAGTACGCTGCCAGAAAGCCCCTCCACGCGCAGCGGAGCCTCGCTTACTTTAAGCACGGCATCGAGCTCGCCGAGGTGCTCGGCGCCCCGTATATGTCCATCAACTCCGGTTGGGGCGATTGGGACGAGGACCGCGAGGAGGCTTGGAAGCGCTCTGCCGAGCACTTGGCGATTCTTGCGGACTATGCCGGCGAGCACGGCGTGACCCTCTGCATGGAGAGCCTGAGGCCGGAAGAGAGCAACTTGGTGGTTACACTCGCGGACGCCAGGCGCATGCTTGACCAAGTAGCCAGCCCGCACCTTACTCCAATGGTGGACACTACCGCTATGGGAGTCGCCGGCGAGAGCCTTGAAGAGTGGTTTGCTGAGTTTGGCGATGGTGCCATAAGGAACATGCGCTTCATTGATGGCGACCCATATGGCCATCTGGTTTGGGGCGATGGAAAGCACAGTATGGACGATTTCGTACGCGTCCTCAACGCGCATGGGTTCGAGGGCTATCTTGGTCAGGAGATCACCGATGGAAGGTATTTCGATGATCCCGCAGCAGCGGACCGGCACAACATGGACGCCTTCGAGAGGTATTTTGTCGACTAGCGCGTAGCTCCCATTCGCGTGGGGAAGTCAACACGCTTGACGAGAAGACTCGCAGTAAACGTTGGCGGATTCGTCCGCCGTATCGAAAGGAAGAATAACAATGAACGCACATGATCTTATCGCCGACGCAATCGCTGAAAAGGGCGGTTTCGATAGCGTCTTCTGGGTTGCCTGCGGCGGCTCCCTCATCGACCTGCTGCCCGCCCACGAGCTGCTCAAGCGCGAGGCGACTACGTTTGCCAGCGAGGCGTATACCGCCCGCGAGTTCGATATCATGCGTCCCAAGCGCCTGGGCGAAAAGTCCCTTGTCATCGCTTGCAGCCACTCCGGCAACACCCCCGAGGTAATCGATGCGTGCTCGATCGCCAAGGCGGCGGGCGCGACCGTTATCGTGCAGACGGACAACGCGGGTTCCGGCATCGATAACGGTGAGTGGACGTGCTGGGTATATCCGTGGGGCGAGGGAGTTCCGCAGGCGGAGGTGCCCGCCGGCATCTCTTTGGCTCTCGCTTCCGAGCTCCTGGATCAGCAGGAAGGTTATGCCGACCTTGCCGACATGTACGAAGGCATCGCCAAGATGGACCAGATCCTGCCTGCAGCTCGCGAGAAGGTCAACGCCGAACTCTGCGACCGTTTTGCCGCCCTGTGCCAGGACCACAAGTTCCTGTATATCTTGGGGTCCGGTCCCGTGTTTAGCCAGGCCTATGGCTTCGCTATCTGCTCGCTTATGGAGATGCAGTGGCAGAGCTGCGCCTATATCCACTCCGGCGAGTACTTCCACGGCCCCTTCGAGGTGACCGAGCCCGGAGTCTTCTACTTCCTGCAGATGTCTTCTAGTGAGTGCCGAGCCATGGATGAGCGCGCCCTCGCATTCCTCGAGACCCATACCGACACTCTTATGGTGCTCGACGCCATGGAGTACGGCATGGACCAAGTACCGGCGAGCGTTCGCGCGTTCCTTGATCCAATCCTGTTCTACGCGATGAACTGTGAGCTGCGCTCCGCTCGCGGCAAGGTGTTCGACCATCACCCGGACGTGCGTCGTTACATGGGCATCGAGAAGTACTAGCGATTTTAAAACGGGGCGCGAGGCGCGTTGAGACGTGCGAATCCCTCGCGCCCCGTCTGCTCGCCGTAACCACGGCGGTTTACCTGAATGGAGATAACCATGGCAGCCTATCCTATAAGCGTGCTTGGCTTTGGAGACAACGTTGTCGATAAGTACGAGCACATCAAGACCATGTATCCCGGCGGCAATGCAGTTAACTTCGCCGTCTTCGCCAAGAAGCTCGGCGTCGATCGCAGCGCCTACATGGGAATCTTCGGATCAGATGAGGAGGCCGAGCACGTTATAGCATCGCTCGAGGACGAGGGCGTCGAGCTTCTTCGCTGCCAGCAGGTCCTGGGCGTCAACGGCGCCGCTCGCGTGACCGTTGACGAGACCGGGGACCGTATCTTCCTGGGCTCCAATGAAGGCGGCATACGTGGCGACATGCGCTACGTGATAGACCGCTTCGCCGCCGAGTACGTCAGCGGCTTCGATTTGGTGCACAGCGGCAACTACTGCTTCACCGAGCGCGAGCTCCCCAAGATCAAGGCTGCCGGCGTGCCTATCAGCTTCGACTTCTCCGATGACTCCACCGACGAGTACTTCGAGCAGATTGCGCCATTTGTGACGTACGCCTTTATGTCCATGGGCGACGCTTCCCTGGAGGATATCAAGGCGAAGCTCGAGTGGGTGAAGGCCCTTGGCCCTCAAATCGTATGCGCGTCGCGCGGGAGCAAGGGCTCCGTCGCCTATGACGGCGAAAACTTCTACGAGCAGGGCATCAAGCCCGTGGCGCCCGAGGAGCTCAAAGACGCTATGGCGGCCGGCGATTCACTGCTGACGGCGTTTTTGGTCACCTATCTTTCCAAGAAGAAGGCCGGCGAGTGCGGCGAGGCCGCAATTCGCGAGAGCTTGGACTTCGCTGCCGGTTTTGCAGCGCAGACCTGCAAGATCGAGGGCAGTTGGGGCCACCCGCTGGTCTACGAGAACTAGTTTTTTGTCGTGGCGGGGTGTCTTGGGGCGCCCCGCATTGCGTTGGGAGTCAAGATGTCCGTTCGTGCCTGCGCGGCAGGATTTTGCTGTGCCGATGTCTACCAGAATCTGGATCCCCTGGGTTGCATCCAAGGGGGCCTCTCAGGAGCGCTTCGAGGGGTGCTTCTTGAGTATATGAAGGCAAAAGGGATATGCAATCTTCATATACGGCCTTCTTTTAGAGGGCGTTGTCCTTACTCTTTCATCTCCTTGCTTCTGGACAATTTGTCTATAGGCAAGAGTCCATGGTCGAGACCATGGTGAAGTTCTGCGGCTAGTAATTACTGCATCACATATCTGTTGTTACCTGAGAGGCTCGCTTTTGCGGGCCTCTTTGCGTTGCTATGGAGCCCTGGCCTGTCGATAAATAACGCGCCCGCTTGCTGGGGAGCAAGCGGGCGCCGTTGAGCGAATATGTTTGCGGCCATAGCCGCTGCAGGTGATGGGTTGTCGACTAGTTAGTCGTCGTGTCGGAATCGTCACCCGAGGCAGAGCCAGAAAGCGAAACCGTCAGCGTGATCGTGCTGTCGGTGGACTGCTTGCCGGTGGGGGAGACGCCCGTAACGGTGGCGTTTTCGTTGCCGCTCACGGGGTTGCCGTTCTGATCGCAGAATGCGATGTTGTAGAAACCGGCGTTGTTGAGCGCGGTGACGGCGGCGGAGATGCTCTTGCCGTACAGGTTACCCGGGACGCTGGCCTTGCCGGACTTCTTGGCGATGACGACGGTGATCGTGGCACCGGGCTTCTGCTTGCCGCTAGGGTTCCAGCTAATTACGGTGCCCTCGGTAACCGAGTCGTTTTCCTGGTAGCTCACGTCGACGCCAAAGCCAGCCATGTCGAGAGCGTTGCGTGCCTGGGCCTCGGTCATGTCGGTCAGATCGGGGACGGAGGTGGTGTCAGGACCGCTGGAGACCTTATACGAGATGGTCGTGCCCTTCTCGACTTCCTTGCCGGCATCAGTGCCCTGCTCAAAGACCTGGCCTTCGTCGGCCTCGTTGGCCTCCTCGGTTGCGTTGCCCTTCAGGCCCACGCTTGCCAGCGCGGCCTCGGCCTGGTCCTTGGTCAGGCCGACGAGCTGCGGAACCTCAACTTTCTCGGAGGGCTTGGGGCCCTTGGAGATCACCAGGTTCACCTTGGAGCCCTTGGGCTTCTTAGTGTTGCCGTTGGGGGTCTGCTCGGCAACCTTGCCCTCGTCGACATCGTCGTTATAGCTCTGGTCGACAGTTCCGACCTCAAGGCCGGCCTCCTTGATCAGCTCGATAGCGGTCTGCTGGTCCTTGTTAAGCACATCGGGCACCGTAACCTGCTCGCCCCCAAAGAGCCCGGTGGCGAAGGCCACCACAACGCCAACCACGGCGATTGCGGCGACTACGGCGGCGATAATCTTGTTCTTGTTGGACTTGGGCTGATCGACCTCGTAGGAACCGGTGGAACCCGAGACGGCGCTGCGGGGGTTGGTCTGTCCGCTTACGCCCGATACGGGGCGAACCATAGCGCGCGTGGAGTCAGACAGCTCACGGGTCTTGGTAGCGCCCAGCTCACCGGGGGCGCCGATGATGCGCGTGGGCTCCGAGACGTTGACGGCACGGCCCGACAGGTAGCTGTTGAGCACCTGACGCAGCTCGTCGGCGGTCTGGAAGCGGTTTGCCGGGTCCTTCTCCATGCACTTGAGGATGATGCGCTCAAGGTCGGCGTCGACACCGGAGTTGATCTGGCTCGGCGGAATAGGCAACTCGTTGACCTGCTTGAGTGCGACCGAGATGGCGTCGTCGCCGTCAAAGGGTACGCGGCCGGTGGCGCACTCGTACATGACGACACCCAGCGAGTAGATATCCGAGGTGGGGCCGAGGTCCTGGCCGCGGGTCTGTTCGGGGCTTACATAGTGGGCGGTGCCCAGCACGTTGTTATCCTGCGTGAGGTGGCTGTTCTTGGCGCGTGCGATGCCAAAATCCATGACCTTGATATTGCCGTCGGGCAGCACCATGATGTTTTGCGGCTTAATGTCGCGGTGGATAATCTCGTGCTTGTGTGCGACCGAAAGCGCGGAGCTGATCTGCGAGCCGATCTGCGCGACCTTCTTGGGATCGAGGGCGCCGTGGCTCTTGATGCCGCTCTTAAGGTCGGTACCGCGCAGGTACTCCATGACGATGTAATAGGTGTCGCCATCCTTGCCCCAGTCGTAGACGCCCACGATATAGGGGGAGGACAGGCCGGCCGCTGCCTGGGCCTCCTGCTTAAAGCGGGCGGCGAAGGTGGCGTCGCCGGCATACTGCGGCAGCATGATCTTGACGGCAACCGTGCGGTCGAGGACCTGATCCTGTGCACGGAAGACGGTCGCCATACCGCCCGTTCCCACCTTATCCTTGAGGAGGTATCTTCCCCCGAGGACCCTCTGTTCCATTCCTGCTCCTAACATAACTATTCGCTCAACGATGTGTGTAGTACCAAATGTATGGCCGCTGGGGCCGTGTGGCGCGTTGTCGCTAGCTCATCGGCCGCGGCGCGTCCCAAGTATCCGCTTTGATCACGGGCATCACGCTCCCTGTGCGGCGAGCGCCGCGGTCAGGACGATGCCGGCGATCTTGGCCGCCTCGACGTCGTGTTTGTCGTAATCCTCCAGGGCCACCGAGATGGCAACCGTGGGTGAATCGTAAGGTGCAAAGCCAACAAACATAGAGTTGACGTTGGTGCCGCCGGTCTCGGCCGAACCGGTCTTGCCGGCAACCTTGACGCCCGGAATCTGGGCATCGGTGCCGGTACCGGACTGGACGACGGCGAGCATGGCCTGCTTGACCTGGTCGGCCGTGGCAGAGCTGACAGCCTGGCCCAGCGAGCGGGATTGCGTGGTCTTAACCACGGTTCCGTCCGGGGCGAGTATCTGGGACACAAAGAACGGGTCCATGACCACGCCGCTGTTGGCGATAGCCGCAGCGATCACGCAATTCTGCATAACGGTGGTCTGCGGGCCAGGCGTGTGGTCCATGCCGACGGGCTGTCCGGCGCCTGCCCAAGCGGTCTCCCATTCGGTCATAAGCGACGGGTCGGCCATGATGGAAGCCGTGGTGGTCAGATCCTGGCCGAGCTTTTGACCGTAGCCAAAGGCGTTGGCAAACTGGACGAGCGAGCTGGCGCCGACCTCGTTTGCCACCTGGCCAAAGACGACGTTGGACGACACGGCGAAGGCCTGCTGCAGGCTGATGGTGCCGTAGCTCTCGTTGGCATCGTTGGTGACCGGCGCGTTGCCAATATCCATGGAGCCGGGCGCCTGGTACGTGCTGGTAAGGCTGGCGGTGCCGGTCTCGAGCGCCGCGGAGAGTGTGACGACCTTAAAGGTCGAGCCCGGGGTGTAGAGCGCGTCCATGGCGCGGTCGTACATGGAGCCGTCCTCGCCGCCGCCCGACTGGAGCAGCGCATCGATGTTGGTGTTGTCGTAGGTGGGCGAGCTCGCGCACGCAAGGACCGCACCGGTGCGCGGATCCATGACCACCACAGCGCCCTTAAAGCCCTTGAGCGCCTGCTCGGCAGCCGTCTGGATGCGCGAGTCGATGGTGAGCTTGGCGGTATTGCCCGGCTGGGTCTGCCCCGCGAGCGACGCGATGGCGTTGTTCCAGCTGGAGTAATCCTTGGAGCCGGTGAGCGTATCGTTCATGACGCTCTCGATGCCGGCGGTGCCGTATTGCTGGCTCACGTAGCCCACCACGTGCGCGGCCATGTTGCCGTTGGGGTAGGAACGGGCGTAGGTGCCGTCCTCCTGCTGCAACGACTCGGCTAGCGTCACGCCGTCGGACGTGATGATGGAGCCACGCTGGATGTACTTGGAGCGGGCGATGGTGTGGTTGTTGGTCGGCATGTCCTGATAGTCCTTCGCCTTGATGACCTGGACATAGGTGAGGTTGCCGATAAGGATGGCGAACAGCGCCGTGAAAGCAAACACGGCACGAGTCAGACGGTTGGCAAGTGCCACGCGGCCGAGCACGCCGGACTCTGGCGTGTCGAGCAGGCGACGACGCATGCGAGAGCCCGCGGAGTGGTTGCCGTGGCTGTAGGAAGGTGCGCTGGCAAAACGCGTACCGGTCGGGGCGACGGCGGATGCGACCTGGTCATCGGTGATGGCGGCCATGGTGCCGGTGCCGGTGAGCTCGGCTTCGCGTCCGGTTGCCTCGTCGCCGGCGCGCAGCAGTAGCGCGACGATGATAAAGCTCGCCAGCAGCGAGGAGCCGCCCTGGCTCATAAAGGGCAGGGTGACGCCAGTCAGCGGGATCAGGCGGGTTACGCCGCCAACGATTAAGAATGCCTGGAAGCTGATGGCCGCCGTAAGGCCGGTCGCGCTAAAGGCGGCAAGGTCGGACTTGGCGCGGGCGGCCGTGGTGAGGCCACGCACGGCAAAAAGCATAAACAGGATGAGCACGGCGCCGCCGCCCAAAAGGCCCATTTCCTCGCCGATGGCCGAGAAGATAAAGTCGGACTCGACGACGGGGATGTTGTTTGCCATGCCGTTGCCGATGCCGACGCCAACCAGGCCACCGTCAGCCAGCGAGTAAAGTGACTGTACGATCTGGTAGCCCTGGCCCTGGGCGTCCTTAAACGGATCGACCCAGACCTGAAAGCGCACCTGCACGTGCGACAGGAACTTGTAGGCGCCCACGGCTCCAACGGCCAGCAGCGCAAGGCCGATGATGACGTACGAAAAACGTCCCGTGGCAACATAGAGCATCAGCAAAAAGATGGTGTAGAACAGGACGGCCGAGCCCAGGTCGCGTTCGAAGACGACGATGAGCAGGCACACGCCCCACACGGCAAACAGCGGCAGCAGCAGGCGGAAGCGCGGAATCTTGAGGCCCAGGATCTTGCGGTTGGAGATGGAGAGCAGCTCGCGGTTCTCGGCCAGATAGCCTGCCAGGAACAAGACGATGAAGACCTTGGCGAACTCGCCAGGCTGGATGGTGAAGCCCGCGATGCGAATCCACAGCTTGGAGCCCGAGATCGTGGTGCCGATAAAGATCGGCAGCATCAGCAGGATGATGCCGATAATGCCAAAGGTGTACTTGTAGCGCATGACCACGTCGAGGTTCTTAACCAGTGCGAGCGTTCCCACCATGAGCGCCACCGAGACAAACAAGATGATGAGCTGCGAGATGGCGAGGTCGGGGGCCAGGCGCGTCACGAATGTGATGCCGATGCCCGAGAGCACAAAGACGATGGGCAGGATGGCGGGGTCGGCGCCGGGCGCCAGGATGCGCACGGCGATATGCGCCGCGGCGAAGGCGGCGAACAGGCCGATCGGCACGGCGAGCGTCTCAAAGGAAACCGTGGCACCCGCGGTGAGCACGTACATCGCATAGAGCAGGATGACGGGGAACGCCGAGGCGATGAGCAAGAGCAGTTCGGTGTTGCGGCGACTCATAAGCGGCACTCCCTTTCTAATTCTTATCGGAGGCTTCGGCCTCGGCTGACTGTTCGGCGGTTTTCTCGGAATCTGACTCGGATGTGGATTCCTGATCGGTGTTGTCGCGAATCGTTTGCGCGTCAATCACCTGACGGGTCTGCTCCTCGTCAATCTGATGGCGGTACTTGGAAATGGTGTCCTGCGCATCGTCGACGCTCGTTTGTGGAATGCCTGCCTTCAGGCGGTTTTGCGTGTCTTCGGGCAGGTCGGACAGCTTGATGCTGGTTTCGCTCTCGAGCCAGTGGAGCTCGACCCCGAGCGTCTTGCCGGGTAGGCCGCGCCAGACGGCGACATTGCCGTGGTAGGTTCCCAAGTAATAGGAGCCGGTGACGCCCGTGTATGCCCAGATGCCTGCTACCAGCACAAAGACAAGGGCCAAGATGGAGGCGATGGTGACATTGCGGCGTCGGACGCGTTTTGCCTCGCGCATGACGCCGTCGTCGACCAGATCGACGACCACCACGGTCACGTTGTCGTGGCCGCCGGCGGCGAGCGCCGCGTCCACCAAGTTGTCGACACAGATCTGTGCGCTCGAAGACTGCGTGGCGATGTTCTCGATATCGCTATCGGGAATCATGCTCGAAAGACCGTCGGAGCACAGAATCAGGCGGTCGCCTTCCTCGATGTGCAGGGTAAAGTGGTCGGCATACATGGCGGGATCCGAGCCCAGCGCGCGGGTGATGACCGAGCGGTTGGGGTGGACGCGGGCCTCGTCGGCCGTAATCTCGCCGGCATCCACGAGCTCCTCCACGTAGGAGTGGTCGCGGGTCACGCGGATGAGCGTACCCTCGTGGAGCAGGTAGGCGCGCGAGTCGCCCACGTGGGCGATGGCGAGCGTGTCGTTTTCGATGTAGGCACAGGTGGCCGTGCACCCCATGCCGGGTTTGCCCAGGCCGTTGAGGGCGGCCTCGATCACGGCGGCGTTGGCGGCCTCAACGGCTGCGGCCAGGCGCGCGGCGTCGGCGGACTGCGGCGCCGTCTTGGCGATGGTCTCGACGGCGATGGAGGATGCCACCTCGCCGGCGGCGTGTCCTCCCATGCCGTCGCACACGCAAAAGAGCGGCGACTGCACCAGATAGGAGTCCTCATTGTGCGGGCGTACGCATCCGACGTCGGAGCGGGCGCCCCACATAAGCTGCGTGGTGGTGCCGGCGTCGTAGGTCGAGTCGGTCTCGATGCGCTCGTCGGTCAGCGGCTCAAAGCTCATGGTCGAGCCGGGATCTTTGAGCTTTGCCTCCACGGCCGCGACATCGATCTCGGCGGTGTCGCCGGGGGAGACGGTGTCAGCATCGTTGCCCGACTCGACGTCGGAGACGTCCGGAAGGTTGAGATCTTCGGTTACGCGGTCGGCGGGATTGCCGTCCTGCTGCGGCTCGACAGCCGTCGGCTCGGGCGTCGCAAAGTGCGACGGCGCGGGCGTGCTCTGGGGTTGAGCGGAGGGCTCGGGAGCTGTGGCGGGCGCGGCAACGGGCTGCTCGACTTCGGCAGGCGTTGCGGATGCGGGTGCCGCCTCGCTTGCCGGGGCGACGGGGAATACCGGCGCGGCAGGCTCGGGGGCTGCAAACACGGCAGCGCTCTCGTTAATCGCCTCGGCGACGGGCTCGGCAAAGTGAGCCGGTGCGGGCGTTGCCTCCGGTTCCGCGGACTGCTCGGCAGCGTGCGCGCCGATGGGGGCATCGAGCTGCTCGGTGTCGGCGTCCTCGTCATCGACGAGTGCCGGATATTCTTGAGTTACATGCGAAAGAGGCAGGGAGAACACGGTGTCCTCGGGCTCCACGGTCGCAGGGCGCGCCGGAGCGGCATGAGCCGGCGCAGCTGCGGGGGCAGTCGGCGTCTCGGGCATGGTTGCGGACTTGTTCTCCTCGTCGATCATCGACGGTTCACCTTCATGACCACGTCGCCAATCTGGACCTCATCACCCTCGCGCAGCGTTGCGGGCTCCACCAGCTGACGCCCGTTAACGAGCGTGCCGTTCAGCGAGTTGAGGTCTTCGATGATGAGTGCCGGGCCCTGCAGCGAAAAGCGTGCGTGCGAGGCCGAGACAAACGGTTCGTTGATGCAGATGTCCGAGGACGGCGAGCGGCCCACGATGACGGGGCCGAGCATGTCTACATGGATGCCACGGATGCCGCGCGGACCCTTGTCCACATCGATCGTCCAGATAGCGGAGTCGCGGCGCTGGCCGCGTACGAGTCCCACGCCGGTTTTCATGACGGCGAACAGGAAGATGTAGAGCAGGGCGACCAGGACGATGCGGCCTGCAAAAAGGACGATATCGATGTTCATAAGCGACTATCCCCTAAATTCAAAGGTGCTCAGGCCAAACGTCAGCAGGTCGCCGTTGCGCAGCGGGCAGCGCGTGATGCGGCGGTTGTTGACGAGCGTGCCGTTGGTGGAATTGAGGTCCTCGATCGACCAGTCCGAACCGGTAAAGGTGAGTTGGGCGTGACGACGCGACACGTTGGGGTCGCGCAGGGCGATGTCCGAAACCGAACGCTCGCGACCGATGGTCACCTGCGCGGAAGTGATGCTGTGGCTCTCGCCGCTCACGACGTCGACGAGCTGGGCGAGCGGGCGCTGCGGGGCGCGGGTGCTCGCCATGTTGGAGGCGATGCCGGCTGCGGCGCCTAGGCCCACGGCGGCACCGGTCG